>JBFMAB010000076.1:0-62861 GCA_040755835.1 Myxococcota bacterium
TGAACCGGCAACCGACCGCGGTCCGCAGGCCGAACGGACCGCGAAGCAACGAAGCGAACGAGTCATGAATCTCACGAACAACGATGCCGGCCTCGCTGACCGGCGTTTCTCAACACCCTGCTAGGGCGCGCGCGACGCTGAGGGTGCAGCGGCGCGAAGCTCACGCGGGCTTGAGCGGCGGGACGCCCGCCCGAGTTCCCACGCGCACGATGGGTTGGCTCCGGCGAATCGCGTTACTCGTGGAATGTGTCGCTCCCCCTGCCGCTCGAGCTGCCCTGGACATACGACATGAACCCCTGGCCTCGGCGAAGCAGACCTGGCCGTCGGCACCGTTGGACGCTCGGGCCCACCCCAGAAGTCAATTGAGCTGAAGGCCTCTGGGCTAGCATGTGCCCATGCTCACCCTTGCGCTTCGGCCGGCGCTCGGCGTGGATGCTTCACGCGCCGAAGCCGAAGCCGCCCACGACGTCGCCGATCCGCTCCCCTGCGCTCGAGGCCCCGCGCGGGGCCTCGCGGTCGTGCGTGGGGGGAGGCCGTGACGCCGCTCCCCGTCCTCGCCCTGCTCGCGCTGGCGGCAGTCCCTCCCGCCCCCGGCGCGGACGGCGGGGTGCGCGACGCCGACGGGGGGCTCGCCCACGGGGACGACGCCGCGGCCGCGCTGTTCACCCGCCGGACGCGCGAGCTGATGCACACCCACGTCACCGTCGCGCTGCCGACGGACCTCCCCGAGACAGCGCGCGAAGCGGCCTTCGCCGACGCCTTCGCCGTCTTCGAGTCCATCGAGGAGCGCCTCAACGAGTGGAGGCCTGGCTCGGCGCTCTCCCAGGTCAACAACGGCGCGGGCGGGCCGGCGGTCCCCGCTCCGGCGGACGTGTGCGAGGTAGTCCGGGTCGCACTCGCCGGGGCGAAACGGACCGACGGCCTCTTCGACCCGACGTGGGCCGCGCTGCGCGACGTGTGGCGCTTCGGCACGGACCAGACGGGCGAGGTGCCGCCGGTAGACGAGCTGGCGAAGCGCTGCCGGCTGGTGAACTGGCGCCGCGTCGAGCTGCGCCCGCTGCCCTCCCCGAGCCCCGAGCGCGCCTGCACGATCCGCCTCCCGACGAAGGGAATGCGCCTGGGCCTGGGCGGCGTGGTGAAGGGCTGGGGTGTGGACCAGGCGGTGAGCCGGCTGCGCGCCCGCGGCCTGAAGCACTTCTTCGTGCAGGCAGGCGGCGATCTCTACCTCGCCGGCAGCGAGGGCGGCCGGCCATGGCGCGCAGGCGTTCGCGATCCGCGCAGCCCGCGCGACGAGACCTTCGCCCGCGTCGAGGTCTCCGACGCCGCCTTCTCGACCTCCGGCGACTACGAGCACTTCTTCGTCAAGGACGGGGTGCGCTACCACCACCTCATCGATCCGCGCACGTGCCGCCCCGCGACTGGCTCGATCTCGGCCACGGTGCTCGCGAAGACGGCGGTCGACGCCGAGTTCCTCACCAAGGCCGTGTTCATCCTCGGGCCCAAGAAGGGCGCGCGGCTCGCGGAGCGCCTGGGCGCCAGCGTGATCGTCGTGGCGCCCGACGAGACGGTCCACGCCTCGAAGACCCTCGGCGCTCGCCTGAACACCTGGAAGAACCCCCGCTGACCGCGACCGCGGGAGTGCGCCGGGCGCCGCTTCTGGGCTCCATCAGCCCGACACCACCCTCGCCCGCACGAGAGCATTGACGGCGGCCCGGCATTCTTGCGAATGAAAGTCAAAATCAAACAAAGGGTGGTCCATGCGGCTGAATCGAATGATGATCGTGGTGGTGCTGGTGGCGGCGGGGGCGTGGGCACAGGACGGCGGCGTGGAGGAGGCGGCCGCGCCGGCCGGAGCGCCCGAGGCGGCGGTGGTGCCGGAAGCCACGGACGGGCAGGCGCGGACACCGGCGGCCGCGGCCGAGCCGGTGCCGACGCAGTCGATGTTCGACGCGTTGGCGGCGGAGGTCCGCCGGTTGAAGGAAGACATCGCGCTTCCGGCGCCGACGTACCAGGGCTACGCCGGCATGGGCCCGGCGGCGTCGAAGGTGTACTTCACCCCGAAGGGGCTCAGCATCGGCGGCTACGGCGAGGCCTACTACTCGCACGACCCGGCGCCGAACGGCCGGAGCTCGACGGACATGCTCCGGGTGGTGTTGTACGCGGGCTACCGGTTCTCGGACCGCATCGTGTTCAACTCGGAGATCGAGTTCGAGCACGGCTCGACCGATCGCGGCGGCGCGGTGAGCGTCGAGTTCGCGTACCTCGACTTCAAGCTGCACGACCTGCTGACGGTGCGCGTGGGCAACGTGCTGGTCCCGATGGGCTTCGTCAACGAGGTCCACGAGCCGCCCTTCTTCTTCGGCGTGCAGCGCCCGCAGGTCGAGCGGATGCTGATCCCCTCGACGTGGAACGAGAACGGCGTCGGCGTGTACGGCGATTACAAGGGGCTGCGCTACCGCGGGTACCTGCTCAACGGCATGAACGCGACGGGTGACGGCCGCTTCAGCGCCTCGTCCTGGGTCCGCGGCGGCAGGCAGGGCGGCGCCCTCGCGATCGCCGAGAACCTCGCGGGCGTCGGGTCCGTCGAGTACAGCTTCGAGCCGGTGCGGATCGGCGTGGCGGGCTACTTCGGCCGCTCCGGCCAGGGCGTGTCCGTCGACGGGCGGCTGGTCAGGGGGGAGCTGTTCCTGGGCGAGGCGCACGCGGCGTTCAGCTACAAGGGCCTCTCGCTGCGAGGGCTCTTCGTGTACGGCCGCCTGGGCGACGCCGACCTCATCTCCGCGGCGAACGGCACGACGGTCGGCGAGCAGGTGCTGGGCGGCTACGCCGAGGCGGCCTACGACGTGCTGCGCCTGCTTCAGCCCGACGGCGACATGTCCCTGAGCCCCTTCGTGCGCTTCGAGTCGTTCGACACCCACAAGGCGGTGGCGCCCGGCTTCACGCGGAGCCCCGCGAACTCGCGCAACCTGGTCACCGCGGGCCTCCACTTCAAGCCGATCGCCAACGCCGTGCTAAAGGCCGACTGGCAACACGTCTTCCGGGGCGACGGCACGCAGAGCGACGCCCTCAACCTCGGTGTGGGCTTCGTCTTCTGATGCGCGCGCTCCTCGTCACGATCCTACTGCTGCCCGCCGCGGCCGCCGCGCAGACGGCCCGCGCGGAGGCCGCGCTCAAGGCGCTGTTCCCCGACGCGGAGCGCTTCACCCCCAGGGACGTCTTCCTCACCGAGGAGATGGCGGCGCGTCTCGAGAAGCTGGCGCGCGTCAAGGTGACCGAGCGGATGGTGACGTTCTACGTGGCGGCGCGGGGGGAGACGACGCTGGGGTACGCGGCGCTGCACACCCACCGCGTCCGCACGAAGAACGAGACGCTCGCGATCGGCTTCGAGCCCGACGGGCGCCTCAAGCGCATCGACGTCGCCGTCTTCCTCGAGCCGGAGGAGTACCTGCCGACGCCAAAGTGGCTGGCGCAGTTCGCGGGGAAGACCGCCGAGGATCGGCTGGGGCTCGGTGACGACGTCTCCGTGCTGTCTGGCGCGACGCTGAGCGCGCGCAGCATCTCCGAGACCGCGCGGTGGCTGCTGCAGGCCCTCCGGGCGGCGGGCCCCACGGTGAAGCCGGCCCTCGACGCGGGGGCGCGCGCGCCATGAAGTTCCTCGTCTCCCCGACGCGCGACGCGCTGTCGCGATCGCGGCCGCCCGTGCGCCTGTTCCTCGGCTTCGCGCTCGTCCTGCTCGCCGCGCTGGTCGCCCAGCGGGCGCTGGCGGGCGGGCTGACCCCCGCGGGCGTTTTCGAGTACTACCTCGGCACCGGCGAGCCCGGCACGGGCCTGCCTCTCACCGCGCTGGTGGAGGAGCTGCACGGCGCGGCGTTCCTCTACGGCTTCCTCCTCTTGATGCTGGGCTCGCTGCTGGTGGTGAGCCCGCTCGGGGCGCGGAGCCGCGCGGTGCTGACCTGGGGAGCGACGCTGGCGTGCGCGCTCGACCTGGCGGCGCCCTTCGTGGTCACCTGGCTGGGCACGCCGGCGGCGGCCACGCTGCGGGTCGCCAGCTCGCTCACCGCGATGGGCTTCCTCGCCGCGGGGGCGGCGGCGTTGCTGCTGCGCTTTGGGCGCGACGGAGGCGCCGCGTGAAGGCCCGCCTCGCCGCGTTCCGCCCGCTCGTGCTGGTGTTCGCCGGCTTCGTGCTCGTGCAGCTGGTGACCGCGGCGGTCCTGTTCGCGATGAAGCTGGGCTGCTCGCTCGCCTCGGTGGAGGCCTTCTATCGGGGGGCACCGGACGCGATGACGCGCCCGCGCAGCCTCGCGGGCCTGCTCGAGACGACGGTGCCACACCTCCTCGCCGTGCCGCTCACCGTCTTCGTGATCGTGCACCTCGTGGGCTGGGCGGGTGTGCTGCGGCGCCCGGCGCTTCAGCTGCTCGCGCGCGTCACCTTTGCGCTGGTGCTGGTGGGCGTCGCCTCCGGAATACTGGTGCGCTTCGCGTGGCCGGCGCTGTCGGCGGTGAAGCTGGCGGCGTTCCTCGGGCTCGAGCTCACGCTGGTGCTGTGGCTCGTGCTGCTGGGGATCGCCTTCTGGCCGTCGCGGCCGCTGCTCGAGCCGGAGACGCCGCGCGCGGCGGGCGAGGCGGCCGCCGCCGAGGCCGGCCACCCGCTGCCGACGCGCTGACACCGCCCGGTGGCGCGGGGCGCGCTCCGCCGCCGTCACCCCGGAGGCGCTCACGCCGCGATTCCCTCCCTCGGGGTCCGCGCCTACCATGCGCTCCATGCTCGCCCTCGTCCTCGCGCTGGCGCTCGGTGTGGACCCCTCGCCGGCGGAAGCCGCGGCCCCTGCTGAGCCACCCGCGACGGCGCCTGCAACGGTCTCCGCCGGCGAGCCCACGACGCCGGCCGCCGGCACCGCCCCGGCGCCGACGCGGCCCGCGCAGCTCAAGTGGGATCCACGCATCGATCTCCCCGTCACCGGCGTGCTGATCGCCGCGTGGCTCGGCACCGAGCTGGCGAAGCCCTCGCTGGCGCCGGCCGCGTGCCGGTGGTGCGCGACGAACGGCTTCGACACCGCCGTGCGCAGCCTCTTCAACCCCGCGCTCGAGCCGAGCGCGAGCGGCGTGAGGACGATCGCCACGGTGAGCGACATGACGGGCTTCGTCGCGCTGCCGATCTCGCTGCTGGGGCTCGACGCGCTGCTGGCCTGGCGCGACGGCACGCTGCTCGAGACGATGCCCGTCGACGTGGTGCTGGTCGCGGAGGCCACCTTCGGCGCGCTGGCGCTGACGCAGCTGACCAAGTTCCTCGTCGGCCGCGCGCGGCCCTACAGCATCGGCGCGCCGCCGGAGCTGATCGCCTCCGGGAAGGATCCGGCCGACGCGAACCTCTCCTTCTTCAGCGGGCACACCAGCTTCAGCTTCGCGATCGCGACCTCCGCGGCGATGGTGATGACGCTCCGCGGCTACCGGCACGCGTGGGTGGCGTGGCTCGTCGGCATCCCGCTGGCCACCACCACGGCGATCCTCCGGCTGGCGGCGGACAAGCACTGGGCCAGCGACGTCCTCGTCGGGATGCTGGTGGGCAGCGCGGTCGGCGTGGGCGTGCCCCTGCTCTTCCACGGCCGGGTGAACCCGAAGACGACGCTGCGGGTGATGCCGATGCCGAACGGCGTCGCGTTCTCCGGCACCTTCTAGCGCGCCGCCGGGGCCAGCTTCAGCTCCAGCCGCACGGGCCCACCCGCGAAGCGCGCGTTCACGGCGCGGGGCCACTCGGACGCCGACGCGCCGGGCAGCGCCAGCCGATCCTCGAGCGTCCACGGGCACGGCGGCGTCGCCGCCGAGAACTCGTACTGCACGCGCGTGCCGACGTGCCAGCTCGAGCCCGGCACCGTCTCCTTCGCCCACTTCCCCCAGTTGACGAAGGCGCAGGTCTGACCGGGCGCCAGGGTGATGCGGCCTCCTTCGGTGAGCGGGCACGTCGGCTCCAGCGCCCGCGCCCACTGCTCGAGGAAGACCTGGCGGCGCGCGAGCATCGCCTCGTGCGCGGCGAGCCGCTCCCGGTTCGTCGCGACGATCGCCTCCATCGCCCCGCGCGACGCCTCGACGCGCTTGCGCTCGGCCTCGTCGTGGGCCGCCTTCGCCTGCGCCTGCGCCTTCTCGTGCGCGGCGCGCTTCTTCTTCTCGGCCGCGGTCTCCGGCACGGGGAAGGCCACCTGCTGCGGCGGCGCGAAGACGAGGCTCAGGCCGCCGCTCATCACCGCGAACGCGACGGACTGCGGATCCCACTCGGTCCGGTAGCGGAACTTCCCCGGCAGTGTCTCCTCCACGTACTGGCTCGGAAGGTACTGCGGCGGGATCGGCTCCAGCGCCGGGCGCTCGGGCGTCTTCACGAAGATCGCCAGGCGCTCCGCCGTCGGGGCCGCGTCCGCGCGCGGCGCGAGCTGGACGAGCTCGTGGCCCAGGGCGAGCGCCGGAGGCTCGACCTCCACCACCGTGCCCGGCGGCGCGCCCTCCAGCGCCATGGAGACGCGGTACAGCTGGGGCTCTCCGTCGAACACCAGCTCGTCGAGGCCCGGCAGGCCCTCGCCGAGCGCCGAGGCGTTCAGCACCTCGAGCCGCAGCCGCAGCGTCGTCCCGCGCCGGAGCCAGTCGTCGAGCGGCGCCGACACCGCGTCGTCCAGCCGGTGCGCGCCCGGATCGTCCCACCACGCGCGGCACGCGCCGGCGTAGTCGCCGCGCTCGAGCGCCTTCTGCATCGGGTGCTTGCACCCGGCCGCCGCGAGGCCCAGCGCCAGGAGTCCCACCGCCACGGGCCGCCGCATGGCGCCCCAGTGTAGTGCGCGTCCCGGCGGAGGGGCTGACCCGTATCAAGGTCGCTGCCCGTGGCCCGGGGTACCGGAGACCCCGGGGGCGCGGTGGTCGTGTCCCCGCCACAACGCCACAGGGGGTCTCCCATGCAGCAGCCGTCCACGCGCTGGTCCGCCGTCGTCCTCTCCGCGCTCCTCGCCCTTCCCGGGGTGGCCCAGGCCGGGGCCCTGCCCGAGCTCGGTGACGCGCTGTTCGTCTGCAAGGAGACGGGCGACAACAAGAACGCGGGGACGAAGGACGCGCCATTCAAGAACCTCGACGCGGCGGTGAAGAAGGCGAAGTCGGGCCAGACGGTCGCCGTGTGCGGCGGCGTCTACTCGGGCACCTTCGACATCGGCTTCATCGAGTTCCCGAAGGCGCTCAAGCTGTACGGCGGCTTCTCGAAGGACTTCGCCGCCCGCGATCCCGTCGCCAACGCGACGCTCTTCCAGCCGGACAACGCGTCGGGCGCGAAGTCGCGCAAGGCGCTGTGGCAGTTCAAGGGCGAGGTCGACGGGCTGGTCGTCGACGGCTTCGTCTTCGACATGGGGCAGCGCAACTCGTACCACCGCACGGAAGGCAAGCCGGCCGGCGTGGACACCGGCATGCTGACGATCGCCCCGGCCAAGGGCGGCGACGACAAGCCCACGGTGGCCGAGCCGTGCCTGTCGATCTCCAGCTCCGCGAAGGGCGGGAACGTCGTCATCCAGAACAACGTGTTCGCCAACTGCGCGATGTTCGCGATCCAGGCCGGCGTGCGTGACGGCACCTTCACGGTGAAGAACAACGTCTTCCTCGCCAACCGCATGACGTCGGCCGAGCTGTACGGCACCTGCGCCACGAAGGGCTCGGGCCCGAAGGCGAAGCTGTCGACGGTGTGCGGCCACGTCGAGTTCGCCAACAACACGGTGCTCTTCACCTGGAGCCGCGTGAAGGACTTCCTCGACATGGGCTACGGCTTCGACATCAAGACCGGGCTCACCTACGACGTCCACGACAACATCTTCGGCGGCAACATCCAGGGCGGCATGCGGCACGCGCTGTTCAGTGAGAACGAGCTGAAGATCGACCGCAACGTCTTCTTCGGGAACAAGGCCGCCGACTTCGAGTACAGCCCGAACAGCAACACGAAGCTGACCCTGCGCGTGGCGCAGTTCGGCGACCTCGAGTTCGCCAGCGTCAAGGACAACACCGACAAGATCCCCGCCGGCCTGCCGGTCGACAAGGCGTACCTCGAAGGCATGCTGGCGGCGCGCTACTCCGAGAAGGCCGACTACGACGCCAACTCGCCGGCGAACCAGTTCCGCGAGGCGATGGGCCTCAACAAGCAGGGCAAGCTGACGACGAAGGTGTCGATGTTCGCGAACCGCTACCCGGTGGGGGACGCGGGCAAGTTCTTCGGCGCGGTGAAGGACGTCGGCGCGCAGGCGATCCCCTAGCGCGTCGCCTCGTCGGTCGATCCGCGCGGCCCGTCTCGACGGTGGGCCGCGCGGTGTCGTTTCGCGGCGCGTGGTGAGCCGCCGCGGTGTGGAAATTCGCGCCACCAGCCGCCCTGGACGCACCCGCTGCGGGCGCGCGCGCCGCAACCGCCCGTGCATGCGCACTGGAATGCGCGATGCACCACCTCGCGGCTCTCACCGAGGAGGAGCCATGCTGGTACGCGACCTGATGTTGGTGAAGGTGTATTCCTGCAGGCCCACGGATCGCGCGATCGACTGCGCCCGCCTGATGCGCGACGAGAAGATCGGCTTCGTGCCGGTGATCGACGAGAACGACCAGATCATCGGCGTCGTCACCGATCGCGACCTGGCCATCCGGCTGGTGGCGGCCGACCTGCCGCTGTCCACGGCCGTTTCGCGGATCATGACGAAGACGCCGGTGCTGGCGGTGCGGCCCGACGACGACCTCCGCGTGCTCGAGCGGAAGATGTCCGAGCAGAAGCGCTCGCGCGCCGTGGTGATCGACAAGGAAGGCCGGCTCGCCGGCGTGGTGAGCCTGTCCGACGTGGTGGCGGCCGAGCCGTCGTCCGAGCGGTCGGCGCAGCTGCTCAAGGACATCGCGACCCGCGAGGCCGTCACGGTGCTGCGGCAGTAGGTCCGCGGGCGCGGGCGCTACTTCTTCCGGCCGCCGAACATGCGGCCGATGAGCCGCGAGAGGAAGCCTCCGCCCGCCGGCGCCGCCGTCGCTGACGTCTGCTTGTTGGCGGCCGCGGTCTTCGCGGCCTTCACTGCCGCGGCGATCCGCTCGGCGCGGGCGACGCGCGCCTTCACCACCTCGGGCGTGTCGCGCGTCGAGAAGACCGACTTCACCTCGAAGCGCCCTTTGGCGTCGCGCGCGGTGACGGTCAGCAGGCACTCGGAGGACAGCGCGAACTCCACCGCCAGCGTGACGGCGCCCTTCGGCCCCCTGGGCAGCGGGCCCAGCTTCGCGGTGCCGAGGTACTCGACGTCGTCGGTGAGCTCGCCTTCGCCCTGGTAGATGGAGATCTCGAGCTCTTCCTGGTCGTCGCGCACCGTCGCGATCCCGTAGGTCCGCGCGTGCGGCAGCTTCGTGTTCCGCTCGATGATGCGCTTGTAGCGCCCGCCCGGCAGCCCGACGCCGATGGACATGGGCAGCACGTCGATCAGCGTCACGCCCTCCTCGAGGCCGAGCGAGTGGGCGAACAGCGCCGCGCCCAGCGCGACCGCCTCGTCCGGGTGCACCGCGCTGTTCGGCGCCCTGAAGAGCCACGACTCGATGGTGTCGTGCACCATCGGCATGCGCGACTGGCCACCGACGAGGATGACCTCGTGGATGTCCGCGGGCGTCTTGCCCGCCGTCTTCAGCACCTCCATGCAGACCTCCATGGTGCGGTTGACGAGGCCGCTGACGAGATCCTCCACCTGCGGGCGCGTGAGCTTGACGTCCAGCTCGAACGGCGGCTGCCCCGGCGGCTGCGCGAGCCAGGGCACGTGCACCCGCGCCTCCTGCTGCTCCGACAGCGCGCGCTTGGCGACCTCCGCCGCCTCCACCAGCCGCTCCCGCACGGTATGCACCGGGAAGTCGGGCCCCAGCTTCTCCTGGACGATCGTCGCGAGGTGGTCGGCGATCGCCTTGTCGAAGTCGACGCCGCCGAGGAACGTGTCGCCCGCGGTGCCGATCACCTCGTACACCTTGTCGGACAGCTGCAGGAGCGACACGTCGAAGGTGCCGCCGCCCAGGTCGTAGACCAGCACCGTCTTCTCGAGCTGCCGGCCGTACCCGAAGGCGATGGCCGCGGCGGTGGGCTCGTTGATGATGCGCTCGACGTGGAGGCCGGCGAGCGCGCCCGCCTGCCGCACCGCCTGCCGCTGGTGCTCGTTGTAGTAGGCGGGCACGGTGATGACCGCGCGCTGCACCTCGACGCCGAGCTCCTGGCTCGCGAGCTCCCGCGCCTCGACGAGGATCATCGCGGACAGCTGCTGCAGCGTGAACACGTCGTGGCCCAGCTTCACCGCCGCCTCGCCGTCGGCGCCCTCGACGATCTCGTAGAGGAAGTGCTCCTTCACCAGCCCGACGACGTCGGACACGTACGGCCGGCCGACGAGCCGCTTCGCGCCGAAGACGGTCTGCTTCGGGTTCAACACCAGCTGCGCCTTCGCCGGGTGGCCGACGACGAGCTGGTGCTTCGCGGTCAGCGACACGATGGAGGGGATGGTGTTGTGCCCCTCGCGCGAGCGGATGACGAAGGGCTTGCCGCCGCGCACCGCCGCCACGCACGAGTTCGTCGTGCCGAGATCGATGCCGATGATGGGCCCGGTCGGCGCGCCGGTGCGCGGCTTCACGCGGCTCAGCGGCGTCTTCAGCGGCGCGCGCGCGGCGTCGGGTTGAGCGGTGGGCGAAGCGGCAGTCGCGGCGGCGGATCCCGGCGACTGCCCGGGCTTCGGTACATCGGCCATGCCTCGATTCTAGGCAACGCGCGCGGCGCGCCAACTTGGCCGCGCGGGCGCTACCGCAGGACTGGAATCGGCACCCGCGCGGGCGCGGCCGACGGGAGGTGCGCAAGCGGTTCGCGGGCCGGTTGGGCGACGCATTTCCAGCGGGCACCAGCGCCCGGCTCCGGGCCACCCGGGGGGCACGCCTCTTGCGTCGCCGCGCGTGTGCCATGGCACTGACGACCTCGGCCCTCGGGGGTCTGCTCCAGCGGCACCGGAACGACCCTTCGCGGCTGGTGCAAATCCTGCGCGACGTGCAGCACACCAACGGCGTCGTCACGCCGCGCGACGTGACCGAGGTGGCGCAGGCGCTGGGCCTGCCGCGCGCGCGCGTCGAGGGCGTCGCCGGCTTCTACGCCTTCCTGTCCACCGAGCCGCGCGGCCAGTACCGCGTGCTGTTCAGCGACAACATCACCGACGAGTTGCTCGGCAGCCACGCGCTGCGCGACGCGCTGTGCCGTGCCTTCGACGTGCACCCGGGCGAGGTGAGCCGCGACGGGCTCGTCAGCGTGGGCACCACCTCCTGCACGGGGCTGTGCGACCAGGGCCCCGCGCTGCTGGTCAACGGGCGCGCCATCGGCCGGCTCGATCCCGCGCGCATCGGCGTCATCGCCGCGCTCATCCGCGGGCGCACGCCGCTCGAGCGCTGGCCCGCCGAGCTGTTCGAGGTGACGGACACGATCCACCGCGCGGACCTCGTGCTGCAGAGCGCGCTGGCCCCCGGCGAGGCGCTCGACGCCGCGCTGGCCCGCGGCGCACCAGCCGTCCTCGAGGAGCTCACGAAGTCCAACCTGCGGGGGCGTGGGGGCGCGGGCTTCTCCACGGCCGCCAAGTGGAGCGCGTGCCGCGTCGCGCCCGGCCCTGAGCGCGTCGTGGTCTGCAACGCCGACGAAGGCGAGCCAGGGACCTTCAAGGATCGCGTGCTGCTGCGCCGCCACGCGGACCTCGTGTTGGACGGCATGACGATCTGCGCCTTGGTCGTCGGGGCGCAGCAGGGCTTCCTCTACCTCCGCGGCGAGTACCTCTTCCTGCGCGATGCGCTCGAGGCGGCGCTACAGGCGCGGCGGGACGCAGGGCTGCTCGGGCGAAACGTGCGTGGCGTGAAGGGCTTCGACTTCGACATCGAGCTGCACCTCGGTGCCGGCGCCTACGTCTGCGGCGAGGAGTCGGCGCTCATCGAATCGCTCGAAGGGAAGCGCGGCATTCCCCGCAACCGGCCGCCGTACCCCGTCACCCATGGCTACAAGCAACGCCCGACGGTGGTGAACAACGTCGAGACGCTGGCCGCGGCCGCGCTGATCGCGAAGCACGGCGCCGCGTGGTTCACCGCGAAGGGCACGCCGGCTTCGAGCGGTACGAAGCTCCACTCCGTGTCCGGCGACGTCGCGCGCCCGGGCCTCTACGAGCTGCCGTGGGGCACGTCGATCGCCGAGCTCCTCGATCTGTGCGGTGCGAAGAGCCCGCAGGCCGTGCAGGTCGGCGGGCCGTCGGGCGTGTGCCTCTCGGGCGAGGGCTTCAAGCGACGGTTCGGCTTCGAGGATGTGCCCACCGCCGGCGCCTTCATGGTCTTCGACGGCACGCGATCGATGGTGGAGGTCGCCGAGAACTTCGCCCGCTTCTTCGCCCACGAAAGCTGTGGCTTCTGCACGCCGTGCCGCGTGGGCACCAGCTTGATGCACCGCGCGATGCGGCGCATCGTCGACGGCCGTGGGACCAGGCGCGACCTGAAGGAGCTCAAGCAGATCGCTGCGGTGCTGAAGACCGCCAGCCACTGCGGCCTGGGCCACACCGCCGCCAACCCGGTGCTGGACACGCTCGAGCAGTTCCGCCCGTCGTACCAGCGGCGCATTCGCAGTTTCGACGTGCTGCCGTCCTTCGACCTCGACGAGGCGCTCGCCCCGGCGCGGGAGATCACCGGCCGCGACGACCCCGCCGCGCACTTCGAGGAGGACGTGCCATGACCGGCACCTTCGAGCTCGACGGCCGCCCGGTGCCCTTCACGCCGGGCCAGTCGATCCTCCAGGCGGCGCTCGATTCCGGCGTGTTCATTCCGCACCTCTGCTTCCACCCGGAATTCAAGCCGCACGGCAGCTGCAAGGTGTGCATGGTGAAGGTGAACGGGCGCGCCGCCGCCTCGTGCACCACCCCCGCGCAGGACGGCCAGCACGTCGAGTCCAACACGGCGGAGCTCAACGACACACGCCGCACGCTGGTGCAGTTCCTCTTCACCGAAGGCAACCACTTCTGCCCGTCCTGCGAGCAGAGCGGGCGGTGCACGCTGCAGGCGACCGCCTACGCGCTGGGCATGACGAACCCACAGTTCAACCCGTTGTTTCCCCACCGCCCGGTGGACGCGAGCCACCCGGACATCCTCCTCGACTTCAACCGCTGCATCCTCTGCGAGCTCTGCGTGCGCGCCTCCAGCGAGGTGGACGGCAAGCACGTCTTCGCGCTGTCCGGCCGCGGCATCGCCAAGCACCTCATCGTCAACGCCGAGTCGGGGAAGCTGGGCGACACCGATCTGTCGGTGAGCGACAAGGCCGCCGAGGTCTGCCCGGTGGGCGTCATCCTCCGAAAGCGGAGGGGCTTCGACGTGCCCATCGGCGAGCGCCGCTATGACGTCCAACCCATCGACGAGGTGGCGCCCGCGAAGGGAGGCCGACCGTGACCGCCCCGCAGCGCCCCGCGAGGAAGCTCCGGGTGGCCACCACGTCGCTCGCCGGCTGCTTCGGCTGCCACATGTCGCTGCTCGACATCGACGAGCGCCTGTTCGAGCTGCTCGAGGTGGTGGAGCTCGATCGCTCGCCGCTCACGGATCTCAAGCACTGCGGGCGGTGCGACCTCGGGCTCGTCGAAGGCGGCCTGTGCAACGCCGAGAACGTCCACGTGCTGCGCGAGTTCCGCAAGCAGTGCAAGACGCTGGTGGCCGTGGGCGCGTGCGCGATCACCGGCGGGCTGCCCGCGCAGCGCAACTCGCTCGACGTGCGCGACTGCCTGCAGACCGTGTACCTCACCGGGCCCAGCACGACACACGCGCGCATCCCGAACGATCCCGAGCTGCCGCTGCCGCTCGACCAGGTGCACCCGCTGCACGACGTGGTGCGCATCGACTACTTCCTCCCGGGCTGCCCGCCGTCGGCCGACGCCTTCTGGGAGCTGCTCACCGCGCTCATCGCCGGCCGGACGCCGCAGCTCGGCCACGGGCTGATGACCTACGACTGAAGGGACGAACGATGCCCACGCTCGAGACCGCGCCGTCCACCGGGGGCCTGAGGCGAATCGCGATCGATCCCCTGTCGCGGGTCGAGGGCCATGGGAAGGTGACGCTGCTGCTCGACGCGGACCATCACGTGCAGCAGGCGCGCCTGCACATCGTCGAGTTCCGGGGCTTCGAGCGCTTCATCCAGGGCCGGCCGTACTGGGAGGTGCCGGTGATGGTGCAGCGGCTGTGCGGTATCTGCCCGGTGAGCCACCACCTCGGCGCCGCCAAGGCGCTCGACCTGGTGGTGGGCGCGACGACGCTGACGCCCACGGCCGATCGCGTGCGGCGCCTCATGCACTACGGGCAGATCCTCCAGTCGCACGCGCTCCACTTCTTCCACCTCGCGTCGCCCGACCTGCTGTTCGGCTTCGACAGCGATCCCGCGAAGCGCAACATCGTCGGCGTCGCCGCGGCGCAGCCCCAGCTGGCGCGGCAAGGGGTGTTCCTGCGGAAGTTCGGGCAGGAAGTCATCCGCGTCACCGCCGGCAAGCGGGTGCACGGCACCGGCGCGGTCCCCGGCGGCGTCAACAAGCGCGTGACGCGGGCCGAGCGCGACGAGCTCCGGGCGGCGCTGCCCGGCGTGCTGGAGTGGGCACGGGAGGGCGTGCGGCTGGTGTCGTCGCTGCACCTCGCCAACCGAGAGCGTTTCGATCGCTTCGGCGTGGCGCGCTCGAACCTGCTGAGCCTCGTCGGGAAGGACGGCGCGCTCGAGCTGTACGACGGCACCCTGCGCGCCCGCGGGCCGGACGGCGAGATCCTCTTCGACGGGGTCGACGGCCAGCAGTACCGCTCGCGCATCGAGGAGGAAGTGAAGAGCTGGAGCTACATGAAGTTCCCGTACCTCTCCGCGCTGGGGCCGGAGACGGGTTGGTACAAGGTGGGGCCGCTCGCACGCGTTCAGAACTGTGACTTCATCGACACCCCGCTCGCCGAGGCCGAGCGCGTCACGTTCCGGAAGGCCTTCGGCGGCGCGGTGACGCACGCCCCGCTGGCCTCCCACTGGGCGCGCCTGATCGAGCTGTTGCACGCCGCCGAGGTGATCGCCAGGCTGCTCGACGACGACGCGCTGTCCGACGGGCCGCTCACCACCTCGGGCCCGCGCCGCACCGAGGGCGTCGGCGTCATCGAGGCGCCGCGGGGCACGCTCATCCACCATTACAAGGTGGCGCCCGACGATCTGGTGACGATGTGCAACCTCATCGTCAGCACCACGCACAACAACACCGCGATGAACGAGGTGATCCGCGCCGTCGCGCGCGACGAGCTCGACGGGCACGAGCCCACCGAGGCGCTGCTCAACCGCGTGGAGGTGGCGATCCGCAGCTTCGACCCGTGCCTGTCCTGCGCCACCCATGCGCTGGGGCAGATGCCGCTCGTCGTCGACGTGGTGGACGCGGACGGGCGCCCGCTCGCCTCGGTGCGGAGGGACGCGCCGTGACGCCCTGCCCGCCCGTGCTGGTGCTGGCCGCCGGCAACCCGTCGCGCGGCGACGACGCGCTCGGGCCCTCCTTCGCCGAGGCGGTGCGGGTGGCGTACGCCGAGGACGTGCAGGCGGGCCGCCTCGAGGTGCTGTGGGACTTCCAGCTGAACGTCGAGCACGCGCTGGACCTGGTGGGCCGTCGGCAGGTGCTCTTCGTCGACGCCAGCCTGGACGCACCGGCGCCGTACGCCTTTGGATCCGTGGCGCCCGCGGCCGACCGCTCGTTCACCAGCCACGCGCTGACGCCGCCCGCCGTCCTCGAGACGTACGCCCGCGTCGCCCGCGACCCGCCACCGCCCTGCGCGCTCCTCGCCATTCGCGGCGAGCGCTTCGAGCTGGGCGAGCCGCTCAGCGCCGGCGCCCGGGCGCACCTCGACGAGGCCCTGCGCTTCTTCGGGGCCTGGTGGTCCAGGCGGCGCGACGCCGGTTGAATCGACGGCCCATCGGTGGCAAGTGCCCCGCGTGTCCTTCCTCCGCCGCCTGGCCATCTTCCTTGGCGTCACCGTCCTGTCCATGGCGCTCGACCAATGGACCAAGCAGCTCGCGACCGCCTCGCTGAAGGGGAAGCCGCCGGTGACGTTCCTGGGCGACACCGTGCGCCTCCTGTGGGCGCAGAACGAGGGCGCCTTCCTCTCGCTGGGCGCGTCGCTGCCGGGCAACGCCCGCTACTGGGTGCTGACGATCGGCGTGGGGCTCCTGCTGCTCGCGCTGACGGTGTACGCGCTCGGCAGCAAGGCGCTCGACGGGCTGCAGGTGGGCAGCTACGCGCTCATCGCGTCGGGAGGCTTTTCCAACTGGGTCGACCGGGCGCGCTTCGACGGCAGCGTGGTGGACTTCATGCAGCTGGGCATCGGCACGACGCCGCTGACGGGCGTCTTCAACGTGGCCGACCTGGCGATCCTCGCCGGCATCGGCCTGCTCTTCTGGCATGGCTGGCGCGCCGAGCGGCGCGCCAGGGCGCTCGCGAAGACCTCGGCCGACGCCCCCGGAGAAGCGTCGAGCGACGGTCCGTCGACGCCTCCGCCCGCGGCCTGACGGCCACCCGTTGTGACTGCCGGCGCGCGCTGCAATCGTCGCCGCTGGTGCGTCCCTTTCCCGCTCAGGCTGCTGGCTCGCGTGCGAGTGGCGCGAGCAATCCATCTCCGCCGCGCTCCTGGGCGTCGAAGAAAGCCTCCCGTTCGACCTGGCGATTGATGAGGGCGGCAAGGCGCTGCAGGCGATCGCCCGCCAGAAGACGCCGTGCCCGTGGGTCCTTGTGGCGCTCGAGCGCGACCCGTGCAGCCTCGACGACCGCTGCACGCCGGCGGGCCAGGTCGAGACGAGCGACGAGGCGATGGGGGCGGACGACCGGGTCGCCGAGGAGGCCGCCGAGCGCGGCGAGGAGGAGCCGCCGCTCTCGCCGCAGCGAGTCCTCTGCGGCGCGACGGTGGTGACGCGCCTCGCGGAGGCGATGAAGCCGCCGTGGCACCTCCCACCCGAGGCGGAGAAGGACGAGGACGCGCTGCTCGACCCGCCCATCGTCGCGCCCGGGACGCTGCTGCTCGCCGCCGGGTACGCCCAGGGCCCGCTCCCCCCCCGACCTCCTCAGGCGCAACCAGCGGCGGCTCGACACCGTCGTCGACCGCTCGCCGAAGCCGGGCGCCGAGGGCGAGCTCGACCCGTTCGCGTGCCAGATCCTCGACCAGTCCATTTCGGATGCCGCGGAGCTCGCCTGCCGGGTACCGGTGAACCTCGGGCGCGTCACGGTGTCGGGCTGCCGCAGCGAGATCGACGACGCGCGCAAGACGATCACGCTGACGCCGCCGACGTTTCCGGTGCTGCCCCGTCACCCCACCGCGATTGATTCAGGCCGCCGCGGAGGACGCGTCGCCGGCCGCGCGCCGCAGGAGCGCCGACCACAGGTACGCATATACGCCCGAGCCCACCAGGAGCGCGAAGGTCACCTTGAAGCCGATCGACAGCCGCGGCGGGTGGATCTGCGAGATCGTCCCCTCGATGAGCCCCGCGAGCACGAAGAGCGCCAGCGTGCCCAGCAGCAGCTTCACCGCGGTGATCGCCTCGCGCTTGAGCGCCATGCGCCGCGACAGCCCCTTCGGCGCCACCAGCCCGCGCGCCAGGAGGAAGCCGGCGGCCCCCGCAATGCAGATCGCGGTGATCTCGGGGATGCCGTGCGGGAGGATCCACGCCCAGAACCACCCGAACATCCCCTTCGACGCGTAGACCCACGCCAGCGCGCCCAGCAGCACGCCGTTGGCGAACAGCATGATCACCGTGCCGATGCCCGCGGTGATCCCCAGCGCGAACGCGAGGAACGCCACCTGGATGTTGTGCGTGAAGAGGAAGCTGGCGAACGCGGCCTGCCCCTGCGCGGTCGCGCCCGGGTTCTTCGCCTCCTCCTCGGCGCGCTTCACCGGGTCCAGCTGCAGGTGCTGGTCCGGCACGAGGTACGGCGCCGCCTCGGGGTCGAACATCATGCCCACCCAGCCGAAGCCGAAGCCCGCCCAGAACACGAGAAACGATGCCACCACCGCCCGCCACTCCGCCGTCATCAGGTCGGGGAAGCCGTGGGTGAGGAAGCGGGTGATGTCGCCGAGCCGCACCTTCTTGCCCGGGTAGGTGAGCGCGTAGGCCCGGCCGACGAGATCGTTGAGGTACCCGCTCACCTCCGCCGAGCCCGCGCGGGCGCGCACCCACAAGAGATCCGACGACGCCGCCCGGTACAGCCGCGACAGCATGCGCGCGTCCTCGAGAGACAGCTTCTTCAGCCCGTCGCGCTCGGCGAGGTCGAGCAGCCGCTCCAGCGCCACCCACTTCGGCCGGCGCAGCTCCACGTACTCGACGAGTTCCATCGCCGGAGCAGTCTACGCGATACAGTGGCGATCGACAGGCATGGCCTCCGCGACGAGCTCCCCGCCCATCCGCCTCGACGGCACCCACACGGTGCTGACGCCCGAGTACGTCGAGTTCAACTTCGTGCTCGCCGGGCTGATGAGCCGCTTCCTCGCGTGGCTCATAGACGCCTTCGTGGCGCTGATGATCGCCTGGGCGCTGATGCTCGTGCTCTCGCTGTCGATGATGGCCTTCCCCGGCTTCGCCTCGGCGCTGGGCTTCGTCGTGTGGTTCCTCATCGACTGGGGGTACATGATCCTCCTCGAGTCGGTCTGGAGCGGCCAGACGATCGGCAAGCGCGCCATGGGCCTGCGCGTCATCCAGGAGAGCGGCGTCCGCGTCGGCTTCTACCAGTCGCTGTTGCGCAACCTCGCCCGCCCCGTCGATCGCCTGCCGATCTTCTACCTGGTGGGCGGCGTCAGCGCGCTCTTCAGCGAGTCGCAGCAGCGCCTCGGCGACATGCTGGCCGGCACGATCGTCGTCCGCGAGCGGCGCCCGAAAATCCCCTCCGCGCTCGAGCGCCCCGAGGGCGACACGTCTTTGCTCAACGACGCCGACTTCCGCGCGCGCGTCGGCCGCCTCTCCGCGGAAGAAGAGGCCGCACTCTTCTCGGCCGCGCTGCGCCGCGAGGAGCTGGGCATGGAGGCGCGCCTGTCGCTGTTCGCCACCCTCGCCCGCCGCCTCGAGGACGAGCACGGCTTCGTGAAGCCCGCGCACCTGTCCGACGAGAAGCTGGTGCTGCTCGTCACCGCGGCGCTCGCCGCGAGGAACGCGCAGCGCCGCAAGGCCCCACCGTCGCCCCGCCGCTTCTTCCCGCGTCAGAAGTAGGTCGTGACGTAGGCCTGCCCGCCGATCGCGAAGCGCAGCGGCTGGTTCAGGTTGATGAACATGTCGAAGTACGCGCGCGCGCCGATCGCCACCGACTCGCCCACGAAATAGTCGAGGCCGCCGCCCGCCCCGGGCCCAAAGAAGAAGTTCCCCAGCGCCTGATCGCGGAAGAAGTACAACCCCGCGAGGTGCACGTTGACGTAGGGCCGCAACTCCTCCTCGAGGAAGAGGTAGCGCATGCCGAACTGCCCGCCGGTGGCGAACACCAGGCCCGGGCCGCCGCCCGACGTCACGAAGGCCTTCTGGTACAGCAGCATCAGCGGCACGCGCAGGTAGAGGTCGAAGCCCTCGCCCAGGTAGTACCCGCCCTCGAGCGCGATCGGCAGGCCCCAGTCGATGAGCTCGTTCTCGCCCATGAACTTGAAGCCCCCCAGCGACAACCCCAGACTGCGGTTCGCGAAGCTGCCCGTGCCCGCCTGCGCCGGCACCGCCGCGAGCAACCCCAGGCCCAGCACCACCATCGTGAGCGTCTTGCGCATGGCCGCGCATGGTACCGCGTAACTCTCGAAAATCAGCGGCTTTTCGCATGAATCCAGCGTTGCCCTGCCGGCGCGCGTTCTCTACACTCGGGGCCCTGATGAACCGCCTGTCCGTCGTGGTGGTGGTGGCGGCCGTGCTGGCCGGCTGCCTGTCGACCCCTCCTCCGCACCCGCGTGCGCTGGAATGCAACGAGTTGTGCGCGCTGCACATCTCGCGGGGCGACCTCGTGGCCGCGGAAGACCAGTGCGATCTCGGCATCCAGTTCAGCCCGCAGTACGCCGACCTCTGGGTGAACAAGGGCATCATCGCGTACAACCGCGGGCAGAATGACAAGGCCAAGGATCTGTTCATCAAGGCCCTGCGGCTCAACCAGGATCAGGCGCAGGCCTACAACAACCTCGGCATCATCTACCTGGGAGAGCAGGCGTACGGGAAGGCGCACGACAACTTCCAGCGCGCGCTCAAGGTGAACCCCGACTACCTCGAGGCCCGCTTCAACCTCGCCATGACCTTCAAGGCCATGGAGGACTACGACAAGGCCAAGAAGGAGCTGCGCACGCTGCTCACGGTGAACCCCAACCTCTCGGGTCCGTACGCGCAGCTCGGGCAGATCGCCATCGAGGAAGGCGAATACGAGAACGCCGTCGAGGCGCTGACGAAGGCCACGCAGCTCGAGCCGTCCTTCGCTGCCGCCTGGCTGGCGCTCGGCAACGCGTACATGGAGTTGGGCAAGCCGTGCGACGGCAAGGACGCGTACTCGACGTGCATCGAGGTCGAAGAGAACAACCCGTCCTGCCGCAACAACATCATCGTCGCCGAGAAGAAGTGCAAGCTGCAGGACAAGGCGCTCGAGGACGTGAAGGCCCGTGCCGCCGGTGCGAAGACGCCCGAGTCCGAGTACTCCGCCGCGCTCGCCGCGAAGGAAAAGGGCCTCGTGAACGACGAGGAGCGCGCCTACAAGCGCTGCCTCAAGTACGACCCCAAGTTTGCCCTCTGCCACTACGGCATGTACGAGATCTTCAAGGCCCGCAGCGACGAGAAGAACGCGACCACCGCCTGCAAGAACTTCCTCAAGTACGCCAACGAAGCGGACTTCAGCTCGCAGATCGCCGAGTGTAGGCAGTACGTGCGTGACTGAAATTCCGGAGCGAGCGAGGCGCGAAGAGCCAAAGCGATGGGCGTGCGGTTGACCGTCAAGCAGAGGGGCAAGGAGGGGGCCGCCCCCAAGACCGTCCTGCTCGACGAGGACGCGATCACGCTCGGCCGCGACCAGCACTGCCAGGTCGTGCTCGCGCAGCAGGCGGTGTCGCGCAACCACGCGCGCATCACCCGCGACGGCACGCTGTTCTTCGTGGAGGACCTGGGCTCGTCGTATGGCACGCAGATCAACGGCCAGAAGCTGCCCAGGGGCGAGAAGCGGCTGTTGCGCAACGGCGACACCATCGAGATCGCCCAGTTCGACGTGGTGTTCGACCGCGTCGCCGACGTCGCCGAGGACCAGTCCGGCAAGACGATGTTCGTCTCCCGCAACCTCGTGAAGGACGTGATGAAGGGCCTGTCCGCCGGCGGCGAGCAACCCTACTTCCGCGTGATGAACGGCCCCCGCGAAGGCCAGAAGATCGAGATGGGCGAGGCGCAGGAGTACGTGTTCGGCCGCGACGACACCGCGGACATCGTGCTCAACGACGACCTCGTCTCGCGTCGCCACGCCAAGGTGCGTCGAGACTGGTCGGGCACCCACATCGAGGACCTCGGCAGCCGCAACGGCATCAAGGTCAACAAGAAGCGCACCAAGAAACAGACGCTCAAGGACCGCGACGAAGTGGAGATCGGCGGCGTGCGGCTGCTGTACATCGATCCCACCGAGGTCCGCGAGACGCCCGTGGTGCTGCCCGCCTCGGACGAGGACGACGGCGAAGGCACGCTCAGCGTGGCCGAGGAGCCGTCGCGCGCGAAACCGCCACCGAAGGAGGAGCCACCCCCGCCAGAGGCGCCGCCCGCTGACGAGCCCCAGGCCGCGGAGCCACCCGCCGGGGACCCGCCGCCCGAGGACCCGCCCCCCGAGGATCCCGGCGCCTCCCCGGACGAGGCGGGCGCGGCCGTCACCGCCGACGAACCGCCGGAGGGCGGCGGCAAGCTGATCGACTTCTCGAACAAGCAGACCGTGATCGCGCTCGGCATCGGCGCGGTGATGCTGCTCTTCGGGCTCGTCATCATCATCCTGATTCTGTCGGGCGCCTGACGGCCGCGACGACAGGTCAGCCGATGCTGATGCGCGCCACCGGCTGAATGTTCAGCTCCGGCGACAGCTCCTGGTAGCTCACCACCGAGAAGGGCGGGTTGAACTCGTACTCGAGCAGTTTGCGCACGTAGCGGCGAATGTCCATCGACGTGAGGATCACCGGCCGCTGCGCGGTGGGCGGCAGGTGGCCGCACTCGTTCTTCACCGCCTGGACGATCTCCTGTGCGATGTCCGGCTCGAGCGCCAGGTGCGTGCCCGCCGAGGTGCGCTTGATGGAGCTGCGCACCGCGTCCTCGATCTGCGGGTCGAGCAGGTACACCACCAGCGTGCCGGTGCCACGCGCGTACTTGTGCGACACGTAGCGCTTCTGCGCGCTGCGGACATGCTCGGTCAGCATCACGCTGTCCGCCTCGAGCTGCCCCTGCTCGGCGATCGCCTGAAGAATGCCGCGCAGGTCGCGAATCGAGATCTCCTCCTCCACGAGCCGCCCGAGGATGTCCGTCAGCTTCAGCACGTTGACGACCTTCGGCACGACCTCTTTCACGATCGCCGGGAAGGCCTTCTCGAGCTGATCCAGCATCGTCTGCACTTCCTGGACGCCGACGAACTCGCGCGCGTGGCGCCGCAGCACCGCCGCCAGGTGGAGAATGATGTAGCCCGGCACGTCCCACGTGGTGAGGCCCGCCGCCTCCAGCATGTCCTTGTGCTGCTCGGGCACCCACGCCGCCGGCTGCCGCGTCGCCGGGTTGATCGCCTCGAAGCCCTCGACGTTCATCAGCCGCAGGCGATCGACCGTGTCGTTGACGAGGATGTGCCCCAGCGTCGCCTGGCCCGTGACGACGGGCACCTCGTTGATTTGAATCTGGTACGCGCCTGGCGGCAGGCCCGGGTTGCCGCGCGCCCGCACGCCCGGGTACCGCACGCCGAGCTCGACGAAGAGGCCGTCGCGCATGAACGGCACCAGCTCGAAGAGGAACTTGCCGCCGTCCTGCCGCGAGTCCACGAAGGGCACCAACGCGTCCGACACCTCGAGAACGATCGGCGTCACCACGGGGATGAAGAGCTCGCTGTCGGGGTTGATCGGCTCCTTCGGCGCGGGCTCCGTGGCCGCCGGCACGCCTTCCTCGCCTTCCGCGCCCTCCTCCGCGTCGAGCTCGCCGCTCGCCGCCTTCCGCTCGCGCTTGAGCATGAAGTACGCCCCCGCACCCGCCCCCGCGCCGAGGATGAAGAACGGCAGCTTCGGCAAGCCAGGGATGAGCCCCAGGCCGACCAGCATGCCGGCCGCGATGGCGATCGCCCGCGGGTACGCCGTCAGCTGCCCGCCGATGTCCTTGCCAAGGTGCGTGCCTTCCTCCTCGCCGCCGACGCGCGTCACGATGATGCCCGCGGCGGTGGAGATGAGGATCGCGGGGATCATGCCGACGAGGCCGTCGCCGATGGTGAGCAGCGCGTACTTCTTCGCCGCCTCGCCCGCCGTCATCCCCTTCTGCAGCACGCCGATGGTGAGGCCGCCAACGATGTTCACCACCGTGATGATGATGCCGGCGATCGCGTCGCCCTTGACGAACTTCATCGCGCCGTCCATCGCGCCGAACAGCTGGCTCTCGCGCTCGAGTTCGCGGCGCTTGCGCTTTCCTTCCTCCATGTCGATGGACCCGGCGCGCATATCGGCGTCGATCGACATCTGTTTGCCGGGCATGGCGTCCAGCGTGAAGCGCGCGGCCACCTCGGCGACGCGCTCGGCGCCCTTCGCGATCACGATGAAGTTCACGATCACGAGGATGACGAAGATGATGCCGCCGACGACGAAGTTGCCGCGGGCGACGAAGTTGCCGAAGGCGTACACGACTTCACCCGCGTCGCCCGTCGACAGGATGAGGCGCGTCGTCGAGACGGTCAGCGCCAGCCGGTACATGGTGGTGATGAGGAGCAGCGTGGGAAAGACGCTGATCTTCAACGCCCCGGGGATGTACAGCGAGATGAGGACGATCACCACCGAGAGGCTGATGTTCACCGTCAGCAGAATGTCCAGCAGCAGCGTCGGCAGCGGGACGAGCATCATCCCGATGATGGCGATCACCACCACCGCGAGGACGATGTCGGAGTACTTGTCGAGGAAGGATTTGCCGCCGGCAGCCATCGAGGGTCGGACATTACTCCAAAACCCACTCGTTCAGCGCGGAGAGCCGGCCTTCCGCGCGATGGCCAGGAGCCGCTGGGCCCGGTCGGTGAAGGGGTCGTCGGACGCCCCCAACCTCACCGCCAGCTCGAAGTCTTTGACCGCCTTGGCGGCCTTCTTCCGCTTGAGCCGCAGTTCTCCCCGGTACACCAGGGCGGCGAGATCGTGCGGATCGCGCTCGAGCGCTTCGTCGAACAGCTCGAGCGCCCGATCGAAGTCCCTCAGCGCCAGGCTGATCGTGCCCAGCATCGTGTAGCAGAAGGGTTCCCGGTGCCCGGCGGCGATGAGCCCCTCGAACACCACCCGCGCCTCGTTGACCCGGCCCGACTCGAACAGCTCGTGGCCCAGCTGCATGAGCCCGGCGTAGTCAGGAGCCTCGGCCGCGGGCTGACGATCGGACGAGCGAGACCGGCCGCCGCGCTTGCGCCTGCCCTCATCGGCGCGCTCGCCGCTCTCGGTGGCGAGCTCCTCGACCATCTGCACCTCGGGAATCGTCTGCGTGCGGGTCGCGCGCGGCGCCGCACGGGTGCCCCGCTTCGGGAAGTGGTGCACCTCGACCCGCGCCGGCTTGCGACCTCGCTCCATGCCCGGCTGCCGAACCGCCTACTTCTTCTTGGCTGGCTTCTCTTCCGGTTTCGGGTCGTCCTTGGTCGCGTTCTCGATCATCTCGAGGGCCGCGGCCGCGAACACGCGAGCGCGCTGGGTCAGCGGATCTTCGTACTTCGGGTCGAGTTCGACGGCCTTCTGGAAGTCCTCCGCCGCCTCGAGGATCTTGCCTTCGCGCAGGTTGACCTCGCCGCGGTTCACGTACGGCGCGACCTCCTTGGGGTTCAAGGCGATCGAGTTGTTGAACATCTCACGCGCGTTCTCCAAGTCCTCCTCGGCCAGGTACACGGCGCCGAGCGCGGTGTAGTAGTAGGCCTCCGTGGGATCGAGGGCGATGAGACCCTGGAAGATCGTCTTCGCTTCCGAGTACTTGCCCTGCTCGTACATGCGAAAACCGATGAGCGCCATCTGAAGCATCTCGGGGCCGCTGATCGCGTGGTAGTCACGCAGGCTGATCTGACCCTTCAACAGCTTCTCCTGCCGCTCCGGGGTGTAGAGGATCTTCTCCCAGTCAGGCGTGACGCTGACCTTCTCACCAGCCTCGGGAATGACGCTGTCGGGCTTCTTCTCGGCCATGTGTACAAGCCTCCAGTGGAACTCGTGTGACGGCGAAATGCACCACAGTTGCGGTGGCCTGTCCTCAAAAAAATAGGACGGCCGCGGGTCAGGTGGACCCACGGCCGTCTGAACTTCGTAACGAACTGCGCTTAGCGCATGTTGCCGATGATCTGCGCCGAGGTGTCCGCCTGCTTCTTGAACACGGTCGACATCAGCTGCCAGAACTCGTTGATGTTGGACATCATCTGCTGGTACTGGAACTGAGCAGCCTTGTACTGCTCAAGGTTCTCAGGCTTCGACAGGTCGCCGAACTGGCTCGCCTTCGGCATGCCCTGGCTCGGCGACCAGCTGCCGATGCTGCCACCGGCCGCCGCGATCGCGCCGCTGCCGCCCGAGGCCGCGCCGGCCGTGCCCGTCGCCGCGCCCGAGGACGAGGCCGTCGGGGTGTTGTTGACGATCGAGTCCGTGCGCGACGGCTGGGTGATCGGGGTCGGAGTCACCGTCACGCCATCGCTCGTGGTGCGAGGCGCGAGCATGTTGACGAGGGCGGCGATCGCCTTCTCAATCCCGCCCTGCGCCAAGTTCTGGAGCGCGTCCAGGCCCTTGCCGAGGAGCTTCTGCGCCAGGCCCTTGAGGGGCGAGGGCAGCGGGGACATGGCCAGGAACGTGTTCAGCGCGCCCTTGCCGGCCGTGAACAGGTCGCCGACGACGCCCTTGAGCATCGACGTCGCCGCAGGAGCGATCGCGCGAATCGCCGTCTGCGCGAGGGGCTTGATGACGTTGCCGATCGCCTTACCAATGCCGCCGAGGAAACCCATGATGGACTCTCTTTCTTTCGTTGGTTGAAACCGGGGAACCATTCCCCGGTGCTACTGCGGACATTATCGAACCTGCCAACTCCCGGTTGCGTCCTGATTTCTTATTTCTTGGTAAGCCGCGACAGCATCGCAGAAACCTTGTCCTTCAAGGGGTTTCCGTCGGGGAGAAGCTGCTGAGCCCGCCGCAAATCGTCGATGGCCGGAGCTTTCTGGCCCTGGGCCAGACGCACCTCGGCCCGGCCCGCATAGGCCGCTGGATCCTGCGGCGAGATCTTGAGCGCCACATCGTACGCGGCCAACGCGCCGGCGGGGTTGTTCGCGGCCATCTCCACCACACCCAACGCCTTGGCGAAGTAGGCGTCGGTGGGATTCACGGCGTAGAGCCCCTGAAACACCGTCCGGGCCTGCTCCACCTTGCCCTGGTAGAAGAAAAAGTACCCCATCCGGGCGATGGAGTAGAGTTCCTCATCCGTGTAGCCCCGCACGTCCTTCAGCGTGGCCTTGCCGTCTGCCCACTTCTGGAGCCGCTGGGCGAGCGCGGCGTCGCTCTCGTCCGCCATCAGTAGCCCTCTTCGCGGGTCTCCTCGCGGCGGCGGCGTTCGATCTCCAGCTGGTCCGCGCTGACCGCGCCGACGAGCTCCAGCATCTGGGCCTCGCGCTGGAGCAGCGAGCGGAGCCGGTCGACGCGATCTGGAGCGGCGCGCAACGTCTGGAGGCCACGCTCGAGCGCCGCCTGGCGCGCCTCGTTCATGCGCTCGGCGACGGACTGCAGCTGCGGCCGGTCCGAGTAGCCCTCGATGTCGGCGTCGTGGCCCCCCGGAGGCACCGGCATGGGGAGCCGGAGCTCTTCGGCCGAGTGCGCGGGGCCGATGAAGTCGATCAGCGCGGCCGAGGCCAGCGCCGGGTTCTTCGGGTCGCCCTTCTTGCGGACGTTCTTCCGCTCGAGCTGCGAGCGGTCGACCAGCTTGTCGCGGACGCTGCGCGGGCCGCCCCAGGGCCACATCGGGGCGCGCGGCTGCTGTTGACCAATCTTCGCCATGTGGTGCTGACTCCCTCGGAGCGGTCCAGCCTACACCGTCCCCCTATTTCTTGCCGCCCTCCGCCTCCTGCTGCAGCGCGTAGACGAAGTTCAAAACCTCGGCGACCGCGTCGTAGAGTTCCTCGGGCACCTCCTGCCCGACGTCCACGCGGTACAGCGCCCCGGCGAGGGTGGTGTTCTTCATGAACGGCACGCCGTACTGCTTGGCGATCTCGCGGATCTTCTCCGCCTTGAGCCGCATGCCCTTGGCGATCACCCGCGGAGCGTTGTCCTTCTCCTTGTCGTACTTCAGCGCGATCGCGATCTCCGGATCCTCAGGCACGGCGAGGACGCTAACACGCCCCGCCCGGCGCGGTCAGGCCCGAGCGTGGACCCCCCGCGACTCCTTGAGCTGGTAGACGAAGTTCAGCACCTCGGCCACCGCGTCGTAGAGCTGCTCCGGCACCTCGTCGTTCACGTCGATGCGCAGGAGCGCGTGAGCGAGCGGCACGTTGCGCAGCATGGGCACATCGTAGGACTTCGCCAACTCGCGGATCGTCTCGGCCTTCACGTCGATGCCCTTGGCGATCACCTTCGGCGCCGCGTCGCGCTCGCGGTCGTACTTGAGCGCCACCGCGACGTGCTCGGGGTTGGTGACGATCACGTCGGCGCCCTTCACCGCGTCCATCTGGGCGCTCTCCATGATCTCCATGTGCATCTCCTTGCGCTTGGCCTTGTGGTGCGGGTCACCCTCCGACTCCTTGTATTCCTTCTTCACGTCATCCTTCGACATCATCATGTCCTTCATGTAGTTCATGCGCTGGAACCACACGTCGAAGATCGCGAAGACGACGTAGAGCAGCACGATGCGGGACACGACGCGGAAGACCAGCTCGCCCATCACCAACATCGTCAGTTCCGCCGAGCCGCGGATCGTGGACACGACGAGCGCCATCGCGTCGCGCACCACGCCGTAGACCACGTAGCCGGTCACGAAGAGCTTCACCATCGACTTGACCAGCTCGATGATCTGCTTCTTCGAGAACATGTTCTTCAGGCCGGAGATCGGGTTCAGCTTCTCGAGCTTCGGCATCAGCGCCTTGATGGCGAAGAGCGCGCCGACCTGCAGAAAGTCGAGCATGCCGCCGCCGATCGCCGCGGCGAACGCGATGGGAATGCACAGCACCATCAGCGTGGTCAGCGCGAGGACCATCATCTCGCTGGTCGCCAGCCCGATGTCCCGTGGGTGCGCGAGGTGGGTGAAGGAGAAGTAGAACAGGTGCTTCACCTTCGACTCGAAGTCCGTCCACGTCGCCTTCACGACCCCCATCGCGATGGCGAACGCGACCACGCCCGAGAGATCCCTGCTCTTCCAGACGTTCCCTTCTTTTCGGGCGTCCTCGAGCTTCTTCGGGGTCGGTTCTTCGGTCTTGTCGCCACCCTCGGACACGGACGCTGGCCTCTCGGGGTCTTCAGGTCAGGACAGCAGGCGCAGGACGTTCTTGAGCCACAAGAACATCGTGCCGAACTCGCCCACCACGCGGTCCAACACCAGGTGGATCGACGTGAACATGATCAGGACCGTGACCGCCGGCTTGATCTGCATGGACACGAAGTAGACCTGCACCTGCGGCGCGACGCGGTTGATCATGCCGAGCGCCAGGTCCGTGAGGAACGTGGCCAAGAGCACCGGTGACGCGAGCGCGATGGAGATGCGCAACAGGTCGCCGAACATGCGCAACACCGCCTCGAAGAACGGCCACGTACCGTGCGAGAAGCGTGGGTACTGGTCCAGGGGGATGAGCGTCAGGCTCTCACCGAACGTCTGGATGATCACGTGGTGGCCTCCGAGCGTCAGGAACACCACCGTCGTCAGCTGCAGCTGCAGGTTGGAGAACAGCGACACCTGCTGCTGGATCTGCGGCACCATCACCTGGGCCATGTTGGTACCTGACATCGTGTCGACCAGGTTCCCTGCGACTTGTGCCGCGTCGAAGACGAGCCCGACGGTGAAGGCCATGGTGAGGCCCAGGAAGAGCTCCTTGAGCATCAGCGCGACGAACAGCACCGCCGAGATGGGCACGTTCTGAACCTGCGTGATGATCGCCGGGTACAGCACGAGGCCGATCATCAACCCGAGGCCGATCCGCACCTCGTTCGGCACCGTCTCACCGCCGAGGAACGGAGTGAGGATGATCACCGGCAGCACCCGCGTCAGCAGGAGCGCGAAGGCGAGCAACACCTGCGTGAAGCCCGTCTGGATCCCCAGCTCGGTCTTGAGCTGCAACAGGATCTGGTTCGCGTCCATGGGGCGTCAGTGGCCGATCAGCGCCGGAAACTGATCGAATAGGCGGAAGGTGAAGCGCAACAGCGTCGAGCCGATCCACGGACCGGCGAGCCCCAGGACGCCGAAGATCACGACCAGCTTCGGCGCGAAGGACAGCGTCTGCTCCTGAATCTGCGTGGTCGCCTGAAACACCGAGATCAGAAAGCCGACGACGAGCGCCATCACGATCGGCGGCCCCGACGCGACCAGCACGAGGACCAGCGCCTGCTGCACGACGTAGGTGAGTTGATGCATCGATCACTCTCCGTCAGAGATAGCCGATCACCAGGCCCTTCGCGATCAGGTACCAGCCGTCGACCAGCACGAAGAGCAGCAGCTTGAACGGCATGGAGATCGTCGTGGGTGACAGCATCTGCATGCCGAGCGCGAGGAGGATGTTCGCCACCACCATGTCGATGACGAGGAACGGGACGAAGAGCAGGAAGCCTATCTGGAAGGCCTCCTTGAGCTCCGACACCACGAACGACGGTGTCAGGATCAGGAAGTCCTGCTCGGTGATGTTCTGCCGGTCTTCCGGCTTCCGGAGCTTCAGCGCGAGGCTGTAGAAGAGCGCCCGGTCCTTCGTGGTGACCTTCTTCAAGAGAAAGGCCCGTAGGGGTTCCTTCGCCCTGCTCGCCGCGTTGATGAGCACGTCCACCGTCTTGGCGGACATGAGCCCTTCGCCCTGCGTCACGCCCTCCGCGTCGGCGGCCTTGTACATCTCGTGGGCGACGGGAGACATGATGTAGACGGTGAGGATGATCGCCAGCCCGGTGATCACCTGCGTCGGCGGGATCTGCTGGGTGCCCATCGCCGAACGGACGATCGAGAGCACGACCGAGATCTTCACGAAGCTGGTGACCATCAGCAGCACGAACGGCGCCAGGCCCAGGGAGGCCAGCGCGATCATCATCACCAGCGGGCGGTTGGCGAACGTCTCGGACGTGGCCGTCCCCAGCACGTCGGTCCCTGGCGACGATGCAGCCCCACCCTTCGGCTTCGCGAACGCGAGCAGAGGGATCAGCCAGATGGCCAGCGAGAAGAGCCACAGCCTGGCGCGCATGGTGCGTGATAGCCGGTGCGTCACGTTCGGGTCACCCTCGGGAAGTGGTCATCAACTCGCCGGCGGCGGCGGAGCATCCTTCCGGCCGAGCAGCTTCTGCAAGAACGGGCTCAACTGCACGGGCTGGCCGCTCGCCTTCGCGGCCCGAATGCGTTCGACCTCGGCCCGGTCCAGCTTCGAGAGAAGCGCCAGGCTGCTGTCGGAGCCGCCGATGAGCAGCACCTCGCCTGCCGCCTCGACGACGAAGAGCGAGCGGCGCTGGTCGAGCGGCACGCGCTCGAGGACCGTGACGACCGAGGTACCCACCGTGGGCCGAATGCCGAGCAGCTTCCGCAGGCCCACATTGAGCGTCAGGTAGACCAGCGCGATCACCATGCCGAGCACGACCATGGTGCGGACCAGCGTCCAGCCCAGGTTGAGCTCCTCGCCGTCCTCGAGCCCTGGCGGCAGCTCCGACTTCGGGAGCTCCGGCTCCGAAAGGAGCGGCGACGCCACGTCGGCGACGGACGGGGTCGCAGGCGCGGCCTCGGCGCCGGGTGCAGGTGTGGCGGCCGGGGAGTCCGTCGTCGCGGCAGCCGGTGTGGGCGTCATGGCAGCGGGCGCCGGCGTCGCGGCCGGCACCTCCCGAGGCACCTCTCCCGCCGCGACCGCGGACCGCAGCAGGCAGCACAGCGCCAGGAGGAGAGCCCGCGTCGTCATCGGTCAGCCCGCCAGCGTCAGGATCCGCACGCCGAGGTTGCCGTCGATCTCGACCAGCTCGCCGCGCGCGACGATGCGGCCATTGACCGACAGGTCGAGCGGCTCACCGGCGACGCGGTTCAGGTCGAACACGTGGCCGACCTTCAGCGACACCACCTCGTCGGCCGTCACCGGCACCCGGCCGATCTCCACCGCGATCTGCAGTGGAATGTCGTTCAGCATATCGGCGCCTTCACCGCCACTGTGTCCTTCGTCCACGTCGTCCCTCCCTTGAGCCAGGCCGGGCGAGGTCGACTCTTCGATGCCCTCGCCCAGGGCCTGCTGTTCATTCTCCTCACCCGCGGCGCCGTCCTCGGCGACCGCCTCGGAAGGCTCTCCCGGCGGCGGCGGCGCGCCCAACACGAACCCTGACACCTTCGCGAGGAAGCGCCCCTCTTCGACGACCACCTCGGCGTCGACGTACCCCGCCTGCCCGCGGCCGAGCCGCAGCTTGGCGGTTCCGCCCGAGCCCTGATCCGGCCGGCAGCTCAGCGACTCCACCAGCACCACATCGCGCTCGCGCAGCTGCGCCAGGTCACCGGCGGAGATCTCCACCTGCCCGATCTCCGCCCGCAGCGTCGTCTTCACCGCCCGGAGCCGCGCCTGGTGCGCCGCCGCGTCCGATCGCCGCCGCGCGCGCCGCACCTCGGCGTCCGGCGGCGGGTTCGCCGTCGCCAGCACCGTCTCGGGGATGAAGAGGCGCACGTACCCCGAGTGCTGCCCGAACACGGCCTTCAGCTGGATGACGCAGAGGTTCTCGTCCTCCCCCATCAGGCTGGCCGCGTCCTCGAAGCCGCGCACCACGCCCTCGATTCGGAGCTTCGGCAGCGAGGGATCGAGCGACGGCGCGAGCGCCTTCAAGGTCTCGATGATGACGTAGGTCATCACGCCTTCCTCGATGTCCGTCAGCGGCCGGAGCGCGACCGCTTCGCCCGCGCCGCCGAGCAGCATGTCGATCGCCTGGTGCGCGAGGCCCAGCTCGACCTCCAAAAGACCGCGCGTCTTGTTCGGCTGCGGCGTCAGCACCGCGAGGAAGGTGGGCTCGCCGATGTAGCGGCGCAGCTTCGGCAGCGGCACGACGTGCACGTATTCGGTCTGCAGCGAGACCTGCTCCTCGAGCATCTCCTGCAGGCGCCGGCGCACCGAGCTCGACACCTCGCCCGTCGAGCGCACGGTAGGCAGCATCCACTCGAGGTTCTTGATCAGCTGCGCGTGGCGCTTGCTCACCTTCTCGAGGTTGGTGAAGCGGAACGGGCGCCACGCGCGGCCCGAGCTTGCGCCTCCGCCGTTCCCCGAATCGGCAGGCTTCGCCGGCCTGGGAAAGGTCGGCGCCTTGATGAGCATCGTGTGCTCGGGGTTGCTCGCCCCGCTACCACGAGGCTTCACGTGCGGGCCTCGATCTTGAAGTCCTCGAGCTTGAGGCCGCGGGCCGACAGCGCCTCCTTCAGCGCGTCCTCATGCTCCTCGAGCATCTTCAAGACGTCCTTGTCGGAGCCCTGGAAGACGGCGGTGATCTTCCCGTTGTTCGCGGAGACCTTCACCGACAGGCCGGCGAGCACGTCGCTGCGCAGATCGACCTGGAACTCGACCTTGCCGGCGGCGTTGGTGCCGATGCGCACGCGCTCGACGATCTTCTGCGCGAGCTCGTTGGCGACCTTCCGCAGCCGCTCGGAGCCGGTGGCTTCCTTCTTCGCGGCGACCGGCACCGGCGCCATGAGCGCGGGGTTGAAGCGGAAGCCCGGTGCGACGCCGCCATCCTTCTGGTCCTTGCCGCCGCCCTGCTGCCCGCCGCCGCCCTTGTCGGCGTCGGTCTTGAGTTCGCCCTTGCCGCTCTTGCCCGCGGCCGCGCCCGCGCTGCGCCCCGCCGCGGCGGCGTCGCTGGCTTCCTTGCGCTCCTCGAGGCCCTCGCGTGAAACCTTCGCATCGCCGCTGCGGCCCTCGGCCGCCCTCGCCGCCGAAGCACCGTCGGCCGCGCGCGAGATCAACGCCTGCGCCTGGCCCTGGTTGTCCGTGACGCGGCCCTGGTCGCTGCGCGCCGACTCTTCCTTGCCCGAGGCGCGGATCTTCTGCTCGAAGGCCTTCGCGCCGATCTTCGACTTGAACTGGCTCTCCTGCCCGCGCTGGCTGTGCGCCGCCTGCTGCGCCTGAAGCTCGGACATCTGCCCGGCCTCGGCGCTCTCGAGCAACTCGGCGATCGCGCTGCGCGCCAGGTTGTCCTGCTGTGCGACCTGGGCCTGCTCCTTTTGCTTGCCGACCAGCTTGGAAAACGCGGAGTTCTCCTGCGCCTTCCTGTTCTTCTGGACTTCCTCGTTGCGGCGCGCCTCGGCCAGCTTCGCGGCGAGGCGCGCGGCTTCGCGATCGTCTTCGACGCGGCTCATTGCTTCTTCTCCGCTGCACGCACGCGCTGCAGGTGCAGCGTGTTGCCGATCTCTTCCTGGTTCAACTCTTCTTTGGCCATGCGCTCCTTGCGCACTTCGGCCTTCCAGTTGTCGCGGTGCTTCTCGATGGCCTTCTTCTCCTTGGCGGCGTCGGCCATCTCGGCCCGGCGCTGCTCGACCAGCTTCTCGGCCTGCACCACCATTTCCTTCTGGCGTTCGATCTCCAGCGCCAGCTGCGCCTCCTCGTCCTTGAGGCGCTGCTCGAAGCGGTTCATCTGCTGGAACCCGCTGATCCCCCCGCCCTTCGCCGTCACTTCCTGCAGGAAGGCCGCAACCTTGGCCTTGCGCTCGGCCTTCTTGCGCTCCAGGTCCTTCTGCATCGTCACCAGCGCCTGCTTCTCCTTCTCGAGCGCCTTCACGGCCGCCGAAAAGGCCTCCTTGGCCTCCTCTTCGGCCCGGATGCGGATGTCGAGCAGCGCCTGGAGTCGATACGCGGGCATGGATTGACCCGGACTCTACCCCACCGTCGAGCGGCGGTGGGGCCACAATCCCCCGTTGTCCCACCTCTGCCTACCGCACGGGCCGGGCGGCTCAGGTGGCGTCGGAGAACATGTCCACGAGCCGCTGCACCGTCTCGTCGAACGGCGTGTTGTCGTGGGTGTCCTGCTTCAAGTAGTCGATGATCGTGTCGTACTTGTCGATCGCGTAGTCGGTGCGCGGATCGGTGCCGTACTGGTAGGCGCCGAGCAGGATGAGATCGCGCTGCTTCTCGTACGTCGACAACGTCTCACGCAGCTTGCCGGCAGCCTTCTTGTGTTCCTTGGTGACGATGCCGCTCATCACGCGAGACAGCGACGCCAGCACGTCCATCGCGGGCCACTGGTTCCGCTCGCCGAGCGCGCGGTTCAAGATGAAGTGGCCGTCGAGAATACCGCGCACCTCGTCGGCGATCGGCTCCTCCATGTCGCCGCCGGCGACGAGGCACGTGTAGATCGCCGTGCACTTGCCCTTGTCCGAGTTGCCGGTGCGCTCGAGGATTCGCGGCAGCATCGAGAACACGCTGGGCGGGTAGCCCTGGCGCGCCGGAGGCTCGCCGATCGCCAGGCCGATCTCACGCTGGGCGCGCGCGAGGCGCGTCACCGTGTCGAGCATGAAGAGCACGTTGCCACCGCGCTCGCGGAAGTACTCGGCGATCGCCGTGGCGACATAGCCCGCGCGCAGGCGGACCAGCGACGGCTGATCGGACGTCGCGCACACCACCACCGAGCGCGCCATGCCCGCCTCGCCGAGCGCGTCCTCGATGAACTCGAGCACCTCGCGACCACGCTCGCCGATCAGCGCGATCACCGACAACTCGGCGGCGGTGTTCCGGGCGATCTGCCCCATGAGCGTCGACTTGCCGACGCCGGAGCCGGCGAACAGGCCGATGCGCTGGCCTTCGCCGACGGTGAGCAGGCCGTCAATGCAGCGCACGCCCAGCGGCAGCGGCCGCGTGATGCGCATGCGCTTGAACGGGTCCGGGCAGTCGCGGTCCACCGCCCAGTCCACCATTCCCTCGGTGGGCAGCGGCTTGCCGTCGATGGGCTCACCCAGGCCGTTCAGCACGCGTCCCAGCAGGCCGTTCCCGGCGCGGATGGTGAGCGGCCGGCCGGTGGGAATCACCTCGCTGTCCGGGCCGATGCCCGACAGCTCGCCGAGAGGCATCAACATCACCGTGTCGCCCTGGAAGCCCACGACTTCCGCGCGCACCTCGTCGCGGCCGCGGCGGATCAGGCACACCTCGCCGACGCGCACGTTCGGAACCGCGGCCTTGATGACGAGGCCGGTCAGTTCGACGACGCGGCCGCGCACGCGGACCGTCTGCGCGCTCTTCAGCAGCTCGTGGTAGCGGCGGAGATCGATGGCCATTCGGCCCTCACTTCACTTCTTTCTTCGCGTCGGCCGGCATCAGCAGGTTGCGCAGCATCTCGAACTGCGTACGCAGCTGCCCGTCGATGACGCCGAACTCGGTCTGGATCACGCAGCCCCCCTTTTCGACGTCGGCGTCGTCGCGAATCGAGATGTCGACGGCGCGCCCGACCAGCTCCATGAGCCGCGGCCGCTTCTCGCGCAGCAGCCTCCCGTCGTCCGGGTTGACGCGGAGGATCATGGACTTCGAGTTGCGCGCCGCCTCCGTCGCGGTGGCGACGATCTCGAGGAGCGTCTCCGGCTCGCGCTCGAGCTCCCGACCGATGATCTTCGCGGCGACCTTCAGCGCGAGGTCGAGGATGTCCTGCTCGGCCTCGGCGACGATGGTGCCGGCCTGCATCTTCGCCTTGGCCAGCTCCTCGGCCGCGCGCGCCTGCACGTCCGCCTGCGCCTCCTCGCGGGCCTTGGCGAAGACCTCGTCGCGGTACGCGCGCGCCTCGGCCTTGATCTCCTCGGCCTTCTTCTGAGCCTCGACGATGATCTGCTTCGCGGTGGAGTGCGCCTCGAACTCCTCTGCGTTGAGCACGCCGGCGCGGCGAGGCGGGGGGAGCACAGGCTTGTCGATGACGCCCTCGGCGGCGTCTCCTTTGATCACTTTGCCGGGCATCGGGCCGGCAGTTTACCCGGAACCTCCGCCCGGTCCACGCTTCGAGCCCTTGAGGACCGGCGAGCGGTGGGAATGGGTCCCACTGCCCGATGCGGGAGGCTCCTTCCGGCGCGGCAGGGCCTGCACCGGTGAGGTGGGCTTGCGCTTCGGCGGCAGCGTCTCGAGCAGCTTGCCGTCGCGCATGATGCGCTGCTGGGCGCGGGCCTGGGAATTCGTCTCCCGCGCCGGGCCGGGCCGCTGCGGCACGGCGCCCGTCCGCGCCGCGCCGGCCCGCCGGGCCTCGCGCTCGGCGATCGGATCGCGCCGCGGGCCGCCCTGGGTCCCCGCCAGCGGCGGCACGCCACCGGTCGGCCTCCGCGCGGGCGGCGGCACCAACACCTTCGACTGCGACGGCGTCGAGCTCGGCGGCGCGCGGGGCACGGCCTGCTTCGGCGGGGGCGGCGCGGGCGGCTTGATGGGCGGGGGCAGGCGCATCGGCCGATCGACGATGCCCTTCTGGGCGAGCCGCTCGAGCTGCTCGACGATGTCCAGCCGGCCGCCGTCACCGCGGATCGGCTTGGAGCGCTCCTCGCGCACCCACCGCTGCAGCAGCTTGCCGAACTCGTTCTGGTGGCGCTCCACCATGCGCTGCGCGAACTCCGGCGACTGCGCCACGCACGCGCGCGCGATGCGCTGGGCGCCGGCGCTGCGCAGGCCCAGCGAGGGGTTCTCGATCGCCCCGTGCATGTCGAGGACGAGGCGCGCGTCCTTCTCGGTGAGGCGACGGGCCGCGCCTGCCTCCGCCGCGCGCGCCGCCAGCGCCCGCTGATCCGGCGGCAGCCGGCCCAACCACTCCTGCCGCGCGTCGTCGGGCAGTCCGGCGACCGCGGTGGCCAGAACGCGCGCGCCCATGCGATCGCACACCGCCAGCAGTTCGCGCTGCTGCAAAGTCAGCAGGTCCGTGAAGCGGAAGGTGCCGACCTGCGGCGCTCCCTGCTTGAGCGCCTCCTCCAACTTCCAGCGGATGATGGAGAGGATGTCCGGCTTCACCTCGTGCCGCAGCTTGAGCGGCGGCGGCGAGCCAAGCTCCGCCCGGACTGCGTCGGTCAGCTCGGAGGGCAGCGCCGACAGCACCACCTCGGTGAGCGCGCCCCGTTCCTTCTTCAGCACCGTCGCCAGCCGTCTCGGGTCCGCCGAGCCGAGCTGGCGGCGCCGCTGAGTGACGAGCCGCTTGATCTCCTGCACCAGCAGCGGCACGCGCTTGTCGCGGGGGATCTGCAGCAGCGCCGTCGCGCGGTGACGCAACAGCTCCTCTTCCTCGACCGCGAGGTGCTCGTACGCCTCCAGCGCCTCGGAGCTGCCGAAGGCGAGCGAGGTGAGCAGCAGCATGGTTTGCCGCTTCGAGAGCGACGTGAAGAACTGCTCCACCGGTCAAACCACCTCTCGCGCGTCGCAGCGCGTCAGCCGGGCGTCAGCCTTCCTGCGTGCGGGACCGCGGCGGGGGCTTGCCGCCGCCGGGCTTGCGGATCACCAGGAAGGCGACCGCGCCCGCCATGAGCATGAAGAGCAACGCGAAGCCACCGAGCAGCGCCTTCAGTGTTCCAGCGCTGTTCTGGTGCACTTTGATCCCGAAGTGCGTCTTGAACTGCTCCTCGGTCTGCGCCTGCGTCACGAACTTCGCCTCGGTCATGATGACCTTGACGTTCTCCTTCTTCAGCTCGGGTACCGCGTTGGCCACGAAGGACTGCACGTCTTCCATGCTGACGGGCGTGCCCTTGTCGTCCTGCGGGAGGTACTTGATCAGCACGGACGCCGACGGCACCGGCTTCTTGTCCGGCTGAGCGAGATCGTTCGTCTCGGGGATCATCACGATCGTCCGCGCTTCGAGCACGCCGGGGATCCGGTTGAGCGCGTTCGACACCTCGCCGGCGAGCGCCTCGATGAACATCGCGCGCTCTTCGGTCTGCGTGGGGATCATGCCCTTGGTCTGTTTGAAGATCGCCAGGCCGTCGGCCTTCGGGCGGGGCAGCGAGTGCTCGCGCAACAACTCGGCCGCGGTCGCCACGTCGGCCTTCGGCACCGAGATGACGTAGCGCGCGTCCTTGCCTTCGCCTTCCTTCACCTTCTCCGCGGCGATGCCCTTCTTCTGAAGAAGCACGTAGATGTCGTTGGCGTCGTCCTCGTTGAGGTCGTGCTGGAGATTGACCGAGCACGCGCCAAGCAGAACCGCCGCCACGGCGACCATGGAGATGCGCAGGAACCGGCTCATGTGGGCGGCAACCATACTACGGCCGGACACGAAAAAGGCGGCCTCCTTTCGGCGGCCGCCCTTCCTCGACGAGCTCGAATCGAGCGCTTCGTCAGACCTGCGTCTTCAGCGTGTCCTTCAGGCCGCTCGTCGCCTTCTCGACGACCTTGGAGCACAGGTCGAGTTCCTGCGTGTACTTGTACATGCCGGCCTGCAGGCCGAGGAGCTCGCTGTTGGAGAAGTTCTTCCCGGCGAGACCGCCGTTGAGCAGCTTGTCGATGGCGGCGCCACCCTTCTCCATGTTGTCCATCATTCCCAGCAGCATCGACTTGGACTTGGAGACCTCGCTCTTCTGCGAGACCGGGTCCATCGGCTTGGCGGCGGCGTTGTTGTCCAGCTTCTGCAGGCCGGCCTTGTCGAGCTTCCCGATCTGGTCGACCTTCTTCGCCTGCTGCACCTGCTGGATCTGCTGCGCGTGCTGAACGTGCTGCGCGTGCTGCACGCCCTGCGCCTTGTCGGCGCCCTGCGTGTGCAGCGCCTTGTCGAACTTGCTCGGTCCCTGCTTGTTAACCTGCTGAGCGGCCTGGTCGGGCAGCTTCTGCTGGGCGATCTGTGCTGCCGAGATTCCTGCCAGTGGTCCGGCCATGGTCGTTCCTCCTCTGTCCTTCGAGATTATCGTCCTCTTCTTCGAGGAGTTGCTTCAAGCGCTCCACTGCTCGTGCGTGAAGGCGGCTGGCCCAACTCTTGGACTGGCCGATTTCCGCCCCCGCCTCCTCCAGCGTCCGGTTCTGGAAGTAGTAGCCCTGGAGCAATTTCCGCTCTTTTTCCGGGAGCTTCTCGATGGCAGCCCGCACTCGGCGCCGCATCTGTTCGAGCTCCAGTCGCTCGTCGGCGGGCATGGCCTCATCCGACACCTGGAGGCCTTCCGTGCCCTCGAGGCTGGTGGCGAACACCATCGCCAGGCCCGTGACAGCAGTGGAGATTTCCCGCACGTCGTCGTCGAGGCTGCCGCCGCCACCGCTTGACCGATCGGAGAGGTTGGTGAGGTAGGCGTTCGCCCGCTCGGCGGCGGCCGACTGACCCTTGAGGACGCCCATCTTTCGCAGGCCGTCGTAGATGGCGCCCTTGATGCGGTAGTGGGCAAAGGTGAGGAAGTTGGCGCCGACGCGGGCGTCGAAGCGCTCGGCGGCCTCGAGCAGTCCGACCTGGCCCCAGGCGACCAATTCCTCCATTTCGAACTGCGCGTTGAACTGCTTGCGCACCTGGGCGGCGAGCGAGCGCACGTAGGGCCCGTACTTCTCGAGGATCTGCTGCCTGGATTCCCCGAGCGCCACGCGGTGCCCCTAGTCCTGCTCCTCGGCGCGGTCCCACAAGCGCTCGAGGGTCTGGTTGAGACGAGGATCTTCCTTCAGCTGCTCGACGATCTTGTCGGTGAGCTTCCTGGACTGGCTGCGGACCTTCTCCCGGAGGATGTCTGCGACCAGCTTGCGGGTGGCCTCGTCGCGGCTCTTCAGCTGGCCGTTCTTGAGCTGGCGGATCAGGTCGAGCGCCTGCGCCGCGACCGGGTCGGCGGGCGCTGCGGCGCCGACGTTGCTCGACCCGACGGCGCCCGAGGGACCGACGAGGGACTCGGCCCGATCCACCTTGGCGCCGAAGGCACCGCTGGCCTTCGCGGCGCCCCCTGCACCACTGGCGGAGCCCGCGCCTCGCGCGCCCCCCGCCTTGCCTCCGCGACCGACTCCACGGACCGACATCGTCACCCTTTCGCGGCTACTTCTTTGCCGCCTTGCCCGGCGGCGGTAGCGCGCCGGCTTCCTTCGCGTCAATGAGCGACTGGGCGAACTTTGCCCCGTCGCTGCCGGGCTCGAGATCGAGTGCGGACTTGAGCTCCTTCATGGCCTCGTTCACCTTGCCCATGAACAAGAGCGCCTCCCCGCAGTGCGCCCGCGGCAGCGACGCGCGCGGAGCCAGCTGCTGCGCCCGGCGGAAGGCCTGCAGCGCCTTGTCGTGGTGGCCCTGGTTGAACTCCAGCGTCCCGAGCGCCAGCTGCGGCACCTCGCTCTTGGGCATCAACGTCGCCGCGCCGCTCAGCACCTCGCGCGCGTGGTCGTACTTGCCCATGTCCATCCAGAGGTACGCCGACTCGAGTATGAGCATGGCCTGCTGCTTCGTCACGGGGACCAGGCTGTTGGCGATCTCCGACTTCGCTTCGGACATGGCGTGGGGCTTCCTTTCGGGGAGAGGACCCCTGCGTTCTAACACGAAGGGCGGCCACTGAGGGCCGCCCTTGTGCACTTCCCCGACTCAGCGAGGAGCCGAATCAGCGGATGTTCGAGATCGAGTTCTTGACGGTGTCGTGCTTGGTCTTCAGCACGTTCGAGACCGAGGTGAACATCTGGTTCTCACGCTGCATCGCGATCTGAACCTGCATCATCTGCGCGTTCTGCCGCGACATCTCGGCGATCGAGTTGTTCGCCATGCCGATGTCGTTGCTCGCGACGCCCTGGCTGAGGTTCGGGCCCGAGACGCCACCGGTGGTGAGCGAGCCGCCACCGCCGCCGACGGTGGTGCTCATGCCGCCGCCGCCGGAGCCGAGGTTCACCACGCCGGTCGCCGCGTAGCCCGCCGACGCCGCCGTGCCCCCGGGCATGTTGGAGAGGTTCGTCACCGACGAGACCGCCGCCGAGACGATGCCAGCGCCGGGGATCACGCCGCCGACGAGGGCCGCGCCGCTCGCGACCGCGTTGCCAGCCTGTTGCAGACCGGCGTTGACCCGCTCACCGAACGTGGCGCCCTGCGACTGCTTGGCGACGGAGACGTTCATCGAGATGCGGTTCGGCATGTTACCGTCAATCTTCATACCCATGTGCGTTACCTCCGGGAAAACTGCGAAAGCCGTCCGGGGGTCTGTTCACTCCGGCCCATGCCGGAGGCGCCCCACGATCATGTTATCGGAGCGGCGGCCCTCCAGTTGCGTCGGCCCCGTTGCCACGCGGGCTTATTTCCGCCCCTTTGTCCCACCCTTGCGCTCGGCCTGAATCTTTTCGCGGACCTGTAGAAGGTAGGACAACAGTTCCTCGGTGCGCTCGACGGCGCGAGCCGCTTTTTTTCCCTGCTCCGCCTTCGGGCCCTTGAGGGCGCCGAGGTCGGCCTTGAGCTGGGCGAAGAGCGCCGTGATCTCCTCGGCGGAGGCCTTTTCGATCAGGCTCTCGATGGCCGGGTAGAGGGGCTCGGGCTGCGTCTGGGGCTCGGGCTGCTTGCTCTTGGGGGGCATGTCGTGGGGACTCCGGCGAAAGGGGCTACTTCTCCGCGAGGAACTGCTCGAGCTTCTGCTTGCCCACGGGGTCGCCGAAGCCGGCGAGGCCGAGCGCCGCGCAGAAGCGGACCCGCTCGTCCTCGTCGTTGGTGAGGCGGTGGAGCGACGAGACGGCGGTGTCCTTCAGGACGAAGTCGAAGTTGCCCCCGCGGGCCAGCTGGCCGAGCGAGCGGGCGGCGGCGGCGCGCAGCGCGGGCAGCTCGTGCGTGAGCGCGTCGCACAGCGGGCGCGTGGCGGCCGCGTCGTTGATCTCGCCGAGCGCCGTCGCGGCCTCGACCGGCGCGAGGCCCGTCTTCATCGCGGCGACGAGCCAGGGCACCGCCTGCCGGTCCTTGATGCGGCCGAGCGCGGTGGCGATGGCCGCGGCGATGCGGGGGTGATCCGTGCGGTAGGCCTTGAGCAGGTACGGCACCGCGGCCTTGCTGCGCGCCAGGCCCAGCGCCTCGGCGGCACCGGCGACGACCTTCGCGCTGGGGTCGATGAGGTTCTTCACGAACTCCTGCGTCATCGCCTCGTCGCCGATGGATGCGAGGGCGACGGCGGCGGCTCGGCGCACGCTGGGCTCGGGATCCGCGAGCATGCCCTTCAACCTGGCGACGGCGGAGGTGTCGCGCAGCTGGCCGAGCGCCTCGGCGGCGTCGGCGCGGACGCCCGGCATCGGATCATCGAGGCGCTTCGCAAGGGCGGCCGCGTCCTTCTGGGCGATCTCCCGGTCGAAGAGATTCGGGCGGCCCGCCCAGGCAGGCTCGAGCTCGGCGAGCCTTTCGGCGATCTGTTCCTCGTTCATCGACCCTCCCCGTGAGTGCACCGCGCGAACGCTAGAGGAATCGGGCAGGCCCGGCAATGAAGTTGGTTTCACGTTTCGACAGCCTTTCTTCATGCGACCGCCGCCGCAGTGCGCTACCAACGCAGCCATGGACGCCATCGTGTCGATCCGGGACGTGACGAAAGACTTCCACCTCGGCGAGACGGTGGTGCAGGCCCTGCGGGGCGTGACACTCACGGTGCAGAAGGGCGAGTTCCTGTCGATCGCCGGCCCGTCGGGCAGCGGCAAGACGACGCTGCTCAACCTGATCGGCTGCGTCGACACGGCCACGACGGGCGTGGTCGAGGTGGCCGGGCGGAACACCGCGAGCCTCAGCGAGCGCGCGCTCACCAACCTGCGCCTCAACACCATCGGCTTCATCTTCCAGAGCTTCAACCTGGTGTCGGTGCTGAACGTCTTCCAGAACGTCGAGTTCCCGCTCCTCCTGCAGAACAAGCTGACGGCGGGCGAGCGGAAGAAGCGGGTCGTCTCACTGCTCGAGCAGGTCGGCCTGCACACGCACATGAAGCACCGTCCCAATGAGCTGTCGGGCGGGCAGCGACAGCGCGTGGCGATCGCGCGGGCGCTGGTGACCGAGCCGCTCATCGTGCTGGCTGACGAGCCGACGGCGAACCTCGACTCGGCGACGGGCGAGGCGATCATCGACCTGATGAAGGCGCTCAACCAGACGCGCGGGACGACCTTCATCTTCTCGACGCACGACCACAAGGTGATGCGGCACGCGAACGCGGTGGTGCGGCTGGCCGACGGCAAGGTGCTCGGCCGGGAGACGCCCGCGGAGGCCGCGGCGCACGCGCTGGGCCAGGAGCCGGCGAAGGAGGCCCGCGCGTCGTGATCGACCGGCTCGCCCTGCTGGTGCGCATCGCCGCGCGAAACCTGCTGGCGAGCCCCATCAACCTCCTGATCGGCGGGCTGCTGTTCGCCGGCACGCTGATCTTCGTGGTGGTCGGCGGGCTGCTGGACTCAGTGAACCAGGCGATGGCGCGCTCCGTGGTCGGCAGCCTCGCCGGGCACGTACAGATCTACTCGGCGAAGTCGAAGGACGAGCTCGCGCTCTTCGGGCAGATGGGCGGCGACCCGGAGCTCGCAGCGATGACCGAGTTCCCGAAGCTGAAGGCGGCGCTCGAGAAGATCCCGAACGTCCAGGCCGTCGTCCCGATGGGCCTGTCGGGCGCGCTGATCACCAGCGGCAATGTGGTCGACCGCACGCTGGAGAGCCTGCGGGGGCTGTACCGCGCAAAGAGCGGAGAGCGGAAGGACCCGGAGTTGGCGGCGCTCTCGCCCGAAGAGCTCGAGCTGCGCATCGAGTCCGAGAAGGCGCACGTGCGGCAGATCATCAAGGTGCTGCGCGGCGACGTGGAGAAGGCCTCGAAGGACCTGCTCGACGCGCGCGCCGTGGATCCCGAGAACGTGGCGGCGCTGGAGCGCGTGTCGTCACCGGCGTTCTGGGACGGCTTCGACGCCGACCCGTACGGCTCGCTCGAGTTCCTCGAAAACCGCATCGCCCCGCAGGTGACCGACGCGTCGCTGCTCTTCCTGCGCTACGTCGGTACGGACCTCGACGCGTTCCAGCAGTCCTTCGATCGCATGCGGATCGTCAAGGGCGAGCCGGTGCCGAAGGGCCACCGCGGCTTCCTCGTCGCCGACCTCTTCTACGAGGAGCAGATGAAGCTCAAGACGGCGCGCCGCCTCGACAAGATCAAGGATGCGCTGGCGCTGGGTCGGAAGATCGCCACCGACGACGAGCTCAAGCGCTACGTGAAGGAGAATCGCACGCAGACGCGCGACATCGTCCTGCAGCTCGACGGGCTGAAGACGCGGCAGGCGGTCGAGGCGCTGCAGCCATTTCTGAACTCGGCCGAGGATGACCTCGAGCTGCTGCTCCAGAAGCTCTTCTCGACCACCGACGAGAACTTCGCCGCGCGCTACGAGTTCTTCTACGCGAAGCTCGCGCCGCTCCTGCAGCTCTACCGGGTGCGGTTGGGCGACACGCTGACCATCAAGGCCTTCACCCGGACCGGCTACATCCAGAACGTGAACGTGAAGGTGTACGGAACGTTCGCCTTCACCGGCCTCGAGAAGTCGCCGCTCGCGGGCAACACGAGCCTCATGGACATCATGAGCTTCCGGGATCTCTACGGGTACCTCACCAGCGACAAGGCGGCGGAGCTCAAGGAGCTCCAGCAGGAGACGGGCGCGAAGGCGGTGAGCCGCGAGGACGCAGAGGCCGCGCTGTTCGGAGAGGAGACCGGCGACGTGGTGGCAGAGGCGACGCCGGGGCTCATCGACGTCGACGCGCAGCTCACCGGCACGGGCCGCAAGCTGCACCAGGAAGACCTCGCGCGGCGCGTCTACTCGCAGGAGGAGATCGACTCGGGCGTGGTGCTGAACGCGGCGGTGATGCTGAAGGACGCGCGGCTGCTCGACGCGACGCTGGCCGAAATCAACCGCGTCGGGGAGGCCGAACACCTGGAGATCCGCGCCGTGTCCTGGCAGAAGGCGTCGGGCCTGCTGGGCCAGATCATCGGCGTGTTTCGCGTGCTGCTCTTCGTCGGCGTCGCGATCATCTTCTTCATCGCGATGGTCATCATCAACAACGCGATGATGATGGCGACGATCCATCGCACGCAGACGATCGGCACCATGCGGGCGATCGGCGCCCAGCGCTCGCTGGTTCTGGCGATGGTGCTCGTCGAGTCGGTGGTGCTGGGGCTGGTGTTCGGCGGGCTGGGCATGGCCGGCGGCGCGGCGGTGCTCGCGGCGATCGCGGCCACGGGGATCCCCGCGCCGAACGACGTCATGTACTTCTTCTTCTCGGGCCCGCGCCTGGTGCCAGCGGTGACCGTGACCCCGCTCGTCATCGCCCAGGTGCTGGTCCTCTTCGTCACCGTCGCATCCACCCTGTTCCCCGCGTGGGTGGCCACACGCATCTCGCCGCTGCGGGCGATGCAGGCGGAGGACTGAAGCGATGACGCTCTTCGATCGCATGCTGTGGCTCATCGCCTTCCGGTCGCTGATGCAGCACCGGCTGCGGACGATCCTGCTGGGCACGGCGATCGCGGGCGTCACCGCGCTCCTGGTGTTGGTGACGGGCGCCTACGTCGGGATCCGGACCACCCTGCTCGTCTCCGCCACCACGCTGATGAGCGGCCACGTGAACGTGTCCGGCTTCTACAAGGCGAGCGCGAGCCAGTCGGCGCCGGTGGTGACGGGCTACAAGCAGGTGCGCGCGGCGGTGGAGGCCGCGGTGCCCGAGTTGGACTACGTGGTGCAGCGCGGCCGCGGCTGGGCGAAGCTGGTGAGCGAGCGCGGCTCGGCGCAGGTGGGCATCGGCGGCATCGACATCGCGAACGAGCCCGGCTTCCGCGAGGTGGTGAGCATCAAGTCCGGCAGCCTCGACGACCTGGGGAAGCCCGACGGCGTGCTGCTCTTCGAGGACCAGGCGAAGAAGCTCGAGGTCCAGGTGGGCGACGTGCTGACGATCGCCGCGCCGACCTTCCGCGGAACGACCAACACCATCGACGTCACGCTGGTCGCGATCGCGTCGAACATCGGCATGCTGAGCTCCTGGAACATCTTCATGAACGACCAGGGGCTGCGGAAGCTCTACCAGCTCAACGACGAGACGACGGGCGCGCTGCAGCTGTACCTGAAAGACATCGCGCAGGTGAAGCCGGTGCAGGAGCGGCTGCGGGTCGCGCTGAGCCGCGCTGGCTACGATCTGATGGATCCGGACGCCCGCCCGTTCTGGATGAAGTTCGACGCCGTCAACCGCGAGAACTGGACCGGCCAGAAGCTGGACGTCACCAACTGGGAAGACGAGACCAGCTTCGTGCAGTGGATCGTCACCGCGCTCACGGTGATGGCGACGATGGTGATCGCGCTGCTGATTGCGATCATCGGCGTCGGCATCATGAACGTCATGTGGATCTCCATTCGCGAGCGCACCCGGGAGATCGGCACGCTTCGCGCCGTGGGCATGCAGCGCACCAGCGTGCTGGCGATGTTCGTCGCCGAAGGCTTTTTGCTGGGGCTCCTCGGCACGGTGGCCGGCGGGCTCGTCGGCCTGCTCGCGAGCATCGGGCTCACCAGCGCCCACATCGCGCTTCCGAAGAGCTGGCAGTTCGTCTTCTTCTCCGAGCGCCTGGTGGTGTCGCCGACCGCCGCGTGGGTGCTCTTCTCGGTGGGCTTCATCACCGTCGCGATCACGGCGATCTCGATCATTCCCAGCTTCCTCGCGGCCCGGCTCAAACCGATCACCGCGATGGGCCACGTGGGGTAACGCACCATGCACCGACTCGTCACCGTCCTCACCCTGCTCGCCTCCGCCGCCCCGGCCGCCGCCGAGATGTCGAAGGACGAGCTCGTCGCGTTGCTCGCCGAGCTGGACGATCGCCAGCGCTCGAGCGGCGACTACAAGGCGCTGTGCTACGTCGAGCAGAAGGAGAAGGAGAAGGCCGACGTGGTGCGGGAGCTCCTCATCTTCCGCCGCGACGCCGACGACAAGCTGATGTTGCTGTTCACCAAGCCCAAGAGCGAGGAAGGCAAGGGCTACCTGCGTCTCGACAAGAACCTGTGGTCGTACGATCCCAACAGCGGCAAGTGGGACCGCGCCACCGAGCGCGAGCGAATCGGCGGCACCAACTCGCGACGCAGCGACTTCGACGAGTCGCGCATGGTCGAGGAGTACGACCCGAAGTTCGACGGCGAGGAGAAGCTCGGCAAGTACGAGACGGTCCGCATCGAGCTCAACGCGAAGAAGGGCGTCGACGTCGCGTACCCGGTGGTGAAGCTGTGGGTGGACAAGGCGAACCACAACATCTTGAAGCGGCAGGAGTTCGCGCTCTCGGGCCGCCTGATGCGCACGGCGTATTACCCGAAGTGGCAGAAGCTCTACTCGGAGTCGAAGAAGGGCGACGTGTGGTTCCCGGGAGAGATCCGGATCTTCGACGAGGTGGAGAAGTCGAATTCGACGCTCGTGATATTCCGGTCGGTCGATCTGTCGGCGCTCGACCAAAACATGTTCACCAAGGCGTGGCTCGAGTCGAAGAGCCGGTGAGGCGCGCGGTGATGCGGAACGCCCTGTGGGTGGTGCTGCTGGCGCTCCCGGCGCTGGCGCAGGACCGGCCGGACGAGGCGGCGATGTTCGGCGGCGACGAGATGGTGGACGCGGGCGCGCCGCTCGAGCGCCCGTCGGAAGACTCGATGTTCGGCGGCGGCGCCGACCCGCCGGCGGTGGACGCCGGCGCGCCCGAGCCCGTGGTGGTCCCCACCGACGACCGCGACCTCGGCCAACTGTTCGGCAAGGCGGCGACGTCGAAGTTCGAGTCCGGCGAGGTGCTGTCCGACGCGCTGAAGATCGGCGGCACGGTCAACCTGTTCCTGCAGGGCTTCTGGCAGGAGACGCGTCCGTTCGAGGACGGGAGCTTCTCCGCGCCGACGCTGTTCGATCTGTACCTCGACGGCCGACCGAACGATCGCGTCCGCGGCTACGTGGGCGTGCGCCTCCAGTACGATCCCACGCGCCCCACCGGCGAGTCGCAGCGCGCGTCGTCGGCGACCCTCGGCAGCGCGTCGGTGGTGGGCCTCACGCTGACGCCGCCGCAGAACCCGGCGTTCTTCGTCGACCAGCTGTGGCTGCGCTTCGACATCGCCCGAAAGGTGTTCCTCACCATCGGCCGGCAGAAGGTGCGCTGGGGCGTCTCGCGCATCTGGTACCCGACGGACTTCTTGAACTCGCGCCCGCGCGATGCGCTCAACCCCTTCGACGTACGCCTCGGCGTGAACATGGTGAAGGTGCACGTGCCGGTCGAGTCGTTGGGCTGGAACTTCTACGCCTACGGCTTGATGGACGCGGTGACGGTGGACGCCAACGGCATCACGGTCGGCGAGCTCGGCGGCGCGCTGCGCGGTGAGTTCGTCCTCGGCCCCGCCGAGATCGGCATCGGCGGCGTGTGGCAGCAGGGTCGCCGCCCTCGCTACGCGATCGACGTGTCGTCGGCGGTGGGCCCGTTCGACGTGTACGCCGAGGCCGCGTTCCGCGACGCGCGCGACTTCGTGCTCTTCCGCTACCCGGACGATCTCAACGGGGACAACCTCGTGCAGAAGCTTGCGGAGGTCGAGCCGTACCGGCCCACGGGCCTCCTGGTGCAGGTGTCCGGCGGCCTCTCGTGGCAGTTCAACTACACGGACAAGAACTTCGGCATCCTCACCGCGGAGTACTTCTACAACCCAGCCGGCTACAGCGACCCCATCGGCTACCAGGTGAAGACCTTCGGCCCCGGGCTGTACGGCGTCACGCTCGATCCGATCCAGAACGTGGGGCTGTACGGCGGCCAGCACAACGTCGCCCTGAGCCTCGCGGCGCCGGGGATCCCCGGCTTCGACTGGATCACCGTGAGCTTGTCGAACATCGTCATCATCAACGATCCGTCGGCGATCACCCGCCTCGACGTCATCTTCCGCGTGCTGAATTATCTGAGCGTGCAGGCCTTCGCGGGCCTGTTGTACGGGCAGCCCGGCGGGCAGGTGCGGTTCCAGGTGTCGAGCCAGGTGATCAACGACATCGCCAACATCTCCGAGGGCCTCGAGCCCGGCTCGGGCGGCCAGATCCGCAGCTCACTCGGAGCGCTCCGCTACCCGCCCATCCTCCAGGCCGGCGTCCTGTTGCGCCTCGCGATTTGACCCGGCGCTCAGCGAAGGCGGTGGCGCGACCTTCCAGCGCCGGTGCAGCCACAACCATTGGTCCGGCCTCGCACGGATCGCGTCCTCGATGACGCGGGTGACGGCCGCGATGTGTGCGGTGAGATCGGCGCGGCGATCGCCGGTGTCGGGCACGGGGATCGGCCCCTCTACCGACATCGACAGAGCCCCGCCCTCCCCGCGCGCGGCCAGCACCACGTAGACCGGCGCCTTCGAGCGGATCGCCGCCATCGACAGCGCGGGCGTGGTGCTGGCGAGGCGCCCGAAGAAGGGCACGAAGACGCCGTCTTTCGCGGGCAGCGCCTGGTCGACGAGCTGCACGACCGCGAGGCCGCGCTTGAGCGCCTTGAGCATGTTCCCCAGCGCGCCGCGCTGAAGGATCAGCTCGACGCCCGCGCGCTGGCGGTTCTCCACCACCCACTCGTTGAAGGCGCCGGCCAGCGGCCGCACCACCGCCGCGAAGGCGATGCCCCGGCGCGCCATCACCTCGGCGAAGAGCTCCCAGCTGCCGAAGTGCGCGGAGGCGATCAGCACCGGCTGCCGCGTGTCGAGCAGCACGTCGAGGCCCTTCCAGTCCACCACCGACACCACGCGCTGGAGATCCGCCTCGGGCAACAGGTCGCTCGTCACCGCCTCGAGCGCGGCGAGGGCCATGGTTCGGTACGCGCCCCTGGCGATCGCGGCTCGCTCGGCGCCGGACTTCTCGGGGAAGGCGAGGGCGAGGTTGTCGAGCGCCACGCGGCGGCGAATTCGCAGCGTCCACGCGAGGGCCGCCACGAAGCCCGCCAGCCGCTCGCGCGTGCGCGGCGACAGCGCGCGCACCACCCGCAGCGTAAGGCCGACGAAGACGCGGCTCACGGGCCCGCCCGGCGTGACGGCGGGGCGCGCCGGCTTCATTCGATGGTGGTGCTGATCGTGCTGGCCTTGCAGAAGCGCACGCCTTCGAGCGCCTCCGGCACCTTCGCGTTCAGCTTCAGCACCGCCTGGTACACGGGCAGCGCCGCGTCGCACTGGCCCTTCGCGCGCAGCGCCGCGGCCTCCGTCAGCATCTTGCGGATGGTGGCGATCTGCTCGAGCAGCGGCTTCGCCTCCGCGAACGACGGCGTGTCCGCGTCGATTTCCTTGAGGCGAGTCTCGGCCTCGTCGAGATTGGCGAGCGACAGCTCCGTCTTCGCGCGGCCGAGGCTCTCGCGCGCCGTCTGGTCGTGCATGGCCTTCGCGACGGCGGCCGCCGTGTCGTCGACGGGACGCGGATTCTGCGGCGGGGAGGTGGTGCCGTTGCCGCTGGCGGTGCCCGCCACCTCTGGCGGTTTCGGCGGGGAGGCGGTGGTGCCCGCGCCGCCGGTGTCATCGTTGCCGGTAGTGCCACCCGACGGGCCACGGCCGAACGCCACCCACGCGCCGCCCGCGGCCAGCAGCGCGACGAGCGCCAGCAGGCCGAACAGCGGCGCCTTCGAGCGCGGCGCCACCGGTGGCACCGACGCCTCGCCGGGCCGCGCGTGGTCGAGCTCGGCGCTGCCAAAGCCGGTGGCGCCCTGCACGGTGCCCGTCTCGGCGCCGCCGCCCTTCCGCGTGACGGCCGACGACTCGCCGGTGCGGAGCATGGTGCGCTCGTCGGTGCCCTCGGTCACGGTGCCGGGCACCGCGACGCCGCTGGGGGCGACGCCGGCCTGCGTGGCGGCTCCCGGTGCAGGCGTGGCGCGGACGACGACGCTGGACACGCCGGTGCGCTGCAGCGGCGTGAGGCCCAGGTGCGCCTGCGTGGGGACCGCCTGCGACAGCGCGTTCGCGAAGGTCAGCATGTCCGGCCAGCGCTGGTCGCGCTTCTTCATGCAGGCCTTCTGGATGACGGCGTCGAGATCCGGGTAGTCGAGGTCCGGCGCGCGCTCCTTGAGGTGCGGCATCGGCTCGGTGGCCTGCTTGCGGAGGATCTCCGCGATGGTGCTGCCGTCGAACGGCTGCGTGCCGGTGAGCGCCTCGAAGAGCACGATGCCCAGCGAGTACACGTCGGCGCGCAGGTCGACCTCGCGGCCCTCCACCTGCTCCGGCGACATGTACCGGGGCGTGCCGGCGATCGCGCCCGCGACGGTCAGCTTGGTGCCCGCGTCCATCAGCCGGGCGATGCCGAAGTCGAGCACCTTCGCGTGGACGCCGCGGATGCCGCGGCGGATCATGATGTTCTCGGGCTTGAGATCCCGGTGAATGACGCCCTTGTCGTGCGCGTTCGCGAGCACGTCGGCGACCTGCAACACCACGTCGATCGCCTCGATCAACGGCAGGCGGCCCTGCTCGGCGATGACCCTCTTCAGGTCGACGCCTTCGCAGTACTCCATGGCGATGAAGAGGTTGCCTTCGTCGTCCTGTCCGAAGTCGTGCAGCGCCACCGCGTTGGGGTGCGCGACGCGCGCGTAGGACTTGGCCTCGTTGAGGAAGCGGCGAGCGATCTCCGCGTCGGTGGAAAATTCGGCCTTCAAGAATTTGAGCGCGACCCGGTGGCCGATGCCCAGCTGCTCGGCCAGGTACACGGCGCCCATGCCGCCCTGTCCCAGCTTGCGGACGATCTTGAACTTCCCCCTCACCACCTTGTCGATCATCCGGTCGGTGTTGGGCGCGAGGCGGATCGTCTCGCTGGTGCCGCACTGCGGGCACCTCCCTTCCCACGAGTTGTGCTCGGCGCCGCAGCCCTGGCAAATGAAGACGGCCACGAAGACTCCCTGGTGGAGACCCGCTACTTCTCCGGAGGGAAGCGCGCCGTGAACAGCAGCTTCTCAAGCTCGGCGGCCCCCGTGTCCAAAGATTGGCCCAGCGCGATCGCCACGCGCAAGACGGCGGTGCGGGGATCGGAAGGCAGCTCGGCCTCGAGCACTTTGAGCGCCTGCGGCCGCTCGCCGGCCTGGAAGAGCGCGAGCGCCTTGTAGAAGGCGTACTCCTTGTTGGACGGATCGCTCTTCGCCGCCTCAGCGAAGTGCGCCTCGGCCTTCTTCCATGACTTGTCCGAGAGGTCGGCCATGCCGTCGAGGAAGGCCATGCGGCCCTTCGCGTCGGGCGACGATACCCCGACGTCGGTGGCGAGCTGGTAGAGCGGACGGGCGCTGCGCAGCGTCTCGGGCGGCAGCTTCTCGCCGGCGAGCGCGCGCTTGTGCACGTCGTCGGCCTCGGCGGCGGCGGCGGTGCCCAGCTTCTGCGCCATCTCTCCGAGCTCGGGCCCCAGAAAGCCTTCCTTCACCAACGCGGTGAGCGCCTCGGCGGCGCCGCCTTCGCCCAGCACTTTGTTGGCGTCGAGCGCGGCGAAGAACGCGGCGCGCGTCTCCACGTAGCGCGGGCCCGGATCCGGCGGCGGCTTCTTGAGCCCCTTCAGCTGCCGCTCGCACTGGTCGCTCTCGGCGCTGGCCTTCTTGCGATCCGGCGAGTCCGGCACCGACTTCAGGTACACCCGGTAGGCGTAGCAGGCGGGCTGCAGCTGCTTCGCCAGCATCTGCGCACGGGCGAGTTGCACGTACGTCGTGACGTTGGCGGGGTTCGCGCGGGTCGCCTTGAGGAACAGGTCGGCCGCCTTCGCGTACTGCTTGCGGTTGAACAGCTTGCTGGCCTCGGAGACCAGCGTGTCCGCGTTGCCGACGCCAAGGCCGACCAGCGGCTCCGCCTGCGCCGCGCCGGAGAGGACGAGCGCAAGGCCCGCCGCCAGGAGTGGACGCCTAGAAGCCATAGCCCACCCCCACGTTGAAGCCGGCCGAGCTGGAGCCCTGGAAGGTGCCCGTGTTGTCGGCGGCGGTCGACTGCTCGCCGATCAGGTACTGCGTGTAGTTGCCCGAGCCGAACAGGAACAGGCCTTCGGCGATGTTGAAGCGCACCGAGAGATGCGCCGATGCCATCAAATCCACCACGGCGAAGCCGCTTCTGTAGGCGGAGCTCGCGTTCAGCTCGGCGACGAGCCCGGTGCGGAATTCCAGGCCGAGTTGCAGCGCGAACTGAAAACGCCACGCCGCCAGGCGCACCTGCGGCTGCAGAGCACGAAGCGTCACCAGGTGGACGCGCACCGGGTCAATCGCCGTGGGGCCCGGCATCGTGTTGACCCTCTTGGCATGCCCGACGGCCATCGAAAAGCGATCGACGTTGGTGAGATACGAAATGCCGAAAACCCCAAGTCCGAGGTAGCGTCCGAAAACGCCGTACTCCGCCGCGGCGCCCATGAGGTTGCGTGCGGGGGATGTCAGCACGGTGGTGCGTCCGTCGTCCGGGTCGTCCAGGCTCAAGGAAACGAAGCCGTTGCCCAGCAGCGACGCGAACTCGAACGACGCGTGGAAGTACGACTTGTACTGGTATGACTTCTCGGTGTCGGTGAGCGGTGGCGGAGGTGGAGGCGGGGGTGGCTGCTCCTTCTCCTTCTCTTTCTCCTTCTCCTTGGTGGGGTCGACCACCACCGCGACGCCCACGCCGGGGATCGGCTCGAGGGTCTTGTCGAGGGAGTACTGCTCGTCAGCCTTCACGGTGATCGTCTGCTCGAAGGCCTTGTAGTTCTCGGCGGTGATGCGGACGACGTGCGAGCCCGGCGAGATGCCGCGATCCACCTTGTCCTTGCCGAGCACCGTGCCGTCGATGGAGATGTCCGCGCCGGCGGGGAGCGCGGTGATGACGATGCGCGCGGCGACCTTCTCGAGTGTCTTCTCGAGCTTCGCCCTGCCGCGGAACGGGACGACGATCGTCTCCTCGAGCGGCTGGTGCAGCTTCAGGTCGATGCGGACGGCGCGCTCGCCGGGGAGCACCTGCGTAGTGAGCGGCGTGACGCCGATCTTCACGTCGTCGACGTAGACCGCCGCGCCGGGCGGCGTGGACACCACCTCGAGCGTGGAGGCCGCCGGCACCACCTTGACGACCGCGCCGAGCAGCGCCTTCTCGAGGTTCACGTTGGTGGCCGACGCGGGCGTCGCCTTGCCCGTCTTCGGATCGTACGCGACGACGCGGAACTTGAAGCCCGCTTCATCCTGGCCACCCTGGATGAGCACCACCCCGGTGAAGCCGAGGCTCGCGACGTATGGATCGATCGGATCCGCGCAGCGCTCCTCACCCGAGAGGCACGGCACGTGCTCGATGCCCTTCCCCTTGAGCGACTGCGCGAGCTCCTTGATGCCGATCACCGCGTCCTGGCGGACCTCGGGCGGCATCAACTTCGCGATGGCTGTCTCGGTGCGCTCGACGAGCGCCTCCTGGCCTGGGTACAGCGGCCGCACCAGCCACAGCGTCGGCTCGGCGTGGGCCGAACCGGCGATGAGCAGTGCGGCGGAGACGAGGGCCATCACCTGCGACCGCCCCCTCCGAATCGAATTTCGCAAGTCCATGGATTCGCTTGCGTTTCTAGCGTGGACCGGACCGCGAGGCCACATATTCCTCGAGTTCGTCGAGGGTGGTCGGCCAATCGTCCTTGAGCAGGCGCGACAAGCTGCGGTCCGCGAGCAGCTTGCCGCCGGTCTGGCAGCGCGCGCAGTAGTCCGTCTCGTTCTCCGCGTAGACGATGCGCTGAACGGGGGCGCCGCACGTCGGGCAAGGCTGCTTGTGCTTGCCGTGCACCGCCATCTCCGGGCGAAACGCCGTCACCTTCTCGGGCCAGCCATCGCCCGTCTCCTGCGTGAGGCGCTCGGTCCACTCGGAGAGGACGGCGCGGGTCGCCTCGTACAGGCGGGCGATCTCGTCGCCGGTCAGGGTGCGCGTCTGCTTCACCGGGGACAGCTTCGCGCGGTGGAGGATCTCGTCGGAGTACGCGTTGCCGATGGCCGCGAAGAGGCGCGGATCGGTGAGCGAGCGCTTGAGCGTGTGGTTCTCCCGGCGCAGCGCCTCGGCGAACTCGTCGAGGTGGGCGTGCATCACCTCGAGGCCGCCGCGATCGAAGGCCTTGAGCGCCGGCTCGCCCTGCGCCACGTGCAGCGACGCGCGCTTCTTCGCGGACACCTCGGTCAGCACCAACGTGCCCGACTCGAAGTCGAACGCCGCGAGGCCGACGCGGCCCGGGAGCTTCGCGCCCGCGGGCTTCCAGGACAGGCGGCCGGCCACCATGAGGTGCACCACGAGGAAGAGCGCGCCATCGAGTTCGAAGACGATGCGCTTGCCGATGCGGCGCAGGCCGACCACCTTGCGCCCGAAGGTAGCGGTGAGCGGGGGCTCGACGGTGCGCAGGACGAAGGGGCTGCCCAGGCGCACGCCGTCCAGCCGCTGGCCCACCACGCGCGGGCCGAGGGCCGAGAGGTACACCGTCAGGTCGGGATACTCAGGCACGCCGCCCCCGCCGCGAGGAAGGTCGCGGGACCGCCTCCGCCCGAGACCTCGTCCAAGAGAACGCCGAAGTAAATAGACTCAAGGCCACATCGTATGCAGGTGTGTCGGTGTGGGAAACGGCCGGCGAAAGGAGTGGGCATGCAGCTCGAGCGTTCCAGCCTGGTCCTCGCGGTGACGGTGGCGGTCCTGGCGGCGGCGCCGGCCGAGGCGCGCTTCGGCAAGCGCGGCTCCCCCAGCTCCAGTTCCAGCACGTCCTCGTCGACGAGCAGCTCCACCCGCACCACCACGACCTCGTCGTCTTCCTCCTCGGGCAGCTACCACCCGGCGGTGCCGGTCGGCTCGTCGGCGTCGTCAGGCTCGAGCGCTCGCGCGTCGCGGTGGTCGTTCTGGGGCCCGCGGTCGGTGCGGTACGGCTACTACTCCGGCGCGTACGTGCCGTCGTACGGCTACGGCTACTGCGTGCGGACGACGCCAGTGGTGACGGGCTATGCGGCCTCGACGGCGGTGACGACGGGCGTGGCGGGTCAGGCGCAGACCGAGACGGTGACGCAGGAGGAGGCCGGCACGCGCATCACCGCGGGCGTCGAGGGCCTCTACCTGACGGCGGGCCTGCAGGGCTTCGTCTTCGGCGGGGGCGCGACGTTGGAAGGCGAGCGCTGGGGCCTGACGCTGCTCGGCCAGAACATCGCCGTGAAGGCGGACGACGGCACCAATACCACGGACAACATCGGCGTGCTGACGGCGCGCCTGAGCTTCGCGTTCCTCACCGGCAAGTACGGCCGGCTGCGCGTCGAGGGCGGCGTCGACACCGTCATCGCGCCCAGTCTGGTGGCGCTGGGCCCGGTGCTGGGGGTGTCCGGGCAGGTCTGGGTGTTCGGCCCGCTGGCGGCGGAGGCGAGCGCGTACGTCGTGCCGTGGCCGTACTGGGAACTCGACTGGCGCGCGGGCCTGGCGCTGGGCGTCGGGCCCGTCGGCATCCGCGCGGGCTGGCGCACCCAGGTGCTGGACGATCGCGGCTGGGTGGACGGCGTCATTCACCGCGACGCCTTCATGGGCCCGTACGTGGGCTTGTCCGTCGTCTTCTAGCGAGCGAGGGTCCCGGGCCTGCGTAACCCCCCGGCGACACGGCGATTCCCGGCTCGCGGGAGCTCGGTAACTTGCGCTATGTCAAGCCGATAACTCCCAGTGATGCGCTCCCGAATCGGCCCGCTCCTGCTGCTGTGCGCGCTCGCCTCGTGTGACGGGGCGATCCGCGGCGCTCCGGTGACGCCGACCACCCAGCCTCCAGGCGATCCGCCCGATGCCGGCCCTGTGACGTGCGAGCCGTCGGGCGCGCCCGTCGCCAAGCTGCTGCGCCTGTCGAACCACGAGTACCGGTCGATGGCGTCGGACGTGTTGGGCGTGTCGCTCGACCCGGCGCTCTTCGCGCGGTGGACGCCGGTCGCGCAGGTGTACGGCTTCGACACGATGAGCGAGACGCGCATCGACGCGCAGGGGCTCGAGGAGCAGCTCGCCACCGCTGAGTCGCTCGCGGGCCTCGTGCTGGCGACGCCGGCGCTCACCGCCCACTGCCCCGCGATTCGGCCGCCGCAGACGCCCGCCTGCACCCCCAAGCCGGTCTACTCGGCGATGGACGACTTTTCAGACGCTCAGGGCCGGGACTGTTGGACGTACCTGGACTCGGACGGCGTGCCGATGATCTTCGACAACGCGCGCGCGCTCTGGCGCAAGGAGCCGGACCAGACGGCGCTCTTGTGGCGGCTCGGCGCGCACCCGGGCTCGACGGTCGACGCGGTCCGCCGGTGGGTCAGCCCGCTCGACGGCTCGGTGGCGTTGTCTGGCGCGTTCAACGACGCCGATCCCGGCGGCGGCGACGGCGTCAACGTCTTCATCCGCAAGAACGGCACCGCCGTCTTCTCTCAGGACGTGCCGAACGGCGGCCAGGCGCCCTTCTCGCTCACGGTGCCGGTGCTGAAGGGCGACCAGCTCGACTTCGTGGTGAACCGCAAGGGGAACCCGAACTACGACTCCACCGCCTTCTCGGTGACGCTGAACTTCTCGGGCATCCCCCGGAAGCAGGCGTGGACCTGGGAGAACTGCGCCGAGCCGCTCGTGGCGCGCCTCGCTTCGCGCCTGTTCCGCCGGCCCGTGCGCGCGGACGAGCTCGCCGACTACCGCGCGCTCTTTGAGACGAACCTGCAGGGCGCGACGCAGGCCGGCTTCGCCGAGCCCGTGGAAGAGGCGCTCAAGGCCGCGCTCGAGGCGCTCTTCCTCTCGCCCAACTACGTGTTCAAGCCCGAGCTGGTGCCGGGCGGGCTCGACGCGAGCGAGAAGGCCTATGGCGTGGCGTCCCGGCTGGGTCTCTACTTCCGCGGCTCCGTCGCCGACGAGCAGCTGTGGCAGCTCGCGAGCACGGGCGGCCTGGACACGCGCGAGGCGGTGCGCGCCCAGGCGGCGCGGCTGCTCGAGCAGGATCTCGAGCGTTTCACGATCAGCTTCGGTGGGCAGTGGCTCGACTTCCGCGACCAGACCGTCAACGCGCCGCTCGCCGACGCCATGCAGCGCGAGGCCCGCGATGTGTTCGCCTCGGTGCTGCGCGAAGACGAACCGGCGGAGCGGCTGCTCTCCCCGGGCTACACGATCGTCCCCGGGCCCCTCGCCGGCTACTACGGCCTGCCCGGCGGAGGCGGCAGCGACACCTCGTACCGCATCGGCACCACTCGGCGCGGCGGCTTCCTCTCGCACGCGCTCTTCCTCGCGCGCACCGGCGCGGGCTCGGAGTTCCGCCGGCCGATCCACCGCGGCCTGTGGGTGCTGACGCGGCTGCTCTGCCGCCCCCTGCCCCGCCTCGACCCGGCGACGCTCGAGGAGATCGGCAACTCCTTCAACACCATCGATCGCACCAGGCCCCTGCCCGAGCAGATGGCCGCGCACCGCGACTCGTCGACCCGCTGCGGCGCCTGCCACAGCCAGATCGATCCGATCGGCCTCGCGCTCGAGAAGTTCGACAAGAACGGACTGTGGCGCGAGACGTACGAGGACGGCCAGCCGATCGTCACCGCGCTCGAGTTCGACGGCACGGTCGTGCGCGATCCGTACGAGCTCGCCGCGGCGGTGCAGGCCTCGCCCGACTACCGCGCCTGCGTGGCGGAGAAGCTGCTCACCTTCGGGCTCAACCGCGGCCCCGCCGGGGACGAGGCGTGCCTCGACGAGCGCCTCGCGCGCCCGCTCGACGGCTCGACGCCGACGCTCAAGTCGATGACGCTCGACGCGTTCATGCGCTCGCTCGAGCTGACGGAGGTGTCGCCGTGAGGACCTCGCGACGCACGGTGTTGAAGTGGCTGGGGGTCAACCTCGCGCTGCCGCTGGTGGCGCCGCACCTCGCGCTCGCCCAGGCCGCCCCGACACGCAGGCGCTTCATCGCCGGCTACGTGCCCAACGGCGCGTACATGCCCATGGGCGACGACGGCGACTGGACGTGGGCCGGCGCGCTGCAGCCGCTGGTGGCGCGGAACCTCCAGCAGCACGCGATGATCGTCCGCAAGCTGTTCAACGGCTTCACGGGCGCGGATCCGCACTGGCAGAACTGCGCCGGCTTCCTGTCGTGCGAGCCGATCGTGCTGGGCGATCCCGGCGTCGCGCGCTGCGGCGTCACGGTGGACCAGTTGGTGGCCGATCGCTTCCCCGGTTCGATCCGCTCGCTGGAGATCGGCGGCATCTACTACCACGTGCACCCGCTGAGCGACCACCCCGGGTACTCGAACGACTACCTGAACCGGATCAGCTGGCAGGCGCCAGACAAGTTCCGCTCGCCGATCCCCAACCCCGCGCAGCTGTTCGCCAAGCTGTTCGGCGGGCAGGAAGGCAGCGCCGCGCAGATCGCCTACCTCCACGCGCGCAAGCAGTCGGTGCTCGACCAGCTTCACAAGGACGCGACGCGGCTGTCGCGCCGCCTTCCCGAGAGCTACCGGCCGGTGCTGTCCTCGTACCTGGACACGGTGCGCGAGGTGGAGACGGGCCTCGCCAACGGCGGCTTCACCTGCACGCCCAACCTCACCCAGCCGACGCAGGACTTCTCGGATCCGAACCGGAACTACGTGCTGCGCTTCCAGCTGATGCACCAGATGGTGGTGCTGGCGATGCAGTGCGGGCTCACCAGCGCCGCGACCATCATGTACGGCCCCGGTGTCTCCGAGCAGCTGACCTTCGCCGAGTCGATCGGCCCTGGAAACGGTCACCACGCGGTCGCACACCACCAGGGCTCGCAGGCCTCGATCGAGCGCCTGAAGGCCGCCAACCGCGTGCAGGTCGGCCTGCTCGCGGACCTGCTCGAGAAGCTGAAGGCCGCCAACCTGCTCGCAGAGACGGTGGTGTTGTACGGCTCGGACATGTCCGACGGGAACACGCACTACACCGAGAACCTGCCGATGCTGCTGTGTGGCGCGGGCAGCGACCTACGCTTCGGACAGGAGATCATCCCCGCCACGCGGCGTCCGCTGTCCGATCTCCACATGGAGATCTTCGGGCTCCTGGGCATGACCGACCGCACCGCGTTCGGCAGCGGCGAGTGCCGCAGCACCGGCCAGGCGCTGGGCATCAAGGTGTAGCACCTCTCAGCGGCCGTCGTGCCGCAGCGGCTCGAAGTAGCCCAGGTTGTTGCGGAGGATCTCGCCCCAGAGGTGCTGTTTCCTGGCGTACGTCTCCAGCATCTCCCGGGGCAGGTGATGCTCGGGGCCGAACTTCACGACGGGCTTGCCGTCCTTCAGCACGGCGTTGCCGTTCGCGTCCTTCTCGATGGTGTACTCGAGGAAGCCGTTGGCGACGTTCTGCTTGTCGTCGGCGAAGGCGCCGAGGAGGTCGGTCGCCAGCTCCTTGGACTTCACCACCGCGCCCACCTCGCCGTTCACGAAGCCGGACAAGAGGTCGAGGTTGTACGTGCTGATCACCGCCTGCTCGTCGTCGATGACGGCGCTCTTCCCGTGGAACTTCCGGTCCCCGGTCGCCACGAAGATGCGGGCGTTCGGGCACTCCTTGAGGATCAGCGGCCAGTCCTTCAGGAAGAAGGCCTGCGTCACGTCGCTGTCCGTCGACAGCGGGCTGTTGGTGATGATCTCGATCTTCACGCCGCGGTCGCTGGCGCGCTTGAGCGCGTCGAGCATGTCTCGGGTCAGCACCACGTACGGGTTCTGGATGACGATGCGGTTCTTCGCCGCGTCCACCAGCGCCGTCAGCGCTCCCGCCATGTGGTTGACGCGCTGCCCCGACGCCGCCGACGTCTGGTCGATGATCTTCGCCTCCGTCGCGTGGGCGGTTCCGGCCCCGGCGTCGAACTTCGCCCGGCTGCCGCGCGCCTCGAGGTGCGTCACCAACGCCAGCGCCTGCTCCTTCAGGAACTCGCGGTCGGCCTTCGACGGCTCGCGCTTCAGCTTCGGCGGCAGGTCGTCCTGCACCTTGCCCAGCGCCTGCTCGACGAGCTCGTTCGCCATCGCCTCGCGCTTCGCGGGGTCGCTGCGCAGCGCGTCCTTCTCGGCGGTGGACAGCGCCGGCGCGCGCGTCCACGCCTGCATCATCTCCCACGCCCCGAGCAGCTGGATGTCCTTCCTGTCCCAGTTGCCGAACAGGTCCTTGTGCACGGGGTGCGACGCGTCGCCGTTGGCCAGCTCGGCGTCGAAGGCCTGGGTGAGGCCCTGGGCGACTTCCTTGCCCTCGAGCTGCACGTCCATATCGCGCCACGCGCCCTTCAGGTCGTTGGGGCTCGCGAAGTAGTCCTGCGCGATGTTGCGGCCCCCGGTGATGCCGCGCTGGTTGTCGACGACGAGGATCTTGTCGTGGTTCGACGCCAGCAGGCCGTAGTCGCCACGGACGACGTCGGACAGGCGCGAGCCGATGGGATGGTAGATGTACGCCTGCGAGCCGTGGTTCACGAGCTCCTGCAGGTAGTCCTTGCCCTTGAGCGGCATCTTGAAGCCATGCTTGCCGAACGTGTCGGCCATCGCGTCGGTGGAGACGCGCACCTTCACGCCCTCCAGCTGCTTCTTCAGCAGGCCGCCGAGGAAGGCGAAGCCGTAGGGGTCCTTCTCCATGATGAAGTACGAGGCGTCGATGCTCGTCCTGGCGCCTTCGATCATCGCGAGGCGGGCGTTCCACGCGTCGAGGCCGTCGGACAGCAGGCGGCTCCGCGTCGGGCCGCCCGGCGCCTTGATGTTCTCGAACGCGACGGCGACGGTGGCGGCGGCGCCCAGGGCCCCGGCGGAGGGCGCGAGGGGCGCGGCCGGGGTGGCGCCTCCCGCCGGCGGGGGCTTCGCCGACGCGACCGGCGGATCCATGCCCGTGGTGTTCTTCACCACGACCGGGCCCGTAGGCGGTGCGTAGGCGCGCGCGGCGGGCTGGCTGGGCTCGGCAGGCTTCGCGGGAACGTTCTGGGCGGGGGCGGTGGTCGGCTTGAGCGGATCGGCGCCGTTGGGAGAGCGAATGCGCATGACCGGAGACGCTACCGTTCCCGGCGCGGGCCGTCACGCTGCCTGGCGTGCTTCGACGCCCGTCACCAGCCCAGGCGCGCGCCGAGCGACGCGCCGGCTTCCCAGCCGAGCGTGTTCTGGCCGTTGATCCTGGTGGTCAACATGCCGCCGTGGGCGTGGAAGGTGAAGTACCGGTAGCTGACCTCGAAGTCGCCCGCGAAGCGCGTCAGGTCCATCGACGTGCCCACGGGGACCCAGTTGATGGCCAGCAGCACGCGCGTGCGCGGCGTGTCCATGAGCGCCACCGCCAGGCTGCCGCCGGCGTCGAAGCTCTGCGACTGGAAGGTGTCATAGAAGCGCAGCGCACCCGCGGCGCCGAAGCCGAAGTGGCCGAAGTAGTAGCGGCCGGTCAGCAGCCCTTCGAGGGCGTTGGCCGATGGCCCCGACACGGTCTGGACGAAGCGCCCGGAGAGGCGCAGCTCGAAGCCCGAGGCCATGCCCTGCGCGGGGGCGGTGCCCCAGAAACCCACGTGCGCCGCGACACCCGCGCCCATCGCGAAGCTGGTGGAGGCGCTGGCCATGTTGGCGCTGTTGCCGGCCCAGCCGTTCAACACGCCGGCGACGGCCATGATGGAGATGTTTCCGCGCGCGCGCTCGTCGTCGTCCATCACCTCGATGCCGGCGGCCTTCTTGCGGAGCGCTTCGGCCTTCTGCTCGGCGGCTCGCCGGGCCGCCTCCTCCTCGGCGTCGGCCTGCGCGAGCAGTTCCTCCTTCTGCTTCCGCG
>JBFMAB010000077.1:0-7205 GCA_040755835.1 Myxococcota bacterium
CCCTTGTCGCCCTTGTCGCCGTCGCGCGCAGCCTTCGCGGGCGAGCGCTTCACGGCGCTGGTCTCGCGGTCGCGCTCGCGGGCCGCCGGCCGCGGCGGCGTGGCAGGCACGCGGGCCGCCGGCATCTCGAGCTCGGTGCGCACCGGCTCCGACGGCAGCCCGTCGATGACGATGGACGGCAGCGGCTCCGGCTCCGGCCGCGGGCCCGGCAGCGCGGGCGCGGCCGCCTCGGTGGGCTCCTCGTCGCGGGACTTCACCAGCCGGCCCTTCGGCTCGGGTGCGGTGACGGCGGGCCGGGTGTCCTGGTCGTCGAAGCTGACCTTCCGGCGCTCCGACGTCTTTCGCGTCGGCTGAAAGGACAGTGCCTCGACGCGCACGGGCGCCTTCGGCTCGGTGTCCAGGGTGATGGCCGGCATCGCCAGCGGCGTCGGACGCGGCGGCTCGGTGGCCTCGGCGGACTCCACCGTCTCGTCGGCGGCCTCGGCCTCGTCCATCTGCCGCGCCTGCTCGCGGAGCGCGTTCAGCATGCGCCGCTCGGCGTGGTACTCGACGCCGAAGGCCTCGCGCATGAAGCGCGACGCCGTCTCCGGGCCCGCCGCGGGGTCGATGTCGAGGAGGATGGCCTGCAGCTTCCCGCGGAACTCCTCGGCCGTCTGAAAGCGGTTCGCCGGGTCCGGCTGCAGCGCCTTCGACACCGCCTCGGACAGCGCCATCGGCGTCAACGGCTCGACCTCGAACAGCGGCCGAATCGACGGGCTCGCCACCTTCGCCATCAGCTCGCCGGGCGGCACCGCTTCGAACGGGTTCTTGCCCGTCACCAGTTCGTAGAGGCACAGCCCGACCGAGTACAGGTCGCTGCGCCGGTCCACCTTCTGGTGCCGCGCCTGCTCCGGCGACATGTACATGAACTTCCCGAGGATGATGCTGGGGTTCGTCTTCGACGACGAGAGCGTCGACTTGGCGAGGCCGAAGTCGATGATCTTCACCTCGCCCTCGTAGCTGATGAGCACGTTCTGCGGGCTGACGTCGCGGTGCACGAGGTTCAGCTCGCGGTCGTCCTCACCGCGCTTGCGATGCGCGTAGGCCAGCGCGTCCAGCACCCGCGTCATCACCGTGAGGATGAAGGACATGGGAATGGGCAGCTTCCGGTCGCGCATGCGCGACAACACCCGCCGCAGGTCCTTCCCGTCGACGAACTCGAGCGCGATGTACGGCGCGCCCTCGTGCACGCCCATGTCCAGCACCTGCGCGATGTTGCCGTGCGACAACTTCACGAGGATGCGCGCCTCGTCGACGAAGCGCTCGACGAACTCGGGATCCTCCGCGAGGTGCGGGAGAATCTTCTTGATGACGCACAGCTTGTCGAAGCCGTGCGCGCCCTCGAGCCGGCCGAGGAACACCTCGCCCATACCCCCGGTGGAGATGGGCATGAGGAGCGTGTAGCGCCCGAAGCGCTGTGGCTTGAACGGGCGCAAGCGCTGGCTGGCGGTTCCCGAAGTCATCAGGCGAGAGGTGCGACATTTGACACCACGCCGACGTGACGCACCAACACGGTTTTTCGGCAGGGAGCACAACGAGTTGCCCCAAGCCCTCGCCCTTCGCTCAGGCCCGCCAGCGAATCTCGAAGGTGGTGGTGTCCGCGGATCAGCCGCGCGCCGGGGGAACTCGAGCCGGCCACGCCACCATGCCCCCGTCGCAGGCGGGAAACCCGGTTGCACCACCACCCGCTGCGCCCCGGCCCCCGGCTCGTCCGGCCGCGTCTCGGACACGCCGTGACCAGTGCGGAACTGTCGGGAAAGACGCTCCACGGTGCGTCCGGCGCCGGCCATGAACGCGACCGAGGCGGCGCGGAAGCGGTCCTCGAACGTCCGGGGAAAAATGAGATGGTCCGCCGTGGGCGGGGCCGCTATCGACGGGCGGCATGAGCCTTCCGACGATGGTGGTGACTGGGGCCACCGACGGCATCGGCCTCGAGACGGCGCGGCAGTTGCTGCAGCGCGGGGCGCGGGTGCTGGTCCACGGCCGCACCGCCGACAAGGCGCGCGCCGCCTGCGCGAAGCTGCAAGGCGAGCAGCCCGGGCGGGCCGAGCCGGTGTGGGGCGACCTCTCCCGCTTCGACGAGACGCGCGCGCTGGCGGCGCAGGTGCTGGCCGCGGCGCCGGCGTTGGACGGGCTCGTCAACAACGCGGGCGTCTTCATGAACGAGCGCGTGCTGTCGAAAGACGGCCACGAGCTCACCTTCCAGGTAAACCACCTCGCGCCCTTCCTCCTCACGGCGCTGCTCCGGCCCGCGCTCGAGGCCGCGCCGCAGGGCCGCGTGGTGAACGTGTCGTCGGTGGCGCACGGGCGCGGACGGGTGGACCTCGACGACCTCGACGCGGCGCGTGGCTTCTCGGGCTACGGCGCGTACGCGGCGTCGAAGCAGCTCAACGTGCACTTCACGCACGAGCTGGCCCGGCGGCTCGCGGGCACGAAGGTGACGGCGTACGCGCTGCACCCCGGCGTCATCACCACCAAGCTCCTGCAGGCGGGCTTCGGCATGTCCGGCGCGAGCGTTGAAGCGGGCGCCCGCACCAGCGTGTACTGCGCCACCGAGCCGTCGCTGGCGACGGTGTCGGGCCGCTACTACTCGGACGCACGCGAGGTGCCGTGCGCGCCGCACGCGAACGACCCCGCGCTCGAGCGGGCGCTGTGGGAGCGTTCGGCCGCGCTGGTCGGCCTCTGACTGACACCGGCAGCCACGGAGGCCTGCGCCGTTCTGGCCAGGGCTCGAGAGAGAGCGCCTCCCCGGGCCGGCCTCGCTGGCCACGCCGCAGGCGGCGCTGGCGCCGGACGCGGGCGGGGTGCCGTTCACATCAGGTCGTCGCAGGGCGTGCCCAGCCGGGCCCCGAGGTACGGCCCGAGGTCCAGGTAGATGAGCCGCGCGTTCACCGGCGCGTCGAGCGGCACGTCGGTGAGCGGCTGCGACTTCTTCCCTTCGATCCACCGGAAGTCGCTCTTGGCTGGCTGGCCGTCGGTGGGGCCGGCGTTGCCGAACACCAGGCGCAGCTCGCCGCTCTTGGTCGAGAAGATCATGCCTTCGCTGTCGTCGACGATGTCCTTCAGCGGGACCTGCTTCATCTTCCCGCGCGGGCCCACGAAGAGGCGGAAGTCGCGGCGGTCGAGGCGGTCGTTGGTGCGCAGGCGATCGACCAGGTAGTAGTTGCCGCGGTCGTCCCGCAGCAGCCGCTCGGGCTGCCGGTCCCACGTGGGCGGCACGAAGCTCGCGCCGGCGATGAGCCTGGCCGTCTCGTCCGGGGTGAGCTCCGTCAGCGCCGTGGTGCGCTTGCCACAAGTGACGGAGTACGCCTTGCCGGAGTCCTTCATCTCCACTTCCACGACGTTGCCGTCGACGTTGGGAATTCGCGGCTCCCACAGGTGCGCGCTCCACGACTCGGTGCCGGTGCGCCCGCCCGAGTAGATGCGCAGCTGCGTCAGCTTCTTCTGGTCGCCGTAGAACATCGTGTCGTACGGCCGCTCAGCGTCGTAGACGATGAAGTGGCCCTTGCCGTCCGTGAGCGCGCGCGCGTTCGCCTTCCAGGCGGAGATGTCCAGCGAATCAGGATTGAACTCCGAGAGCAGCACGGCGATGGCGATCGGGATGGCGAGCATGGCCGCCGAGTGTACCCGGGCCGGGCCGCGCCCCCAACCCGCGCGTTTCGGTGAGCCGGGTGCATTCGCTCCGGGCGTGTATAGTGCCCCGGCCCATGAGCGCCTCCGTGCTCGCGCCCGGCGTCGTCATCGCCGACACCTACGAAGTAGAGCGGCAGCTCGGCCAGGGCGGCATGGGCGAGGTGTGGCTCGCGAAGCACCGGCGCCTCGCGGGCAAGCAGGTCGCCATCAAGGTGCTGCGCACGCCGGGAGAGCTGCCCGCCGAATCGCTGTCGCGCTTCCGGCGCGAGGCGGAGATCGCCGCGCGCCTCGAGCACCCCAACATCGTGCAGGTGCTCGACTTCAACACGCTGGCGTCGGGCGAGCCGTACCTGGTGATGGAGTTCCTCAAGGGCACGAGCCTCGCGAAGCGCATGGCCGGCGGGCCGCTGCCGCTCGAGCAGGTGATGGAGGTGGTGCGGCAGGTGGGTGCGGCGCTGCAGGCGGCGCACGCCGCCGGCGTGGTGCACCGCGACCTGAAGCCCGAGAACATCTTCCTGGTGCCCACCGCGCTGGGAGACCAGGTGAAGGTGCTGGACTTCGGCATCTCCAAGCTGGCCGACGCCCAGACGTTCCAGACGACGGACTCGGTGCTCATCGGCACGCCGCTGTACATGTCTCCTGAGCAGGCGACCGGCAACAACCGCGACGTCAGCCCACAGTCCGACGTCTTCTCGCTGGGCAGCATCACCTACGAGATGCTGGCCGGCCGCCCGCCCTTCCTCGCCGACAACGTCGCGAAGGTCGTCTTCCGCATCGCCTACGAGAAGCACCGGCCGCTGCGGGAGGCGCGGCCCGACCTGCCGCCCGCCGTCGCGCAGGCCGTCGAGCGCGCGCTCACGAAGGACAAGGCCGCGCGCACGCCCGACATGGCCACCTACGTCGAGGAGCTGACCGGCCGCGCGCTCGCCCCGCCGCGCTGGGAGCCCGACCAGGTGAGCGGCGTGTACACGCCCGACGTGCCGGTGAGCGCCTCGCTCGCCGGCGGCGCTACCGTGTCGCACAGCTCGAAGGAACGCGCCAGGCCCGCGCCGTCGCCGCCCACGCAGTCATCGCCGGCCCCGCCGGCCGGCTCTCCGCCGTCGCGACGGCCCCTGGCGCTGGGCGTGACGGCGGTGCTGGTGGCCGTCGCCGCGGTGGCGGCCTGGCGCTCTGCCGGCCCGGGCCCGGCACCGGCACCTGCTTCGGGCACCGTCGCCGGCGCCGTCGACGCGGGCGCACCCGCCGTGCCCACCGTCGTCGCCGCCGCGCCGGACGCGGGCGGCGCAGACGCCGGCGCGGAGGCCGACGCGGGCGAGGCCGTCGCGAGCGCGCCCGACGCCGGGACGCCGCCCACCACGCCGCGCGCGGCCCGGACCGACCCGTCGGGCACGCCCAGCGAGGCCGAGGCGAAGTACCTCGCCGAGCTCGAGCGGATGTTCGCGGCCCACGAGTACCAGCGGCTCATCGAACTGCGCGGCGCCATGCGCTCGCACCTGCGCTCGCCCGCCGCACGCTTGCAGTCGTCGCTCCTGTTGACCCGCGCCGCGTGCGCCCTCCACGAGGATCGCGTGTTGCCGCTCTTCGTCGAGCAGCTGCGCGAGTCCGCTTCGCCCGCGACCTTCGCGCGCGCAAGACGCGACTGCCTCGAGCGCTGGCCTGCTTCCGAGCTGCGCTGGGAGCAGTGACGGTCAGCGAATCCCGGAGAGCGTGCCGGAGTCCGAGTCCTCGTCCACCACCTCGAAGACGGCGGTGCGCGTGCGGCCGTGCAGCAGGCGCTCGCCGAGCGGCGTGACGTCGAAGCGGGCGCCGATGGCCGCCAGCGTCTTCCCGGTGATGAGCACCTGCCCCGGCTCGGCGCTGGTGCACAACCAGCTCGCCAGGCTGACGGCCTCGCCGATGACGGTGTAGTCGAGCCGGGCCTCGGAGCCGACGGTGCCCGCCAGCACCTTGCCGGTGTTGAGCGCCACCTTGAGCGGCAGCCGCTCCTTCGGCGGGCGCTTCTGCGTGACGCGCTCCCACTCGGCCTTCAGCGCCATCGCCGCGCGCACCGCGCGGATCGCGTCGTCACCCTTGCCGTACGGCGCCCCGAACAGCGCCATCACCGCGTCGCCGGTGAACTTGTCGACGGTGCCCTCGAAGCTGAAGATGAGCTGCGTCGCGAGCCGGTAGAACTCGTTGAGCAGGTCCAGCACGCGCTCGGGCGGCAGCTTCAATGACTGCGCGGTGAAGCCGGCGATGTCGGCGAACAGCACCGTCACCTGCTTCTCCTCGAGCTGCGTCAGGGGCGCGGCCTTCTGCTTCAGCTCGGCGACGCGGCGCTCGACGATGTCCGGGCCGTGAAAACGCTCGAGCATCACCCGCAGGCGGTCGTCCTTCCCTCGGGCCGCGGGCGCGTCCTGGAACTTCTCGATGCCCGACTGCAACAGCTGGGTGATGGCGGTGCAGACGTCGAGCAGGTCCTCCACCGCCTCGTCGGAGACGGACGAGCGGTTCAGGTACAGGACGCCGAGGAACGGCGGCGCCGCGCCGATGGGCACGCACAGCACCTGGTCGATGCCGTACAGCACCACCGACTCGCGCTCCTTGAAGCGGGAGTCGTCGTGCACGTCGGCCACCGCCACCGCCTGTCCCTTCGTCAGCGCGGCGTCGATGATGGCGTCGGACACCGGCACCTCGCCGCGGGACAGGCTCTTCCCGTGGCGCACCGCCGCCGGCACCATGACGCCGGTCGGGTGCCGCAGCAGCACCACCCCGGTGGTGGCGCCCACGCGGCGCATCACCAGGTCCGTCGTCTCGTCGAGGAAGTCCTTGAGGCTCTTCGCGCGCGCCAGGCACTCGGTGACGCGGTAGAGCAACAACAGCGACGGCCAGGCCACCGGCGCGCCAGCCGGCTCGCCGTCGTCGGTGCTCACCAGCTCGGTGGCGGGTTTCTCGCCTTCCTCGTCGGTGTCCGACGCCTTCTTCCTGCGGGCCGGCTTCCTCGCCTCGTCGGGCACCGGCGGCGCGCTGGCGTCGAACGGGGCGAAGTTGTCGAGCGCCTTGAGCACGTTGGGCGCGTTGAGGTCGCGCGCCATCACCACCGCCTCGGCGATGTCGACGCCGCGGCCGAAGCGCTTCACCTGCCCGCCGAAGCCCATGTCCACCATCTCGGTGGCCAGGGACTCCGCGTCGACCGGCTGCCGCACCTGCAGCCGGTTCTCACCCACCGCCAGCGTGTCGCCAGCCTTCAGCGGCACGCTGCCCACCAACTTCTTGCCGTTGAGCTGGCTGCCGTTGCGGCTGCCCAGGTCTTCCACCACCAGGCTCGCGCCGTTGACGTGGAAGCGCGCGTGCCGGCGCGACACCAGGTCACCCGACAGGACGATGTCGTTCTCGTCGGCCCGGCCGACGTGCGTCACGCCCTCGGGGAGGTCGTACGCGGTGTCGAAGTACCCCGGCCCATTGATGATGAGCTGCCACATCCCCACGATGGACCGCAGTATGCAGCGAAGTCCGCCCGCTTGAGCAGGGAAAGGGCTCGGAGGGTGATCTAG
>JBFMAB010000078.1:0-27278 GCA_040755835.1 Myxococcota bacterium
CCATCAAGACCGACCGGGAGCTGTTGAGGTCCTTCTTCGAGCATCCCGATGTCGCCTACGTCAAACAGGCAATTTCGTGGTAGCGATTGATGCGCTTTCGATCTCTAACTTTCGCAAGGGTGGATAGTCCAGGGTCGCTTCGGGCAGCGTGACGGTGAAGCCGTTCGCCAACGGCGTGGGCGGCACGTCGCTGCTGCCCCAGCGCTGCCGCGTGGCCTTGTCGAAGTTCGGCGAGAAGAGAGCCACCTCGTACCGTGTCTCCGACTCGACGACGCCGTGGTTCTCTACCCGGATAATGTTGTCGGCCACCTGGCTGCGGAGGTTCGCGACGTAGTTCGCGACGTCTGCGTCGATCGTGTACCGCGTGAAGGCCGGCTGAACCGGTTGACCGCAGCGGTTCAGCACGTTGTACGTGCAGCCGACCTGCGCCTCGAGAAACGCGCGATACCTGTTCTCCGCACTGTTCAGATCACTCGCGGAGATGGCGTTGGTCGTCCATGCGTACACAAACTGAAGCGAGCGTGTCGGGGTCGGGGCCAGGCCGGGCTCGCCGGGCGCTGCGTCGGACCGCGTCACCGACGTGAGAAAGGCTTCGTTCAGCCAGGCCGGGTGGCCGGCCGACTGGGGGCTGCCGTAGCCGTACTCCACCTTCGTCCCGGCCGGGCCGTGGACCGCCTTGAGCAGACCCGCCTTCGGGAGATCGCTGCTCCCCGGCACCACTCCGACCTCGTCGTCGGGCCAGTACTCGAAGTTCAGGCTGCGCCCGGTGGCCGTCACTGCCCCGCTCGCGTCGCGGGCCTTGATTTCTCGCACAGTCCGGACGCGCTTGAGGTGATTGCCCCAGGGAAGACCGGAGCCCGTCCTGCGGCCATTCGTCGACTGGAGCTGGGCCAGGAGGCTGCTGGCCTTCACGAGTTTTGCCGGAGGACTCTGAGGAAGCGTGACGTTCCAAGGCGACGGATCTGCGGGGTCGTATTGGATGGGGCTCCGCAGTCCCACCATGCCGCCCAGCGCAACGCATTGCACCGCGTTCGCCGCGTACACTGGGCCAAGCGCGTACACGTACGCCGAGGCCGCGACGTCGAGCCGGTGGATGTCCTGCGGGCACACCGCCGAGAAGAGCCGCCCGGCTGGCGTCGCCTCCCAGTCGATGACGAAGCCGTGGCCGAGGCGATCGACGTCCTGCACGAGGTAGCCGTCGGCGTCGAACTTCAGAATGTGCTGCTCGGCCGTGTCCATCTGCCAGCCGGTCGACGTCTGGATGATGGAGGCCATCACGCCGGCCTGGGGCACGAAGACGCCCGAGCTGACATCGCGAGAGAAGACCCTCGGCGTGCCGCCGACGTAGAGCATCAGGCACGTCGTCTCGAGAGGGCTTCCCGCGCAGTACGGGTCCACCCAGGACGGGCGGTTGAAGTCGTTGATCGGCACCAGACGCACGTCCCAGTTGTGCGTCCAGTTGCTGCCCAGCGGGCTGCGGTAGCTGCTGCGAGAGTCGTAGCTGCGCCGGAATTCCAGCGGCCGGCTGGCGCCCGGGAAGCTCAGGTCCGTCTGAGAAAGCGTGAAGCTGCCGCTCGCGAGCTCGATCGGGTCCGCGCCCTCGACCGGCTGATGGCTGGCGGTCGGCGAGGGCGTGGCCGGCGTACTCGCGGTCGCCATGCCCGTGCCGTTCGGGGCCGGCGCTGGAGGGGGCGTCGGGGCGGGCGGCGGGGGTGACTCCGGATTCACGCCGGCGTTCGACTGGCTCGCGTTTGCCGGCCGCTGCGCCGAGCTCCCGCCGCCGCCGGAGCCGCCGCCCGATCCCGAAGGGCACGCTGGCCCGGTGGACGTGTTGCAGTCAATGGTCGCGATCGGACTTGCCGTACGCCGCGGCACGCGCCTGCACGAGCCGTCGGAGCACTGCGTGCAGATTTCGACGCCACGTGCGCTCGGCGTACATCCGCCGGTGACCGGCGGGCCACCCGGCGTGTAGCCAACGCTCGCCGCCAACGCGAGCTGGTTCTGGATGACGTCGGCGCCGCCGCCACAGACGCCCGGCCCGACGAGTGGAGGGCCCCCCGTGTCCGGCCCCGCCGTCATGTACTGGCACTGTCGCGGCATGAAGGTGCCCGGCACCGTGGGCTGGTTGTTCGATTCGCAGTTTCGGCAGTGTCCATCGCACTCCGGGCGAATTCCGCCGCGGCCGACGGAGTAGAGGGCTCCGGCCGGACCGCCCGTGCCACAGCCGATGCACGCGATCGTTTCGTTCGCGTACAGGCATTGCGGCGGCACGTTGCGCCCCTGCACCGGCCGATCACCAGCGCTGCACGACGCGTTGTTGAGCGGCAGCGACGCCTCCCACGTCTGGTTGAAGTTCGCGCCTGTTTCGAAGCCGTTGCACATCTGCGTGACGTTGCCGCAGCCGGGGATGAGCGCGGGTTGGCAGAAACCGGGACTCGGGACACCCTCCGTGTACCAGGTGACCGCGCGCGCCCGACCGCCGGCCTGCGGCCTCACCTCGACCGCACCGGTCGGGCTCGCAGAGAAGTAGGCGTCTCCACAGTAGCCGTTCGAGGGACAGCCGCCCGGCGGCGCGCCCCCACCCGACTCGCACACGATGTTCGGCCCGCAGCATCGGCCGGTCCCAATCGACGCCTGCTCGATCGTGAAGGCCAGGTTCATCCCGGCCCACGACGGCGTCCACGTCATGGTCAGCGGGACCAGCGTGAAGTCCGTCGTGAGGATGGTGCCGTCGAACAACCGCGCGTCATTCACGACCAGCCACAGCCGGCTCGTGATCTCCGTCTTCTCCACGACGTCCTTGGTAATGGCGCCGCTCGTCCACGGATCGTTCGCGTGCTGGCCTGCTGTGAAGGCCGTGTTGATGGCGTCCAGGTCCTCGGAGTCGAGGCCGCTGGCCTTCGCGTAGAACTCCGATGCCGGCACCATCACCCAGCCCTCCCCGACGGCCTTCATCGCGATGGCGCGGGTGAGGATGTTGTCGGGCTCAGCCGGCGGAATCTCGAGGCGCTGCTGAATCGTCGATTGCTCCGGCGGCGACGAAAAGACGCCGTCACACCCCGCGAGCAGCAGAAGGAGCCCGGCCACCGCTCCCCGAGCGCACATCGCACCACAACCCTTGCGCCTCATGTTTGCCTCCCCGATTGAGAGGTGAAAAGGTATTTCGGTTGAATTTGTGCTGTCAAGCACCAATTGCGCTGAAAAGCAGAAACGGCACCAGGAACATCACACAAATCTCGCAGCGCTGGATCAGGCCGGGGGGGGGGCAACTACCGCGCCGGTGAGTCGACCTGCGACCGCCGCCACCGCTCGATCATCGCGAGCAGCGCCGGGAAGAAGATGGTGGTGCCGACGAAGGTGCACGTCACGCCCAGCACCGCCATCACGCCCACGCTGCGCAGGCCTTCGTGGTGCGCCACCAGCATCGCGCCGTAGCCGGCCGCGTTCGACAGCGTGGCGACGATGGCCGCGAAGCCGGTGTGCCGCATGATGTGCCCCAGCGAGCCGGGCCCCTCTTCCTGGTACCGGTGGAAGAGGTGCACCGAGTTGTCCACGGCGATCGCCAGCAGGTTCGGCAGCACCACCACGTTCAGGAAGTTCAGGTGCACGTCCCACAAGTGCATCGCGCCGAAGATGCACGCCATGCCCAGGTAGAGCGGCCCGGCCACCACCCACGCGCGCACGAAGCTGCGCAGGGACAGCCAGATCATCAGGAACACCGCGACCGCCGCGAGCACCATGATCGTGGGCCCATCCTTGCGGATCAGGTGGAAGATGCGATCGGCAATGCGGTTCCCGTCGAGCACGTGCACCTCGACGCCAGCCGCCTGCGACCGCCTGATGACTTCCGAGAGGTCGGCCGACCACAGCTTGAGCTCCTCGACGTCGTAGCCGGAGTAGCGCGGGAAGATGAGGACGAAGGTGCCCTCCCCGTCCTGCGCCATGAAGCGGCGCCGCACCTCGATGGGCAGGTCGTCCACCGTCCAGGGCTTCGCGTCCGCCTGCTCGAGCAACCGGCGCACCTTTTCGCCCTTCTCGCCCTCGGTGAGGGACTTCGGGAGATCGTCCGCGAGTTTCCTGATCTCCGCGATGATCGGCAGCCTCGCGTCCGCGTCGTACGGGATCAGGTCGTTCACCGAGGCGATCTTCGCGAACGAGTGCCTCTCGCCCGCCTCCCGATCCACCGCCCGCGCCGCGTCCGCGACGATGCGGGCCGCCTCGAGATTCGGCACCCACGCCAGCGCGGGCGTCATGATGAGGCCCAGCTGCTTCGTGATGTGGTCGTCGAGATCGGTCGCCGGCGACTCGCCCTTCAGCTTGCGGAGGTTCGTCTCGAAGCCGACCGTTCCGGCCACCGACGCCGAGTACGCCGCCGCCGCGATCACCGCCACCAGAATGCCGATCAGCGCCGGACTGGGGAAGGGCTTGCCGTTCCTCTCGGTGCGCCCCTCGCCCGCCGGCTTCGGCGCAACCGCGCGCTTCAGGCCCGGCAGCTTCTCCGACTGTAGGAGGATCGCCGGACCGATCAAGTACGCGGCGAACACCGTCGACATCACGCCGAACGCGGCGATCTTTCCGAACTGGCGGAAGGCCTCGAAGTCGGCGAACACCAGCACCGCGAAGGCCGCCGAGTTGGTCGCCGCCGAAGTGAGCGCGCCCTCGAAGGTGCCGAGCACCGCCTCGAGCATCGCCTCCTTCGGCTCGTGCGTCGCGCGCTCTTCCCAGTAGCGCATCGACAGGTGCACGCCGTACTCGATGCCGAGGCCGATGAGGATCGCCCCGAGGAAGCCCGTGATCGGGTTCAGGTGCCCCACCAGCAGCCAGGTGAAGGCGAAGGTGCAGGCGATGCCGATCGACACCGGCGCGGCGACGATCACCAGTGCGACGAAGCGGCGGCTCGCCAGCAGGATGATCCCGAAGGACACCAGCGTCGCCAGCAGCGCGGCGCGGGCGAGATCAGCCTGCATCACCTGGTCTTCCTCGACGCGGATGACGTAGGCGCCGGTGAACGCCGTCTTCAGGCCCGGAAAGCCCTTCAGCACCTCCTGGCTCACGCGGTCCGCGCGGGCGATCAACTTGCGGTTGAAGTCGAGGTCGCCGGCGAGCTGCGTGGGCTTCACGTAGAGGTACAGCTCGGTGCCGTCGGTGGACTCGACGTACTCGCCGGTCGGCGCGTCACCCGAGTACTTCTTCTCGATTTGATCGAAGTCGGGCGGCGGCGCCTCCTCCTCGAGATCGACGTACAGCGGGTTGGCGATCGCCTTCTCGTACTGGATGCGCGCCTTGAGGTCGTCCCTCAGGCTCGCCAGCTTGTCCGGCGGCAGCACCAACAGCGCGCGGTCGCGGAAGAAGCCGACGTCGAAGTGGTACTCGACGTAGCTGACGACGTCCTTCTCCTGCTCGAAGCGCTTCGCGAAGGCGTCGGCGAACGTGCGGCGCGTGTCCTTGTCGCCGCCGGTCACCTGCACCACGAGGTAGCCGCCGCCGCCGGCTTTCTTCTCCACGAAGCGCAGGTCCTGCACCTCGGGGGCCCTTTCGGGCAGCAGCTCGATGAAGTCGCCCCTGAACTCCAGCCGGGAGGCCATGCCGAGGGCGATCGCGCCGACCACCCCGGCCACCACCAGCGGCAACCACGGACGCCTGACGGAGACGTCCACGAGCCGGGTCAAGGTGCTGCGCAGGCCTGCGTTCATGGGCCGCCGGTCCCTAGCCGAAGTTCAAAGCGGAAGCCAATGTGACTATGAGATGCCCCGAGCGATGCCCCTCGATCCCGACACGCTGCGCCGCGCGGCCCGCGCCCGGGTGGTGGGCAACGTGCGCGTCGACGCAGCGCCCTCCGCCGCCGAGGTGGAGTCCGACGGCGCCCGGCTGCTCAACGCGGGCGCGACGGACCTGCTCGGCCTCGGCGCCGATCCGCGCGTGCGGGAGGCGCTGCAAGCCGCCCTGCGCCGCCACGGGCTGGCGAGGGCCCCGCGCTCCCGCGCCCAGCTCGAGTTGGAAGAGCGGCTCGCGCGGCTACTCGGCGCCGCCGCCGCGGTGGCGCTGGAGGACGCGAGCGGCGCCCTGGCTGCCCTGGAGGCGCTCGGCGCGCTGGTGGACACGCGCGCGCACCGGCTCCTCCCGCGGGGCCTGGCCGTCGCGTCGCCCGAGGACGCCGAGCGCGCGCTCACCGCGACGCCCGGCGCACCGCTGGTGGTGGGCGCCGTCGACGAGCTGGCGGGCGATCTCTGCCCGCTCCACCGCTTCGCGGAAGCCGCGCAGCGCGCCGGCGCGCCGCTGCTGGTGCTCGACACGGCAGGCCTCGGCGTGCTCGGACCCGCGGGCCTGGGCGCCGTCGAGTCGCTGGGCCTCGCCGACCAGGTCGCGCTGCAGGGCCTCACCTTCGGCCAGGCGATCCCCGGGACGGGCGCGGTCTTCGCGGGCCCGGCGCCCGTCGTCGACGCGCTGCGCGGCACGGCCCCGCCGCCGCCCACGGCGCTCCTCGCGGCGACGTCGCGCGCGCTCGAGCTCGCCACCGCCGAGGCGCCGCGGCGCGCGCGGGCCTTCGACGTCGCGCAGCACCTCGTCGACGGCCTGCGCGGGCTGGGCCTCGACACCGGGCCGTGCGTCACGCCGTGGATCCCCGTGTGGATGGGCGACGAGGCGGTGTGCGGGCAGTGGCTCAGGGCCCTGGCCGACGGCGGCGTGGCGTGCCGCGCGCTGCTCGCCGGCGCCCGCTCCCGACTCCTCGTGTCCATGCCCGCCACCGCCACCGACGCGCAGGTAGACACGGTGCTGGAGGCCTTCGGCAAGGTGGCGCGGCGGCTCAAGCCCGCGGAGCTCGATGCCGCGTGGCGTGGCCCGGTGCTGCTCGCGCGCCCGGGCAGCTTCGCCCTCGCCACGCCCTGCGCCCCGCACTGGCGGGAAGTGCCGACCCCGGCCACGCCGCCCCCGCCGCCCGCCGAAGCGGCGCCCGCACCCGCGGCGTCCCTGCGCGCGCGGTTGTTCGACGCGGTGGAGACGCTCACCTGGCGCGCGACGAACGTGCGCGGCGGCAAGCTGGGCCTGCCGGGCGGCGAGGCCTTGAAGGCGCTGCTCGACCGACGGCGCCGCCGCTGAGGCCGTCAGGGCCTGGCGGCGCTCTGCGCGGTGGTGGTCTTCTCCAGCTGCTCCTTCTTCGCCTTGAGCGACTTGAGCAGCCCGTCGAAGCCCTTCTTGCCGATCACCTGGCGGAACTGATCGTTGTACGTCGCGACCAGCGAGACGTCGTCGGTGACGACGTCGAAGATCTTCCAGGCGGCCTTCGCGTCGGCGCGAAACAGCTTGTAGACGACGGGGAAGCGGTCCTCCTTGACGACCAGCGTCGTCTGCACCGTCGCCTCGTTCCCCTCGATCTTCTCCTCGCCGTACTCCACCTTCGCGGTGCCGCGCCCGTCGGTGATCGCCTTCTGCGCGTAGCTGGCCCGCAGGACGCCCTTCATGGTGGCGCTGAACTCGTCCTGCTGCTTCTTGTTGAGGTTGCTCCACTCCTTCCCGAGCGCGCGCCTGGCCAACTCGAGGAAGTCGATGTACTCGTCGGCCTTGGCCGCCAGCTTCTCGGTGGTGGGCGAGTCGGCCTGCAAGACCTTCTGCACCTCGGCGTCGGCAGACTTCACCACGGCCAGCGGGCCCGCGGGGGCGGCGGCGAGCGCGAGGACGACCACGGGGACGAACACGTTTCAACCTCCGGGAAAGACTGGCCGTTGGAGCCAGCTGCTTCTAGCGCGATTCCAGACGGCCTGCCCACCCGCCCATTCACCGGGGCTTCAACGGCGACGGCTGGGACGGCACGGTGTCGACGCCGACCTTCTTCTGCGGGGCGAGCTGCGCCAGCTGCAGCGGCTGGGCGATCGAGCGCACCGCGTACGGCACGATCGGCACGTCGAGCCCCTTCAGGATGACGGCCTCACCGGGCGCGGCGATCACCCCGGGCCCCGCGCGCATCAGCGTGTCGCTGGTGATCAGCACCTCGCCCCCATTGGCGATGCCGCACAGGCGGGCCGACAGGTTCACCGTCGCGCCGATGGCGGTGTAGTCGAGCCGCCGCTGCCCGCCGATCGCTCCGACGACGGCCGGACCGGTGTTGATGCCCACGCCGACCTCCAGCGGCTGCCCGTTGACGCGGATCCGCGAGCCGCGCTCCACCAGCTCCATCGCCGACTTGATCGCATTGCGCGCGTGGTCCTCGCGCTTGCCGACGGCGCCCCACAAGCCCATCACGCAGTCGCCGATGAACTTGTCGACGATGCCGCCGTGACGCTCCACCGCGTCGACCGCCTCGCCGAAGAAGGCGTTGAGGAAGCGCACCACCTCCTCCGGGCGCATGTGCGAGGACATCGTGGTGAAGCCCCGGATGTCCGCGAACAGCACGGTGATCTCCTCGAGGTGGCCCTCGAGGTTCACCTTCATGCGGCCGGACAGCACCTCCTCGACCGCCGCCGACGAGAGGAAGCGCGAGAGGTTCGCCCGCGTCTCCACCTCCCGCTGCACCTGCGCGACCAACGCCGCGTTGTCGAGAAGAATCGCCGCCTGCGAGGCAATCGCGTCGAGCAGCGGCACGTCTTCGTCGGTGAACGCCGCGCTCATCGATACGGACTCGACGTAGAGGATGCCGATCACCTTGTCGCGCGCGCGCATCGGCACCGCCATGATGCTCTTCACGCCGCGCAGCATGACGCTCTGCGAGCGATCGAAGCGCTCGTCCACCAGCGCGTTGTGCGCCAACACGCCGTTGGGCGACGCGAGCGCCTGATCGATCACCGCGCGCGGCACCTCGATGCGGCGATCGCCCGCCTTCGACTTCGACGCGTACTGGCCGGTGGTGAGCCACACCGCGGCGCCGTCGGCGGGCAACAGCTCGAAGATGACCGAGAGGATCCGGTCGACCATCGCCTCCACCGAGCGCTCGAGCGTCACGCGGCGGTGGAACTCCTGGGCGATGCGGTAGCGCGCGTTCTCCCGCCGCAGCGTGGCGATGGTGAGCGCCTCGAGGTTCACCATGACCGTCTTGCCTTCGCTGCTGCCGTCGCTGCTGCCGTCGCTGGTGGTGGCCTCCGCCGCGGTGATCACCGGCGACGGGACGCCCCCGGCCGCCTGCGCCTCGGGCCCGTCGGGGTCGTGCGCAAAGGCCTCGTCGGTGCCGACCTTCTCCATCCGGCCGGTGCGAGCGGACGAGGTGGCGTGCTCCAGCAGCATAGGGTCGATCTGCCGCGACACCGTCTTCTCGCTGCCCTCGTCGCTCGCGCCCTCGTCTGCGGTGTCCGACGGGCGGGCCAGCACCGGGCCGGCGCCGTTCGGCGTCACCTGGTCGAAGGCGTCGTGCTCGCGGTAGTACGCTTTGCGGATCAGCGCCGAGACGCCGCCGGCGGTCGCCACGTAAACCGACACCGTGCGCGCACCGAGCGCGCTCCGCAGCTCGGGTTCGAGGTTGGACGAGAGCGGCACCGCCGCGACGACGTGGACGTCCTTGCTGTCTTCGTCCCAGCGGATCGGGCACATGCGCAGCCGCTCGGCCATGCGCACGCCGAGGCGATCGAGGAGGCCGGGATCGAGCCGCAGCGTCTTGAGCTTCTCGGCCTTCACGAAGCGCGTCGAATACAGCTCGGCGAAGGTGCGGAGGAAGTCGCCTTCCTTCACCAGCTCGAGCCGCAAGAGCGCGTCGGACAACAGGCCGCCGTTGGCCCGCACGTACGCCCGGCCGTGCTCGAGCGCCGGCGCGTCGACGAGCCCACTCGCGCGGAGCGGGTTCGCGATCACCGAGTCAGCTTCGGGCGTGGCGGCCATGCGGGGATGAACCGGGAGTGTACGTCAGCGCGTCACCCGGTCGAAGTGCAAGCGCACCGCTTGCGACGGGAGCGCCTCGGCGAGCCCGTTTGGCAGTCGCCAGTACTGACCAGTGCCGCTGAGCACCACCAGTTCGTAGTCGCCCGCCGGCGGGGTGCCGAAGGGTGCGACCCGGGGCTTGCCGTCGGCATCGACCGTGATCTGCTGCGCCGCGGGCAGCACGTAGGCCTGCAGGCGCGCCAGGGCGGCCACGACGCCCAGCTGGCCGTTCAATGTCCGCAGCACCGGCGTGGGATCGAAGGCCATCGGGACGAGCACCGAGGCCCCGGCGGGTAGCTGGCCCGGGCGGGGCCGCCAGCGGAGGAAGATCCGCAATGAGAGATCCGGCACCCCGTCTCCATCCACGTCGTCGGGCCGGCCGTCGCCGTCGGCGTCGACGAGGCCCAGCGGAAACAGGGTGCGCGCGCGATCGAAGCGGCCGAGCGGGTCGCTGACCAGCGTGAGCGGCGTGGTGGTGCCGGGGAGCTGGTCGAGTCCCACGTCGTCGATGACGCCTTCGAGCACGAAGGCCGGGGGCTCGTGCTCGACGAGCGTCATCGCGCGGTAGTCCTGCGTGGCCCCCCGCCCCGGCTGCACCTGCAGCTCCACGCCGTCGCCGACGCGATCGCCCGCGCCGGGCTGCGCGAGCACGTCGAGCTGCGGGTCGAAGTTCGAGTCCACGTCGAGGAAGCCCCACAAGCGGTACGGGTTCGCCGGGACCTGCCCGAAGACGAAGTGGGGATCCGCCGGCAGCCGCAGCGCGCTCACCGCCGTCGCCGCAACCGGCTCTGCGGGCGCGCCGGGCGGGCCTTCGCCGGGGCGGTAGAGGAAGAGCCACGCGTCGCCGGTGAGACCTTCCGGCGCGCGGAAGGTGCCGACGACGGGGCCCGTCTTCGCGAGCGGGTCGTCCTCGGTGGGCGCGCAGGACGACAGCAGCGCAACGCAGAGAACTGCGAGCGAGCTCCCGCTCCCCCCCGATGGAGCAGAGGGAGGCACGCGGTCAGGTGAGGCGGAGGATCTCACGGGCCTCTTGCGGAGTCGCCAGCCGCCGCCCCTTCGCCGTGGCCCGCTTCGCCGCCTCGGCGACCAGCTCGAAGTTGCCCTTCGCCAGCACGCCCTTCGACACGTAGATGTTGTCCTCGAGGCCGACGCGCGCGTGGCCGCCGCGCTCCGCGGACAACTCGACGAAGGGCAGCTGGTGCCGGCCCATCGCCGCGCAGGTCCACGTCGAGCCTTCCGGGATGTACGAGCGCATGAAGTCGAGGCCCTCGGGCGTCGCCGCCAGCGCTCCGGCCACGCCCAGCACGAAGTCGAAGTGGGCCGGCAGCGTGATGAAGCCCTCCTTCGCCAGCGCGCGCGCCTCGTCGATCATGCCCACGTCGAAGCACTCGATCTCCGGCTTGATGCCGAGCGCCTTGATGCGCGTGGCGATGTCGCGGATGAGCGGCCGCGGGTTCCAGAAGACGTCGGGCCCGAAGTTCACCGAGCCGGTCGACAGGGTCGCCATGTCCGGGCGATCGTCGCCGGTCAGCTTGAGCGCGCCGCAGCGCTCATCGACGCCCATGCCCACCGCGCCGCCAGTGGACACCTGGATCAGCACGTCCGTCTTCTTGCGAATGGCGCGGATCGCCGCGCGGAACAGCTCGGTGTCCTGGCTGGGCTTGCCGTCGGGCGTGCGCACGTGGAGGTGCACCATCGCGCAGCCGGCCTCGCGGCACTTCGCCGCGTCCTCGGCGATCTCCTCGGCGCTGATCGGCAGGTATGGCGTCTGCTCGCGGGTCGTCTCGGCGCCGACCATCGCGGCGGTGATCACCATCGGGGTGTGCGCGCTCATGCCTTCCTCCGCTGCTTGTCCTTCGGGGTGACGCAGGTGCCGCTGGCCTTGCAGACGACGATCGGCGGGTCGAGCACCTCGGCGGCCGAGTCGTTGATGTCCGGCGCCGCGCGGATCACCTTGCGCGCCTCGAACGTCATCTTCCGGCTGGTGTTGCCGACGTCGGTGATGGTGCCTTGCGCCTCGATGTAGTCGCCCGCGTAGACGGGCGCGAGGAACTCCACCGCGTCGTACGCGCGGAACAGGCCTTCGTCTCCATCGAGGCGGATCAGCAGCTCCGTCGCCACGTCGCCGAACAGCCCCAGCATGCGCGCGCCGTCCACCAGGTTGCCGCCGTAGTGCGCGTCGTGGCTCGACATGCGCAATCGCACCGTCACCGACAGGCCCACGCCCCGCTTCGCCTCGCTCACGACGGCGCTCCTTCCCACTGCGTGCCCTTCGCCTCGCGGCCCATGCGCTGCAGCACCTGGTGCACGATGAAGTTGGCCACGTCCGACGGCTTGGTGCCCGGCCCGAAGCCCGCGTCGAAGCCGAGCTCCAGCGCCAGCTTGTGATCGACCCGCGGCCCGCCGAGGAGCAGCGTGGTGGTGCCGTACACGCCCTGCTTCTTCGCCTCTTCGATGAACTGCCGGGCGTTGTCCTTGTGCACGTCGCGCTGCGTGACGACCTGACTGACGAGGATCGCGTCGGCCCGCTTCTCCTTCGCACGGCGGATCAGCTCCGCGTTCGGCACCTGGCTGCCCAGGTTGTGCGCGTCGAACCACGGGTAGCGCTCGAGGCCGTAGTCGCCCGCGAAGCCCTTCATGTTGAGGATCGCGTCGATGCCGACGGTGTGCGTGTCGGTGCCGGTGCACGCCCCGAAGACGACCACCTTGCGCTGGATCTCGTCCTCGATCTGCTTGTTCAGCTCGTGGAAGCCGAGCTTCTTGATGACGATCTCCGGCGTGTCGATCGCCGCGTAGTCGATGATCACCGGGCTCTTCGCGTACACGATGAAGAACGTGTAGTGGTCGGACGCCCGCTCGGCGGCGGCCACCTTCACGTCGGTGAGCCCCAGCTTCGTGCAGTAGAGCGCCGCCGCCTCCTTCGCCTTCTCGGACGCCGGCACCGGCAGCGTGAAGGACAGCTGGATCACGCCGTCGTCGCGGCGATCTCCGTACGCGCGGATCAGGTGCTTGTCGGCCATGTCACTTCCCGTAGCTGATCGAATCCAGCAAGCGCTTGAGCATCGGCCCGAAGCGCGCGCCCATGCTGGTGCGGCTGGTCCACGTCATCACCCAACGCACCTTGCCGTTGCAGCCGATCACCGTGGTGGTGGTGACCTTGTTCTCCTCGGACTGCCCGGCGTCGGCCGCGCCCACGTAGTCCGTTTCCACCTTCTTCTGCGCGGGCTGGCCGCCGAGCTTCACCGGCGCGAAGCCGTCCCTGCCCAGCTTCTCGAGCATCTCGTCCACACAGTTCTTCGCCGGGCGCACCGGATCGACCGGGTACGCCGACACGGAGAACTTCGCCGTGTCGCCGTCGGCCGCCCACGACCTGGAGTTTTCGTCCTCGCTCGACGCCGTCCACGAGGTGGGCGCCTTGAAGGACAGCTTGTCGATGCTCACCTTCGCGAGCGAATCGGTGCCACCCGAGATCAACGCCAGCGTGATCATGAGCGCGTTCATGCCCTGCCCTCCATCATGTCCAGGAACGGGTTGAAGTAGTCGGGCGCCTTCTCGATCACACCGTCGAGGCCCTTTCCGCCGGTCTCGGCGCGTTTCACGTCGCCGAAGCGCCCGCGGCCGATCGCCGCCACCATGCCGTCGGCGCGGCACTCCTCGAGCAGCTCGATCGCCTTATTGAAGACGAAGCGCGCGCGGTTGGCGATCAGCCCGTCCTCGCGCACGGTGAACTCGTTGTCGATGCCGCGGGCGGCACGGTGCACGTAGCTGGCAGCCTTCAGCGCCACGTAGCGGTCGGCGAGCAGTGGCGTGTGCATCGCTTCCGTCATCATGCCGAGGAGTTGGATCCCCTGCCGCGTCCACACCGCGACCAGGTCGGCCATCGCGTCGTAGACGTGACTGAAGAAGATGTCCGTCTCCTTGTGCTTGGTGGGCGGCATGTACTTGAGCGGCGCGTCGGGGAAGCAGCGGCGCACCAGCATCGCCTGCGACAGCTCGAGCAGCAGCGTCTCGGGGCGGTGCGGGTCGATTTCATAGCTGTGGCCGATGCCGAGCTGCTCGTCCCGAAGGCCCGCCCGCTTCGCGAAACACTCATTGATGAACTGGCTGGCGATCACCGTGTGCGCTGCCTCGTAGGCGTCGGCGGTGGTGATGTAGTTGTCCTCGCCGGTGTTGATGATGATGCCGGACAGGGCACAGATGCGGCGCGAGAAGTACTGATCGATGAAGGTGCGCCGCATGTTGATGTCCCGGAAGAGGATCCCGTACATCGCGTCGTTGAGCAGCATGTCGAGCCGCTCGTACGCCGCCATGAAGGCGATCTCCGACATGCACAGGCCCGACGAGTAGTTGGTGAGCTGCACGTAGCGCTTGAGCTTCCGCGACTCGTCGTCGAGCGCCTCGCGCATGATGCGGAAGTTCTCCTGCGTCGCGTAGGTGCCGCCGTAGCCCTCGGTGGTGGCGCCCTGCGGCACGTAGTCCAGCAGTGACTGCGCGGTGGAGCGGATCACCGCGATCACGTCCGCGCCCGCCTGCGCCGCCGCGCGCGCCTGGTCGACGTCGTCGAAGATGTTTCCGGTCGCGACGATCACGTACTTGTGCGGCGCCGGCCCCATGGGGAACTCGCGCTTGAGCGCCTCGCGCTTCGCCACGCGCGCCTTGAGCTCGTCCACCGCGGCCCGCGCTTCGGCCCGCACCTCGTCGCGCAGCTTCGCCTCGTCCCCGGGTGACAGCGGCCCCAGGCTCTCCAGCGGCGCGGCGGTGAGCCGCTCCACCGCGTCCAGCGGGCTCGTGGCGCCCATGCGCAGCGCGCGGCCGTACCAGTACGCGGCGCCCTTGTTCAGCACGCCGGCCGCCTTGAGGCGGTCGACCATCAGGTTGACGAGCGGCGCCCCGAGCTGCCCCACCCCGTCCACGCCGAACCAGCGCAGCACGGTCCGCTCCACCGACACGGTCGTGTTGCGGGCGATGAGGTCGAAGATGGGATCGGTGATCTCACGGGCGAGCGCGCGCGCGTACGCGACCTGCTCGTCCGTCACGAAGAGGCCTGGCATGGAGGCTCTCTATACAGGTGTTTTTGACCGGCGGCCCGTGCATCGACGATTCCGCGCGGCGGCGCCTTCACCCGCCACGGGGGCGGCCGCATCAGCCAGCCTTTCCCTTTGCGAAAACGGCCGGGGCGTGTTGAACGCGGCACGGGCGGGACTGTATGGTCCGCGCCCTTTTCACCCAGCCGTACCCGTCTTCCGCTCAAGGAGTGCATCGTGACTCTCGTGATCATCGTGCTCGGGCTGGCCCTGGCGATCAGCCTGGCCTTCAACCTGGGGCTCGTGGGCGTCAAGGCCACCACGCCCACCGCGTCCGGCGGCGCGGCCCCCCGCGCGGAGGCCCGCGACGACGACGACCGCCCGCGCAAGCTCGAGGCCGAGCTCGACAGGAAGAAGAAGGAGATCGAAGAGCTCAAGAAGGCGCAGGGCGAGCTGAAGGAAGAGCTCAGGGCCGCGAAGAAGAAGCTCTTTGAACAGAAGGAGTCCGACAAGGCCGGCGACGACCTCGCGAAGGCGCGCGCCGAGGTGGAGCGCCAGGCGTCGGTGCAGCTCGAGAACACCCGCCACGAGCTCGCCGTCGCGCTGGCCGAGGTGCAGCGGCTGAAGGCCGAGGTCGAGGCCAGGGGCCGCAAGCGCCCCGAGCCCACCGAGAAGCGCGAGGAGGCCGCCAGGGCCGAGAAGCCGCCCGAGGTGGTGCAGCGGGTGATCCGCGAGCTGTCGGACGTCGAGAAGGAGCGGATCGCGAAGCTCGAAGCCCAGTCGTCCAACGATCGCAGGCGCGCCAACGAGCTCGAGCGGGAGCTGCGCGCGCTCAAGGGCAAGCTGGAGCGCCTGCAGCGCGAGTCCAAGCGCGTGTACTCCGAAGCCAACCTGGCGCGGGACAAGTTCCGCGCCGTGGAGACGCGCCTCAACCGCACGCTGCTCGAGAACGACCTGCTCAAGCGGGCGATCGCGGCGCTGGAGAAGAAGACCGGGCTGCACGCCGAGCACACCTCGCCCACCGCGGACGAGCTGGCGGAGAGCGATCGCCAGATGAAGGAGAAGTTCGCCGCCGAGGACCAGGCCGAGGCCGAGGCCCGCGCCCGCCTCGAGGCCGCGCCCGTGGCCGACGAGCCCGCCCCCGAGGCGAGCGCCAGCGCGCCGGCCGCAGCGCCCGCCGCAGCGCCCGCCACGCCGGCCAGTCCCGACGCCGCGCCGGCGACGCCGCCGACGGCCTGAGCCACACGCGCGGCCGTGCACGCCGCCCCGGTGCCGCCCTTCGCGGAGGTCCGGGGCGTCAGTGTTTCTGAAGCTCCTCGGCGACGACCCTCGAGAGATCGTCCCACGTGGCGACCCCGGAGAAACCCACCACGACGCGGCCATCGCGCCCGAAGAGGACCCGCGCCGGCAGCTCGCGGATCCGCCCGAACGGCGTCTCGCCCGCGCGCAACGCGTCGTCGCCCACCACCAGCGGCCCGGGTAGCTCGTAACCGAGCGCGAAAGGCTCCAGCACCTTGCGGCCCTCGAGATCCATGCCCACCAGCACGTTCCGGAAGCCCTGCGCGCCATAGTCGCGCCGGAGGCGCGACAGCACCACCAGCTCGGCGAGGCACGGGAAGCACCAGGTGGCGAGGAACGTGACGAGCACCACCTGGCCACCGAGCGCCTCTGGCTGGAACGGCTCCGCGCCGGCGGTGTCGCGGGGCAGCGCGGCGAGGAACGTCGAGAGCGCGGGAGTCGCCGGCCCCCGGGGCGCACAGGCCGCCGCGAGCGCGGCGCCGAGCACCGCCCGGCGCGACAGGTTCACTCGGCCTCGCGCTGGCAGCTCTTGCACAGCCCGTACAGCTCCATCTTGTGCGAGGTCACCTTGAAGCCATGGCGGCGGGCGACGGCGTCCTGGAGCCGCTCGATTTGATCGTTCTCGAACTCGACGATCGCCCCGCAGCGCGTGCAGATCAGGTGATCGTGGTGCTCGCGGCCGACCGCCGGCTCGTAGCGCGTCTGCCCATCACCGAAGTTCCGCGCGTGCGCGAGCCCGCTCTCGGACAACAGCTTCATCGTCCGGTAGACGGTGGCCACCGACACGCGCTGATCCAGCGCCCGCACCTTCGCCCAGACGTCCTCCACCGACAGGTGACCGTCGAGGGAGAAGAAGGTGTCGATCACGAGGCTTCGCTGGCGCGTGGACTTGAGCCCGCGCTCGGCCATGTACTTCGCCAGCACTTCGTCGCGGTTCGCCGGGGCGCTCTTCAAGGGAACCGCTCCTGCCAGGCGGCGCGCGCCGCGGCGTCGTCCGCCGGGCCGAGATCCGTGCCGCCGTTCAGCTTCACCAGCGCACCATGCGCCGCGGTGCGGACCTCGGGCGCCGCGTCCTCGAGCAGCTTCACCAACGCCGGCGCGGCGGCGACCTCACCGCGAAAGCCGGCCACCTCGGCGGCCAGCGCGCGCTTCTCGGCGTCGGGCGAAGACAGCGCATGCGCGAGCGTCGACGGCGCACCGGCCTCGCGCGGCCTCGCGTTGAAGCCCGGCCAGAGCAGCAGCATGAAGAAGAGCGCCGCGGTGAAGACCTGGAAGAAGGCCTTGAAGGGCGAGTAGCGCCGCGCGGCCACCAACGCGAAGCGGTAGCCGGCGAAGCCCACCGCGAAGGCGAGGAAGATCCACGGCGCCACCCTCGAGAGGCCCGGGTCGACCGGCGCCCGCTGCGCGTAGAGCGCCAGCGCCGCGGAGGCGACCAGCAGCGCGTACAGCACGAGCGGCCACGCGGGTCGCACGCGCACGCCGGCGACGCTGGGCTCCTCGACGGACGGCGGGGTGGTGACCGGGGTCGGGCTCATTGACACCTTCCGAACTCTGCTTATACGCAGCGCGCCTTCCAAGGTCATCCGGATGATCGACTGGCAACGCCACCGCCTCCCTGAAGACGTCCCCACGCCGGTCGCGGTGGCGGTGTCCGACTTCTGCCGCCGGGCAAAGGCCCCGGCCCCCGCCGCCGTCGTCCGCGAGGCGCTCGCCCTGCTGCCCGAGGCCGACGACTTCCGCGTCCGGGCGCTCACCGATGCCGAGCCAGAGGCCCAGCCCCTCGGGCCGTTCGCCGTCATCGACATGGTGCGCGGCACCGCGCCCGAGCTGGCCGCCCAGCGGCAGCAGACCGGGTACTACGACATGGTGCGCGCCGTGGCCGAGGAGCAGGCCCGCGCCGCGCCTCCGCCCATCACCGCGCCGCCGCCCGAGCGGGTGGTGCCCTTCCCCGCCGCGGCGCCGCAGCGGCCGCGCGGCGAGGAGGAGAAGAAGAAGAAGGGGAAGAAGGGGAAGGGCCCGAGCATCGCCGAGAGGATCGCCCCGAAGCGCCGCGTCGCCGGCGAGCAGCGCGCGGCCGCGGCGCCAGTGCCCGGCCGGCTGCCCGCGACCGCCTACCTGCCCAAGCGACAGCTGCCCGCGCCGCGCGGCCGCTTCACCCGCCTCGATCCGTCCCGCGCCTCCATCCACGCGCTGACGAAGCCGGAAGGCGCCGAGACGCTGTCGGCGCTCATCGGGCAGCTGCCGCACCGCTACGCCTTGCTCAAGACGCTTTCCCAGGGCTACCTGGGCCGCGGCGGGGCCGAGCTCTCCGTGGGCGACGTCGAGGGGCTCCTGGATCGGCACGGGCTGCGCGCGCGCCTCGAGGCGAAGGAGCGCGACACGCTGCTGGGCTCGATCCTCGAGCAGAAGGGCGCGTTGGGCCGCGCGGCGCACGCGCTGGGCATGCGGCCGAAGGACCTCGAAGGCCTGCTCAAACACCTGCGCATCACCCGCGAGGCGAAGGAGATTCAGGAGCGGGCGATCAGGGATGCGCTGTCGCCGCGCAACCTGCCCGCCCGGCTCGAGCTGGTGTCCAGGACGCGCTACCTCGAGGACCTGGGCATCGCTCGTCGCTTCCGCGAGCGCCTCCACGAGGACCTCGAGGTGATGGTGAACGCGGCCCGCGACGAGGCCACGTCCGCCCCCGCGCTGGTGGACCTGCTGGCCCGCCGCCACGCGCTCAACGCCGACGCGCTCCGGCGTGCCCTCGACGCGCTCGGCCTGCTCGACCCGACTCTCTCCTCGCCCGCCCGAAAGGCCTGACGCCGATGCCCATCTACGAGTACCGCTGCCAGAAGTGCGGCCACCACCTCGAAGTGATGCAGAAGGTCAGCGACCCGGCGCCGGATCCCTGCCCGCAGTGCGGCGCCGCGCAGGCGCTCGAGCGGCTGGTGAGCCGGACCAGCTTCCAACTCAAGGGCGGCGGCTGGTACTCCGACCTGTACGCGTCGACGAAGAAGGACTCCACGCCGAAGACGGACGGCGGCTCCTCGTCGGCCTCCTCCTCGTCGTCGTCCACCGCGTCGAGCAGCACCCCGGGCTCGTCCTCCGGCGGCTCGTCGTCGAGCGGCTCCGGTGGTTCGACGTCCGGGGGCTCGCCGCCGTGAGGCGCGCGCTCGCCCTCGCCGTCTTCGTCCTCGCCTCCGGCTGCGCGACCGCGGCGATCTCCGTGCCGCCCGAGCAGGCCTCGCGCCTCGAGCGCGAGCTGACCGGCGAGGAGCGCTTCCTCCGCGTGTCGATGTACTCGACGCCGTTCTTCAAGGACGCGTCGAAGAAGCTGCTCACGCCGGTGGCGCCCGAGCTGGTGCAGCTCCTCGACAACCCCGACGGCACGCCGATCAACCCGGGCCCGGTCGAGGCCACCTGGCCCGTCGGCACCCGCGCGCGCATCGCGAAGGTGGAGTTCCCGTCGAGCTGGGTGATGGCCGAGCGCGTGCTCTACACGCCCCGCACGCTCGCGTGGATCTACGTCGACCTCGCGGGCGCGCCGCGGGGCGCGGGTCCCTTCGTGCTGGTGCTGCGGCCCGGCATCAAGACAGGCGACGAGTTTCGCGCCGAACTCGACCGGCTCCTGACCCGCGACGATCCCACCTCGAGGCTCGCAGCGTTCGGCGAAGGCGTGCGCGCGGCGATCCGCGCCAAGAAGGCCGCTGTGGAGATGCCCGCGGAGGCGCTGGAGATGGCGTGGGGCTACCCCGACGCGCGGCGCCTCGAGCTCGACGGCACCCACAAGAAGGAGACATGGTCGTGGGCCCAGGGCCGCCGCACCGCGGTGCTGGTCGACGGCGTGGTGACCGAGGTGTACCCGGACGGGAAGCCGAAGGGGCCGTAGGCGGCGCGCGTCACCGCGGCCAGCGGCGCTTCTTCTTCTTCTTCGCCTTCGCCTCTTCCGCGCGCGCGTCGCCCGGCCGGCGCAGGGGCGGCAACTCGCCCATCTGCACGGCGTGGAAGGCGCCGTCGTTCAGCGCGGCGACGAGGCCCGCCTGCGAGGTCACGGGCTTCTTGAACAGCGTGGCCGCGTAGCCGAGCTCGTCCAGCGAGCCGCGCGTGTCACTGCCGCCCACGCCCGGCACCTTGAGGTGCACCGCAGCCTCGATCGCCAGCTCGTTCGCGCCGGGGCGCACCTTCGGGTTGAAGACCTCGACGGCCGACAGGAGCTTCAGCGTCTTCACGTAGTCGCCGGCCGGCGTGGCGAACTCGCGATCGTACGGCCGGGCCGCGACGATCGCCGCGCCCAGCGACTTGAGCTTCGGCAGACACTCGTCGGCGGCCCACGGCTTCTCCCGGTTCGAACCCCACAGCTGCACCGGCTCCGGCGCGCGCTCGGGCTTCTCGAAGAAACACAGGTACTGGCCCTTGTCCGTGGCGAGCTCGAGGCCGACGAAGATCTTCAGCTTCGTGGTGCGCTGCAGGTCGAACAGCTCGTCGCAGCCGTCCTGCGTGTTCGTCTCGGTGAAAGCGACCCCGTCGAGGCCGTAGGACTCGGCGCGCTGGAGGACCGCGCGCGGATCGAGCTGGCAATCACGCGACAGGTAGGAATGGACGTGCAGGTCGATCAGCATGAGCGCTCTGTGAGGGGATGCCCTTGAACTCCCGAGAAGGCGTGTGGGATAAGCCCGGCATGTTCACTGGCGTCAAGGTGTTTTCGGCGACGAAGGCGAAGGAGCGCGAGGAGCTCAGCGAGAACATCACGCGGTGGCTCAAGAGCAACTCGGACCTGGAGATCGTCGACAAGGTCGTGACCCAGTCGAGCGACAACGAGTTCCACTGCTACTCGATGGTGATCTTCTACAAGCAGAAAGGTCAGTAGGCGCCGCGCGGCTGGCCGGCCCACGACACCTCGGGATTTCGACAACCAACGATTTTCTTTGACCGTAGGTCCGAAGCGACTTACAGGCGCAGCGAATTTCCAACGACTCCATCCTGGGAGAGAAGAATGTCTCGTTCCGTGGCGGTGACGGCCCTGAAGATCGCGGCAGTGGCGCTGTTCGTGGTCCCCGTTTTCCTCTTCACTCCTGGCTGTGGCTCGGAGTGCGTCGACAAGTTCGACTGCGCCTCGAAGGCGGCGCCGGGTGAGCAGTGGACCTGCGAGTCTGGCAAGTGCGTCCAGGGCAGCCCGTCCGGCCTGGGTGGCGGCTCCGGCGGCGGCGGCGGCACGGGCGGCGGCACCGGTGGAGGCACGGGCGGCGGCACCGGTGGAGGTACCGGCGGCGGCACCGGTGGAGGCACCGGCGGCGGCACCGGTGGAGGCACCGGCGGCGGCTCCGGCGGGGGCGGCGGCGACATGGACGCGGGCATGGATGACGCGGGCACCGACGCTGGCATGGACATGGACGCCGGCATGGGCGACGCGGGCACCGACGCTGGCATGGAGATGGACGCCGGCATGGACGACGCGGGCACCGACGCTGGCATGGACATGGACGCCGGCATGGGCGACGCGGGCACCGACGCTGGCATGGACATGGACGCCGGCACCGACGGCGGCGCGGACGGCGGGTAAGTTCCTTCAGAGAGACCGCTGACTGGCGGCGAGCTCCCACCCGGCGCTCGCCGTTCGTCGCTTCAGGGCCCGGATCCAGGTTGGTCTCGAGCGCCAAATGTGGTGAGTCTGTCCCTCGATGGAAGACGCAGCCCTCCGCCAACTGGTCTCGCTTCGCCACGCCAACCCCCACAGCCTGCTCGGCGCACACCCGACGGGCAACGACACCTTCGTCCGTGTCTTCCGGCCGGGCGCCGAGAAGGTGGATGTGCTGGCCAATGAGCAGCGCGCGCACCTGCGCCCGCGCGTCGACTTCCCCGGCATCTTCGAAGGGCGCCTCCCGACGAAATCGGTGCCTGAGTACTCCCTCGAGGTGCACTACCCCGACGGCAACGTCTTCAACCTGAAGGATCCGTACGCCTTCCTGCCGACGCTGGGCGACCACGACCTCCACTTCGTCGGCGAAGGCACGCACCGCCGGCTGTGGGATCGCCTCGGCGCGCACCCGATGCACCACCAGGGCGTCGCGGGCACCGCCTTCGTCGTCTGGGCGCCCAACGCCGGCGGCGTGTCGGTGGTGGGGGACTTCAACAGCTGGGATGGGCGCCTCCACCCGATGCGCTCGATGGGCGCCTCCGGCCTGTGGGAGCTCTTCATCCCCGAGGTGGGCGAAGGCGCCCGCTACAAGTTCGAGATTCACCCGCGCGACGGCGGCGCGCCGTTCCTCAAGGCCGACCCGATGGCCTTCCGCACCGAGGCGCCCCCGCAGACGGCGTCGGTGGTCCACGACCTGCGGCACTTCGCCTGGAAGGACCAGGCGTGGCTGGACAGGCGCAGGGCCACCGACTGGGCAAAGGCGCCGATGAGCATCTACGAGGTGCACCTCGGCAGTTGGATGCGCGTGCCCGAGGAAGGCCACCGCTCCCTCACCTACCGCGAGCTCGCGCCCCGCCTCGCCGAGCACGTGAAGCGGCTCGGCTTCACGCACGTGGAGTTCCTCCCGGTGGCCGAGCACCCGTTCGGCGGCTCGTGGGGCTACCAGGTGTCGGGCTACTACTCGCCGAGCGCACGCTTCGGACACCCCGACGACTTTCGCTTCCTCGTCGACACGCTGCACGCCCACGGCATCGGCGTGATCATCGACTGGGTGCCCGGCCACTTCCCGCGCGACGCCTGGGCCCTCGCCCACTTCGACGGCACCTCGCTGTACGAGCACGCGGATCCGCGGAAGGGCGCGCACCCCGACTGGGGCACGCTGATCTTCAACTTCGGGCGCAACGAGGTGCGGAACTTCCTCGTGGCGAACGCGCTGTTCTGGATCGAGCAGTACCACGTCGACGGGCTGCGAGTGGACGCGGTCGCCTCGATGCTCTACCTCGACTACTCGCGGCGGGCCGGCGAGTGGATCCCCAACCGCCACGGCGGCCGTGAGAACGAGGAGGCGATCAGCTTCCTCAAGGAGCTCAACGACACGGTCAAGAGTCAGCACCCCGGCGTCCACGTGATGGCCGAGGAGTCGACGTCGTGGCCGCAGGTGTCACGCCCCACCTCGCAGGGCGGCCTCGGCTTCAGTCACAAGTGGAACATGGGGTGGATGCACGACACCCTGAAGTACTTCGAGAAGGATCCGATCCACCGCAAGTTCCACCACAACCAGCTCACCTTCGGCCTCCTCTACGCGTGGAGCGAGGACTTCATCCTCCCGTTGAGCCACGACGAGGTGGTGCACGGCAAGAAGTCGCTCGTCGGAAAGATGCCCGGCGACGACTGGCAGAAGCTGGCCAACCTGCGCGCGCTCTACGGGTGGATGTGGGCGCACCCGGGCAAGAAGCTCTTGTTCATGGGCGGCGAGTTCGCCCAGTGGAACGAGTGGAACAACGAGGCGAGCCTGGACTGGCACCTCGCGGGCTTCGACCGCCACAAGGGCATGATGGAGCTCGTCGGCCGGCTCAACGCGCTCTACGCCGCCGAGGGCGCGCTGCACGAGTCGGACTTCTGGGCCCAGGGCTTCCAGTGGGTGCAGGCCGACTGCGCCAACGAGAACGTCCTCAGCTTCATCCGCCGCGGGAAGAACCCGTGGCGGGAGATCATCTGCGTCGCCAACCTCTCGCCGGTGGTACGCCACGAGTGGCGGCTCGGCGTGCCGGCGGGCGGCTGGTGGGGGGAGATCCTCAACACCGACGCCGCGGAGTTCGGCGGCTCGGGCGTCGGCAGCGGCCTGCCCGTGAAGGCCGAGCCGCGCCCGTGGGACAGTCAACCCGGCTCGCTGTGCGTCACCCTGCCCCCGCTGGCTGTGCTGTGGCTCGCGCCGATCGACCCGCCCGGCGGCCACCAGGTCGGCTGACCGCTACTTCGCCGAGCCCGCGAGCGAAGCGACCCAGGCGTCGGGCAGGCCCGCCGATTTCGCCCCGCGCGCCAGCGCCTCGACGAAGCGCGCGCTCACCGGGCCGTCCGCACTGGCGCGGGTCGGGTTGGTGGTGAAGGCGATCGCGTCGAGTTGTTGCCCGCCCACGCGCACCTTCACCGCCCGCTCAACGCACATGCCCGTCACGACGCCTTCCTTGTGCTGCACGATCGGCCAGTCCTTCTCGGCGATCTCGAAGACGCGACCCCACACGGTCGCGCCGGGCCGGTCCACGAGGCCCGCCACGCGCCCGCCCCACCACCGCGACGGAAAGTCGTAGACGAGCGCCACGTCCACCGCCTCGGCGAGCTGCCCTTCGGGGAGATCGAAGAAGTCGTAGCCGTGCTGGCCGCGCCACTCCTCGAAGGCTGGGCGATCGAGGATCGTCGAGTATGCGAAGTAGCGCCGCGTGCCCTGCCCAGCCTGCGCGACCGCCTTCATGACCATGTCGTGGTGGGAGTCCATGAGGCGCCGTCTACGCACGAGGAGAGGCGCGCGCAACGGCCGAAGCAGAGAGGGGGACACTCCACCCCGGCGCATCGACACAGCACCGCGACGCTCGAGTCGGCAACGCGCGCCTGCACTCCAGCCAGGCCGGCATTTTCACCCCCACGCACGTAGGCGCTCGGCCGTTCACGCGTCGCCCAACTCGCGTCGTCAGCGTCTGCTGCGCCGCCCGAGCGTCGTGCGGTCACCTCCACAGGCGGTGCTGAACGCAATCGCGGCGTACACGCTCCCACGGTAGCGTCGCCGACATGCTCCGCGTCCCCGCCACCTCTCCGCGCGCCGCCGCCGCCCTTGGCCTCGTCGAAGCGCTCCAGCGGCGCTTCGCCGATCGCCTCGAGGCGGTCGCCCGCGCCAACGGCTCCGACGCGCGCTTCCTGCCCTTCGAGTGGCTGCGCGACGACGGCCGACACGGCGGCGGCGCACGCCTCGCTTGCGCGGAGACGCCCGTCTTCAACCGCGCCTCCATCAACGTCTCGTCGGTCCACTACGATGACGAGCCCGCCCGCAAGCTCGCATGCGCCACGGCCCTGTCCACCATCATCCACCCGGCGCACCCACGGGCGCCGTCCGTCCACGTCCACCTGAGCCACACCGAGCTGCGCGACGGGCGCGGCACCTGGCGGATCATGGCGGATCTCAACCCGTCTCACCCGGTGGATTCCCACACCCAGCGCTTCGCCGCGGCGCTGGCCGAGGCGGCGCCCACGCTGGCCGCCAACGCCCGCGCCCGCGGCGACCGCTACTTCTTCATCCCCGCCCTCGAGCGGCACCGCGGCGTCACCCACTTCTACGTCGAGGACTACGCCACCGACGACTTCGACGCCGACCTCGGGCTGGCCCGGCACATTGGCGAGGCCGCGCTCGATACCTTCGTGGCACTCGTCGACGAAGCGCTGCGCGGCGCTGCGCCGCCCACCGACGCCGAGCGCTCGAAGCAGCTCGAGTACCACACGGTGTACCTGTTCCAGGTGCTGACGCTCGACCGCGGCACGACGTCCGGGCTGCTCGTCCACGACCAGAACGACCTCGGCATCATGGGCTCGCTGCCCAGCTGGGTCGACCGCGCCCTCCTCGCCTCGTGGGAGCCCCTCGTCCCGAAGCCGCAGGACGAGCTCGTGCGCGCGATCGTCTCGGCGCTGCCCGACGAGCGGCCCTCCCACGTGACGGACGCGGTGCGGCTCGTGCTGGCCCGCACGGTGCGCGCCCACTACCGCGCCCACCCCGAGGCCCTGCAGCTCCAGGCCCGCGGCGACGTGGTGCCTCCCACCGTCGCGAACCACGGTCCACGCTGACTCGATTCCACAATACCTACAATGAGTGTGGGTCGTGTGACATCGAGTGCGGCTCAGCCCGCCTCCACGTCGGCCGCCGGGGACGCCGCGCGCCCCGGCAACACCGCGACCACCACGCTGCCGAGCTGCGCCACGCCCGCCGCCGCGAACACGACCCCGTAGGCCGTCACCCTCGCGACGCCGCCCGCGATCAGCACGCCCGACAGGAGCCCCGCCAGCGTCGAGCCCAGGAACATCCCCAGCGTCCCCGCCGCGTTCAGCACCGCCATCGCCGACGCGCGGCTCTGCGCCGGCACCGCCATCGCCGCGAGGCCGAGGCTCGGTCCGTAGATCGCCGCCGACGCGAGCCCTCCCACCGCCAACAGCCCCGAGAGCGCCGGCACCGGCAAGAGCGGCAGCGCGAAGAAGGTGACCCCGTACACGAGCGCCCCGCCGCCGACCAGCTTCCAGCGATCGAGCCGCTCGCCGGCGCGCGCCATGGGCCACGTCGCCAGCGCGAACACCGTGAGGAACACCGAAAACCACGCCGACACGCGGTCGTCCGGCACGCCCAGCACGTGCCCGTACAGCTGCAGCGTGACGACGAAGGCGCCCACCGCGAAGCGCTCCAGCGCCACCACCACCGTCGGCCCGCGCAACAGCGGCGCCTGCCATAGCTCGCGGAAGGTGACCGACGACCGCTGCGCGTCCGTCTGCTTCGGCAGGAGCACCGGCGTCAGAAGCCCCGTCAGCACGCCCACCAAGCCGCCCACCACCAGCGGCAGCGTCGGCGACACCTTGCCGAGGATGGCCCCGGCGGGGATTCCGACCAGAATCGACAGCACCACCGCGCCGCCCACCAGGCCCATCGCGGCGCCCGTCTGCGACTGCCGGCGGATCGAGCCCATCAGGATCGACACCGCCGCGATGTAGAAGGCGCCCTGGACCAGGCGCAGCGCCAGCAGCACGCCCAGCGGCGGCATCAGCACCGCGCCCAGCAACAGCGCCCCGTCCAGCGCCGCCGCCAGCGCCGCCACCGCCCGCCGCCGCGACGCGCGCTCGGCCCCCACCGCGAGGATCGGCCCGCCCACGCACGCGCCCAGCAGGTTGACCGCCACGAAGGCGTGCATCAACCACTCGGTCCCCGGCCAGCCCGCCTCCACGAAGCGCCGCACGACCGGGATCACGATGGTCGCCGGCAGCATGGCCCCGAAGACCAGCCCGGCCGCCACTGCCAGCCTCAGCGCGCTCTGCTGCGGTTGCTGCCCGTCTGCCACGACGTTCCCCCTAGCAGGGTGTTGAGAAACGCCGGTCAGCGAGGCCGGCATCGTTGTTCGTGAGATTCATGACTCGTTCGCTTCGTTGCTTCGCGGTCCGTTCGGCCTGCGGACCGCGGTCGGTTGCCGGTTCAG
>JBFMAB010000079.1:0-88776 GCA_040755835.1 Myxococcota bacterium
CGGCTCGACGGCCCGTCCGTCCGAAGCCGTCACGTCAGCCCGAACGACTTGGAGGGTCCAGATGCGGTAGCGTCAGCAGCGGCCATAATTTCCGGAAACGACCGGCCAGAATTTCCGGAACCCACATGCGTGAAGCGGAACTTCCCAGGCTCCACCTCGAGGGGTACGCCGTGCCGCCGTGCCGGTTCCAATCGATCGATCACGGTCGCCGGCAGTTCACCCATCATGGCCGCGAGCACACCCACAGTGGGCTCGCCGCCGAGGATCGCGGCGGCGCGCAGAAGCTCGCGCGTCGGCGTGCCCAAGTGCACAAGCCGGGCTCGAACGATCTCGTGCACGGTGCGGGAGATGAGCCGCTGGCCGAGGGCCGTGCCGCGCATGCACTCGACGACGAAGAGCGGCTTCCCGCCTGCACGTCGGGTCAGCTCGTCGCGTTCGAGGTGGTTCAGCGTCCGCCCGAGCACGTGCGCGGCGATGCGCGCAACGTTGTCGTCCGCGAGGGGGCCCAGGAGCAGCTCGGATCCGAGCGCCCGCAGGCGTCCGATTCGCTGGTCGAGCGCGGGATCCCGCCGCTGCAGTGCATCGGTCCTCGTGGTCACGATCACAAGCGCACGCAACGTCCGGAGCGGGGCCGCCAGGAAGCCCAGGAGATCGAGCGTTGCTGCATCGGCGGCATGGACGTCCTCGATGATCCACAGCTGCGGTCGCTCGACCGCAGACGCTGCGAGCGACGCGAGCACATCTCCGAAGAACGCGAATGTCGACTCAGACTCGCCCGCCGGGGGCAGCGCGAGCCCGAGCGAGGAGATGCAAGGCGCAACGGCGAGCCATGCGGGCGCTTCGGTCCACGCGCGCCCTTGCACGACGCGGAAACCTCGCGCCATGGCACTCCTTCCCGCCTTCGCGGCGAGCGTGCTTTTCCCAATCCCCCGCTCGCCGGTGATCTCCACGAGACCGCCGCGACCTTGATCCGCTTGGGCGAGGAGCGACTCGAGTCGAAGGATCTCCGCCTCGCGCCCGATCAGGTCGTCGTCCGAATGTTCCCCTGGCGATCTGCGTTCCATGTTGTTGGAGCACTCCGGGAAGCCCCTCGAATCCGGCCCTCGTTCTCGCGCATCACGTCGACCACCATCCGGATGACAGCGCGGACCTCGCGCGACAGCTTCACCTCGCGTCGATAGACGAGCGAGATGGTCGGCCTGGCGATGAGCTCCGGGGTCAAGCGCGCGAGCGCCGGCTCGGCGTCCGCGACCATGCACGGCAGCGCGCAGAGCCCCACGCCGCTCAGCGCGGCGGCGAGCATGTCCGTGACCTCGCGGCTGCGCATCACCACGTTCGCGTTCGCGCACCGCGCTTCGAGCCATCGCGCGGCCGGCACCCGCGCAAGGCTCGGATCGAAGCCGATGACATCGTGCCCGGCGAGGTCGCCGAGGTCACGCGGTGCTCCTCGCCGCTCGAGGTACGTGTCCGCAGCATAGAGCGCCCACCCCGACTCGCAGAGTTTGCGCGCGACGAGGTCCTTGTCGGCGATCGCTCCGACGCGCACGGCCAGATCTGCCTCCCCACGTTCGAGGTCCACGGGGCGCGCGCCGCTGACGAGCTCGAGCGCGAGCTTCGGGTGCTCCTTCTGAAGCTCCGCGACGCGCGAGGTGAAGAGCCTGGTGAAGCCCGACGGCACCGCCAGGCGCACGCGGGCGCGCCGCGCCGACACCTGATCGCGAACGGCGGCGACCGCCTGCTCGACGCGCTCGACGAGCGGCACGGCGGCTTCGCCGAGCGGCGTGAGCTTCAAGCCCTCGGGCCCCCTCAGCACGAGCGGCGCTCCGAGGGCTTCCTCGAGCGCGGACAGACGCCGGCCGATCGTCGTGTGCTGCACCTTCAATGCCCGCGCGGCCGCGGCCAGCGTGCCCGCACGGACCGCCGCGAGGAAGTAGCGGAGGTCGTCCCAGTCGAGGTCGTCGGCGGCCATCGCGAGACACTACCGCGCCTTGTGCATTTTTGCACATGGCTGCGCGTTCTTCGGGAATCGTCGCGGGTCGCGTGGCGGCGCAGGATGCCCCGAGGAGGTCAAGCCACCATGTTCGTGATCGCTGGAGCGTCGGGCAAGACCGGCAAGGTCGTCGCCGAGACGCTGCTCTCCCAGGGGAAGAAGGTCCGCGTCCTCGTTCGAGATGGCGCGAAGGCGTCGGCGCTCGCCGCGCGGGGCGCCGAGGTCGCCATCGCGTCGCTCGACGACGCGGCCGCGCTCGAGCGCGCGCTCGAACGCGCAGAGGGATTCTTTACGCTCTTGCCGGAGGACCTCGGCGCCCGCGCGGAGTTCCATGCGCACCGCAGGCGTATGGCGGACGCGATGGCGGCCGCCGTGCGTGCGCGCGCGGTGCCGCACGTCGTGTTCCTGTCGGGGACGCCGGCGGTCCTGCCCGACGGCAACGGCCCCGCCAAGGACGTCCATTACGCGGAGAACGTGCTGCGCGCCGCGGCCCGCAAGCTCACCATCGTTCGCGCGAGCTTCTTCCAGGAGAACGTCTTCGGAGCGCTCGCCCCCGCCAAGAGCGAGGGCATCTACCCCAACTTCCACGCCTCCGCCGACTTCGCGTTCCCCACGGTCGCGACGCGCGACATCGGCAAGCTCGCCGCGCGCTGCCTGCTCGAGCCGCCGGCGCGCAGCGAGATCATCGATCTGCTCGGGCCGGAGTACTCCGTGCGCGATCTCGCCAGCGGGCTCGGCAGGGCCCTCGGCAAGACCCTGCACGTGGTCGATGTCCCGCCGGCGGCGCAGGTCGACGCGCTCACCCGCGCGGGGTTGCCGAGAGCGTACGCCGAGGCGCTGGTCGAGATGTTCGCGTGCTTCGCGCCCGGGCGGTTCTCGCTCGAGGGCGACCGCACCGAGCGCGGCACGACGACGCTCGACGAGGTGCTCCGTGATGGGCTCGCGACCTGACGCATCGCGAACCCCGCGAGAGCTCTGGAACAGCGCCGCCAGCGGTTGGGACGCGGGGTTCGACTGGTACGCCGAGAACATTCGCCCGCTCACCGACTGGTTCTGCGCGTCCGCCGCGAGCCCGGGCGCGCGCGTGCTCGACGTCGCCTGCGGAACCGGCTTGCCCGCGCTCGCGCTCGCCGAGCGAGTGGGAGCGCGCGGTCGCGTCGTCGCCGCGGACCTCGCTCCGGCGATGGTCGAGGCGACGCGGCGCAGGGCGCGGGCGGCGGCGCTCGACAACCTCGAGGCCGTCGAGATGGACGCGGCGGCGCTCGGCTTCGAGGACGGCGGCTTTGACGCGGTGACTTGCGCGTGCGGGCTGATGTTCTGTCCGGATCCGTTGCGCGCCGTCCGCGAGATGCGGCGCGTCCTCGTGCCCCGAGGTCGCATCGCCATCGCCGTGTGGGACGAGCCATCGAAGAACGCCTTCTTCACCGTGGCCGCCAGGGCGATCGGCTCGGTCCTACCTCCCGTGGCGACGGATGCCGATTCGCCGGGGCCCTTTCGCTTCGGGGCTCCCGGTCAGCTCGAGCGCGTTCTTGCCGAGGGAGACTTCGAGGATCTCTCGATCGACCGGCTCCCCATGATCTTCGAGCTCGAGTCGGTCGACGCCTACTGGCGCATCTTCACCGGGTTCGCGGCCGGGCTCGCCGACAAGGTCGCTGGCTTGTCCGATGGCGCCCGCTCGCGGGCCAAGGAAGAGCTTCGCGCTGGCGCCGAGCCCTTCACGGTAGACGGCCGGCTGCGCCTTCCCGCGACGGCCCTCTGCGCGCTCGGCCGCGCGCCGTAGGGGCAAACGAACCCGCTGGTCCGTCGCTCGATCCCCACGGGTCAGGTCGCGCTCGAGCAGCATTGGACCATATATATCATTGACGTTATATAACGAGCAGTGCAAGTGTTGGGCCGTGCAGCCCGCTCAGTCTCTCGACCGGACCTTCGCAGCGTTGGCGGACCCGACCCGGCGGAGCATCCTCGCGCGGCTCGCGCTCGGCGAAGCCACGGTGAGCGAGTTGGCTGAGCCGTTCACGATCTCCCAGCCGGCCATCTCGCGGCACATCCGCGTGCTCTTGGACTGGGGCCTGATCGTGCAGCGCGTCGACGGGACCAAGCGTCCGTGCCGTCTCGCACCGGGAGCGCTCTCCGAGATCGACCAGTACCTGCAGATGCTGCGAGGGGCGCTGGAGAGCAATTACCGGCGCCTCGACCAGGTGCTGGCCAAGCATGCGAAGAAACGAAAGGACGAGCACTCATGAGCAGACTGACGCTGACGACGGAAGGCGAGACGTACGTGATCGTGCAGCGCAGGTTCGAGGCGCCTCCCGAGGCGGTTTATCGCGCGCACCTCGACCCGAAGCTGATTCAGCAGTGGTGCCTGGGGCCCGAGGGCTGGACCATGCCGGTGTGCATCAACGAGGGCAAACCAGGAGGCAAGATCCGCTACGAGTGGTCGGACGGAAAGGGCGGCGGCTTCTTCTTGACTGGCGAGATCCTCGAGCTCGACCCTCCACGCCGCATCGTGCACGTCGAGCGCATGCACCTGCCGGATCCCACGCCCGACAACCGTATCGTCACGACCTTCGAGGCCGACGGCTCCGGCACGCTCATGACCATGCGCATGTCGCTGCCCGACGCGGCAACGCGCAAGGCCATGCTGGCCACGGGCATGGAGCATGGGATGGAGGCGTCGTACGCGCGGCTCGAGCGTCTCTCGGGCTGGAGGGCCGCGCCGTGAAGCGCGCGAAGACCAAGGCCGCCCCGAGGCCCACCGTCCACGTCAGCATCGACGTGCCCGATCTCGAAGCCGGGCTGCGCTTCTACGGCGAGGTCTTCGGTTTCGTGGAGACTGCGCGCCCGTTTTCGACCATGGCCGTCCTCGACGCCAACAACGTGAGCGTGTGCATGCACGAGAAGAAGACGGGGACGAGGAGCTCGTCGGCTGGCTCGGATCTCCGCCGCTACGAGCGACACTGGACGCCGGTCCACCTGGACCTGCACGTCGAGGACTTCGATGGCGTGCTGAACGACGTCCGCGCTCGAGGCGGGGCGATCGAGAACGAGCTTCGAACGCAAGGCCCCAAGCCCGCGGCGTTCTGCAGCGACCCGTTCGGCAACGGCTTCTGCGTGATCGGCGAACGCGCATGAGGCCCGCGTCGCCGATCGATGAGTACCTCCGAACGGTCCCCGCGGACCAGCGCGCGGCGCTCGAAGATCTCCGCGCGAAGATCCGCTCCGTCCTGTCGGACGCGGCGGAGTGCATCAGCTACGGAATGCCGGCGTTCCGGCTCCCGGGCGAGTGGTGGCGGGCTTCCAGGCGACCAAGACGGGCTGCTCCTACTACCCCTTCAGCGGGACGACGCTCGCGGCCGTCGCGCGCTTCGTCCGGGCGTACGACCAGACCAAGAGCGCGCTCCACTTCTCGCCGGACAAGCCGCTGCCGCTGACGCTCGTTCGGAGGCTGATCGAGGCGAGGATGGCGGAGATGAAGGAGGGAGCGCAGCCCAGACGGCCGATGTCTCGACGACGGAAAGGAGATGCGCGCCATGGTCAGCCAGTAGATTCGTTCCAGCTCCAGGTCCATTACGTCCGCCAGCGTCAGGTTGAGGCCCGAGCCGCCGTGCTGCGTGTAGAGGAGCTGGAACACCGCCTCCCAGAGCTAGGGCCTGCCGCGAGACCTCGCCCCGGCCGTTGGTGAGCGCTCATCGCCGACCGCCCGCAGGCGAGCTCGGTCGAGCCCGCCAGCGGGGCTGCCCCATCTCTGTCACCGTCAGCGCAGGCGGCGTCCTTGAGGCACCTCTCGGCTGACACCTGTTGCGTCGGCCGACCGCTCGAGCTGCCCGCCTTCCCAGCTCGACGTCATGCCGCTCCCCACTCGTTCGACGCGTCTCCTCCGGCGGCGAAGCGTCCGGAGCGGAGCAGCGCCGACGACTCGACCGCATGGCCCGAGCGCCTCGCGAAGCACCGTTCGAACGTCACCGCTCGCCGTCGCGCTCGCGCTTCGCCTGCTCTCGGGCCTGCGTCGCGGCGTCGCGCACGCGCTCCACCAGCGACGCCGCGCGGACGAAGGCCTTCGCCACCGCAGGGCTGCGCTCCTCGAGCGCGTCGCGCACGACGTCCTGCACCTTCGGCGGCGGTGGGCCGCGGAGCCAGCGCGCCAGGGGCACGAGTGCCTGCGGCGGGCGGCCGGCGAGCGCCTGCAGGAGCCCCTCCACGTCCGTCGACGCGCGGCGCGGCGAGTCGAGCGTCGGTGGCCCGGGCTTCCAGGCCGGCCTGAAGAGCGCGGCGAGGCGCACGAAGAGGAGCACCTCGAAGTGCGGCGTCCCCTCCGCGAACGTCAGCGGGAAGCTGCCGAGCCGTTCGCGATCGACGAGCCACAGCCCGCGGTGCGCGGCGCCCGCCCTGGCCCAGGCGCCGGCGTCGAACGGTGGCGGCGGCGCATCGCGCGGCGTGGCCAGCGCCCAGGCCTCGGTGCCGGCGCCGAGCCGTTCGACGAGCGCCGAGAGGTGCCGCGCCTCGAGCAGCTCGCCCGCCTCCAGGAACGCCACGTACTGCCCCCGCGCGAGCGCGAGGCCCGCGTTGGTGCGCGCGGCGGCGTCACCGTCCTTCGTCTCGACGGGGCGCAGCGTCGCGCCAGCGCGCGCCTTCAGCGCGGAGCCGGAGGACAGCACCACCTCGGCGGGCAGCGGCGAGGCGACCACCACCTCGAGCGCGCGGTGCAGCTGTCTGGCGAGCGAGCCCAGCGTCCCGGCGAGGGCGCCGGCGTCGTCACCGGACGACACCACCACGGACACGAGCCCCGGCACGCGGTCGGGCGGACTCGCAGCGACGCCGCGCTTCGCCACGACGAGGAAGCGATCCGCCGCCGCGTCGGGGTTCAGCTGCTCGAAGAGCTGCCGCAGCGCGGCGTCGGTGTCGGCGGCGAGCGTGGAGGCCTCGTGCGGCGTCACCACCACGTCGCGCCCCGTCACCACGTAGCCCGCGCCGGTGAGCGCCTCCCGCACGTCGCGGTCGGCGAAGGCGCGGATGGACGCACGGCCCTGCAGCGCGCGCGAGAGCAGCGATGCCGAGGCCGCGTTGGCGAACGAGAAGACGAGCTCGGCGTCGGGCGCCGTGCGCGCGAGGCCTTCGAACGCGGCCAGGCCTTCCGCGAGCAGCCCGTCGAAGGCGACCACCACGTCGGGGCGGAAGTCCGCGAGCGCCTCCAGCGTCGGCGGGTCGACCAGCACGGTGCAGCCGTTGGCCTCGAGCCCCTTCGCCAGCCCGTCGTCGGAGGACAACAGCGCGACTCGGCGCTTGAGCCCGGCGCGACGGAGGACGAGCGTGCGCAGGTCGGCGGCGGTCTGCATGCGCGGTGGTGTAGCGCGTGTTCGCGCCCTTCGCGCGAAGATCCGCGCCGCCCCGGGCCGCGCCCCATCGCACCTGGACGTTCGCGCAAGCCGGCGCGACCCAACCCGCTCCCCACTCCTGGGCGCCGCTCCCCGGCCCGCGGCGCTGTGCCTCGTCGAAGAGGCAGCCACTCCACGGCGGAGAACGCGCGCTGCACGATGGACCCGCGGGAGCGGCCGTTCGGCCGGCGCCGCCTCGGCGTCATCCTGGTGTCGGACCCTTCTCCCCTGCTGCGCGCGGCGATGCTGCTCTCCCGCGAAGGCGCGGAGGTCGGCACGAGCCCGGTGCTGGACGCGCCGCTGCACCGCGCGTGGGACAGCCGGCTCGCGTGGACGCTGCGGGAGGTGCCGGCGACACTGAAGGACTTCGCGCGGGCCGCGATGCCGTGACGGCGCCTCACCTCCGCGTGCCGAGTTCCTTCTTCAGCCGCATCACCTCGGTGTACAGCGACTTCTGCTCGGCGCGGATCGCGTTGCCCTGCGCGTCGGCGCCGGGCGGCAGGCCCGCCAGCACGTCCTGCAGCGCGCGGTGCTCGGCCTTGAGGGAGTCGATGTAGCCCTCGAGCTGCGCCTTCGAGAGCCCCTTCAAATCCTTCGGCGGACGCGCGGCCTTCTCGGGCCTGGTCACCTCGCCGGTGGACTGCTTCGCCACCACGCCGTTCAGCTTCGAGCTCAGCCTGGCGGCCCAGGCGTTGACGCGCTCCTTGCCCTCGTCGGGCGGGCTGCCGGCACGCAAGAGCCGCGTGACGTTCTCGAGGTCCGCCATGAGCTGCGCCTCGGCGCCGCTGGTGATGCCGCCGACGAAGAAGAGCCCGAACGCGTGGTACCAGGGGCCCATGCGATCGCCGAAGTTCGGGTCGCCCTCGGGCCGCAAGTCGATGAGCCGCGAGGTGATGGACTTCGCGTCGATGGAGAGGTCGTCGCTGTTGTCGCCCTTCGTCCAGCCGACGAAGGCGTAGCCGTCGGTGCGCGCGGCGTACGTCACTTCCTTGAGGAGGTTGTGCGCCGTCAACGTCGCGAGCCAGTAGTCCTGGTGGCACACGTCGAGCGCCGCGGCCATCACGTCCTGGGGCGCGGCCTGCTTCATCGCCTGGATGCGGCGGGCCAGCTGCATCTCATAGCTGTTCTCTCCGCCTTCCTTCGTCAGCTTCACGTACGGGTTCTGCGGGGTGTTCGACGACTTGCCGTTCTCGGTGAGCAGCGTCGACAGCGCGTTGTCGTTCACCTTCTTCGTCAGCGCGCCGGCAACGATGCGGGTGCGCGCCACCTTCGTGTGCACGACGCTCTGCTCCCACGGCGTCAGCTTCCGCTGGCCGAGCAGCTTCTCCATCGCCGGGCCGACCTGTTCGTCGAGGACCGCGTAGGCACTCTTGTTCCGCTGCACGGCGCCCTGCGCGCGGCCGAAGCCGCCCACGCCGTACAAGTCGTCGGGCTGGGCGAACGCGGGGCTGGACAGCGCGAGGCAGGCGAGGGCGACGACCGCACGGGGAGTGTGCATGGGCATGGCCGGCCTGGCAGCAATCACCGTGCCGGCTCGTGCCCCGCCGGCCGTGCGCTCGGGCCGCAGAGGCTGCGCGCCTGCGGTGGACCGCGCAGCTTTCTCGCGGGTCTCAGGGCCCAGGCTCGCCGAGGAGCATCTCGAGCTCGGCCTCGAGCGCACGCTGCATGTGGGGGTCGAACCCGGCGTGGCGGAAGCGCGCGACGCCGCGACGGTCGATCAACAGCGTCGTCGGCTCGCTCGTGACGGGCCCACGCTCATCGAGCAGCACCGGCGGGTTCAGCTGCACGTCGGCCAGGAAGCGGTTGATGCCGAACGTGTCCTTGTCGATGTTGAGGGTGACGAAGCGCAGGCCCCGCGGGGCGTCGCGCGCGGCGAGCTTCGCGACGTGCGGCATCGAGCCTTGCACGGTGCACACCACGACGCCCACACGTCGATGAGCACCACCGCGCCGCGGTCCTCCTCCAGCGCGTAGGACTCCGTGGACGAGAAGCGCTGCAGCCGGAACGGGACCGCCCCTCCGGCAACCGCGCGCAGCCGCTCACCGCCAGGAGCAGCGCGGCCGCCCCCCCCCGCGCGTCACGACGACCTCTCCACCTTCCACTCGTGCACGGGCCGCAGCACCCCGGCCTTCGCGCCACCCGTCACCGACAGCGCGACGCGGTGTGGCGGCGCGGGCGGATCTCCCGGCCGCGTGATGGTGCCCAGCACCTCGTACACGCCGTCCGCCAGCCCGAGGCGCGGCAAGGAGAGGCGCACGGTGCCCTTCCCTTCCAGCTCGCCGGCGTCGTGGCCGAGGCTGAAGACGAGGCGCCCGTCGGCGCTCATCACGTCGACGCCGAAGCGGGCCAGCGCGCGCGGCGACACGTCGTAGTCGAGCAGCACGGTGACGCCGCCCTCGGCGGTGAAGGTGGCCGGCGCAGCGCCCGCCACGTCCTGCAGGCGGACGGCGGTGAGGCGCGTGGAGACGGCGGGCGCGGCGGCCGGCGCGGTCTGAGGCAGCGCGAGGCCGGGCGCGGAGAGCGCGGAGGTCCCGGTCTTCTCGGCCTCGGCCTCGGCGGCGGCGATCGCCCGCCGGTACTCGGCCACCACCTGCCGCGGCTCGCCGAACATGCGGATCCGCCCGCCGTCGATCCACGCCGCGAGGTCGCACCACGTCTCGACCGTCGACAGCCCGTGCGTGACGAGGAGGATCGTCTTCCCGCCGTGACGAAACTCGTTCATCTTCGCGTACGACTTGCGCGCGAAGTGCTCGTCACCCACCGAGAGGATCTCGTCGATGATCAGGATCTCGGGATCGACGTGCGTCGCCACCGCGAACGCGAGCCGCATGAACATGCCGCTCGAGTAGGTGCGCACCGGCTCGTCGATGAAGTCGCCCAGCTCGGCGTACTCGATGATCTGCTCGACGCGCGCCTTCACCTCGGCGCGGCTCATGCCGAGGATGATGCCGTTGATGAGGATGTTCTCGCGCCCGGTGAAGTCCGGGTGGAAGCCCGCGCCCAATTCGAGCAGCGCCGAAATGCGCCCGTGCACCTCGATGGTGCCGCTCGTCGGCGTGTAGATGCCCGTCACCAGCTTGAGCAGCGTGCTCTTGCCCGAACCGTTGCGGCCGACGATGCCGACCGTTTTGCCCCTGGGGATCCGCAGGTCGATGCCCCGCAGCGCCTGGATGAGCTGCGGCGGCTCCGCCTCGCGCTTCTGGAACGTCAGCGCCCGCACCAGCTCGCTCTTGAGCGTGGTGATCTCCTTGCGCCGGGAGGTCTTCTTGAAGGACTTGACCAGGCCCCTGATGACGATGGCGTCCTGACCGTCGGCGCTCATGTCAGACCAGCTCCGCGAACTCTTCACGGCGGCGCTCGAAGACGCCGCTCGAGATCCACATCAACACCAGGGAGATGCCCGCCACCGCCGCGAGCGGCTGCCAGGCCGGCACCTCGTGCCGGTAGAAGATGTCGCGCCACGCGTTCATCACCGCCGCCATGGGGTTGGCGTACAGCACCACGTCTCGCGCCTGCTCGGCGGTGAGGTCGAGGCCCCAGCGCTTCACCGGAGGAATCGTCTCCACGTTCCACAGCACCGGCGTGAGGAAGAACAGCATCTGCACCAGGTTCGCCACGATGTGCTGCAGGTCGCGGAACGCCACGTTGAGCGCCGACAACAGGTACGTGACGCCCAGCGTGAAGAACGTCTGCACCACCAGCACCGGCACCAGGAAGAGGAGGTGCCAGGTGGGCCAGTCGCGGTACATCGCCCCGAGCAGGAACAGCAGGGGGAGCGACAGGAGGAAGTTGACCAGGTTGGTCGCCACCACGGTCGCCGGCAGCACCTGCGCGGGGAAGCGCACCTTGGTGAGCAGGTCCTTCCGGTCCGACACCGAGGTGGTGCCGCCCATGACGGAGCTGGCGAAGAACACCCACGGCAACAGCCCGCAGAAGAGGAAGAAGGGGTAGCGCTCGACGGTGGTGGCCATGATGACGCCGAACACCAGCACGTAGACGAGCATGTTCAGCGTCGGGTTGAGGAACGTCCAGAAGAAGCCCAGCACGCTGGCGCGGTAGCGGGCCTTCAGCTCGCGGGCCGTCAGCGCCCAGAGCAGCGCGCGGTACTGGTACAGCTCCTTCAGGTTGCGAATCATGCGGCCGCCAACGCCTCCGAGAGCGCCGTCACCACGCGCGCCTGCTGTTCGGCGGTGATCTCCGGGTACAGCGGCAGCGACAGCATCTGCCGCGAGAGCGCCTCGGCCACCGGGAAGTCGCCGGGCCGGTGGCCCAGGTGCTTGAAGGCGCCCTGCAGGTGGATGGGCGTCGGGTAGTGCAGGGCCACGCCCACGCCCGCCGCCCGCATGCGCGCGAGCACCGCGTCGCGCTTCGCCTCGGGCAGGCGCACGACGTACAGGTGGAAGACGGACACGTTGCCCGCGAGCGTCACGGGCCGCGTCACGTCCTCCACGCCGGCGAGCAGCTCGTCGTAGCGGCGCGCGGCGGCGCGGCGCTGCTCGTTCCACGCGGAAAGGCGCTTCAACTTCACGCGCAGCACCGCGGCCTGCAGGGGGTCCAGGCGCGAGTTGAAGCCCGTCTCGGGGTGCACGTACTTCACCTCACTGCCGTAGTTGCGCAGCGCGCGCACCTGCTTCGCCAGCGCGTCATCGTTGGTCAGCACCGCGCCCGCGTCGCCGTACGCGCCGAGGTTCTTTCCCGGATAAAAGCTGGTGCCCGCGCCGCGGCCAAAGCCGCCGGCGCCGGTGCCGTTGCGCGACGCGCCCTGGGACTGCGCCGCGTCCTCCAGCACCTGAAGGCCGTGCTTCGCCGCGAAGGCCAGCACCGCCTCCATCGGCGCGCACTGGCCGAAGAGGTGCACCGGCATCACCGCGCGCACGTCGGGACCCATGCGCGCCTCGCACGCCTCGACGTCGAGGAGCGAGTCCCAGGTGCAGTCGACCAGGCGCACCTTCGCGCCCGCGCGCTCCACGGCCAGCGCCGAGGCGATGAAGCTGTTCGCCGGCACCAGCACCTCGTCGTGGCGCGAGAGGCCCACGGCGCGCACCACAAGCTCGAGCGCGTCGGTGCCGTTGGCCACGCCGACGCAGTGCTTCACGCCCGAGAAGGCCGCGTACTCGCGCTCGAAGGCCTCCACCTCGGGCCCGCCGATGTAGAGGCCCGAGGCCAGCACGCGCTCGACGGCTTCGCGCACCTCGGCCTCGATGGCGCGGTAGTTCACCTCCAGGTCCACCAGTGGAATCGCGCCGCTCACACCGCCTCCTCGGCGCCGCCGCGCGCCATCGACCGGCTCATCGCTTCCAACACCCGCACCACCCGGGCCGCCCGCGCGCCGTCGCAGCGCGGGGTCCCGCCCGTCTGCACGCAGTCGAGGAAGTGCGCGACCTCGCGCGCGAGCGGCTCACCGGGCTCGACGGGCACCGGCCGGGCCTCGCCCGTGCGCACGTCGGCGCCGCCGGCGACCAGCTCGAACAGGGTGACGGCGGCGCCCGCGACGGTCTCCTCGAAGCGCAGCAGCGCGCGCTCGCCCACCACGGTGGCGCGCCGCGTCTTCGTGGGCTCGAGCCAGCCGACGTGCAGGTGCGCCGTCGTACCGTCGGCCCAGCGCAGCGCCGCGGCGACGGCGTCGGCGCGCGCCCTCGACAGCGCGTACGCCCCGGTGGCGCTCACCGTCGACGGCAGCGCGCCCAGCCACGCGTCGGCGATGGAGACGTCGTGCGCCGCGAGGTCCCACGCCGCGTCCACGTCGGTGCGCACGGGCCCCGGGTTGGTGCGCTCGAAGTGCAACGCCTTCACCGCGCCCAGCTGGCCCGACGCCAGCACGCGCTGCACGGCCTCGACGGCCGGGTGGAACAGGTAGACGTGGCCCACCATCAGCACGCGGCCCGCTCGCGCCGCGAGCGCGGCGAGCGCCTCGGCCTCGGTCAACCTGGTCGCGACCGGCTTCTCCACCAGCACGTGCTTGCCGGCTTCGAGCGCGCGGCGGGCGAGCGCCGCGTGCGTCGACGTGGGCGTCGCCAGCACCACCGCATCGACGTCACCGGCGGAGAAGACGGCGTCGGCGTCGCTGGCCGTGCGGGCGTCCGGGCACGACGCGGCCGCGGCGGCGAGGCGCTCCGCGCGCGGCTCCACCACCCACGTCACGCGGCTCGCGGCGTGCGCGGCCAGCGTGCGGAGAAGATTCGGGCCCCACCGACCGGCACCGAGGAGAGCGACGCGCACCATGACGCGGCGCACATAGCGGAAGGGGTCGACCTCCACAACGACGCGACGCCGCCGCGCGTCGTCGCGCTGCACCGCGGGCCCAGCGCAACGCCGTGGCGCTCGCAGGACCGTCTCCGGCGACGAGTCGTGGACTCGGGTGCGCGAGCCCCCGGCAGGCGGTCTCTCCGCTTCGACTCGTCGTGAAGGGTGCTCCCGGTCCGGAGGAGGGAGGTCAGGCGGCCTTCGAGAGGGCACCGTCCAGCAGCGCGCGCACCCGCCGCCGCGTCCGCCGAGGAAGGACCGGGACCTCTTCGTCGGCGCGCCAGGGTACGGCGACGTCCGAAGCGGGGCATGCGTCGCGTTTTTTTTCATCCGGTGATGCTTTCCGGGGCAACGGATGGGTGCGTGCTACACTCGGCGCCCCGGTGCGGGCGGTCTTCCTCCTCGGTCTCCTGTCGAGTCTCGGCGCGGCGGCGCAGTCGACGCCCGAGCCTCCGCCGCCCGCCGGCCGGCTCTGGGTAACGGGGGGCGTGACGCTCCGGGACGACCGCCAGCCCTTCGTCGGTGACGGCGTACAACTCCGCGGCCTGTCTCCCACCTCGCTTCACGCGAGCGGCGCCGTCTTTTTCTCGAGGTGGCTCGGCCTCGATGTCGAGGCGCGCGGCGCCTTCTTCTACGGCTCCAACGGCGGCCTCAGGGTGCCGCTGGGCGGCTTCGACGCCGCGGCGCTGGTGGCCGTCCGCCTGTCACCCGCGTCCATGCTGGACCTCGAGGCGCAGGTGGGCTGGGGCGTGGCCGGCGATCCGATCATCGTGCTGCCCGTCGGCGGTCCGCCCACCGGCGGCTTCGCGCTGCGCACCGGGCCGGCGGCGGGCCTGGTGGTGGGCCTCGAGCCCGCGCCGTGGCTGTCGGCGCAGCTCTTCGCGCGGACGATGCTCCCCGTCGGCGACGCGGTGGGCGTCGCGGGCAGCGCCGGCGTCCAGCTGCGGCTCGGCAGCCTCCGCTTCGGCGACATGCGCTGGGGCGTCGGCCTCACGTACGAGTTCTCCGGAGCGCGGCTCGGTGCCGGCGCGAACGCCAGCAGCCAGCTGGAGCACCGCCTCGGGCTGGGCTTCGCGATGCTGCACCGCCGCGCTCCGCCGATGCCCGAGCTCCCACCGCCGCCCGCCGCCGCGACGACGGCGCGCCTCGCTGGCCGCGTGCTGGTGGCGGGCCGCGACGTGCCGGTGTCCGGCGCGACCGTGGAAGTCAAGGGCCGCGGCGCCGTCACCGCCGACGCGCAGGGCCGCTTCGCGCTGGTGGACCTCGCGCCCGGCGCGGTGACGGTGAGCGCCATCGCGAAGGGCTTCAAGGCCGCGCACCGCGAGGTGACGCTGCGCGCGGGCGAGGACGCGCAGGTCGAGATCGAGCTGCTCCCGCCCACCGGGCCCGGCCGCATCACCGGCGTGGTGTCGTCCGGACCCGACAAGCCGCTGGTGGGCGTGCTGGTCCGCGCCGACGGCGGCGCCGAGGTGAAGACGGACGAGCGCGGCGCCTTCACGCTGGAGCGCGTCGGCCCCGGCCCGGTGACGGTGACGGCGGCCATGATGGGCTTTGAGAAGGGCGAGGAAGTCGTCCAGGTCCCGCCCGAGGCCACCGCGCAGGTCAGCTTCACGCTCAAGGCCACCGGCGTGCGCACGAAGGCGACGGTGAAGGGGCTGGTGCTGGGCGCCGACGGCACCGTCCCGAAGGCCACCGTGCGCGTCGTGGAGAAGAAGCTCACGGTGAAGGTGAAGCCCGACGGACGCTTCGAGCTCGAGGTGCCCGGCGGCCGCTACACCCTCACCATCCAGGCGCCCGGCTACGTCATGCAGTCGAAGGTGCTCGAGCTGGCCGATGGCGACCAGGCCATCTTCCACGCCGAGCTGGAGAAGACGCGATGAGGCTCGCCCGCGCTGCGCTCGCGGCCCTCCTCGCCGCCGCGCTGCTCGCGTGCCCCGAGGAGCCGCCGCCCCTTCCGCCGCTGCCCGCGCCGAAGCCGGTCGCGCGCCTCACCGAGCTGGGCGGCCCGGTGACGCTGGAGCGCGACGGCGGCACCGCGCCCGCCGCGAAGGGCCCCGTCTTCCAGGGCGACGTGGTGGCCACCGGCGCCGAGGCCCGCGCCGTGTTGGCGGACGAGCGCGGGCGCCAGCTGGAATTGGGCGAGGACACGCGCTTCTGCGTCGGCGCCTCGCTCACCTCGCTCGAGGTGGAGACGGGGGAGATCGCCTTCCTCGGCGACGAGGACGGCGGCGCGGCGTGGACCGGAGCCTCGCTCCAGACGCCGTTCGGCCGCGCGGTGTTGAAGGACGGCGCGCAGGCCCGCGTGCGCGTCACCGGCACCGGCCTCTCCGCGGAGGTCAGCATCGGCCTCATCGAGATGGACGAGGTGGACGGCGGCACGCGCCAGGCGAAGGCCGGCCAGCGCCTCGTGGTGGGCGTCGGCGCCATCGAGCTCGACGAACCGCCGCCCCCGCCCGCGCCGCGGGTGGTGACGTTCAAGGTGTTGGCGGGCAAGCCGCAGGTGAAGGCGAAGGGCAGCGCGCGCTTCTCGCCGGCGCCAAAGGAGACGCCGCTGGAAGCGGGCGCCGCGTACAAGGTGCCGAAGGGCGCGCGGGCGCGGCTCGAGGGCGGCGGCTTTGCGCTGCTGGTGCAGCCCGGTGGCGCGGGCCAGGTGGACTCGGTGCAGGCACTGGGCGGCGTCGGGCTGTCGCGGGTGCAGGGCGCGCTGGGCCTCGCGCTGGACGGCTCGCAGCCCGCGACGGTGACGGTGGACGGCGTCGAGCTCAAGGGCGCGAAGGCGACGACGGCCGCGATGACGCCGGCGGGCAAGCAGCGGCGCATCGAGGTGCGCGCCGGCGAGCTCGAGGTGACGAAGGACGGCGTCACGCGCACGCTGAAGGCCGGCGACGCGCTGCTGGTGGGCAGCGGCCCGCTGGAGGAGCCACGCGCGCTCGAGGCGGCGCTGACGCTACCCATCGGCCGGCGGGTGCGCGTGTCGGCGGATCGACTGGGGCTGGTGGGGCTGGGGCTGCCCGACGACGCGGAGCACCGCGTGCAGGTGGCCACCGACGCCGACTTCTCCTCGCTCGTCGTGGACGGCGCGGCGACGAGACAGGTGGTGGTGATGGCGCCGGCGCGGGGCGAGGTGTTCTGGCGCACGCTGGACGGGGCGGGCCAGCCGCAGGCCGAGGGCCGCGCACGCTTCGGCCCGGACACCGCGTCGCAGCGTGAGGCGCAGGCGAAGACGGACACCGTCGCGGAGACGGGGCTCAAGGCCACCATCTACTTCCAGCGCGCGGTGCCCACGCTGACCTTCACCTTTACGCCGACGGAGGGCGCGGCGGGCTACCTCCTGCGCGTGTACCGCGCCGGGGAGCTGAAGGAGCCCGTCTTCCAGAAGAAGGTGCCGGAGCCGAAGGCCACCGTCGAGTCCGGCCAGCTGACCGAGGGCGCCTGGCTGTGGTCCGCCAGCCCGCTGGACGCGGCCGGCAACGAGATGGGCGGCGGCCGCATGAACAAGCTCGACGTCGTCTACGACAACTCGCTCACCACGCTGACCATCGCCAGTCCGCGCAACGGCGACAAGGCGGGGCCCACGGTGCGCGCGTCGGGCGTGGCGCCGCTCGAGTCGGCGCTGTTCATCAACGGGAAGGCCGTGCGGCTGGACGGACAGGGCCGCTTCTCGGTGCCGGTGGGCCAGGCCGACGTCGTGGTGTTCCACCTGAAGTCCGGCGGCGGCGACAGCTTCTGGGTGCGGCGTCTGCGTCGGTAGTAGGCTGTGGAGGCTCACGGCCGATCGCTCGCAGTCATGACGCTCGAAGACGCCTCCACGCGCACCACGCTCGCCGACCACCTCCGCGGAGGCCCGCTGCCGGCCGAGGTGGCCGTCCAGCTGTTGTGGGCGCTCTGCGGCACCATCGAGGCCGAGCACCGCGACGGTCCGGTGGGCGACGTCGACCCCGAGGCGGTGGTGCTGGAGGACGGGCTGCGCACGCTGGCGCCGCGCCTCTCGCCACGCCCCATGGCCACCGGCGCCTTTTCTGCTCCCGAGCGCGCGCGCACCGGGCCCACGCCACAGTCCGACGTCTACTCGCTGGGCGCGCTGCTGTACGCGGCGCTCACCGGACACCCGCCGGACGGCCGCCCGCTGCCGGACAGTGCGAAGATGCTGGTTCCGGTGGTGGAGAAGTGCCTCGCCGCGGACCCGGCGCAGCGGTTCCCCAACGTCCGCGAGCTCAGGCGCGCGCTGGCGCGGGTCGACCGCACGCTGGTGTCAGGGGAGGTGCCGGCCGTCGCGCCGATTCCGCTGCGCGAGGTCCGCACGCTGGGCCCGTGGAACCTCGAGAAGCTGCTCGGCGAGGGCTCGATGGGCCAGGTCTTCCTGGGGCGCCACGCGAAGCTGGGAAGGGTCTCGGCCATCAAGGTGCTGCGGCCCGAACAATACCGAGACCGCGGGTTGATCCAGCGCTTCTTCCAGGAAGCGCGCACGGTGAACCAGATCAACCACGAGCACATCGTGGAGATCTCCGACTTCGTCGAGGAGCCGGGCGTCGACGGGCCGTCGGTCGTCTACTGCGTGATGGAGCTGCTCGACGGGCGCAGCGTCGACGAGGAGCTCGCGCGGGGGCCCATCTCGCTGGGCCGCACGCTGAACATCGTCGAGCAGGTGGCCGACGCGCTGGCCGCCGCGCACCGCGTGGGCGTGGTGCACCGCGACGTGAAGCCCGAGAACATCATGCTGATCCGCCGCGCGGGCCAGCACGACTACGTGAAGGTGCTGGACTTCGGCGTGGCAAAGCTGACCGCGCCCGACGGCAACGCCATGGTGGCCACCATGGACGGCGCCATCATCGGCACGCCCATCTGCATGTCGCCGGAGCAGGCGCAGGGCGAGAGCGTCGACGCACGCACCGACATCTGGGCGGTCGGCGTCATCCTCTACCGCATGCTGGCCGGCGCGCTGCCCTTCGACGCGCCGAACTTCACCAGCATCGCGGTGAAGATCATCACCGCGCCGATGCCGCCTCTGCCGGACAAGACGCCCACGGGCGAGCCCATTCCGCCGGAGCTCGCCGCGCTGGTGGCGAAGTGCCTCGAGAAGGACCGGGAGCGGCGCCCTCAACGCATGGAAGAGGTGCGCGACGCGCTCCGCGGGATGCGCGCGGGCCCGCGCACGCTGGAGCTCGAGGTGCCGCGCCCGAAGACGCGCACCGGGCTGTATGCGGGCCTCGGCCTCGCGGTGCTGGTCGCGGGCGGCGCCGGCGCGTGGTTCCTCACGCGACCGCCGGTGGAGCCGCCCCCGGTGGAGCCGCCGGTCTCGGTGGCTTCGCCGCTTCCGGTGGCGCCGCCGCTTCCGGTGGCGCCGCCGCTTCCGGTGGCGCCGCCGGTCGTCGAGCCGCCGCCGGTCGTCGAGCCGCCGCCGCCCGTCGAGCCGCCGCCCGTCGAGCCCCCGCCGGGGCTGGAGCACCCGATGCCGGTGAAGCCCGTCAAGCTGACGGCCGCGCACGTGCAGGCCGGCGTCAACAAGTTGCGTAGGCGCGTCATCAGTTGCATCCTGAAGAGCGCGAGCGCGCTGCCGGCGACGGAGGGCGCGGTGCAGGTGGCCTTCATCATCGAGCCGTCGGGCGAAGTGAGCGGCGCGCAGGTGCTAACCGGCGGACTCACCGGCACGCCGGTGGAGACGTGCGTGGTGAAGGAGGTCTCCCGCGCGCGCTTCCCGCGGCACCTCGGGCCGGCCTACGCGGTCAGGGTGCCGTTCAACTACAAGCTGACCGAGTAACCGCCGCCGCGCCCCGAAAGGGCGTGGGACCAGGCCGTCAGCGCCGGCGGCGCCGCGCGCGCTGCACGAGCAGCGCCAGGAGCAGCGCGGCCGTGGGCGCCGCCGGGAACGCCGCGCAGTTGCAGCCCACGGCGTCGAAGACCAACGGGCCGGTGCCGCCGTCGACGCCGCCGTCGACGCCGCCGTCGACGCCGCCGCCCACGCTGCCCGCGTCGACGCCGCCGTCCGCTCCCGGCTCACCCGCGTCCACTCCGGCGTCCGGTTGCGTCACCACCGCGAGGCCCCACGAGAAGTCGGTGCCCGTCTCGTCGTTGGCGCCGTATACGCGCCAGCGCCCCGCGACACCCGCCGACAGCACCCGCGCTCGCCAGTGGTAGCGGTCGGCCGCCGGCATCATGAAGTCGACCCTTGCCTCGCCCGTGCGCACGGGCGGAGACGTCAGGGTGTTGGTGCCGTCGAACGGCAGCCGCACCGGCTTCACCTCGACTTCCAGCTGGAGCGGCCCCAACGCAGCCACCTCGTCGCGAAGGAGCGCGCTGAACACCACCGGCTCGCCCTGGAGCGCGTGGTAGCCCCGGCCCTTCGGCGCGCCCGAGAAGCGCTGCTCGAGCACGTACGGACGGCCGGGCAACAGGTCGCCGCCGGCGAACAGCCGCACGCCGTTGTTGACCGACGCCGTCGCGAAGTCGGCGAAGCCGTCGTCGTTCAGGTCGCCGACGCCGGCCAGCGCGATGCCGAGGCGCTCGTTGCCACTCGACGCCGTCTGCCAACCCGAGGCCCGCAGGGCGCCGTTGCGATCGCCGTAAAAGAGCCGCACCTCGCCGCCCAGGCCGAGGTCCGCCGAGCCCAGCAGCACGTCGCCGAGCCCGTCGCCGTCCACGTCGCCCAGGCCGCTCACTGCCACCGACTGCACCGGCGTATCGGACAACGAGAGCAGCGAGAGCATCACCGCCTGCGTGTCCGTCGGGGTCGGACCGATCAGGAAGGCGAAGGCCCGCACCGTCCCGGGCCTGTCCGGCGGCGTGGCCGTGGCGATCACGTCAGGCCGGCCGTCGCCGTTGAGGTCGCGCGCGCCACTGACGCTGCGGCCCAACCCGTGCATCTCTGCCGTCGTGCCACCGAGCTCCGTGACGTCTGCGAAGCCCGTCGGTGCGCCGCGCACGATGAAGATTCGTCCCAGGACCGCGCCGGAGAAGCCGGGAGCGCCGACGACGAGGTCTGCAAAGCCGTCGAGATCCGTGTCGCCGGCCGAGGCCACCGACGCGCCGAAGAACGCGCCCGTCCTGGGCGAAGGAATCGGCAACACCCGGTCGACCCGCAGGCCGTCGGAGGCGCCGAAGTACACGAGGACCGCGCCGCCTCCGGGCGCGCCGGGCGCGCCCACCGCCACGTCGTCGTAGCCGTCACCGTTGAAGTCGCCGGCGCTGGCGACGCTGGTGCCGAAGAAGCCGTTGGCGTCGGAGCCGGTGAGCGGGACGGCCTTCGACGCGTCGACTCTGCCTTGCGAGCCATAGAAGACGAACGCACTGCCGACGCCCATGGCGGAGTTGTTCAACTGGGGCGCGCCGACGATGAAATCGCCATAGCCGTCGCCGTTGACGTCTCCAGCCCCAGCGACGCTGGCGCCGAAGCGCGCGTTCGCGACCGGAGCGGTGAGCGGCATCGCGTTGAGGTTGCCGAGCGACGACCTCGCGCCCAGCACCACCACCACGGTACCGGAGTTCCCATCGGCCGCCGGGTAGCCGATGGCGTAGTCGTCGAGCCCGTCGCCGTTCACGTCGCCCACCCCGCCGAGCGCACCGGGCTGGCCGGCGGGGCGGCTGATGAAGGTTCCGCCCGGACCGCGCGAGCCGCCGGTGATCGCGTAGATGGTCCCTGCCTCGAGCGTGGGGCCCGTGGGCGTACTGGCGACGAGCGCGCGCGGATCGCTGACCGCCACGTCGGCGAAGCCGTCCTTGTTCAAGTCCCCGAGGCCCGCAGCGGTCCAGCCGTACTCCGCGCCGGACCCGGCGGGTGCCTGGAGGAACCGGGGCGCCGCGCGCATGCCTTCGCTATCGCCGAGGAAGGCGATACCCACCGGCGTCGCCTGGTGCGTCCCTGGGTCGCTGTAGCCCTCGTGGCCCGCGAGGAGATCCGCGAAGCCGTCGCCGTTGACGTCGCCCGCGGCCGCCAGGGAGCGGCCCAGGCGCGCGACCCCGGGGACGACGCTGAGGCTCCGTACGCGCGAAAAGCCGTTGCCGCCGACCGCGAGGACGACGATGGCGCCGGTCCCGTCGATGCCCGTCGCCTCGGCGCCCGGCGCGCCCACCGCCACGTCGGGGACGCCGTCCCCGTTCACGTCGCCGAGCGCCGCGACCGACGCCCCGAGCTCGGCGGGGGTGGGGCCCGCCAGCATGGGGTCGTCGAACGCAGCAGCGATGGTGAGCCCGCCCGCGCCCATCGGCAGGCGCACCAGGGAGACGCGCCCGGGCGCGAAGCCGGAGACGCGGAACGCAGGCGCGCCGACCACCAGATCCGCGCGCCCGTCGCCGTCCACATCGCCGGGGCTGGCGATGGCCGCGCCAAAGCGTTCGTCCGCCGTGCCGCCGGGGAGTTCGATGAAGGCGTTCGCCACGCCCGAGCCCGTGCCGAAGTACACGAACACGCTGCCCGACTTCACGCCAAAGAAATTGCGGGTCGCGTCCGGCGCGCCGACCACCACGTCATCCAGCTCGTCGCCGTTGACGTCGGCGCAGGCGACCGCCGCCCCGAAGAGCGCGCCCGCGGGCGTGGCACCCGTCAAGGTGGTCGTGGCGGGCGCGTTTTCGCCTCCGAAGAAGACCTGGACGGAGCCCGCGCGCGTCGCGTCGCCGGGCGCGCCGGCCACCACGTCGGGTGCCCCGTCGCCGTTGATGTCGCAGCCCGCCGCGAGGCTCGCGCCGAGGTGGGCCTGGACGCCGGTGCCGACGCCCAGCTTCTGCTTGTAAACGAAGCCCTGCGCCGTCGCCTGGAAGAGGAACACCCCCCCCTGGTCCTCTTCCATTTCGTCGAAGTCCTCGGCGCCGACCACGAGGTAGCCGCCCCCGTCCCCGACGAAGTCCCCGGCCCACGCCATCGCGCTGCCCAAGCGCATGCCGTCCTGCGAGATGCCGCCGAGATCGGTCGGCCCGGGCCCGCCGTACGCCGCCGTCACCAGCAGCGCCGCGAGCAGACCCACGCGCCCTGCGCTTCGTCGAGTCATGTCCTGGTCTCCGCGTCGAGAAAGGCGCCAGCACATCCCAACATGCGCGCCCTCACCTCCGTTGCCGGCCCGCGGCCGCGGCGACACCCGCTGCCACGGGCCCTGAGTCTACGCCGCGCACGTCGTCGCGCGAGAGGCGTTCATGTAGGCGTGGGTGGCCGCCGCGCACCGACTCGACGTGCCCGACTGGAGATCCCTCGAGGGCGGGCCGCCCGGGGCTCGGCACCAGCCGCCGCTCAGCCCCGCCGGGCCGTCACCGTCACCTCGTCGCGGTCGTGGTACAGCTGGCGCACCTTCACGCGGCTCCAGCCCGCCTCGACGAGCGCGTGGCGCACGCGGAAGACGGTGGGCAGCTTGTCCTTCATCGGCAGCTTGATGTTGGCGACCAGCTGCGCGGCCCAGCGGCGGCGGGCCCACTTGCCGAGCAGCTGCGCCACCTCGAGCGGCCGCCAGGCCATGTCGCAGAACAGCCAGTCCACCGGGCCATCGGGCGCGTAGTCGAAGGCGCTCTGTTGCACGTGCTTCACCTTCGGGTGCGTGCGCAGGTCGGGGGCGAGCTGCGCCGGGTCGACGGACAGCACGCGGGCTCCACGCTCGACGAGCCGCCGCGTCCACCCGCCGGGCGCGCTGCCGAGGTCGACGCACACCTCACCCTTCCCGGGCGCAACGCCGTACCAGTCGAGCGCCTCATCCAACTTCATCGCCGCGCGGCTCGGCGCCTCGCCGGTGCGCTTCATGCGCGCGCGGCCGCCGGCCGACAGCGACACCGCGTCGCGCGCGTTCACGACGCCCACCGCCGCGCGGCCCGCGCTCCACAGGCACACCTGCGCGAGCGGCGCCCCGGCCTCGAAGGCCTTCCACGGCGTCGGCGGGTCGGCCAGGCCCCGCGCCTGCCGCAGCGCGGCGATCGTCTCGGCCCACGCCAGCGCCTCGCCGCTGCGCGCGTTGCCCGCGTCGGTGTCGGGCACCCAGGCCTGCACGTGCGCCGGCGCGGACGGCAGCGCCGCGGCGGCCTCGGCGGGCGACGCGGCGAGGCGCGCCACGGGAAAGCCCATGCGCGCGAACGCCGGCGCCTCGGCCTCCGGTGCGTCGCTCTCCACCAGCGCCGGCCCCAACAGCCGCGGCGCGCGCCTCTGCCACGCGAGCTCCTCGTACAGCGGGGCCTCGAAGCCGGCGCGGCAGGTCCACAGCCAGCGGCCGGGCGTCGGCGCCTCCACCGTCTTCGGCATGGGCCCCGGCAGCGCACGCGTCGGTGGCTCGACGCGCACCGGGGTGTTCGGCCGGGCCCTGGGCGCGCGGCGCCACGGGCGGGGCTCTCGCGCCTTGGGGGCCAGGCGCTTCGGCTTCGACCTCGAGGTGCGGCGCGTCATGGTGCGACCGTGCGGGGTAGCAGCCGGCCGTTCCCGCGTCCACCGACTCCCCATTCGACGCCGGGGGGCTTGCGCTGTCGAATCGACGACGTACGGTGCTGGCCCCTGCCCGGTGCTCCGGGGTTTTTGTGTGGCAATTGGCCCCGGGTTCCGGAAGAAGGCGCTCCACATGATCGAGTTCGTCCTCAGGAAGATCATCGGCACCAAGAATGACCGCGAGCTGAAGAAGGCGTGGGTCAAGGTGGCCCGCATCAACGAGCTCGAGACGAAGATGCGCGGGCTGAAGGACGAGGAGTTCGCCCAGCGCACCGCCGCGCTCAAGCAGGAGGTCGCCAACGGAAGGCCGCTCGACGACGTCCTCTTCGAGGCGTTCGCGATGACGCGCGAGGCCGCGCGCCGCGTGCTGGGCCAGCGGCACTACGACGTGCAGCTGATCGGCGGCATGTTCCTGCACGAGGGCAACATCGCCGAGATGCGGACCGGCGAAGGCAAGACGCTGACCGCGACGCTGCCGGTGTACCTGAACGCGCTGTCGGGTCGCGGCGTGCACCTCGTCACGGTGAACGACTACCTCGCGCGCCGCGACGCCGAGTGGATGGGCCGCGTCTACTCGTTCCTCGGCATGACGACGGGCTGCGTCTTGAACGAGTTGTCGGACAAGGAGCGGCAGCACGCATACCGCTGCGACATCACCTACGGGCAGAACAACGAGTTCGGCTTCGACTACCTGCGCGACAACATGAAGTTCCGGCTGCAGGACTACGTGCAGCGCGAGCTCAACTTCGCGATCGTCGACGAGGTCGACTCGATCCTCATCGACGAGGCCCGCACGCCGCTGATCATCTCGGGCCCGACCGAGGACAACACGGACCTCTACGAGAAGGTGGACCAGGTCATCTACGGCCTCGTCCCCGAGCAGGACTACCAGCTCGACGAGAAGAACCGCTCGGTGACGCTCACCGACCAGGGCGTCGAGAAGCTGCAGCAGCGGCTCAAGGTGCAGAACCTGTACGCGCCCGAAGAGCTCGAGACGCTGCACCACGTCGAGCAGGCGCTGCGGGCGCACACGCTCTACAAGCGCGACCGCGACTACGTGGTGAAGGACGGCGAGGTCCTCATCGTCGACGAATTCACCGGCCGCCTGATGCCGGGCCGCCGCTGGTCCGACGGCCTGCACCAGGCCATCGAGGCCAAGGAAGGCGTGAAGATCGAGAACGAGAACCAGACGCTCGCGACCATCTCGTTCCAGAACTACTTCCGCATGTACACGAAGCTGGCCGGCATGACCGGCACGGCCGACACGGAGGCCGAGGAGTTCGCGAAGACGTACAACATCGACGTCCGGGTCGTCCCCACCAACAAGAAGATGATCCGCCAGGACCTCGAGGACGTCGTCTACAAGACCGAGAAGGCGAAGTTCGACGCGGCTGCCGAGGAGGTCAAGGCGCTGGCCGCCAGGGGTCAGCCGGTGCTGGTGGGCACGGTGTCGATCGCCAAGTCCGAGGTCTTCTCGAAGTTCCTCAAGGCCAGGGGCGTCGCCCACGAGGTCCTCAACGCGAAGAACCACTCGCGCGAGGCGGACATCATCGCGCAGGCGGGTCGCAAGGGCTCGGTCACCATCTCCACGAACATGGCCGGCCGCGGCACGGACATCCTCCTCGGTGGCAACCCCGAGGTGCTCGCGAAGGGCGAGGTCGGCCCGGAGCCCGTGGCCCCGGCCGAGACGGGCGACCCGGCCGCCGACCAGCTCGCCGCGCAACAGTTCGCGCAGGCGAAGGCCGAGTGGAAACAGAAGTTCGACGCCGCGCTCGTGAAGTTCAAGGCGCAGTGCGACGCCGAGCGCGAGGAAGTGAAGGCGCTGGGCGGCCTCTTCATCCTCGGCACCGAGCGGCACGAGTCGCGGCGCATCGACAACCAGCTGCGCGGCCGCGCCGGCCGGCAGGGCGACCCGGGCGTCAGCCGGTTCTACCTGTCGCTCGAAGACGACCTGATGCGCATCTTCGGCGGCGATCGGATCACCAGCCTGATGGAAACGATGGGCATGAAGGAAGACGAGGTGATCGAGCACCGCTTCCTGACGCGCGCGATCGAGAACGCCCAGAAGCGGGTCGAAGGACACAACTTCGACATGCGGAAGAACCTCCTCGAGTACGACGACGTGATGAACCAGCAGCGGCGCACCATCTACGCGCTGCGCCGGCTGGTGCTCGCGGCGGGCGCCGGCGTGCCGCTCATCGAGTTCACCGAGGACAAGAAGACGCGCGTCAAGACGCGCAGCGAGAGGCTGATTTCGTGGGCCGACTTCCGCGAGACGGTGCTGGACGCCGTCGAGGACACGATCGTCGGCATCACCGAGACGTACTGCCCGACGAAGAACCCTTCGACCTGGAACCTCACCGCGCTCACCAACGAGGTGAAGGCCATCTTCAACCAGGACATGACCTTCCAGGCCGAGGGCACGGTCGAGGCGCTGCAGGAGCAGATCTACCGGCGCGTCGAGAAGGTCTACCTGGACCGGGAGAAGGAGTACGGCGACGACTGGCACCGCTTCTGCCAGCTGCGCTACCTCGCGACCATCGACCAGCTGTGGAAGGACCACCTGCTGGCGATGGACCACCTGCGCCAGGGCATCGGCCTGCGCGGCTACGGCCAGAAGGACCCGAAGATCGAATACAAGAAGGAAGGCTACGCGGGCTTCATCCGCATGCTGGGTAGCATCAAGTCCACCTTCGTCAGCCAGATCATGCGGGCGCAGCCGCGCGACGCGAACGCCGACGCCGAGCGCCTGCGCAAGGTGATGGAGGCGCGCGCCAGGCAGAACGTCTTCGAGGGCCGCGCGAACGCCGAAGGCAAGGCCGAGGCGCCGGCGGAGAACAAGCCGGTCAAGCGCGAGGGCCCGCGCGTCGGGCGGAACGATCCATGCTGGTGCGGCAGTGGCAAGAAGTACAAGAAATGCCACGGCGCGACCGAGACGAACGCATAGTCAAGCAGGCTTCCCCTCTCCACGAAGGAAGAGGGCCAGAGAGAGGAGCATCACCCATGCACCGCGCACTCGCGCTCGGCGCCGCGTTCCTCACGGGCTGTGCCACCACCACCACCTTCTACCCGCTGTCCGAGCTGACCGCGCTCGACCCCACGGACGACCGCGCGAAAGCTCCTCGAGCGCGCGCGCGACGTCGCCCCGTCCGAGCGCACCGCGGCCTGGCGCACCGCCGTCGAGCGCGCGGCGATCGCCACGCTCGAGATGACCGAGGTGAAGGACAAGGCCACCGCCGAGCAGGCGCTGGCGCTCGTCGACGCGCAGCCGGCGAAGTTCCCGTTCCTCGCGCGCTCCACGGACTGGCTCGCGAAGCGCGCCGACGTGGGCGTGCGGGCGCTGCCCTACGTCTCGCAGCACGGCGAGCGCGGCGCCTGGGTCGACCGGGTGACGGAGTTCGCGAAGAAGGACGCGGTGACGCCGCACCTCGCGCAGCGCCTCGCCGAGGAGGTCGTCTTGAAGCAGCTCATCCTCCCGACGGCGGCGGACCTGTACGCGCTGGCCTTCGAGCGCGAGGGCGCAGCGCTCTGCGACAACCCGAACGTCATCCGAATGACCGTCGAGCTGGGCGCGGACGGCTCGTCGTGGAAGCCGGCGCTGGAGCGCTGCTGGAAGCAGCTCGCCGGCCCGATGACTGAAGCCGCGGCGAAGTCGCAGGCGCGCACCGCGAAGCTGAACCTCTGCCAGGTCATGGCGCCGCACGCGGCCGAGGCCGCGGTGAAGGCCGCCTGCGCCGAGTAGCCCGGCCAACTGAATATTTGAGCAGCCACCTGAACGCCTGTACGGTTCGCGACCATGGACTCGCGACCCGACGGCATGTTCGAAGGCCCGCGGCGGCTGCCCTGGACGAAGGGCGGCGGCCTCCTCCCGCAGCTGGACGCGTGGCGGCGCGACGGCGCGGTGGCGCGCAACCTCGTCCTCGACGAGACGCTGCCCGCGAAGCCGGCCCGGTTCGCGCCGCTGCCGGACGAGCTCCCTGCCGGCGTCCGCGCCGCGCTGCTGGGGAAGGGCTTCACGTCGCTCTACACGCACCAGGCCGAGGCGTACCGGCTGGCGCGGGAAGGGCGTGACGTCGTCGTCGCGACGCCGACGGCGTCGGGCAAGAGCCTGTGCTTCAACCTGCCGGTGCTGTCGGCGCTGGCGGAGGAGCCGACGGCGTGCGCGCTGTACCTCTTCCCCACCAAGGCGCTGTCGCGCGACCAGGAGGAGGCGCTGCGCGCCTTCATGAAGGCGTCGGGGCTGGCGCACGGCGCCATCACCTTCGACGGGGACACGCCGGCGGACGCGCGGCGGGCGGCGCGGGAGCGGTCCGGCGTCGTCCTCACCAACCCGGACATGTTGCACACCGGCGTCTTGCCGCACCACGCGGGCTGGGCGCGGCTGTTCGCCAACCTGCGCTACGTGGTGCTGGACGAGCTGCACACCTACCGCGGCGTGTTCGGCAGCCACGTGGCCAACGTGCTGCGGCGCCTCGAGCGCATCGCGCGCTTCCACGGCTCGAAGCCGCAGTTCATCTTCGCGTCGGCCACCATCGGCAACCCGCAGGCGCACGCGTCGCGCATGCTGGGCCGCGAGGTGGCGTGCGTCGGCGAGTCGGGCGCGCCGGTCGGCGAGCGGCGGGTGCTCGTCTACAACCCGCCCGTCGTCAACCCGGAGCTCGGCGTGCGGCAGAGCGCGGTGAAGGCGACGGCGCGGCTGGCGGGCGACCTCGTGCGCGCGGGCGTGTCGACGCTGGTCTTCGGCCAGTCGCGCAACACGGTGGAGGTGCTGCTCAAGTACCTGCGCGACGGCCTGGCGAAGGACCGGGTGCCGCCCGACGCGGTGATGGCGTACCGCGGCGGCTACCTGCCGAAGGTGCGGCGGGAGATCGAAGGGCGCCTGCGGGCGGGCGACATCCGCTGCGTGGTGGCGACCAACGCGCTGGAGCTGGGCGTCGACATCGGCGCGCTCGACGCGGTGGTGTGCTGCGGCTACCCGGGCAACCTCGCGGCGCTGTGGCAGCGCTTCGGGCGCGCCGGCCGGCGGCAGGGCGCGAGCCTCGCGCTGCTGGTGACCAACTCCGCGCCGCTGGACCAGTACGTCGCGACCGACCGCACGTTCATCCTCCGGCAGTCGGTGGAGCACGCGCGCATCGACCCGGACAACGTGGAGATCCTCGTGCAGCACCTGAAGTGCGGCGCGTTCGAGCTGCCCTTCGAGGAAGGCGAAGGCTTCCGCGAGCTGCCGGCGGCGGACACCGCGTCGGCGCTCGATTACCTGGCCGAGCACCGCGTGCTGCACCCCGGACCGGGCCCGTCGGGCCGGCGCACATGGCACTGGGCGGCCGACGCGTACCCGGCGAACGACGTGTCCTTGCGCAGCGTTGGCTGGGACAACGTCGTCATCATCGAGCAGCCGTACGACAAGGCCATCGCGGAGATGGACTGGCGCAGCGCGCACACGATGCTGCACGAGCAGGCCATCTACCAACAGGACGGCGAGCAGTTTCAGGTGGAGAAGCTCGACCTCGACAACCGCAAGGCCTTCGTGCGGAAGGTGGCGCCCGACTACTGGACCGACGCGATGACGTACACCCGCGTCGAGGTGCTGTCCGAGGGGCACACGCAAGCGGCCCCGCAGGTGGCGTTCGGCTTCGGCGACGTGTCGGTGGTGGAGCGCGTCGTCGGCTTCAAGAAGATCAAGTTCCACACGCACGAGAACGTCGGCTACGGCGAGGTACAGCTGCCCGAGCTGCAGATGCACTCGACGGCGTTCTGGCTGACGGTGCCCGAGGCGGTCATGGCGGGCTTCTCGGCGCCGCGCGCGCAGGTGATCGAGGCGATCCGCGCGCTGTCGCACGCGCTGCACTCGGTGTCGTGCGTGGGGTTGATGATCGACCCGCGCGATCTCGGGCGCACGCTGGGCAGCCGCGCCACGCCGGGCGGCCCGCCGCGGAAGGCGCCCGGCGAAGGGGCGCTCATCGACCCGACCATCTTCCTCTACGACCAGGTGCCCGGCGGCGTCGGCCTGTCGTCGCGGCTGTACGACGAGCGGCAGGCGCTGCTCGCCCGCGCGCGGAAGCTGGTGGAGGGCTGCGTGTGTCCGGACGGCTGCCCGGCGTGCATCGGCGTGCTGCCGTCCGGCGGCGAGGCGCACGGGCGCCGCGAGCTGGTGCTGGCGGTGCTCTCGGCCCTGGGTGTCGACGCGGTGCACTGATGGACCTCCGCGCGAAGCTGGGCCACCTGAGGAAACCCAACGCGCTCTCCAGCGAGGCAGCGGGGAAGAGCGCGAGCTCCCTCTCCCCCGGAGGAGACGGCCGGAGAGAGGGGAATCACGGACTCACCGCGTCACCGACACCGCACGGACTCGTCCACGCGACGCGCCGCGAGTACCCTGACGGCGCGACGCACGGCCGCGTCACGCTGTCCCGCGCGCGACACCTGCAGGCGAGCACGCTCTCGCTCCTCGCGCTCGACGACTCGCTCGCCACCGTCGACCCCGCGCGCCTCCTCTTCGTCGACACCGAGACGACCGGCCTGCACGGCGGCGCGGGCACCCTGCCCTTCCTCATCGGCCTGGGCTGGTTCGAGGCCTCCTCGTTCCACGTCGAGCAGCTCTTCCTGCCGCGCCCCGGCCAGGAAGGGCCGATGCTGCGTCGCCTCGCGGAGCGCCTCTCGCGGGCGAGCCTGATGGTGACGTTCAACGGCAAGTGCTTCGACTGGCCGCTGTTGCGCACGCGGTTGGTGATGAACCGGCTGTCGGGGCTGACACCGCCCGCGCACCTCGACCTGCTGCACTGCGCGCGGCGCGTCTTCCGGCGGCGGCTCGCGACGACGCGGCTGCAGGACCTCGAGCGGCACGTGCTGGGCTTTCACCGCGTGGGCGACATCGACGGCGGGCTGATCCCCTCGGTGTACTTCGACTACCTGCGGCGGGGTCCGACGGCGCCGCTGGCGCAGGTGCTCGAGCACAACGTGCTGGACGTGGTGACGATGGCCGCGGTGCTGGCGGAGCTGTGCCGCCGCGTCGACTCGACGGCGGACACCGACGCCGCCGAGGACTGCCTGTCGCTCGCCGAGGTGCACGCCCGCGCCGAGCAGCTTCCGCGCGCGGAGGCGCTGGCGGTGCTGGCCGCGGAGCGCGCCGGCGCGGGCCGCACGGCCTTCGAGGCGTGGTGGCTGGCGGCGCGGCTCGCCGGACGGCGGCGCGACTGGGCGACGATGGCGCACCGGTTGAACACCGCGCTGGGCCTGCCGCGGCTGTCGCGCGGGGAGACCGAGGCGTTGCACCTGGCGCTGGCCCGCGTGTGCGAGCACCGGCTCAAGGACAAGGCCCGGGCGCTGCACCACGCGCGCTCCGGCGCCGCCGCCGAGGCCCCGGCCGCGAACGCGAAGCGCGTCGCCCGGCTCTCGCGCCATGTGAGCCCCCCGCAGCGCCCCTTCGACCTCCGCTGACGCTGTGCCCCCGGCGCCAGGCCGCGCAACCGCCAGCGCCGCCACCGCTTCCCCCATCATCTCGTCGGGCACGCCCAGCACCGCGACCTCGACGACGTCGGGGCAGTGCAGGAGCGCGTCCTCCACCACCTTCACGCTGCTGCGGGTGCCGCCGCACTTCAGCAAGTCGCCCACGCGGTCGACGATGGTGAGGTAGCTTTCGGCGTCGAGGGCGCGGATGTCGGCGGTCAGCAGCCAGCCCTCGCGGAAGCCCTCGCGCGTCGCGGCCTCGTCGCGGAAGTACCCCGGCGACACGCTGTCGCCGCGCACCCACACCCGGCCCGGCTGGCCGACGGGCACCGGCTGCATCGCGTCGTCGAGGAACCGCCACCGTCACGCCATGGGATCGGCCGGCCCGCGGTGTTGCGCTCGTCGTCGGGGCGCCCGGGCGGCAGGCGCCGCGCGCAGCTCGTCCACCAGCGCGGGCGCGAGGCGGCCGCCGGCCTGCTGCACCCAATGGAGGGGCGGACGCGCCAGCTGCCTCAGCTTCGAGCGCCGCAACAGCGACTGGTCGTGGCCACGACCGCGAGCAGATGCCGGAGCCGCGGCCCATCGTCATCGATGACGACGTGTGGCCCGGCGCGACGTCGTCGGTGGCTCCCGGCGTCACCATCGGCCGGGGCAGCATCGTCGGCGTGTCGTCGGTGGTCGGCAGCGACGTGCCGCCCTTCACGATGGTCGCGGGCATCCCTCAGCGGCCGGTGAAGAAAGCTGGACCCCGAGCAGTCCGTCGTGCGCTGACACCTACTGGATGCCGCTGACGCAGCGCTGGTTGACGCACACCGCGTCGCAGCAGTCGGCGCTGGTGGTGCAGCGCTCGAACTCCTGGGAGCAGCCGCCGCCGGTGGAGCGGCACTGGGGCGGCGCGCCAGCCTCGAGGCCACGGCAGAAGCCGCCGCAGCACTGGTCGCCGGACTCACAGCCCTCGCCGTCGGCCTGACAGGGCTCGAGCGACCAGTAACCGCGGGAGTTGCCGGCGAGCAGTTCCTGTGCGGGCAGGTAGAAGGCGGGGTGGCTGGGATCGGTGCCGGGCTGCGCGTTCAAGTCGATGGCCGCGACCCACAGCTTCTTGGTGGTAGGCGTCTGCGAGATGTCGTGGAAGCGCGGGTCGCTCCAAAACGGGTTGATGGTGGCGACGTTCCCGTACAGGCGGCGGCTGGTGAAGATGACCCACGCGTAGCCGCCGGAGGGGATGGGCGCGACGGTGGCCTCGTAGTTGAGAGTGGAGTCGTCGTCGTGCCCGTTGGGGCCGACCGGGGCGTGGCCCTTGCCGTTGGCCTGGTCGAGGCGATGGGCCTGCTTCGTGGCGAGGTCGACCCACCACAGCTCGCCGTGGGCGCCGACGTCGGAGCACGGCCCGGAGGCGTCGCACGTGGAGCGCGTCTCACCGAGCGCGCGGCCGTTCGACTCCGTCTGCACCTGGAAGACGACGCCGCGGCCGGTGGGCAGGAAGCTGGGGTACAGGTCCACCTGGCCCGCAGGCGGCGTGTGGAGAATGGTGAAGTCGCTGAAGGTGCCTGGCTCGGTGAAGCGCATCACCGCGAGCGAGCGCTGATCCGCCGGCACGCCGCCCACGCTGCCGGCCCACCACAGAAAGGCCAGCAGGGAGTTGTCGGGCGAGAAGGCGGGCGTGCCGGCGCGGAGGCCCGCGGGCAGCCCGGTGGTGGGCAACGCGGCGCCGCTCGGGACGGAGAAGAGGGCCGAGTCGGCGTTCGAGGACGAGTCGAGGGGCGCGGCGTTGGTGAAGACCCGGCTGCCGTCGCTGGTGAGGCCGCCCCAGGCGTAGCGGCCGTCACCAGGGGACATCGCCGTCTCGGCGTTGCCGGCCTTGAGCGCGTAGTGGCTGGTGGAGCCGTAGCTGTCGCCGCGCTGCGAGAGGAGCGTCGAGCCGTCGCCGGAGACGACGTGACAGACGCGGCACTCGGAGGAGGAGCCGGTGCGGCCGGCGACGAGGACGGGGTCGGTGGAGTTGCCCTTGATGGCGAGCGTCGCGCCACCGAAGCGCCCGTCGCCACCGAGCGCCCCGTTGAAGTTGTAGGCGAGCCTGGTGCCGTATGAGTTGTAATAGACGACGCCCTTCAGGCTGCCGTTGGCGATGCGCCAGGTCTCGGTGAGCGGGCCGAAGGCGGCGCCCTGCGCGGCGAAGACGAGGCGCACGCTGACGTCCTGCCCGGCGCAGGCCTCGCCGACGTGGCGCCACGCGTCCTGGGTGATGGGGTGGTGAATGAAGGGCGTCGCGGTGCGCGCGAAGGTGCCGTCGTAGACGAGCGCCGGGCACTCGAGGTGAATGGCGATGGCGTCGGGGTCGCGAGCGCCGTTTTTCCACTGGAGGAGCGGCGCGAGGAGGTCGCGCGGCCAGACGGTGCGGTCGTACGGGTACAGCATGGCGAGGCCCGGCTCGGCGGTGGGCGTCTGCTGCAGCACGGTGACGGTGGCCGGTGGCACCGCCGCGCCCGGGCCTTCGCCGCCCACGCCGCCGACGCCGCCGGCGCCGGAGCCGCCGCCGGTGCCGCTCGCGCCGTTCTGCCTGAGGTGGAGGCGCACGGTGAGGGACGTCGTGGCGCGGTGGCCGCCCGCGCTGGCGCTGACGGTGACGACGCCGCCGGCCTGCCCGGTGGCGACGAAGCGGCCAGCGCCGTCGATGGTGCCGATGGAGGCGGGCGTGGCGGCCCACGTCGGCGAGACGGGGAAGCCGCTCGAGGTAGCGAAAAACTGCAGGGTGGCGGTGGAGCCGAAGTCGACGTCGAGGGTGGCGTTCTGCGGGGCGATGGCGAGCGGGCCGGAGACGCCGCCGCCCGAGCCGCCGCCGGCACCCCCGCCGCCGCCGGCGCCACCGCCCTGCGCGCCGCCGTCGGGGTTGGTGATGGTGATGTCGTTGACGCAGGAGCAGCCGCTCGCCGCCCCGGCGGCCGCCAGCGCGAGGATGAGGGCGCGCGCACGTCGCATGATCGGATCATCGCCGGACGGGAGACGCGGTCGCGCGATTCTCGGGAAGTGAGAAAGCAGTGGGGACGTGCATGCACCGTTGTGTTGGCGCGTTGGGCGCCCCACCCCCTACCGCTTCTTCGCCGGCCGCGAGGACACCTTCCCCTTCTTCGGCACAGCGGTCGTCCGAGCGGCCGGCGCGGCCCTCCCCTCCACCTCCTCCAGCCGCGCGCGCAGCCGCAGCACCTCCGCCGACAGCTGCGCGTACGAGTCGCGCACGTGGCCGTTGAAGACTACCTGCCGCGCCAGCGCCTCGTTGATGAACACCTGGCCGAGCCGCCGGAACGTCACCTTCGCGAACCGCACCGCGCGCCCCGACCACCCCGCCCGGTGCGTCTCCACCGGCAGCCCCTTCGTCGCGTCCGCGTGCTCCGAGAGCGCGTTGAGGTTGAAGGACAACGGGTCCACCCGCGGCTCGATGCCCTCGCCCACCGGCTCGCCCTCCGCCGGCCGCGCGAGGCCCCTCGTCAAGAGCCGCTCCCCCACGTACGCCATCAGGTTGTCCGCGGTGATGTCCTTGCCCATCAGCTTCATGAGCGCTGCACCTACCACGCGCGCGGCGCCGCGTCGTCCGGGCTCTGGGAGACTGTCTCCGAGTTCGACAATTCCTCGCAAATCTTTGACTCTTTTCTGACGCCGCCCGCCGGCCGTACGGTGCCCTCGTCCCCGCACCGCCCGCGAGGCCACCGCCCATGCTCGAGATCGCCACGCCGTCGCCGGCACCGTCCGCCCCGCCCACCAGCGGCCGCGCCTTCACCGCCGCCGAGCACGCCACCTGGGGTGACATCGTCAGGACGCAGCGGCCGCGCCGCGACGCCCAGCTCGTCTCCATGTTCTCGAAGGGCCTCGAGGCGTGCGGGCTGGACCGGGACACCATCCCCCCGCTCGAGGACGTCAACGCGAAGCTGTCCGCCCTCACCGGCTGGCAGGGCGTCTTCGTGAAGGGCCTCGAGGACGGCCAGCACTTCTACCCGCTCTTGCGCGACCGGAAGTTCCCCATCGGCAACTTCGTGCGCGACCGGAAGGACCTCAACTACACGCCCGAGCCCGACATCGTGCACGACCTCTACGGGCACATCCCCTTCCACGCCGACGCGCGCTACGCCGAGTACTGCCAGCGCTACGGCGCCTTCGCCTGCGAGTTCCTCGACGACCCCGTACGCCTGCGCCGCCTCGAGCGCTACTTCTGGTTCACCAACGAGTTCGGCCTCGTCGAGACGCCGCAGGGCCGCCGCATCTTCGGCGCCGGCATCGCGTCCTCCATCGGCGAGTGCGTCTACGCGCTCTCGGGCGAACCCGAGGTGCTCCCCTTCGACGTCGAGACCATCTGCGCGCAGGAGTTCCGCATCGACCAGATGCAGAAGCGCCTCTTCGTGCTCCAGTCCGTCGAGCAGCTCTACGACTCGTTCGAGACGCTCCAGCGCGTCGTCCGCGCCTGACCCGTCGTCAGCGCGGCGACTTCAGCCGGGCCACCTCTTCGAGGTACGCGTCCACCACGCGCGGCCAGCGGAACCGCGCCGCGTAGCGCTTCGCCTTCTTCGACAGCGCCGCGCGCGCCTCGCCCACGTCCCGCAGCGCGGCGAAGAAGCTCTCGCGCTCGTCGAGATCGAACGTGCGCCCCGCGCCGCTCCGCTGCAGTTGCCCCGACACCACCGTCGACGCCGCGTTGCCCAGCACCGGCGTCCCCGCGGCGAACGCCTCCAGCGTCAGCAAGGACAGCGACTCGTAGCGGCTCGGCACCACCACCGCGAGCGCGCCCGCCAGCGCGTCCCACTTCGCCTGCTCGTCGATGCGGCCCACCCCGTAGAGCCGCTCGCCCTTCGGCTTCAGGTCGCCCGCCCCCGCCAGCACCAACGCCGGCGCGTCGTGGAAGCGGCTCACCAACGCCTGGTGCAGCCGCACCAGCGCGGCCACGCCCTTCCCCGCCTCCAGCCGCCCCACGTACAGGAGGTATTCGCCGCGCACGCCGAAGCGCTCGCGGAAGCGCTCGGGCTTGCCGGGCCGCGGGTCCACGCCCACGCCCACCACCCGCGAGCGCGCCGCGCCCTCGAAGCGGCTCCGAATGAGCGCCTCCTCCTCCGGCGTGTTGCACAGCAGCGCGCGCGGCGCGACGAAGACGTCCGCGAAGCTCTCGAAGGCCAGCGGCGGCTCATCGTGCGCGGTCGGCACCACCAGCGCCTTGTCGGCCACCAGGGGCACGCCCCACGCCGTCGGCGCGTACAGGTACGTGAAGAAGACGACCGCGTCCCAGCGCTCGCGCCCGCCGGCCAGCGCCTCCAACAGCTCGGGGCTGCGCGGCCCCTGCTCCGCCAGCCAGTGCGCCTCGGTGAGGAGGTCCGTGCCCACGCCCAGCACGCCGTCGGACAGGCGGTTGAAGCGGCGCATCTCGCGCGGCGCCACCACCGGGAAACGGCGCACCGTCACCGCCCCGTCCGTCGACTCGCCCGCCGGCAGCGCGTTCGCCCAGGTGAGGTGGTCCACCGCGCAGGTGGTGAGCACCTCCACCGTCGCGTGCGGCGAAAGGTGCTGCGCCACCTGCCGCGCGTGCGCCTCCGCGCCGCCGACGATGGCCTCGCCGTAGCGCTGCACCACGAGCGCCACCTTCGGCCGCTTCGCCGCGCGACGCTTCATCGGCCGCGGCCGCCACGGCCCGAGCGCCTCGCCGAGCGCCCCGACGGTGGCCGCCAGGGAGAAGCGCTCCACACGGCGCCGCTGCCCGGCCACCACGCGATCGCGCAGGTGCACGTCGTGCGTCAGCACCGACGCCACCTCCGCCAGCGCCGCGAAGTGCTTCTCGTCGAACACCACGCCCGCCCCGCCCATCGTCTCCGGCACCGCCGCCGCGCCGAAGGCCAGCACCGGCACGTCCGCCGCCATCGCCTCCACCAACGGCACGCCGAAGCCTTCGTGCTCGGACATGGACACGAAGAGGTCCGCCGCCCGGTACGCCGCCACCAGCTCGGCGTGCGTCACCCGCCCGAGGAACGTCACCTGCCCCAGCGCCGCTGCCTGCGCGCGCAGGCGCTGCACATAGGCGCTCCCCTCGTCGGCGCCGCCCACCACCACGAGGTGCGCCTGCGGATGGAGGCGCAGCAGCTCGCCGTGCAGCGCCAGGAGGTCCTCGACGCGCTTGTGCGCCACCACGCGGCTCACCGCCACCACCCGCGGCTGGCCCAACTTGCCGAGGCGCGCCATCATGCGCTCGTCGGCGAACTCCGGCCCGAACCGCTCCGGCTCGACGTACAGCGGCACCACGTGCACGTTCCGGTGCCCCGCCTCGCGCAGCTCCGCGGCGTTGAAGCCCGACACGCCGATGGACAGGTCCACCCCGTCCGCCAGCGCCGCCAGCTGCGCCCGGCCTGCGCGCAGGCCTTCCACCAGGCGCGTGCCCGCGTAGAAGCGCTCCGGCGTGATGTTGTGGAAGACGACGCCCTTCACGCAGTCGAGGTGCAACAGCCGCCCGGCGAGCGGCGAGGCGATGCCGTGGTGGTACAGCACCACGTCGTCCCGTTTGGGCCTGAGCTGCGCGGCCGGCTTCACCAGGCTCTGGAGCCGCGGCGCCACCTCGCCGGCGTACACCTCGCCCACGAAGCCCAGGTGCCGCAGCGCGCGCTGCCAGGCGATCGCCGCCTGTCCCATCGCGTCGCCAGGCGTGAAGCAGGGAATGAGCTGGTGCACGCGCCGCACGGACAAGCGCGTCTAGCGCACCTTGGGCGCGGGGGCGTCGCGTCTTTGCGAGGCGATTAGCCGAGCGCGGCGTCGAGCAGCTTCGCGCTCTCGGCGTCCAGCGTGACGAACTCGGCGCCCACTCCGCTGTCCGTCACGTGCGTCACCCGGCAGAAGGCTGACACGAGGCGCGCGTCCTTCGCGGGCGAGAACTGCACGTGCACCGTCGCCTCGCGCGAGAGCGGCTTGCGCGTGGCGATGAAGAGGCCGCCCTTCGAGAGGTCGGTGGCGTAGTCCACCTCGACGTCACCCGCGCCGGACTGGTGCTGCACGAGAAAGCGGACCTTCGACCGGGGCATGGCGCGGCGCTCTTTCATGGCGGCCGCGATTCATAGGGTCGAGTTCCTCGCCCGCGCAACGGGCCCGCCTCCCGCGGAGCCCCACCCGCACCCACATCTCGTGTACAAGCCGCCCGTGGACGCCGTCGCGCTGGACGCCTCACTCTGGGATGAGCCCACCACCGGCATCGCGCTGTACACCCGGCAGCTGGCGGCGGCGCTCGGGGCCGACGGCGTGGCGGTGGAGCGCTGGGGCGCGGCCCGCAGCGGCGAGGAGCCGCGCGGGGCGAGGAGCCGCACCGCCTGGACGCTGGCGCGGCTGCCGGCGCTCCTCGAGGCCCGGCGGCCTCGGCTCTTCCACGCGGTGTCGAACTTCAACCTGCCGCTCCGGCGCGTCGCGGGCGTTCCGTACGTGTTGACGGTGCACGACCTGGTGCCGCTTCTGCTGCCAGACACCGTGTCGACGGCGTTCCGCTGGCAGTTCCGCGCGTGGCTGACGCGCAGCCTCGCGGTGGCGGACCAGGTCATCTGCGTGTCCGACGTCGCGCGGAAGAGCTTGCTCGAGCGCTTCGACGTGGACGCCCGCAAGCTGACGGTCATCCACCACGGCGTGGACCACGTCGACTCGGTCCCGCAGGCCGACGCCACCACCTCCGCGTGGATCGACGCGCTCGGCCTCAGCGAGCCGTGGGTGCTGTACGCGGGCGCGTTGGACGCGCGGAAGAACGTCGAGCTCGTGCTGGACGCGGTGGGCCGGCTGTACGACGGCGGGCGGCGCGTGTCGCTGGTGCTGGCGGGGCAGCGGTGGTTCGGCGCGGGCGCCATCGAGCGGCGGGTGCAGGCGCTCAAGGCGCGCGGCGTCGACGTGCGGCCGCTGGGTTACCTCGACGAGCGCGTCTTCTACGCGTTGATGCGCCGCGCGGGCGTCTTCGTCTTCCCGTCGCGCTACGAGGGCTTCGGCCTGCCGCCGCTCGAAGCGATGCACCTCGGCGTCCCGACCATCGTCAGCACGGAAGGCAGCCTGCCGGAGGTGTGCGGAGACGGCGCGCAGCAGGTGGAGCCGGACGACGCGGCGGGCCTCGCGGCGCGCCTCGAGGAGCTCCTGGCCAGCGCGTCGCTGCGCGCCTCGTGGTCGGAGCGGGCGCGCGCACGGGCCGCGCACTTCCGCTGGAAGCGCACGGCCGTCGCCACCCGGGAGGTGTACGCCCGCGCGGCGGGTTGACCGGCCAGCCACGCCGTGGCGCGAGTCGGGCGCGCGCCGCGCTGATGTCGCAGCTCGCCGGGCAGCGGCGTCGCAGCAGCACGTGCCGTTGGATTCCCATCGGTGACGCCGCCCATCCGGGCGCTGAACGAGACGGGTGCCGGGCTGGACCGCGGTGAGTGTGTCTCCCGCCGGCATGTCTGGCATCTCACGGCGTGGGCGCGCGGTCGATGAAGGTGACGAGGTCCGGCCACACCTTCTCGAGCGCGTCCGGCCCGGCTTCGCCCTGCAGGCCCACGCGGTCGACGGGGCGCAGCTCGCCGGTGAGCCGCTCGACGCACCAGGCGTACAGCGCGTCGGCCAGGCCGCGCATCGGGCCGCCGAGCAGCTTCACCTCGTAGCGCTGCAAGAGCGTCTTCGCCTCGTCCCAGCGCTCGGCCCGCACCGCGAGCACCGCGCGCGCCAGCAGCGCCTCGGCGGTGTTGCCGGCGCCCACGGCCTCGGCTTCTTCGAGCCGCGCCCGGGCCACCTCGTCGCGCCCGAGCAGCGCCGCCGAGAGGCTCCGGCTGGGGTACAAGAGCTTCGTCAGATCCGCCGCGACGAGCCGTTGGGCCGCCGCCTCCGCGAAGGATGCGTCGGCCTCCGCCACGCGCCACAGGCACAGCAGCGCGATGCCGCGGTAGTACGGGATGACGTTGGAGCGCCGCGCCAGCTTCGCCGCCTGCTCGAACAGGGCGATCGCCTCGACGAAGCGCCCCTGCGAGAGCAGCGAGTTGCCTTCCACCGACAGCCGGTTCGCCGCGCGCGCCCACGAGAAGAACAGGACGAAGACCGCGAGGAACACCGCGAACGAAGCGAACGGGAACCAGCTGGTGACGAAGCGCACGCGCAGGTCCTCGGGCAGACGCGTGGCCAGCGTGAACGCCGCGAGGAAGAAGGCCACCACCACCAGCCACAGCCAGACGCGCCGCATGGTCCGCCCGCTACCGCACCGTGGAGATGGACCAGCGGTGCACGACGCGGTCCGTGCCGACCGACACCAGCGCGCCCGGCCCGCGGAAGGCCACCAACAGCGCGTCGCCGGCGTCGGCGGGGACGCGCGCCAGCAGCTGGCCGCTCGCGAAGTCCCACACCAGCGTGTCGCCGTCGTCGCTGCCCGCCGCCAAGAGGTGCCCGTCGGGGCTCACGTCCACCGCCGAGACGCGCGAGCGCGCCTGGTTGAGCTGGTGCAGCACCCGGCGGCTGGCCAGCTCCCAGGTGGTGACGCGCCCGTCGGCGCTGCCCGTCGCCAGCCGCAGCCCGTCCGGACCGAAGGCCACCGCCGTCACCGCGGCATCCACCGGCCCCAACAGGCCCTGCTCATGGCCCGCCTCGGCCTCGAGGAGCTGCACGCGCTTGTCCTCGCGCCCCAGCGCCAGCGTGCGCCCGTCGGCCGAGAAGGCCAGCGCGCGAGAGACGGCGCCCTGGCCGCGGGCGATCTCCTTCCCGAAGGCGAGGCTCCACAACACCCAGGAGCCGTCGTCGTACGTCCACGCCGCCCGCTGCCCGTCGCGCGAGGCCGCGAGCGCCGTCACCTTCTGGCCGGGCTTCGAGTCCAGCACCTCCACCGCGCCGTTCCACCGCTGGCCCTTCACCAGCCCATCGTCGCCGCCCGTCAGCACGCGCAGCGCCTCGGGCCGCTCCTCGCCGGCCACCTCCGCGAGGCCGCGCACCGCCGCGGTGTGCCGCACCTCCAGCACGCCCTCCTCGCCGGAGTCGAGGTCGAGGCGCCGCACGCTGCCGTCGCGCGTGCCCGTCACCAGCCAGCCGCGCGGGAAGACGGCGTGCACCGTCGGCACGCCCTCGCCGATGGGCGGCCGCGGGCGGGCCGGCAACGTCCACACCTCGAGGCGCTTGTCGGCGGTGGCCACGGCCAGCGCGCCGTCCTCCGTCACCGCGAGCGCCTGCACGCCCGGCGCGAAGGCGTCCAGTTCGCCCTCCACCGAGCCGTCGTCGTACGTCCAGCGCACCACGCCCGACGCGTCGCCGCTTACCACGCGCGGCGCCCCCGCCTTCGACCGCAGCACCGCCAGCGCGCGCACGTCGTCGCGGCCCGCGGGGGAGATGGCGCCGGCCTTCAAGCCCTCGAAGCGCACCACGCTGCGCTCCACGCCCGCGACCAGGCGCCGCCCGTCGAGGAAGACGAGCGCGCCCACCACGCGGTCCAACGCGGCGCCGTCGTCGCCTTCCCGCAGCTTGAGCAGCCCCGGCGACGCCGACGCCGTCGCACCGCCGCCGCCCGCCACCACGCGCACCGGTCCCGGGTGCATGTCCACCGGCCGCGCCTCACCCGCCCAAAAGAGGCGCAGCACCGCGCCGGTGCGCAGGCCCACCACCACCTCGTCCCCGTCGACGGCCACCGCGCTGACGTGCCCGTCCACCGGCCACGAGGCCACCTCGCGCTTCGCCGCGACGTCCCACGCGTGGACGCGCTTGTCGTCACCACCGGAGACGAGCGTGCCGCCGGCGCGCGCCGCGACGCCGTGCTGCCAGCCGAGCGGCCCGGTGCTGAGCTCTCCGCGCGACGCGCCGTCGGCGGCCGCGAACAGCGCCACGCCGTTGAGCGTACTGCATGCCACCACGTCGCCCACCGCCGCCACGCCGGAGCAGCCGGCGGGCACCTTCACGCTCCAGCGCCGCCCGGGCACGCCGCGCTCCGCAGCGAGCAGCAGCACGCCGTGAGCCAGCGGGCTGTCGCTCGTCTCCACCGCCTTGCGCGCGAGCGCGTCCGCCGCGTACGTGTCGTGCGCGCGCAGCGCGGCCAGCGCGGCCTGCGCGTTCGCCTCCCCCGCCTCGCGCCGCGCGTCCGCCACCGCCACGCGCTGCTTCCCGGCGAGCTCCGCGGCGCCGGACGACAGGCGGAAGGCCCACAGCGTCATTAACGCCAGGAGCAGGCCGAGCGTCAGCACCGTCGCCAGCCAGCCCGTCGAGCGCGGCAGGCGCGCGCGCATCGCCGCCTCCAGCGCGTCGGCCATCGCGCCCGCGTCCCTGTAGCGGCGCGAGGGATCGCGGTGTAGCGCCTTCTCCACGACGGCCACCAGCGCCGGCGGCGCCTTCGGCTCCAGCGAGGTGACGCCCGGCACCGGCGCCGTCTGCACCTGGTTCAGCACCGCGGTGACGTTGGGGCCTTCGAAGGGCAGCCTGCCGGTGAGCAGCTCGAACAGCATCACGCCGAGGCTCCACACGTCGCTGCGCGCGTCGACGTGCGAACCCGACGCCTGCTCGGGCGCCATGTACGCGGGCGTGCCCGCGGTGACGCCGCCCTCCAGCGGCTGGCCGTCCACCACCGCGAGGCCCCAGTCGATGACCTGCGTCTCGCCGAAGCCGCTCACCATCACGTTCTCGGGCTTGAGATCCCTGTGCACCACGCCGCGGCTGTGCGCGAAGCCGACCGCCTGCACGACGTGGAGGTAGTGCTGCAAGAGCGCGAGGCGATCGTCCAGGGTCGCGCAGGTGTCGAGCACCCTCGAGAGCGGCCGGCCGTGGATGCGGCGCATCGAGTAGTACGGCGTGCCGTCGGCGCGGCGCGCGAGCTCGTACACCGGCACCACGCCGGGGTGCTCGAGCCGCGCCAGCACCCGCGCCTCGCGGATGAAGAGCGTCTCCATCGACGTGCCCAGCGCGCTGTGCGCCGCGGCGTGCTCCGGCAGCAGCTCCTTCACCGCCACCTCGCGCTGCAGGTGCGTGTCGTGGAGCCGCAGCACGCGCCCCATGCCGCCGCGGCCCAGCTCCGGCTCCGTCACGCCGTCGGGCACCGCGTAGCGGCCCTCGGGCTGGACGGGGAGCGGCTCGCGAGCCTCCGCGCCATGGAGCGCCGGCTGTTCCGAGGCCCGCGGCAGCGTCTTGCCCAACTCGTCACGGTCGCTCACGAAGGGCCTCCGGAATCGGCTGCAACCCGTCGGATTGTCGAGGGGAACGAGGAAAAGCGCCAACGGACAGATCGGCTTTTCGCGCGGGTCGTTCCACGGGGCGGCCATGAACCGAACGACTGCCTACCTCGGAGCCGCCGCCGCCCTCTTGCTCACCGCGGTCATCGTGGGCCTGCCGCGAATCCCCCCCCCGACGCCGGCGCCCGCGCCCACGCCCGTCCCGTCCCCCGCGCCTCCGCCGACGCCGCCGATGCCGGTCGCGCGGCCCGGCTCGCTGTCGCTCACCGGCCGCCTGTCGCACCCGTACGTGGTGCCGGGCACCAGCGACGTCTTCGCGACGCTGGAGGTGACGGCGGTCGACGTCCCCAACAGCTCCCGCGCCCCCGTCAACCTCGCGCTGGTCATCGACCGCTCGGGCTCGATGTCGGGCGCGAAGATCGAGCAGGCCCGTCGCGCGGCGCTGCGCCTCGTCGACCTCCTCGACGAGCACGACCGCCTCGCCATCGTCCACTACGGCAGCGACGTGCGCGCGCTGGGCGGCCTGTTCGCGACGCCGGACAACAAGGCGCGCATGAAGCGGTACATCAACTCCATTCAGGACGAGGGCGGCACCAACATCGGCGAGGGCCTGTGGGCCGGGAAGAACCACCTCGCGAGCGCGATGAGCGACTTCCGCGTGAACCGCCTGCTGCTGCTGTCGGACGGCCAGCCCACCGTGGGCATCACCAGCGCCTCGGGCCTCGCCAACACCGTCGCGAAGATTCGCGCGGCGGGCGTGTCGGTGACGTCGCTGGGCGTGGGCGCGGACTTCAACGAGGACCTCATGCAGCGCCTCGCGGACGTCGGCGGCGGCAGCTACGGCTTCATCAGCGACGCGTCGGCGATGACCGCGATATTCGAGCGCGACCTCGAGCAGGCCGGAACGATGGTGGCGCGCGGCGTGACGCTCACCTTCACGCTGCCCGACGGCATCGGCTTCCGCGAGGTGTACGGGCGGCCCACGTCGCAGTCGGGCAGGACCGTGTCCATTTCGCTGCCGGACTTCTCGTCGCGCCAGGTGGAGAAGCTGGTGGTGCACCTGACGGCGTCGCCCCGCGTGACGTCGGGCAGCATCGACGTGGCGAGCTTCAGGCTGGACTACACGGACCTGCTCACCGAGTCGGCGGCCGACGCGCGGCTGGCGCTCGCGGCGGTGGTGACGACGGACAGCGCGCTGGCGCAGGCCAGGCGCGACAAGGGCGCCTTCGTGGAGGCGACCAGGGCCCGGGCGGCGGTGAATTACAAGAAGGCCGCTGACGCCATCGACCGCGGCGACTTCGACGGCGCGCGCCGCACGCTGGACCAGAACAACGCCTACTTCTTCGAGGCCGAGCAGCTCGCGGGCGCCGAGGCGATCGCCGACGAGGTGCAGCGCCAGAACGCGGTGGTGGGCCTGACGGCGTCGTCGCCCATGGCGGCCCCCGAGGTTCGCCGCGAGGCCGTGAAGCAGATGAAGGTGCAGTCGCTGAAGAGCGCCGGCCGCGGCGGCTCCGTCTACTGACGAGGCCCTCCGAAGCGAGGCGCGGGGGCCGGACTCCCGCGCCCCGCGAGCGCATCGCGCTTGCGCTCTCTTCGCGACGACCGCGCAGGAAGACGTCGGGGTTGCCGTCGCCGCGCTGGCTGCCCACCTTCGCGTTCGACGGCGCGGCCGCCACCTCCTCGGCGACGTCGGTGAGGGGCTGCAACGCAGGTCCGCCTCGCTGGCGCCCGTCGCTTTTTGAGGCGCGCTGGGCTAGCGGTCCCGTCGCGATGGACGTACCCGCGCCCGTGACGGAAGCGCCGCCGAGCCTCGGCGCCGAGCTCAAGGGGCTCTGGCGCCTCGCGCTGCCGCTCGCGCTCGCGCAGATGGGCCAGGCGTTGATGGGGCTCGTCGACACCGCGGTGCTGGGCCGGGTGTCGGCGGAGGCGCAGGCGGCGGCGGGCCTGGGCAACTCCCTCACCTTCACGCTGTCGTACTTCGGCATGGGCGTGATGCTGGCGCTCGATCCGCTCGTCGCGCAGGCGATCGGCGCGAAGCAGCCGGCGCGCGCGCGCCGCTGGCTGTGGCAGGGCGTGTGGCTCGCCGCGCTGGTGGCGGCGCCGGTCATGCTGGGCGTGGCGGTGATGCCGTTCCTGCTCGAGCCGTTCGGCGTCACGCCGGCACTGGCGCGCGGCGCGTCGGCGTACATGTGGTGGCGGCTGCCGGGCGTGCCGCTGTTGCTGCTCTTCATCGCCACCCGCAGCTACCTGCAGGGCGTCGGGCGGCCCGCGTCGACGTTCTGGGCGATGGTGCTGGCGAACATCGCGAACGTGGTGCTCGACGTGGCGCTCATCTTCGGGTGGGGGCCCATCCCCGCGCTCGGCGTGGAGGGCGCGGCGATCGCCACGACGGCGTGCACCGGGCTGCAGCTCGCGGTGCTGGCCGTCGCGCTCGGGCCCGCGCCCGAAGGCACACAGCGGCAGCCCGAGCGCGCGGAGCTGAAAGCAGCGGCGGCGCTGGGGCTGCCCATCGGCCTTCACTTCCTCGCCGAGTCGGGCCTCTTCTCGCTGTCGGGCGTGCTGGCCGGCCGGCTCGGCGCGGTGGCGGTGGCCGCGCACCAGGTGGTGCTGACGACGGCGTCGGTGACGTTCTGCGTGGCGGTGGGCATCGGCAGCGCGGCGGCGACGCGCGTCGGCTGGGGTGTCGGCGCGAAGGATCTGCCGGCGGCGCGGCGCGCGGGCCTGACAGCCTTCGGCAGCGCGGTGGTCTTCATGTGCTTCGCGTCGCTGGGATTCCTCACCTTCCCGCGGCTCCTCGGCGGGCTGCTCTCCACCGACCCGGGCGTCATCGACGTCGTGGTGTCGCTCTTCGTCGTGGCGGCGGTGTTCCAGGTGTCCGACGGGGTGCAGGCGGTGGGCGCCGGCGCGCTGCGCGGCGTGGGCGACACGCAATTCACCCTGTGGGCGAACCTCGTCGGGCACTGGCTCATCGGTCTGCCGGTCGCGGTGCTGCTGGGCGTGAAGGGCAGCCTCGGCGTCGTCGGGCTGTGGTGGGGCCTGTCGGCGGGGCTCACCGCGGTGGCGGTGGCGCTGTTCGCCCGCTTCCACTGGGTGACGCGCGCGCGCCACCCGTCGGGAACCGGGAATCCGCCAGACCCCTATTTACGGTAACACCTGACCCGCGATACGGTCGACACATGAAGACCGTGAAGACCACCTTTGAGATCGAGCAGAAGCTGCACGGCCGCCTCAAGGCGATGGCCGGCCGGCTGGGGGTCAACGCGCGCGACCTGCTGGTGGAAGGCCTCGAGCTGGTGCTGGCGAAGTACGACGCCCGGGGCGACCGCGACGAGCTGGCCGCGCGCGCGAAGGCGGCGCGCGAGCGCTTGCGTGCGGGCTACTTCGACGGGCCGACCGACCTCAGCGAGACCTACGAGCTCCGCCTGCTGTCGGCCGCCGAGCCCCCGCCGTCGTACGAGCCGTGAGGGCGGTGTTCGTCGACACCTGGGCGTACCTCGCGCTGGCCAATCGACGCGACGCCGGTCATACGATCGCGCTCGAGGTGGACGATTTCCTGGAGACGCAGGGCTGGGTGCGTGTCACCTCGGACTGGGTCCTCGACGAGACGCTGACGGCGCTCCACGCGCTGGCCGGCCCAGAGGTGACGTTTCGCTTCCTCGAGGACCTCGACGCGCAGCTCGCGGCGAAGCAGTTGCTGCTGCTCGACGTGTCGGCGCCGCGCTTCGACGCCACGATGAAGCAGTTCCGCGCGCTGGCCCCGAAGGTGCCCCGCCTGTCGCTCACCGACTGCTCGAGCTTCGCGCTCATGCAGGAGCTGGAGATCCGGTGGGCCTTCACCGCCGACAAGCACTACTTCGCCGCCGGGCCGAAGGTGGGCCCACTCATCGGCCGCGTGGACGGCGCCTTCGTCTTTCGTGCGCCGGTCGCCTGAGGAGCCCATGACCGCCGACGACTTGAAGCGCACGCTGGGCCTCAAGCCGCACCCTGAAGGCGGCTGGTACGTGGAGACGTACCGCGACGCCGCGCCCGACGGCGTGCGCGCCGCGTCCACGGCCATCTATTTCCTCCTCGAGCAGGGCCAGCGCAGCCACTGGCACCGCATCGACGCCGCGGAGGCGTGGCACTTCTACGCGGGCGCGCCGCTCGAGCTGTCCGTCTCCGAGGACGGCGTCACCACGCGCGCGCACCTGCTGGGCCCCGACGTCGCCGCCGGGCAGCGGCCACAGTGCGTGGTGCCGCCGCACGCCTGGCAGGCGGCGCGCAGCCTCGGCGCGTACACGCTGGTCGGCTGCACCGTGGCGCCGGCCTTCGAGTTCTCGCGCTTCGAGCTCGCGCCGGCGGGCTGGGCACCGGGCCGCGCGCGCTGACGGGCGTGCGGCACACTCCGCGGCTGGCCACCCCCGCTCGCCGGACCGCTCCCACTACGGGGCGAGCAGGCGGCGACGCGCATGGAGGGTCGACCCCCGACAGCGCCCTCACCTGCTCCAGCGTGCCGAGCTGCTCCTCGGACGCGCTCGCCGCCACGACGGCCTGCGTCCCCGCGCCGGCGTGGACGCCGGTGCCCTTCACGCCCGGCTCCGGCGTCACCGACGGGCGGATCTGCACGTCGAGCGGCGTGGACGTGGCCTTCTCCACCGTCTCGGCGAGCCAGTCCGGCACCGTGCCGCTGCCGTCGGGCGTCACGCTGAGGACGGCGGCACCACGCGCGAAGGGCTGGGCCCGGGCCGGGGCACAGCACCGACGGGCAGCCGGGCACGACGCCGGGCTCGACCTTCACCATCCTCCAGGTCGGCACCCACCCCACGGTGCGGGGGTCGCGCTACGACGACGGCACCTTCGCCGTCCAGTTCGTCCCCAGCGCGCGCGACGAGGTGACCGCCGCCGCCGACGCGCTCGGCGCGTGCCCCGACGCCGTGCAGACCTGCCGCGTGGTGCGCAACGCCGACGCTTCGCAGATGAGGCCCGAGCAACTGAACGCCGCCGCCACGGCCAGCACGCTCTTCACCTGCGGATCACTCACGACAGCCGCGCGAACTCCGCGAGGAAGAGCGCCCGGGCCTCGACGGGCGACACGACGCGCGGCCTGGGCGCCAGGCGCGCCTCGTCCGGCACGTCCCAGGTGGACACGTCCATGAAGTGCACGGCCTCGACGTAGAGCTGCGCGGTATCCGCCGCGTGTACCTCCGGCGGGATGTCGGCGGGCAGCGAGAAGCGCGCCGCGAGCGCCCGCCACAGCGCGTCCTCCACGGCGCGGTACTGCGGCAGCCGCGCCTTCACCGGCCGGGGCACGTCGACGAGGTACGCCTCGGTCGCGTCGTGCATCAGCCCGCAGCGCACGACCTCGCGCGGGTGCCCGTCGCGTTCGAGCCGTCGCGCCACTTCCAGAGAGTGCAGCGCCACCGTCCAGGTGAAGCCCTCGGGAGACAGGCGCCCATGGCCGCCGAAGCGCGGGAGCTGCGCCAGCGCATGCGCGACGTCCTTCAGCAGCAGCGCGTCCGGCTCGGGCGCCAGCGGATCGAGCCACTGCCCGGACGAAGTCTGGATCTTCACCTGTCCTCCACTCGGCCGGCGACGACGGTGAGCGGCCACGTCACGCGCCGCGCGCCGATGGGCCCCCACGCCTTCCGCACGTCCGCTTCGAACCGCTGCAGCTCGGCCTCGTGGCCCGCGCGCACGAAGGCGCTCACCGCCGACCAGGTGCGAATGTACGCGAGCATCGCGTCGACGTCCCAGTCCGCCGACAGCTCCAGCGCCGGCGCCTCGAGGCGCGCGAAGGGGAAGTCGAGCGAGGCGTAGCCGTCCTCCACCGACTTCCGCTCCTTCGGCCAGAAGGGCGCCAGCGTGCCGAGGGCGAACGGCGCCACCACCTCGTCGATGGCCGGCGCCACCGAGTGCCACGCGTACGTGACGAGCGCGAGGACGGCGCCGGGCCCGCGGGCGACGCGGCGCACCTCGTCGTAGAAGCGCGGCAGATCGAACCAGTGCGCCGCCTGCGCCGCCGTCACCAGGTCCACGCTGCGCGCGTCGAGGCCCGAGGCCTCCGCGAGCGCGCGGCGGTACTCCACCCTCGCGTGCGCCTCGGCGTGCTCGAGCTGCTCCGCGCTGGCGTCGGTGGCGATCACCTTTCCGAAGCGCGCGGCGAGCAACGTCGACAGCTGGCCAGAGCCGCAGCCCACGTCCCACGCGAGCGCCGTCGAGGCGCACGCGCCCGCCAGGAAGTCCACCAGCGCGCGGGGGTAGCGGGGCCGCGCCGCCGCGTACGCCGCCGAGCCCTGCGAGAAGTGGTCCTTGAAGGTCACCGGCCCGAGTCTAGAACCGCCACGCGACGCCGAAGGCCCCGTCGAACGTGAACTCCGCCGGGACGCCGCGGGAGAAGATGGTCGGCCCCATGCGGATGCGCACGTAGACCGCCAGCTCCGACTGGATGAAGTACTCGACGCCGATGCCGGTGAGCACCGGGATGTTGAAGGACGACAGGCTGCCGAACTGGATCCAGAACGGCAGCTCCAGCAACACGGCCAGCTGCAGCGCGCTCGACGCCGCGATGCCCAGGCGGAAGCCCACCGGCAGCGAGAAGCCGGCCAGCGTGCCGATGTTGTAGAAGTGGAACAGCGGCCCGGGCTCGAAGCTGAGGCCGAGGCTGATGCGACCCTGGTCCAGCAGCGTGAGGCGCGCCAGCAGCTGCAGCTTGAGGCCAGGCGCCAGCGCCCGCCGCACCAGGCCCTCGACGCCGTAGACGAAGCCGAAGCGCGCCCCGACGCTGAAGCGCGGCGCCGCGCCCCGGAGGTAGCTCGCGGAGAGGCCCGGCCACCCGGCCTCGAACTGGAGCACGTTGGCGCCCGAGCCGACCGTCTTCGCGCCCACCGCCGACCAGGACTGGCCCGTCGCGAGGCGGGCCGTCCCGCTCGCCACGTCCTGCGCCTGCGCCAGGCCCGCGCACAGCACCACCACCGCCACCGTCATCCACCGCATGGAGCACCTCCGTCGCGTCATGTACGGCACTGGCCCCCCGGAGAGACAGGAAAAGTCAGGGCAGCCCGCGCGCGCGCGCCAGCGCGAGGAAGGCGGCCTCGAGCGCGTCGAGGCGCCGGCCGGCGCGGGCGCGGGCCTCGGCCATCGGCTCGCCCTGGCCCGGCGTGTCGCGCAGCTCGAAGTAGAACTTGATCTTCGGCTCGGTGCCCGACGGCCGCAAGGTGACGCGGCTGCCGCCCTCGAGCTCGTAGGCGATGACGTTCGACTTCGGCAGGGTCAGCGGCGTGGTCGCCCCGCCCTCGGTGCGCGTCTGGGCCAGGTAGTCGTTGGTGGCGACGACGGGGTGGTCGCCGATGCGCGCGGGCGCGTCGCCGCGGAACGCCGCCATCACGCCCTGGATGATGGAGGCGCCGGACGCGCCGGGCAGCGTCGCGTTGTACTGCCGCGCCACGAAGAGGCCGTGCTCGCGCTGCACCTCCTCGAGGTAGCCGAGCAGCGTCGTCCCGCGCGCGCGGCACCAGGCGGCCATGTCCGCCACCACCAGCGCGGCGCCCACGCCGTCCTTGTCGCGCACCACCTCGCCCACCGTGTAGCCGAGCGCCTCCTCGTACCCCATGACGAAGCGCAGGCCGTTTCGCTTCTCCGCGAGCGCGAGGTTGGCGATCCACTTGAAGCCGGTCAACGTCTCGCCGTACCGCGCCTTCATCGCCTTCGCGATCGCCGACAGCTGCGCCGACGAGACGATGGTGGTGACGACCAGCGGGTTCTCCACCGACTGCTGCGTCAAGAGGAAGTGGCCGAGCAGCACGCCCACCTCGTTGCCGGTCAGCATGCGCAGGACGCCCGACGCGTCGCGCGCCATCACCGCGAGGCGATCGGCGTCGGGGTCGTTCGCCAGCACCACGTCGGCCTTCACCTTCTCGGCGAGGGCCTGCGAGAGGTCCATCGCGCCCTTCTCCTCGGGGTTGGGGAAGCGCACCGTGGGGAATTCGCCGTCGGGCTCCTGCTGCTCGGGCACCGGGTGCACCCTGGTGAAGCCAGCTTCTCTCAGCACCTGCACCACCCAGCGCCCGCCCACGCCGTGCATCGCCGTGTAGACGATGGACAGGTTGGCGACCTGCTTCGTCGGCCGCAGCGCGAGGATCGCGTCGAGGTACGCGCGCTCGAGGGACGCCGGCGTGTCCTTCCACAAGCCCTTCGCGCGGGCCTCGGCCTCGGGCAGCACCTTCACGTCCTTCGCGGGCTCGACGGCGTCGATGGCCTTCGCGATGCCGGAGTCGTGCGGCGGGATGATCTGCGCGCCGTTGCCCCAGTACACCTTGTAGCCGTTGTACTCGGGCGGGTTGTGGCTGGCCGTCACCATCACCGCGCCCGCGGCGTTCAGGTACGTGGTGGCGAAGGCGGTGACGGGCGTGGGCGACACGCCGGGCAGCACCAGCGCGGGGATGCCCTCGGCGGCCAGCACGCCCGCGGTGTCGGCGGCGAACTCGGGGCTCTTGTGGCGGCCGTCGCGGCCCACCACCACGCCGCGCGTCGTCACGTCGGGCACGTTCGCCTTCAGGTACCGCGCGAGGCCGGCCGTGGTGCGGCGCACGACGGCGCGATTCATGCGGTTGGTGCCGCCGCCCAGCGTTCCGCGCAGGCCCGCGGTGCCGAACTCGAGCGAGGTGCCGAAGCGGTCGTCGAGCTCTTTCCAGTCCGCCTTCGCGACGAGGTCCCTCACTTCCTGCGCCGTCTCCGGGTCGGGATCGCCGTCGGCCCAGGCCAGGGCGAGCGTCGAGAGCGCGTTGGTGTCCATGGGGAAGACTCCTCGGGGTGGTTCAGCGGTAGTCGGTCAACTTCGAGCGGGTGGCGCGGCGCGACGGGTCGCGCTTGCCCTGGCACTCCACGCAGAACTCCGCGTACGGCATCGCTTTGAGGCGCGGGAACGGCACGTCGTCTCCGCAGTCGAGGCAGGCGCCGAAGTCCTCCGGCTCGTCCGCGAGGCGCTTCAGCGCGGCCCGCACCTTCGCCAGCACCAGCGCGTCGTGGGCGTTGCGGTTCGACGCAATGGCCTGGTTCATCTCGTTGAGCGGCTGCTCGTCGTCCTCGTCGGGACGCTCGACGTCGTCCGTCCTGTTGGGCTCGAGGCGGCGGCCCGCCCTGCCGGCGAGCTCCTTCGCGAGCTTCTCGAGCAGGCCCTTGAGCTGCGCGCGCTGCGCCGGCGTCACGGCGAACGAGGCCCGTCAGTACTTCGAGTTCGACTTCTGCCCGGTGACGATGGCGACGGACGCCGACGCGCCGATGCGGTTGGCACCGGCGGTGATCATGTTCAGCGCGTCCTCGGTCGAGCGCACGCCGCCCGACGCCTTCACGCCCATGTCATCGCCGACGATGCGCCGCATCAGCGCGATGTCCTCGGCGGTCGCGCCGCCGGTGGAGAAGCCGGTCGACGTCTTCACGAACGCGGCGCCGGCGGCCTTCGACAGCGCGCAGCCGATGATCTTCTCCTCGGTGGTGAGCTGCGAGGTCTCGAGGATCACCTTCACCGGCCACGGCTTCGCGGCGTCGACGACCAGCTCGATGTCCTTCAACACCAGCGCGTAGTCCTTCGACTTGAGCGCGCCGATGTTCATGACCATGTCGATCTCCTTCGCCCCGCAGCGGACGGCCTCGCGGGTCTCGAAGGCCTTCGCCGAAGGGAGCGCGGCGCCCAGCGGGAAGCCGACGACGGCGATCGGCAGCACCGACGAGCCGGCCAGCGCGCGGGCCGCGGTGCCCACGTTGATGGAGTTCACGCACACCGTGGCGAAGCCGTACTTCTTCGCCTCCTCACACAGCTTCACCACCTCGGCGGTGGTGGCGTCGGGCTTGAGCAGGGTGTGGTCGATGAACGGGGCGATGTCCTGGCTGGTGCGCAGCGCGTCGGGGCTGACGCGGGACACGAGCCCATGGCGCACCGACAGCGACGTGCCGCAGGAGTCGTGGTTCGGGCAGGACAGGCAGGAGTGGCCGCAGTCGTCCTTGCCCGACGACGAGGTGTGGCCGCCTTTTGACTGCGGCGTGGCGGTGGTGCACGGCGCCTCCGTGCCCGCGCGAAAAGCCTCGAGGCGCCGGCGCACGCGTTCGGTGATGTCCTCGACCAGGGCGTTCACGTCATCGGCCATGGGGCGAGGGTCTACTCCACGCGGGCGGGGGCAAGCGAGTCCGATTGCTGGAGGCCGGAGAGGCCGCGGGAGGTAGCCGCGGGCGTGCGCTCACCGGACTGAGCTCATCTGACTGAGTTCATCGCGCGGCCGGGGCCGGATCCTGCCGAGCTGCGCGTGAACGTGATTGTCCCGCCGACGCGCAGCGTCCTGATCGCGCCGCATCGCTGGACTCCGGCGAGAGGTCCGGGCGCTGGCCACCAGCCCTCCGCCGCGTCATACTCGACGCATGAAGCGTCATACCGAGACGTCGGCCGCCCGGCTCAAGACGCTGTCGATCAAGGTGCCGGCCTCCCTGAGCGCCCGCGTGTCGAAGCTCGCGAAGGCCCGGGGAACGACGGTCTCGCAAGTCGTCCGCGAGGCCCTCGAGCAGTACGCGCCGAGTGAGCGCGTCTCCTTCGCGGCCGCGGCGCGCGCCTACGTCGGCAGCGTCGAGGGGGGGCCGGGCGACCTCGCCACCAATCCCCGCCACCTGAAGGGCTTCGGCGAGTGAGGGGGCCGGTGCTCCTCGACACGGGGCCGCTGGTCGCGCTGCTGAACCGTCGCGAGAAGGCGCACGCGCGCGTGAAGGCCGTCCTCGAGCAGCTCCCCTCCCCGCTCTTCACGGTCGAGCCGGTGCTGACCGAGGCGATGTTCCTCCTCCGTGGCATCAAGGGCGCACCGGAGAAGGTGCTGCACCTCGTGCGGGACGGTCTGCTGCGCGTGCCGATGAGCGTCGAGACCGAGGCCATCGCGCTCGCGCAGCTCGTCGCCCGCTACTCGAACGTGCCCATGTCCCTGGCCGACGCATGCCTCGTGCGCCTGGTGGAGCTGATGCCCGACGCCTCCGTCCTCACGCTCGACGACGACTTCCGCATCTACCGGGCGAAGAAGAGCCGCGTCATCCAGTTGGTCGACCTCTGACTGACGGCGCTCTGACGGCGCGTCAGCGGAAGCCCTGCGACATCCCGAGCGCGAACAGCCCGAGGTAGCCCGCTCCGCACACGCCGCAGAGCAGCACGATGGGCACCAACACCGCGAGCGCCGCCTTCCCCGCGGTCGTCTGGTGGAAGTGCCTGAGCGCGATGATCCGCAACACCAGGCACCAGATGGGGAAGACGTAGAGGCCGCAGAACGGCACCAGGCCCACCAGCGACGGCCCGAGCGCCAGCGCGTTGGCGCGAACCGAGACCTTGTAGCCCTTCGGACTGGCGCCCAGCAGGCGCAGCATCAGGTGGTCGAGCCCGCCCAGCACGAGCACGCCCGCCGTCTGCATCGCGAGCAGCAGCACGACGTAGACGACCGCGCCCACGCCGACGAACACGCCGGACAACGCGGGCGCGTTCTCCGACTTCGACAGCCCGAACAGCATCATCGGCACGAAAGCGACGACGTAGAGGACGATCGTCGTCCCGTACCCGGCCAGCGTCGACAGCAGCGTGAAGAGCACCGACCCACCCAGCGAGCCTTCGGCCTTCGCGCCCGAGAGCGTCGCGCCGGGCGCGGAGATCATCATCACGCTGGTGCGCCACCACGCGCGCCACACGCCGATGGTCTCGCGCTCGTCCCAGGGCAACACCGCCGCGCGCGCCTCGCAGTCGGAGCAGAACCAGGCGTCGCCCTTCGGTGTGAGGCACACGCCGCAGCCGAACGAGCCGCAGCGGCTGCAGGTGCCGGTCGCCGGTGTCTCCGGGTGCAGGCGGCACCTGGCGCCGCCGGGATCCACCGCGGCGATGAGCAGCACGCCGCACTTAAGGCACGCGGCCGAGCCTCCCGGGTTGTAGGCGCCACAGGCCTGGCAGTTCACGCGGTCCTCTTCGCCGGCAGGAGGTCCAGGAGCTCCTGGTACACGCTGCGGAAGTCGCCGCGCGCGCCCAGGTTCTCGAGGTTCTGCGTCATGCCGCCGACCGCCCGGTAGAACTGCACCGACTCCTTCGGCGGGCGGATGCTGCCGAGCCGCGTCGCGTTCTTGAGGAAGTAGTTGCGCAGATCGCGGCTGATGCCGGCGGTCTTGAAGTCGAGATCGCTCGAGCGCGGCGGCCGCGTGGCGATCTCCACGACCGTCGCCACGAAGTCGCGCGCGCCCTCGGGGTCGTCGAAGGTGAAGCCGCACTCGATGGACAGCTGGATGCAGTCCCACGGCTCGCCGCGCATGGTGTGCTGGAAGAGCCGCCGGTTCACGTCGACCCACGCGGGCGACAGCTTCTTGATCGCGCCGAAGTCCAGCACCCCGATGGTGCCGTCCGCGAGGAGGATGAAGTTCCCCGGGTGCGGATCGGAGTGGATGAGCCCGTGCTGGAGGAACGGCGCCCAGATCGCGCGGATGAGGAGCCGCGACACGCGAAAGCGCTCCTCGTTGGTGAGCTGCGCCGAGTGGTGCAGCAGGTCCTTCAGCGTCGGGCCGTGCAGGAGCTCCAGCGTCAGCACCTTCTCGCTGGTCAGCTCGTCGAACACCCGCGGCACCCGGATGTCGGGGGCGCCGGCGGCCGCCTCGGCGAACTGGTGCGCGCGGGCGGCCTCCTGCCGGTAGTCGAGCTCGTCCATCATCGACTCGCGCAGCTCGGAGAAGTACGCCTTCCCCTGCGTCATGCGCGTGGCGGTGGCCAGCACGCCCACCATGGTGCCGAGGTTGTCGAGGTCGGCCATCAGCGCGCGGCCGATGTCGGGGTACTGCACCTTCACCGCGACCGCCGTGCCGTCCTTCGTCACCGCCCGGTGCACCTGCCCCAGGCTGGCCGACGCGAGCGGCGTCTCTTCGAACTCGGCGTACGCCTCTTCCGGCGGGCGGCCGAGCTGCGCGGTCAGCACCTCGTACACCTTCGGCCACGGCATCGGCGGCGCCTGGTTCTGCAGCCGCGCCACCACCGCGCGCACCTCGGGCGAGAGGAGCTCGGGGTCCATCGACACCTGCTGGCCGATCTTCATCGCCAGCCCCTTCAAGTCGCCCAGCGTCGCCACCAGCTTCTCGGCCGCCCCCGCGCCGAGGATGGACTCGGTGCTCTCCTTGTTGGCGATGCGCTTCACCCCGCGCGAGACGACGTCCGTCGACAGCTTCGCCGACATCTTCGCCAGCTTGGCGAGGCGGGCGAGGCGCCCGGTGGACAGCTTGTGTTCGTCGTCGGCCATGAGCAGCGGCGCGCTCGTCCTTATCAGCTTTGCAGCGAAACCACGCCGCGGCTCAACAGGTCCTTCACCACCGCGGCCACCTCCATCGGCGTCACCTGCAGGCGGGTAATCACCTCGGCGGGGGTTTGCTTGAGCTCGCAGAGGAGCCGGACGATCGGCAGCCACGCCGGGGGGCCCACGCTGACGTACAGCCGGTAGAGGTCGTCGTGCACCACGAGGCTCTTCGCCTTCGCCAGCTCGCCTTCGCGCGCCTTCTGCTGCTCGTCGTTGAGCCACGGCACCAGCCGATCCAGCGTCGCCTCGGTCGACTGGCGCAGGAACTGCTCTTCGCTCTGCGCGCCGGCGCGCGCGAGCGTGCCTTCGGCCTTCTTCGACAACAGGAAACCCGCGAGCGCCCGGTCGCCCGACAGCGTGCTGGCGCCGATGCGCGCGGACGCCTGCGCGAGCCGCCCCTGGTCGAACCACAGCCGCCACGTCGCCCACGCGTCGCGCGCGTCGAGCTGCCCGGTGAAGCCGGCGCGGGACAGCGCGCGCAGCACCCACTGCGGTCCCAGCGCGCCCAGGTCGAAGGCCAGCCCGCCGTCCGCGCCGATGAGGCGGCTGAACCGGCGGCGCGGCTCCATGAGCTCCTTCACCTGCAGGTCGAGCGCCGACAGCCGCAGCGACTTGGGGAAGTACGCCTGCGCGCCCGCCTGCAGCAGGCGCAGCGCCTCGCGGTAGTTGTCCTGCGCCGAAAAGAGCGCGACGGGCACCTCGCGGGTGCGCACGTCCTCGCGGATCAGCCGCAAGAGCCCCCAGCCGTCCAGCCGCGGCATGTTGAGGTCGGCGATGACCACCTCGAAGGACCGGGCGATCAGCTTCTGCATCGCCTCCACGCCGTCGGCCGCGGTGTCCACCGGGTGGCCCTTCTTCGAGAAGTACGACGCCAGCATCTGCACCACCGCCGCCTCGTCGTCGACGAAGAGGAGCGGCGTCGTGGCGGCGAGCGGGTCGACGGGCGCGAGGCCCTGCTGGGAGGTCGAGGTGGATGCGGCGGTGGCCGCAGGCGGGGCGAACGGCCCCGTCGCGCGCGCGGGCGCCGGCGGGGTGGTGAGCGGCGGCACCGGCTGGGGCGGCGGCGTCGGCGCCAGCGGGACGCCTTCGACGGTGGGCTCGTCGAACGGCGTGGGCGTCGACGTCGGCCTGCTGCCGTGCATCGTCACGAGGAACGGCTCGTCGCCGTCCTGCGGGCCCATGTCCACCACGCCCGCGGTGCCCTCGGCGCCCTCGGTGAAGATCCACGGGGCCTGCAGCCTGGTCATCGCGGCCAGCGCCGGCTGGTCGACATACTGCCCGAACCGCGCGCTCTTCAGCACGCCGCGCACGAAGTAGGCGCGCCCTTCACCGGCGTTGCCGACCTCCACGCCGCCGGTGCGGCGCGTGCGCATGACGTGGTGCACGAAGGCGCCCAGCTCGTTGGGCCCGCCTCGCCCGCGCAGCTGCCCCGGGCGCTCGGGAAGCTCGCCCAGGAGCACCCGCATGCGGCCGATGTGGAGCCGCGGGCTGAACGGCTCCTGCAGCATCTCCACGACGCCGGTGCGCAACGTCTTGACGAAGATGTCCTCGCTCGTGTCGCGGCAGAGCAGGACGATCGGCAAGAGGGCCTGCCCGGCGCTCTCGAGGCGCGCGAGCAGCGTGGACAGCTGCGGCGAGCCGAGCTCGGCGTGCACCAGCACGAGCTGCGGCGGCAGCTCCTTGATGGTCGCGGCCACCTCCGACGGGCTGAAGCTGCACAGGGCCACCTCGAACCCCGAGCCGTTCAGCGCAAGGCCCATCTTCTGAGCCAGCGAGGTGTCTGCATCGACGACGAGGATCCGGGGCGCAGCCATTGAACGATTCCGTCGACAACGGTACTCCCCGGCGGTGGTGCCTGCCACAGGGCCGTCGAGGGGGCGGGTGGGCCAAAAATGCGGGCGCCGGTGGTTGCAGGCCCGGCGGGGTGTGCTATGCGCGCCGCCGCGTCACACCACCCTCCAAGGAATCAAAACCGATGAAACTCTCGCGACTTGCAGGCATCGCGGCGCTGCTGTCTCCAGCGCTCGCGTTCGCCTCCGAAGCCAACCTGGTGCTCCCGGACCTGACGTCTCAGCTGTTCATGGACTCGGTGAACGGCCGGAGCTTGCTGATGTTCGGCATCGTCGTCTCCGTGCTGGGCCTCGTGTTCGGGTTCGTGCAGTACACCCAGCTGCGGAACCTGCCGGTCCACCGCTCGATGAAGGAGATCAGCGAGCTCATCTACGAGACCTGCAAGCAGTACCTGATCACGCAGGGCAAGTTCATCCTCATCCTCGAGATCTTCATCGGCGCGGTGATCGCCGTGTACTTCTCGATGGCGCACGTGGAGGGCCCGGCGGCCGAGGTGCCGACGGCGGTCCGCGTCCTCATCATCCTCGCGTTCTCGCTGATCGGCATCGCCGGCAGCTACGGCGTGGCCTGGTACGGCATTCGGGTGAACACGTTCGCGAACTCGCGCGCGGCGTTCTCGTCGCTGCGGGGCAAGCCGTTCGGGACCTACGCGATCCCCCTGAAGGCCGGCATGTCGATCGGCATGATGCTGATCTCGACCGAACTGTTGCTGATGCTCGCGATCCTCGTGTTCATGCCGGGCTACCTGGCGGGCCCGTGCTTCATCGGCTTCGCGGTCGGTGAGTCTCTGGGTGCCTCGGCGCTGCGCATCGCCGGCGGCATCTTCACCAAGATCGCCGACATCGGCTCGGACCTTATGAAGATCGTCTTCCGGATCAAGGAAGACGACGCGCGCAACCCCGGCGTCATCGCGGACTGCACGGGCGACAACGCGGGCGACTCGGTCGGCCCGTCGGCGGACGGCTTCGAGACCTACGGCGTGACGGGCGTCGCGCTCATCACCTTCATCCTGCTCGCCGCGAAGGACCCGGCGGTGCAGGTGCAGCTGCTGGTGTGGATCTTCGCGATGCGCGTGATGATGGTCATCACCAGCTTCCTGTCGTACACCGTCAATGAGTTCATCGCGAAGGCGCGCTACGGCAACGCCGACAAGATGAACTTCGAGGCGCCGCTCACGCAGCTGGTGATCCTCACCTCGGTGCTGTCGGTGCTCGTCACCTTCGTGGCGTCGAAGCTGCTCATCCCCAACCTCGCGGGCGACGCGGACATGTGGTGGAAGCTGTCGTTGATCATCACCTGCGGCACCGCGGCCGGCGCGATCATCCCCGAGGTGGTGAAGATCTTCACCTCGACCGAGGCGCGGCACGTGCGCGAGGTCGTCACCGCCTCGAAGGAAGGCGGCGCGTCGCTGAACGTCATCTCCGGCCTGGTGGCCGGCAACTTCTCCTCGTACTGGATGGGCGTCGTCTTCGTCGGCCTCATGGGCGTCGCCTACTGGGTGTCCACCATGGGCCTCGGGAAGCTGTTCCCGATGGCCGCGAGCGTGCACGTCGACCCGTCGCCGGTGTTCGCCTTCGGCCTCGTGGCCTTCGGCTTCCTCGGCATGGGCCCGGTGACCATCGCGGTCGACTCGTACGGCCCGGTGACGGACAACGCGCAGTCGGTCTACGAGCTGTCGCTGATCGAGTCGGTGCCGAACGTGAAGGAGGAGATCAAGAAGGAGTTCGGCTTCGAGCCCAACTTCGACAAGGCGAAGGAGTACCTCGAGGAGAACGACGGCGCCGGCAACACGTTCAAGGCGACCGCCAAGCCGGTGCTCATCGGCACGGCCGTCGTGGGCGCCACGACGATGATCTTCGCGATCCTCTTCGCCATCACCAACGGCCTGTCGGTCGGTCTCGAGAACCTGTCCATCGTCCACGCGCCCTTCCTGCTCGGCCTCATCATGGGCGGGGCGATGATCTTCTGGTTCTCGGGCGCGTCGATGCAGGCGGTGTCCACGGGCGCGTACCGCGCGGTCGAGTTCATCAAGCAGAACATCAAGCTCGAGGGCGTGGAGAAGGCCTCGGTGTCCGACTCGAGGAAGGTCGTCGAGATCTGCACCATCTACGCGCAGCGCGGCATGTTCAACATCTTCCTCGCCATCTTCTTCGGGACGCTCGCGTTCGCGTGCTTCGAGCCGTACTTCTTCATCGGGTACCTCATCTCGATCGCCCTGTTCGGCCTGTACCAGGCCGTCTTCATGGCGAACGCCGGCGGCGCGTGGGACAACGCGAAGAAGCTGGTGGAGACGGAGCTGAAGGCCAAGGGCACGGACCTGCACGCCGCCACCGTCGTCGGCGACACCGTCGGCGACCCGTTCAAGGACACGTCGTCGGTCGCGCTGAACCCCGTCATCAAGTTCACCACGCTGTTCGGGCTGCTGGCCGTCGAGCTGGCGTATGAGATCGGGAAGGTCGAGACCGGCAGGGACGCGCTGGGCAAGGCGATCTTCGCGTTCAAGCAGAACAACACCACGCTCGCGCTGACGGCGATCTTCTTCGTGCTGTCCGCGTTCTTCGTGTACCGCTCGTTCTACGGCATGCGCATCGAGGCCGGCGTGAAGGGCAGCGAGCAGGCGGAAGGCGCCGGCGCCCACAAGGCGACCGCGTAACGTCGCACCACCTGATGCAGGTGACGGCCGCTCCGGGCAACCGGGGCGGCCGTCGTCGTTCAGGGGTCAAGGTGCGCCGTCGCCAGGCGCGTCGGCCCTGTCTTCTCCGGCTTCCCAGCCGGCTCGGGATCGTCCCACTCCCCCCGCCCTCTCCCCGCCGGGGAGAGGGGGCTGCCGCTGCGCTCGGCTGAGATCGACCGCCCAGCCGTCCGTCGACGGCGGTCAGCGGTGTATCCTCGACCGTACCGATGGCTCCACCACACCGGCGCGCCGTGGAGTTCGAACGCCCCGCGTCACCTCGGCCGGCTCATCCAGTCGTGCCGGCTTCGACCTCACCGGCCAGCGTCCGCGCAGCCGTCGGGCTGCCCAGAGAGCGCCTCGAGGAGCCGCTTCTCCACCGCGTCCAGCGAGCTCCGCTTCGCGTCGAGGCCCGACACGCCCGGCTTTTTGCCCACCACCAACTGCCGTGCCAGCCGCGCCGGCGCACACCCCTCGAGGAAAGCCGCCTCCGCGATGCGCCACAGCGCGGCCGCGTGGTTCTCCCCTGCCGACGCCGAGTCCGGCCACGTCAGCGTGCCCGCGTCGCGCAAGCCCTCTGCGCCCTGCCAGGACCAGGCCAGAGTCGTCTGCGCGCTCGAGCCCCAGAAGCTGCCCAGCCCGATGCCGTGCACCGCGTCGTCGTCCGGCCACGCCGGCTCCAGGCCCGCCGGCCGCCGGACGAACCACGCCCACGGCTGCACGTGGTCCGACACGTGCGCCGCCAGCAGCGTCATCCACGCCGCCTCCCGCAGCGCCTCGAGCGGCAGCCGACCGACGCGCACCGTCAGGCCCCGCTGCGCGTCCGTCGCGTCGTGGTCCACGCGGCCACCCTGCTGCAACACCAACCCCGAGCAGCTCTGCGCCACCCACGCCGCGCCGGTCGACAAGTCGTACGCCCGCACCTCGTCGCAGAACTGGTAGTGGCCCCGACGCCCCCGCAGCACCAGCCAGCCGTCCTTCGGCGCCTGGTAGCGCCCCAGCGGCAAGGCCGCGCCCTGGGGCCGCTTGCGCTCGAGGCACTCGCGCCACGCCCGGTACGCGTTCGGCTTCGTCGCCTTCTTCGCCTCGGCCGCGCACGCCACCTCGGTCGCCTTGCGTTCGCTGTCGTCGTGCCGGTCTTCGCGCGGCTCGAGCGCCTCCGCCGCCCGCAACACCCAGCCCGCCGTCTCGCGCGCGCAGGTGTCCGGCGCGCCCTTCGGGCAGGCGAGCCGCTCGAGGCCCGCGGCCTTGCCCGGCTCCGGCCGCTTCGGCGCGTCCGGCGGCACCACGGTGAACGCCTCGTTCCCGAAATTCGACAGCCCCGACGCCAGCCAGTCGCGCCCGCCGCGCGCCCACCACGCCTGGAAGGCCTCGACGTCGTCGTCGGGGGGCTCGCGGAACGTCTCGTGCAACGGGAGCGCGAAGCACGTGTGCGCCTTCACCGCGCCCCACGCCACCTTCAGCCTCTCGGCGTCGCCCGCCTCGAGCGCCGCGCCCAGCGTCTCGAGGAGCCCCTGCGCCTCGGTGTCAACCGCGCCGGGCTTGCACCGTCCCACCATCGCCGGCGCCGGGGCCGCCGACAGCAACCACGCCACGAAGAAGAGGCCCATGGGCGTCCCGACACCACCGCGCGGCCCCGGGTTCTTGAAGGCCCCACCCCCGCGCCGAAGTCTGGTAGGTGCGTCGCCGCCGTGAGCTCCAGCGGAATGTCCATTCTGCGCCTGACGTTTCTGGGCACGTCGGCCGCGATGCCGACGCTGCATCGGAACGTGTCCGGCCTCGCCGTGAAGGCGGACACGGACCTGCTGCTCTTCGACTGCGGCGAAGGCAGCCAGCGCCAGATGATCCGCTTCGGCACCGGCTTCGCCGTCGACGCCGTCTTCTTCACGCACTTCCACGCCGACCACTACCTGGGGATCATCGGCTTCTTGCGGACGCTCGGCATGGGCGGGCGGACGGAGAAGCTGGTGCTGTACGGGCCTCCGTCGGCGAAGCGCGTGTTGGACACCGCGATTCACCTCGGCGTCGAGCGCCTCGCCTTCCCCGTGGAGATCGCCGAGCTCCGCGACGGCGACGCGCTGGACCGCGGCTCGTACACCGTGCGCGCCGTGAAGGTGGACCACCGCGTCAACGCGCTCGGCTACATCATCGAAGAGCGCACCCGCCCCGGCCGTTTCGACCCCGACGCCGCGCGCGCCCTCGGCGTCCCGTCGGGCCCCGACTTCGGGAAGCTGCAGAGAGGCCAGAGCATCACCCTGGCCGACGGGCGCGAGGTGAGGCCCGAGCAGGTCATGGGCGGCTCCCGCCCCGGCCGCAAGGTGGTGCTGTCCGGCGACACCCGCCCGTGCCCGTCCGTCGTCGCCGCCGCGAAGGACGCCGACGTGCTGGTGCACGAAGCGACGTTCTCCGACGACGAGCAGTCCCGCGCGCTGGAGACGCGGCACTCCACCGCGCGCGAAGCCGGCAGGGTGGCGCGGGAAGCCGGCGCGCGCCGGCTGCTCCTCACGCACCTCTCGTCGCGCCACGACGTCGACCCGCGCCCGCTCCTCGAGCAGGCGAAGCAGGAGTTTCAGGGTCCCGTCGATGTGGTGTGGGACGGCTTCTCGCTCGACGTGCCGCTGCGCAGCTAGCCGGCACGCCGAAGAGGTTGACTTTCGTCGTGACGCCGACCGGGTCGGCGCTCCAGCGTGCCTCACTCGCCGGTGGTGCAGACGGTGCGCAGGTCCGGGCAGTTCATGCCCTTGCGCCGCGCGGTGAGGCACGACAGGCCCGCCGCACACTCCGCGCTGCTGGTGCACGGCGTGCAGACGCAGGGATCGTCAGCCGCGCAGAACAGCCCGCCGCCGCCCGTCGAGGCATCGGGCAGCGCCGTCTCGACCAGCGAGCCGCACGCGCTCGAAACCGCCACCGCGACGAGAAAAAGGATCGTTCGCATCACCACGGACCTCGTCGTCACGCGTCAGTCAAAACTCAACCGCCACGAGGAGCGCGACGGACACCAGCGGCCGCGCACGCAGCACCTGATCGAGCTGAACGAGCCGCGCGCCGCCCGACGCCTGCAGCTGCGGCACCAGGCGCCCGAACGGTACGCCCAGTACCAGCACGCCCGACGCCCCGAAGCCCGCGGCGTCCACCGAGACGCCCGTCGCGAGGCCCTGGGTGTGCCATGCAACGCCCAGCTCGAGACCCGTGTCGACAAAGACGCGCGCATCCACCAGCCGCCGCAGGCCCGCCACGTCGAGCGAGAGCGTCTGGAGCCGGTACTCGACGCCGGCCGGGAGCGTGCCGGTCGAATTCTCGTAGCCCAGCGCCAGCCGCGCGGCCCAGCGCCCGAAGGCCTGCCGAAGCCCGACTCGCGCTCCGGGCATTACCCGAAGGCCGCTGACCGTAGGCAACGCGACGCTGGCCCCCGTGTAGATGGACGTCGTGCGCTCGACGCCGCCTTTGCTGCGGCCGACCGTGGCGACGACGGGCGTCCAATTCGACACCTCCTGGCGAGCGCCGCGGTCGAGCTCGACCTGCCCCTCGTGCGTCTCGCCACCGCGCCGGCGCTCGACCTGGTAGCGCCCGGCCGGCAGCGCCAGCGCGCGTCCGCCGGTGGACTCGGCCACCAGTTGCCCATCACGCTTGACCAGGTAGTCGCTCGAAGCGTCGCCGCCGAGGACCAGCGTCGCCTCTGCCTTGCGAAGATCCGAGAGAATCACGTCGCCCCGGCCCGACATCCGGAAGTTGTAGGTCGGGTGCTGCGGTCCGACGTCGGTGGTGCTCGTGCCGGTGATGGTCTTCGACGAGGTGTACTGAAACGCCTCGGCGAGGCTGACCTGCCCGTCAGCGTTCGCGTCTCCGGCGCCGCGCAGCGCAGCGTCGAGGTGGAACGTGAAGAACGAGCCGCCGATGGCCGCGGACTCCTGCGCCACCTCGCCCACCGCGGTCGACGCGAGGTACGCGACGCCGCGGGCGCTGTCCTCTGTCGGGACGACGAAGTCGATCGCGGAGGTCGGCCGCGCGCCCTTCACCTGAGTCAGCGTGCCCGACTCGCACGCGTCGACGATCGCCACCTTCACGTCCGCGGCCGAGCCCTCGACGAGCGCCTTCAGCTCGGCGAAGTCGAGCCGCTCGCCCCCGAGCTCCAGCGCGCCCGTCCCGGCGTGGCCCGAGAAGTAGAACACCAGCACGGTGCGGCGGCCCTCCGCGCGCGCCCGGCTCAGCTGGGCTTCCGTCGCCGCGAGCGTTTCGCGCACACCGTCGGCGCTCGGCTGCAGCAGCGTGGTGACGCGGTTCGCCTCGAAGTCGCCCAGCTCGATCAGCGTGCGGGCGAAGCGCTGGGCGTCCTGCTCGGCAAACCACAGCTTCGCGCGGCGGCCGCCGCCTTCGTTGGCACCGACCACCACCGCGAAGCGATCCGCGGCCGAGGCGACGCCGGCCACGAGGCAGAGCGCGAATGCCAGGCGTGGTGTGGCGATCACGGCGCCCGCTTCTCCACCAACACCGAGGCCTGGCCGCCGCCGACGGGAAGGCGAAATGCGCGCCGCACCTCGTCCGCCGAGTGCCGCGTCACCGCCGCCTCGAGCTGCTCGAAGCCCACCGGCTCCGGCGAGCAGACGGCCACGAGGCGCTCGGGACCGGGCACGCCGTCGAGGACCGCGCCGCCCGGCAGCGTGGTGGCCTGGGTCACCCACGCCGCCTCGCCGGACGCGGGGAAGAGCTTCGAGACCTGTCCCTGCCCGTCGATCGACACCAGCCAGAGATAGCAAGGCGCCGACGGGTTGACGGTGAATCGCAGGGTGGCGTCGGCGGGGAGCGACGCGCCATCGGCCACCGCCACCGCGCCGCCCTGCCCGTCCAGCGTGTAGACCGTCAGCCCGAGGGCTGGCGCCGCGCCCTTGAGGCCCACGTAGTCCTCCGCGGGCCCGCGCGGCCAGAGCGAGACGACGAGCGCCGCCGCGACCGCAGCGGGTCCCAGCGCCCACCACCAGCGCGCGCGGCGCCCGGGCGCGACCGCGTCCGTCACCGCGTCGACGGTGCTCGGGAAGACGAAGCGCTGAAAGTCCTCACCCTGGGCGCGCAGCGCCTCCAGCCGCGCATGGCACGCGGGGCAGGCCCCCGCGTGGGCGGCGGAGACCTGATCGGCCGCGCCCAGCAGCACCTTCTCCATCGCGACGTCGTCGAGGCAGTCCATGTCAGCCCCCTTTCAACAACTCCCGGGCGCGGTCGAGGAAGCGCTTCAGCTTGCGCTGGACCGTCTTCTCAGACACGCCCAGTTCGCGGGCCACGTCCTTCTGCTCGTGGCCGCCCACCAGGACCTCGAGCGCGATGCGGCGGCCGTCCTCGTCCGTCGTCTCGAGCGCACGACCCACCAGCTGCCTGGCGGGCACGGACGCGTCGGCGCCTTCGTCCCGCGGCTCCTCCTGCACGGCGACCACCTCGAGGAACGCACCGCGGCGTCGCGCGTTGCGGCGTTGGTTGAGGCAGTAGTTGGTGGAGACGCTGTGGAGCCACGCGATGGCCGCATCGACGTCGTCGAAGCGCTTTCCAGATCGCAGCACCTGCACGAAGACGGCCTGGGTCGCGTCGCGCGCCTCCTCGCGGTCACCCAGCAACCGCAGGCACCGCCGGTACACGACGGGGCCCCACCTCTTGTACAGCGCCGCGGCGTCCTTCGGGTCCAGTCGTCCATCCTCCTGTGAAAACCCGCTGAGTGCCTTCAGCGGACACCGGCATTCATCCTTTTCTCAACCGGGCCACACCCCCTCCACCGCAGACGAAACGTTTTTTGCCAGTCGACTGTCCGCTGCAGCGCGTGACGGGGGTGAAGAGGCGCAGGAGGCAACACACATGCAACGAAACACGTGGAGCAGCGCGGCGGCGGTCTTCGCAGTCTTCATCCTTTCCTCGTGCGCCCGGCAGGAGCAGACGAGCCAGACGGTCGGCCTGGCCGGGGCGAGGCTTTCGTTGGAACAGAGCGGGCTGTCGCTGGACCTCCCGCCCGGGGCCCTCACCGATGACGTGCCGGTGGTGCTGCGCGCGGCAGAGATCCGACAGGGCGAGTACGAGGTGGAAGTGGAGCCCCACGGCACCGTCCTGAAGCTCCCCGGCACGCTGTCGATGCCGGATGCGCAGCGCCGCGGTGTGGAGGCGCTGGAGTGGGAGCACGGCGCCCTGGCGGTGCACCACAACGGCGGCCGCGCGGAGTTGCGCATCGAGCGCTTCGGCCGCTTCCACCTCCGCCGGCATGACGACGCGGACGGCGGCAGCGGCGGCGGCAGCGGCGGCGGCAGTGGTGGCGGCAACGGGCAGGACGATGACGGCGGCGTCGACGACCATGGCCAGCACGACGCGGGCACGGCAGGTTCGGCTTGCGTCACTGATGACACGTGCCCATGCGGCTCGAGCTGTGTCGCCGGCGTGTGCACCACCGTGGTGACCTGCGCGGCGGATTCGGACTGCCCGACGGGCTGGAGGTGTCGCGAAGGGCGGCGTCACGGCCAGGCGTGCGGCGTGCTCGCCTGCGAGCCCTGATCAGGTGTCGGAGTGACGACGGTCGCCCCGGTCGTCCGAGCGCCCCCTGCGCACGGACGGCTGGGGCGCCGTTCTTCGCTCCGCCGACGGCCGCCGCGGAATCGATGACAACGGCACGGGCATTCCGCAGCGGGCGGCTCGGTACCGTCACCGAGCGTCTCGCCGACGGCTACGCCTTCCGGTGCCTCCCCCGGGATCCGGTCGCGCAGACACCATCTCCCGCGCGTCACTTCCCTCCGTGCGTCCACTGGTCGAGCCACCCGTTCACGGTGTCGTGCCAGAGGATGGAGTTGGCGGGCTTGAGCACCCAATGGTTCTCGTCTGGGAAATAGAGGAAGCGGCTGGGAATCCCCTTGCGCTGGAGCGCGGTGAAGGTGGCCATGCCCTGCGACTCGACGACGCGGAAGTCGCGCGCGCCGTGGATGACCAGCATCGGCACCTTCCACTTCGCGACGTGGTCGATGGGGTTGTGCTTCGCGTAGCCCGCCGGGTTGTCCCACGGCGTGCCGCCGTGCTCCCACTCGGGGAACCAGAGCTCTTCGGTGTCGAAGTACGCGAAGCGCTCGTCGAGGTTTCCGTCGTGGTTGACGAGGCACTTCCACGGCTCGCTCCAGTTCCCCGCGATCCAGTTGATCATGAAGCCGCCGTAGCTGGCGCCGAGCGCGCACATGCGCTTTTCGTCGATGAACGGGTACTTCTTCAGCGCGGCGTCCAGCCCCTTCTGCAGGTCCTCGAGCGGCTTGCCGCCCCAGTCGCCGGAGATGGCGTCGGTGAAGGCCTGGCCGTAGCCCGTGCTGCCGTGGAAGTCGATCATCACCGCGACGTAGCCGTGGCCCGCGTACGTCTGCGGGTTCCACCGGTAGTGCCAGTGGTTGCCGAAGCTGCCCTGTGGCCCGCCGTGGATGAGGAAGGCCAGCGGGTACTTCTTCTTCGCGTCGAAGCCCGCCGGCTTCACCACGTAGCCGTAGACGGTGTCGCCACCTGCGCCGGTGAAGGAAAACTGCTCGGGCTCGCCCAGCGTGAAGGACTGGAAGGCCGCGGCGTTCACCTGCGTCACGGGCGTGAGGCTGCCGCCGCCGGTGCGCGGCACGCGGTACAGGTCCGCCGCCGAGGTGAGCGAGTCGTGGAGGAGGACGACCTCGGTGTTTGTCACCTCCGCCCCGGAGACGGTGCCCTTGCCGTACACCTCGGTCACCTTGCCGTCGGTGAGGTCGATGGAGAAGAGCGCGCGCTGGCCGAGGTGCTCGGCCGTGACGAAGAGCTGCTTCGAGTCGGGCGACCAGGCGAGCGAGCCGGCGGAGCGATCCCACGCCGGCGCGAGCTCCCGCGGCTTGCCGTTGGGCCAGTCGCGCACCATCACCGCCTGCCGGTCCGCCTCGAAACCGGGGCGCTTCATCGCCAGCCACGCGAGCTGCCGCCCGTCCGGAGAGAAAACCGGCGTCGAGTCGGTGGCGAGGTTGTCCTTGGTGAGGTTGAGCGGCCCGCGCTTCCCGTCGACGGGCGCGGAGAAGATGTCGAGGTTGGTGCTCCACGCCTCGGTGCGCCCCACGGCGCGCGCGGTGAAGACGACGGACTTGCCGTCGGGCGAGAAGGTGAGCTCCTCGGCGCCGCCGAACGGGCGCGGCGGCGCGTCGGCTTCGAGCTTCTTCATGAGGTCAACGGGCTCGCCGCCGGCGACGGGCTGCACGAAGACGTGCACACGGCGGCCGTCGCGCCAGCTGTCCCAGTGCCGGTACAGCAGCGCGTCATAGATGCGGCCCGACGCCTTCTCCTTCGCGCGGTCGTCGAGGCGCTGCTTCGTGCAGGCGAGCGTCGGGCAGTCGGGGAACGTCTCCGCGGCGAAGGCGAGCGTCAGGCCGTCGCGCGACAGCACGAAGGCCTCGACGTCGATGGGCGAGCTCGTCACCGGCACCGCCTCGCCGCCGTCGACGTTCAGCTTCCACACCTGGCTCGAGCCCGAGCGCGTGGAGAGGAAGTAGACGGTGGCGCTGTCCGGCGCCCAGGCGGGGTCTCCGTCGGACGCGTCGTGCGTGGTGAGGCGCCGGCTGCCCGAGCCGTCCGCGTTGACGAGCCACAAGTCCGTGCGGCCCTTGTTCGCGTCGAGATCGGTGGTGCGCAGCGTGTAGACGATGCGCTTCTGGTCGGGCGACAGCTTGAAGCCCAGCACGCGGGCGAGCGCGACCTGGTCACGCACGCCGTACGGGTGCTTCGCGGGCGCAGCCGAGAGGAAGGTGGCGAGGACGAGCGTCGTGAGCATGCCGGCGCCTTACCGCGCCCCGGCGCCCCTCCGGCAGCAGAAAACGCGACTACCAGGCCGAGATGGGCCCGAGGTCGCGCACGGGGAAGCCCGCCTCGCAGAGCATCGCCGCGGCCTGGCTCGAGCGGTTGCCGCTGCGGCAGTACACGACGACGGGACGACGGGTCGGCCCCAGCTCGTGGAGCCGCCAGCGCAGCTCGCTCAGCGGCACATTCTTCGCGCGCGGCAGGTGGCCTTCGTGGAACTCCGACGGTGAGCGCACGTCCAGGAGCAAGGCGCCGTTGGCGACCAGTCGGCGGTGGTGGACGTCGGGCTCGAAGGGCGTACAGGACACGGCGAAACCTCGGGGAGCGGGGTTGAACGGCGATTCGAGCCCGCCCCGCGCGCAAAGGATTCGCGTGGGCGCCTGTCAGTACATCCGGCGCAGGCGCGCGGCGAAGAAGCCGTCGAAGCCCTCCGGTCCGGGCAGCGTGCGCAGGTGCCCCTGGAACGTCGGCAGGTGCGCCAGCCCCACCGGCGGTTCGCTGGTGAAGTCCGGGTGGCTGCGGAGGAACATCTCCACCTGGTCCGGACCCTCGACGGTGTCGGTGCTGCACACGGCGTAGATGAGGAGGCCGCCCGGCTTCACGACGTGCTGGCAGGCCTCGAGGATCTCCCGCTGGAGGTGTGTGAGCCCGGCGATGGACTTCTCGTCGCGGCGGTAGCGCAGCTCGGGGTGGCGCCGGAGCGTACCGAGGCCGCTGCACGGCGCGTCGATGATCACGGCGTCGAACTCGCCGAAGGCCCCGGGCAGCGGCTTCGACGCGTCGCAGGCCTCGAGGCGCAGGCGCTCGCGCAGACCGAGGCGCCGCGCCTCGGCGTCGATCTTCCGCAGCTTGTGGCCGTGGAGGTCCACCGCGAGCACCTCGTTCGTCTGCGCGAGGTGACAGGCCTTGCCGCCGGGCGCGGCGCAGGCGTCCAGCACGCGCGCGGTGGCGGGCACCTGCGCGAAGACGCCGACGAGCTGCGCGGCCTCGTCCTGCACCTGCCAGAGGCCCTCCGCGTAGCCGTAGAGGTCCTCCACGCGGCCGGGCTGCTCGAGGATGATGCCGACCGGCGAGAGCGACGCGGCGCGCGCCTTCACGCCGGCCTCGACCAGCTGGGCGAGCAGCTCGTCGCGCGAGACCTTCGCGGTGTTGGCGCGGATGGCGACGGCGGGCGCCTCGTTGTCAGCGGCCAGCATGGCGCGGACGCGCTCGGGGCCGAACTGGCGAAACCAGCGGCGCACGAGCCACTCCGGGTGGCTCTCCTTGACGGCGAGGTGGGCGATCTCGTCGGACTCGGGCGGCAGCGGCAGCGTCTCGAGCGCGGCGAGCTTGCGGAGGATGGCGTTGGTGAAGCCGGACGCGCGGCCGAGGCCCACTTCGCGCAGCGCCTCCACGGTGTCGGCGACGGCGGCATGCTTCGGGACGCGGGTGAAGAAGAGTTGGTAGGCGCCGATGCGCAGCGCCGCGAGCACCTTGTCCTCCATGGACTCCAGCTTGCGGTCCGCGTGCGCGAGGATCGCGGAATCGAGCGCGAGCTGGCGGCGCGTCGTGCCGTAGCAGAGCTCGGTGGCGAGGCCCGCGTCGCGCGGATCCTTCGGCTCGAGCTCGTCGAGGACCGTGTCGAGCACGACGTTCAAGTACGCGTCGGTGGCGGCGACGCGCGAGAGGACGAGGATGGCGATGGCCCGGGCGGAGGCGCCGCGCTTCGGCTGCGTCATGGGGAGCCCCATACGGCGAGGCCGTGCGCGGCGGCAAGCACCCGGGCTGGCTTGCCCGCGGGACAAGGGCGACGACGTGTCGGCGGCAGCGGCCTCGGCGATCGGCACCTCGGCGCTCACGCCGCGTGACGGAGTGAGCCAGGCTTCGAGGCTGTACTCGTTGATGACAACGAGCCACCGGCCGGACTGTTGCGAATCGTCAGGCACTTGACGATCTTGAGGGCCGACATTCGTCAAGTACCTGACGAACGCGGAGACCCACGGGCGCCCGCTCACTGTCATCCCTGATGACAGCAGCGGCGGTCCCTCGCCGCGTGCCGAGGGGCTGGTCCAGACGAGCACGACGGGCGCCGACGCCGCCCTGCCCAGGGCCAGCTGCTACAGCTTCGCCATCTGCGCGAGCAGCACGTCCTCCGACGCATTCGCGCCGGCCATCAACGTGAGCAGCACCCCGTCCAACACGTCGCGCGCACCGTCCTCGCACGGCCCGCCGGCCTGCAGCGCCGACCACTCGGTCCGCGCCCACGCCGCCAGCGCTTCAGGCGCGAGCTTCCGCGCGAGGCGCGCCGCGATCTGCTCGCGCACCTTCGCGCGCGACAAGCCCGCGACTGGCCTCGCCGCCGGCGCCGCACTCTTCTTCCCGAGGCTCTTCGCGGGCGAAGACTCCGCGGCCTTCGCGCCCTTCCCGATGCTCTTCGCCGACGGCGCCGGCGCAGACGCGGACGGCTTCTCCCGTCGCCCGATGCTCTTGTTCCCGCGCTGCTCCACCGCCGCTGTCGGCGCCGCCTGCTTCTTCCCGATGGACTTCCCCGCGCGCGACACGTGGCGCACCGGGCCTTCCTCGTCCTCCTCCTCTTCCTTCGCTGCGGTCTCCTCCATCGCCTCGGGCGACGGCGTCAGGCCGCGCTTGGGCCCCACCACGCCCACCACCGCGTCGAGCGCGAGGAGGTACCCGTCGTGCCCCTTCCCATGGATCTGCTGCGTCACCACGCCGGCCAGCGCGCTCGGGCCGCGCTCCGCGGGCAGTTCCTCGAGCAGCACCTCGACCGCCGGCACCTTCACCAGCTTCAGCGCCTCGGCCAGCGCCCACGCGTGCGGCGCGAGCGCCCCCGGGTTCACGATGACGGCCTCGTACGTGCCTTCCTGCTCGTGGAGCTCGTCGATGAGCGCGCCCTCACCGTTGGACTGGGCGATCTCCAGGTCCACGCCCAGCACCTCCGCGCGCGCCTCGAGCCGTTCGTCGATCTCGTCCTGCCCCAGCCAGTGGAGGTTGGGGCCATGCAGCACCAGCACCGTGAAGGACATGGCGGCAGCATCCTCCCGAACGCGGGCGATGTCAGCCGCGCTGCGGGAGCTTCGTGCCCGCCGGCACCTGGCGCCCTGCGAGGAATTCCCGCGCGCTCATCACGCGCTTCCCTTCGGGCTGAAGCTGCTCACAGAGCAGGCTGCCTTCACCGCACGCCACCTCGAGCCCCTCTGGGCCCGCGGACAACACGGTGCCGGGCTCGCCCTTTCCGTCCCTCACCTTCGCGGCGTGCACCTTGAGCAGCGCACCGCCGAGGTGGGTGAAGGCGCCCGGCCACGGCGTGAAGGCGCGCAGCCTGCGCTCGAGCTCCGCGGCCGGCCGCGCGAAGTCGAGCTGACCGTCCTCCTTCTTGATCATCGGCGCCATCACCACGCCCTCGGTCGCCTGCGGTACCGGCAGAAGCTCGCCCGCGAGGTACCTCGGCAGCGCGCGCCTCAGCACCTCGCCGCCAAGCAGCGCCAGCTTGTCGTGCAGCGTGGCCGAGGTGTCGGTGGGCAGAATCGGCAGCTCCGCGCGGTCGATGACCGGCCCGGTGTCCATGCCTTCGTCCATCTTCATCAGGCAAACGCCCGTCACCGCGTCGCCCGAGGCGATCGCCCACTGGATGGGCGCGGCCCCGCGGAAGCGCGGCAACAGCGACGCGTGCACGTTGACGCAGCCGTGGCGCGGCGCCTCGAGCACGTCCTTCGGGAGGAGCTTCCCGTACGCCGTCACCACCGCCACGTCGGCCCCGAGCGCGCGCAGCTCGTCGGCGAAGCTCGTCCCGCGGAGCTTCACCGGCTGCAGCACGGGAATCCCCTTCGCGACCGCGAGCTGCTTCACCGGCGAGAAGGACACGTCCTGCCCGCGCCCGCGGGGCTTGTCCGGCTGCGTGACGACGGCGACGACCTCGCCCAGCTCGAGGCAGGCCTCGAGCGACTTCACGGCGAAGTCCGGCGTGCCCATGAAGACGATGCGCGGCATGGGCGCGCTTTACCGCAAGGTGGCGGGGCTTACAGCCAGTTCACCGCGCGCTGCGAGTCATTCATGAACTCCGCGGCGCGCTCTTCCTTGGACAGGTGGCGGTCGTCGGGCTCGAGACCCGCCGCGACCATCTTCTCCTTCATCAGCGCGACGGCGTTCTCGACGTCCTTGAGAATGGCGCGCTTCATCTCGCCCAGCTTCGCGAGGTCCGCCTTGAGCTCGTCGGCGTTTGCCGGGTTCGCCGCCAGGCGCTTCTCGATCTCGTTGCCGCACTTCTCGAACGGATCGCTCGATGCCGTGTCCCACTCCGCCTCGAGGTGCAGACCACGGCCTACGCGGCCCACCTCGTCGTCGATGTCATTGGGCGGGCCCTTCCGCGCCGACGGGTCGTACACCGAGTACCGATCCGCGGAGATGATGAAGCCGTCGGTGTTCGACGGCATGTACTGGCCGTACTTGCGCAACAGCGCCGAGGCGTCGGTGAGGAACTTCACCTGCGCGTCCAATTTGTCGGCGTACTTCTGCATCGCCGGAGGGATGGCCTGGTTGCCGGCCTTCAGCGCGTCCATCTCCTTCTGGAGGCTGGCGCGCTTGCCCTGCACGTCGGAGAGGCTCTCAAACTGCATGTGCGAGCGCCGGCGCTTCTGCAGCACCACCGACTTCGCCTCGAGCCGAAGGTTCTGGTCCGCGGGCAGCGTGCCCTTGTCCTTCGCCAGCTGGTAGAGCATCTGCGACACCTTCAGCGGGCTGGTGCCGTCGACGTCCTTGCCGGTGCGCAACAGCTCCTGCGCCTTCGCCTCGTCGGCCGAATAGGTGCCCTCGAAGCGCTTCTCGAATTTGTGCACCGCCGAGTTCCCGCCCTCGACCGCGCGGCCCTCCTTGGCCTGGATGAGCACGCGGCGCACGGTGAATGGCTCGTTGTCGTCGAAGCGGACGCGCGCGCGCACCGACGCACCGGCCTTCGACAGCGCCCCCGAGGGGTCGTCGTAGTACGTCTCGCGGAACATCTCGTCCCTGTCCTGGTAGGTCGGCTTCCCGTCGGCGCCGGTCGTCGCCTCGAGGTGCATCGGCATGGTGAAGCGGTCGACCAGCGCCATCGCGTCCGGGTCGTCCCACCTCGGGGCCGTCAGCTTCTCGAACACCGCGATGGCGTTGGTCCGCCGGAAGAGGCCGTTCGCGCCGTCCTTCACCTTGAAGTCCGCCCACGCCTCCTGCTCGGTGCGGTCGCGGTCCCAGCTCGCGCCGATGGGCGTCGCGAGGATGTCCGGGCCGATGGTGGGCGTGCCGGCCGCCGTCGCCGCCACCGTCGCGCCGGCCGCGCCCGTCAGGTTCACCGTCGCGTCCTTCGCCAGCTTCGTCGCGTAGTCGCCGTCCACTTTGTCCAGCGAGAGCGCCTTCGCCAATGCGCTCGTCGGCCGCAGGTCCAGCGTCAGGCCCTTCTCGTCGCCCGCCGCCACGTCGTCGAGGACGTTCACGAAGTCCGAGAAGGTGATGCCGAACTTCTTCGGGAAGTCCTTCACCTGCTCCTGGTTCGCGGCGTACTTGCCGAGGAACTGCGTCCAGTCGGCCTGGCTCTTCAAGGTCAGCGTGCGGCCGTTCGGCCAGCGCAGCTGCACCGTGTGCTGCTGCTCGACCAGCTTCGCCGACGCCTTCTCGAGGAAGCCGCCGGTGCGGCCGCTCTTCGTAAACAGCTCGGAGTCCGCCTCGCCCACCCGAAACTGCCGGCCGCGCTGAATCTTGATCGTCATGTCGATTCGCCCCGTCTCGAAAAAAAGTCGCTGCGAAGAAGCCCGACGGTAGCCGACGGGCCCGCCCCTCGACTCCGTGATGGCATCACCGTCTCGTCCCAGTATCGGCCGATGAAGAAACGGGTTGCCTGTTTCCCTACATGAGGTTGACGCGCCGCATCGTTCGCCCGGGGGTTGCTGGTTGACCCTGTCGCGTTGCGGGTCTACGAGCGACCCACACATCGCGGACCTGCCTGAGGGGGTGGGTCTGGGCACCACCGGAGGGCACCACCATGGGTCGCATCGTCCTGGGAGTCGGTCTGTCACTCATGCTGCTGGCGGGCTGCAGCAAGGACCCGAGCACCCCCGAGTACTGGGAGGAGCGGATCGCCGACGCGAAGTCGAAGAAGGAGAAGAAGAAGGCGATCGAGGACCTGCGCAGCTCGAAGCACATGGGCAAGGCGATGGTGCCGATGCTCAACAAGCGGCTCGACGCCGAGAAGTCGCCCGAGGTGAAGGCGGCGCTGGCGCGGTTGCTCGGCGAGGCGAAGGACCCGTCGAGCCTCGAGCCCTTGATGAACGCGATGGACCTGGCCGCCTCGGACTCCGACGCGCGCGCGATGAACAAGGAAATCGCGGTCGCGCTGGGCAGCATCGGCGACGCGAAGGCCGTGCCCGCGCTCCTCAAGCTGCTCAAGGTGAAGGGCGACAACTACACCGTCATCGCGTCCATCGAGGCGCTCGGCGCGCTTCAAGCGAAGGAAGCGGTGGCGCCGCTGTCGGAGCTGGCCGCCGACGATGCGATCGAGACCTTCATCACCAAGAAGGCCATCATGGCGCTCGGGGACATCGGCGACCCGGCCGCGGTGCCGGTGGTGGTGAAGGCCATGTTCAAGGAGCGCAGGGGTGTCAGCTTCTACATGGAGTCGTCGTTCGCGTTGTACCAGTTCGGCCAGCCCGCGGCCGACGCGCTGCTGCCCGTCGTCGAGGGCAAGGACAAGGCGCTCTTCGAGTGGGCCGAGAAGAACAACATCAAGGACGTGGCGCTGTACGCCAAGGCGACGCAGGTGCTGGGCGACCTCCACGACATGCGCGCCGAGAAGGCGTTGATCGGCTTCCTCAACTTCAAGAGCGAGTTCGACGACATCAAGCTGATCATGCGCATGCGCGCCGCTGACGCGCTGGGCCGCATGCGCTCGAAGGAGGCCGCGAAGGTGCTCGCGCCGATGCTGCTCGAGGAGGAGGCCAACGCCCGCCACGAGTACGTCTGGGCGATCGCCCGCATCGGCGGCAAGGAGGCGTACCCCAGGCTGGTCGAGTCGTCGGGGAAGGGCAGCTGGGACGCGCGCGAGCAGTCGATGCGCGGCGTGGCCATGGTCGGTGACGACCCGGCCGTCTTCGACAAGTTCATCGCCGCCGAGCCGAAGCTCATGGAGGGCGAGTGCAAGGAGGACCCCGAGTACTCCGAGTGCAAGGACGTGGCCGCCTCCGTGAAGAAGCACATCGAGAAGATGAACGCGTTCAAGCTGCGCGCCGCCGCCGCCGCCGAGTGCAAGGGGGACGCGGGGTGCTGGGCCAGGCACCTCGACGACAAGGACGAGGGCGTGCGGGAGCGCGCCGCCTACGAGGTGGGCCGCAGCGGCAGGGCCGAGGTCATCGGCGAGCTGATGAAGCGCCTCACCGAGAAGAACCTCGACACCCGCCTCGCCTTCATCCAGGGCGCCGACTGGCTGGTCCACGACTCGAAGGCGGCGATGGCGGAGGCCCAGAAGTCGCTGCCCGCGCTCGAGAAGCAGATCGCCGACGAGAAGGGCAAGACGGACTTCGTGAAGGTGAACGAGGACCTGCGCCGCCTGTACGTGAAGGTGAAGCGCGGCTGAGCCACCGGGGAGGCTGCCGCTCCTCGCGCCGGGGGAGCGACAGCCGCCGCCGCTCCTCCGTCAGAATCCCGCGTCGATGCCCTCGACGGGACGCGCCAGGCCGCAACGAATCTTCCCCTGCGGCGTGTCGATGAGGCGGCAGTCACACTGCTCGTAGAGCGCGGCGCAGACGGCCTCATCGGCCTCCGAGGGCGGGTTGTTCGCCTCGTTCGCCCCCGCGCGTTGCAGGCACGACGTCTTCTCGTTCGAGTTCAGCGTGCAGTCGCACAGCTTCTCGGACAGCTGGCGGCAACGGCTCTTGCAGCCCGTCAACAGGGCAGCGGCGACGGCGAGGGCGAGCAACCAGCGCATGCGTGGGCGGCTTCCTGCCACACTCACGCCGGGCTGCCCAGCGCCGCGTCCACCGTCTCGACCAGGTAGCGGGCGGCGAGGCCGACGGTGCGCGCGGTGCTCTCGGGCGTGGGGCCCAGGCCCGGCGCCACCTCCATCACGTCGCCGCCCAACAGGCCCACTTCGCGGCCGAGGCGGCGGATGAGTTCCACCAGCCAGTCGGGGTCCAGGCCGGCGGGCTCGGGCGTGCCCGTGGCGTCGGCCCAGGCGGCGTCGGTGCCGTCGATGTCGTTGGAGAAGAAGACCGGCTTCGCGCCGGTGGCCTTCACGTGCGCGAGCACCGCGTCCAGCGAGCCCTGCGGGTCCGCCCGCACCGCGTCGGCCCAGAACTGCCGCACACCCAGCGTCGACTCCCAGTGCTCGCGGGACTTGCGGGTCGCGCGAATACCCACCTGCGTGAGGCGGCCCGCGCGGCCGAGCCGCTCGTTCGCGTGGAAGCTCCAGGTGGCGAAGCAGTACGTGACGCCCAGCCGCTCGGCGAGCAGGTCGGTGTGCGCGTCGGACTGCACGATGCCCCACGGCGCCTTCCGCGCGTCGGCCAGCGCGGGCACCACCGGCCACGCGCACGAGTGGTCGCCGCCCAGCGCGAACAGCTTCGCCGCCGGGTTCACCTGCAGCACGAGCCGCCACGCGCGCTCGGCGATGGACAGGGGCGACACCGGCAAGCCGGCGCGCTCGGCCTCGGGCACCTGCGGGTACAGCGCGGCCCGGCTCGCCTCGAGCTGCGACGGCGAGCACATCGAGTCGTGCAGCAGCTGCGGCACCACGAAGACGTCACCCACGTCGACGACGCCCTTCGCGGCGAGGTCCACGCCGTCGTCGAGCAGCCGCGTGCGGATCGCCTGCGGCCCCAGGTTCGCCCCGCGCCGGAAGCCCGCGCCTACGTCAGAGGGAATGCCGAGCAGCACGCCCTTCGCGGTGGCGAGCTGCTCCAGCTTCGCCTCGAAGGCCTTCCGCACCTGCGCCTCGTCGGCCACACCGTACAGCCGCTGCTGCAGCCGGTCCTGCTCGGCCTTGCCGGTGGACACCAGGTACACGCCCCCGCCCGCGGGCTTGAGCAGGGTCGCCAGCTCGTCGAGTGCGCGCATCGAAACCGTGTATAGCGCGAGTCCCGTGGCCAGCGCCCCGCCACCGCCGATGAGGAAGCGCCTCAAGCGCGCCGTCCGCTACGTCTTCGTCCGCGCGCTGGTGGGGCTGCTCGGGCTGTTGCCGCTTCGCCTCGCCTCGGGCCTCGGGGCCGTCGTCGGCCGGCTGAGCTACGCCCTGGCGCGCCGGGAGCGGCGCAAGGCGCTCGCGTCGCTCGAGCGCGCCTTCCCCGAGAAGTCGCCGGCCGAGCGCGAGGCGCTGGCGCGCGCGTGCTTCGCGCACCTCGGCCGCATGGCGCTGGAGCTGGTGTGCGTGAAGCAGCTCGACCGGCGGGTGGATGAGTGGGTGGACTGGACGCCCGAGTCCCGCGCGGCCTTCGACGCGGCGCTCGCGCGCAAGAAGGGCGTCGTCTTCGTCACCGGCCATGTCGGCAACTGGGAGCTGCTCGCGCGCCGCGCCGGCCTCGCCGGCTACCCGGTGTTCACCATCGCGCGCGAGGCGTCGGACCCGCGCACCACCGCGCTCATCGAGCGCTTCCGCACCTCCGGCGGCGTGCGGCCCATCTGGCGCGGGCGGCCCAGCGCGGCGAAGGAGATGCTTCGCGCGTTGAAGAACGGCGCCTTCCTCGGCCTCCTCATCGACCAGGACACGAAGGTGCAGTCGGTGTGGGTGCCTTTCTTCGGCCACCTCGCGAAGACGCCGCGCGCCGCCGCCGACCTCGCGCTGCGCACCGGCGCCGCCGTCCTCACCGGCTTCTGTCACCGCGTCGCGCCGCACCGGTACCGCATCGTCATGCGCGAGGTGCCCCTGCCCCCGGGCGACAGCGACGCCGCCGTCACCGACCTCACCGCCACCCTGACGAAGGCCATCGAAGACGCCATCCGCGAGCACCCGGAGCAGTGGGTGTGGATGCACGAGCGCTGGAAGTCCCCGCCAGAGCCATCGCAACCAACGGAAACGACAGCGCCATCAACCTTGTAGAGGGTTTGTTGAAACACGCCTGTGCGCCCGTCCGTACGGCCCGCTGTGAACGGGAGGACTGGGACGATGCGTGGCTTTCAGTGGATGGTTTCGGGGCTGGTGCTGTCCTTCGCCGCGGGCTGCGGCTGCGGTGGCGGCCCGGTGCCGATGCTGCCGGACAAGGTGGTGGGCCACTGCACCTACGTGAACCGCTTCAGCCAGCGCGAGGAGTGCAAGGACTACGTCGGCGAGTGGGACGAGCGGACTGCCACCGACGACTGCAAGGGCAACGGCTCGACCATCGTCCTCGGCAGCGCGTGCAACATCGACGTGTACCTGGGTTACTGCATCTTCACGAAGGAGAAGGACGTCCGCTACGAGCGCATCACCTTTCCCGGGGACGACGCGGACCGCTGCGGTGCGTCGCAGCGCGGCTGCGAGTTCTTCGGCGGCGGCGTGTTCGACCCCTCGCCGGTGTGCGGCGGCATCGAGCCGGGCACGGGCGGCGCCGGGCTGCCGACGTTCGAGCCGCCGGCGCTCGTCTGCAAGGACCCGCTCCCCGGCGAGCCCGCCGGCAAGGGGCCCAACGGCCAGGTCTGCACCTGGGAGATGATCAGCGGCGCCACCGAGGAAGGCCGCAGCTTCTCGGACTACGCGAGCTGCGATCGCGTGCGCACGCAGCGGCCGTACTACGCCGTGCCGCCCGCGCCCGACGCCGAGAGGGCCGACGCGCGCATGGGAGACCCCGCGTACGTCGCCGAGCTGTCCTGGGTGAAGTCGCAGATCGAGGCGTCGGCCTGCGTCTGCTGCCACAGCACCCGCGCGCCGAAGGGCGCGTCGCAGTGGTACCTCGAGTCGCCGGGCAACTTCGTGAACAGCTTCTTCCCGCGCGGCATCGCGATGGGCGCAGGGTGGGTCGACACCGTCGGCTTCGGCGCCTACGACCCGGCCGACAACAACGGCTTCTGGCGCCCCACCCCCGAACAGCCGTTCGGCTCCATCTTCCCGTCCACCGACCCCGAGCGCATGCGGCGCTTCTTCGAGAACGAGGCGGCGCACCGCGGGCTGAAGAAGGAGGACTACAGCGGCACCTACGGCGGCGGCCCGCTCGACGAGCAGCGCTTCTACCAGCCGAAGGCCTGCGAGCAGGGCGAAGGCGTCGGCGCGGACGGCACCGTCACCTGGAAGAACGGCGACGCGCGGTATGTCTACATCCTCGAGGCGGGCAGCGCGAACCCCACCGTGCCGCCGAACCTCGACCTGCCGAAGGGCACGCTGTGGCGCCTGGACGTGCCGGTGAACGGCACGCCGGTGAAGAGCGGCCAGGTGAAGTACGGCGTGAAGCCGGCCGGCGTCACGCAGGCCTTCCCGCCCATGGACCTCGCCCCGGCCGCGCTGGTGAGCGGCAAGCAGTACTACGTGTACGTGCTCGCTGACATCATCGTGCCGAACACGCGCTGCCTGTTCACCGCGCCGTAGCGCTCGAGCCTTCCCGCGGCACCGGGCCCGCTCGTCGACTTCGGCGAGCGGGGCCACGCGCGTCTTCAGCCGCGCTCCATCTCCTCGACGAGCCGGTTGCCTTCGTCGAGGAGCCGCGCGACCTCGGCGTGGGCGCGCTCGGTGACGACGTCCCGCGCGTCCACCGACAGTCCCGCGGTCTCGATGGGCGGGCCGATGAGCAGCGCGGCGGGCCGCGGGTGGATCGCGATGCTGCCCTTCTCGAGAATGCGGTGCGTGCCGGCCACCGCCGCGGGCACCAGCGGCACCTGCGCCTCGAGCGCCATGATGGCCGCTCCCTTCTTGAACGGCCTCAAGACGCCGTCGTCGCTCCGCGTTCCCTCCGCGAAGAAGACCACCGACACGCGCTCGCGCACCGCGCGCACCGCCTCGTTCAGCTTCTCCTTGTCCGAGTTGGTGCCGGTGCGGTCCACGAAGATGTTGCCCGCCCGCTCGAGCGCGAAGCCGAAGACGGGCACCTTGCGCAGCTGCGCCTTGGCGACGAAGCGCATGTGCCGGTCGATGTGACGGAACAGCACCAGCGCGTCGAAGTTCGACTGGTGATTCACGCACAGCACGAAGTTCCCCGGCGGAAGGTGCTCCAGGCCGCGCACCTGCGTGCGGACGTGCGACACCTTGAGCACCGAGTCCGCCCACAGGCGAATCGCGGGGTCCGGCGCGCGCTCGTCCAGCAGCGTCAACGCGGAGACGATCGACGAGAAGGTGCCGGTGAGGCCGACGGCCGCGGCGCCGACGACGGCGGTGCGAAGGAGCTCCTTGGGGTTGGGCAGCACGAACGTGACCCTACCCCCGGAGCGCGCGACGGAGGAGGGCCGATCGCGCCTCGCGTCCCCCCGCCGCCCGGGCGGGACGCTCGAGGTCTTGGGCCCACCGTCAGGCGCCACCCACTCCCGGCCCCGTGCCGCCGGAGGTGAGCGACCGGGCGGTCAGACGAAGTCGCGCGCGGGGAACAGCAGCACGTCGGCGATGGCGCTGGCGCCCACCAGCAGCATGAGCACCCGGTCGAGGCCCACGGCGATGCCGGCGGACGGGGGCAGGCGGCCCACCGCCTCGAGGAAGGCCTCGTCGAGCGGGAAGACGGGCCGGCCGGCGGCGCGGCGCTGCGCCTGCTCGTCCTCGAGGCGCGCGCGCTGCTCGGCGGCGTCGGTCAGCTCGGAGAAGCCGTTCGCCAGTTCCACGCCGTCCGCGTACAGCTCGACGCGCTCCGCCACGCGCGGGTCGCCCGGCTTGAGGCGCGAGAGCGACGCCATCGACGCCGGGTACTCGGTGAGGAACGTGGGCCGCCCGAAGCCCAGCTTCGGCTCCACCCGCTCGAGGAAGACGTGGAAGAAGACGTCGTCGAAGGACTCCGAGTCGCCGACGTGCACGCCCGCCGCCTTCGCCGCCGCCTTGAGGCTGGCGCCGTCGGGGTGGGCGAAGAGATCGATGCCGGTGTGCCGCAGCACCGCGTCGCGCACGGTGAGCCGCTCGAAGGGCCGCTGCGAGAAGAGCCCGCGCCCCGGCGCCACCACCGCCTCGGCCGCCGCGAGCGCGCCTTCGAGGTCCGCCATGATGGCGTGGTAGTCCGCGTTCGGCCGGTAGAACTCCAGCATCGTGAACTCGGGGTTGTGCGTGGCGGAGACCTCCCCGTTGCGGAACGTCTTGCACAGCTGGAAGAGCGGCGGGCTGCCGTCGGCGAGCAGCCGCTTCATCGCGTACTCGGGGCTGGTGTGCAGGTAGAGCGGCCGGCGCGCGCCGACGTCGGTCTGCGGCACGAAGGGCACCTCGAAGGGATCGATGTGCGGCTCGAGGCCCGGGGCGGGCACCAGGCACGGCGTCTCCACCTCGAGATAGCCCTGCGCCCCGAAGAAGCCGCGCAGCGCGGCGTACATCGCCTGCCGCGCGCGGGCGGCGCGCCACTGCGCCTCGGTCGGCACGCTCAGCGCTCCCGCTTCCGCAACAGGCCCCAGGTGGTGGTGTGCATCACCAGCTCGCCGTGCTGGTTGAAGGTCTCCCACTTCATCTGCACCGCGCCCATGTTCGGGCGGCTCTTCGACGGCTTCACCTGCAGCACGGTGGCGCGCGCCGACAGCGTGTCGCCCGCGTACACCGGCTTCACCCAGCGCAGCTCGTCGACCCCCGGCGAGCCGAGCGACGCCGCGTTCAGCATGTAGGCGTCCACCATCATCCGCATCGTCAACGCCGCGGTGTGCCAGCCGGACGCGGCGAGGCGGCCGAACAGCGACTTCGCCGCCGCGTCGTCGTCGAGGTGGAAGGGCTGCGGGTCGAACTGGCGCGCGAAGTCGATGATGGCCTCGCGCGTGACGGTCGGGCCCTTCGCGTCCATGGTCATGCCGGCGGTGAAGTCTTCGAAGTACATCATGGCGGCTGCATCTAGCCCGACCCGTCGTGGTCGTACCAGAGCGCGCCGCGGCGCCGTGGCATCATGCCGCCGCCGTGTCCGTCCCCGTGCGCATCGCCCGCGGCGCCGTGCCCGCCCTCACTGTGGCGGCGGCCCTGCTGGTGCTGGTGCCCGGGCTCGAGGCGCCGTTCAGCGCGCCCAAGCGGGTGGTGCTGCTCGCCGCCGCGGCGCTCGCCGTCGTGTTGTTGCCGTGGAGCCGGCGGCGGCTCGCGTGGGCAGCGGCGCCGGTCGCTTTGGCAGGTGCGCTCACCTGGGCGGTGGCCGATCTCGCGGCGCCGGGCCCATCCTCGACGCTGCTCGCCTTCGGCCTCCTCGCGTTCGCCTGGGCGAGCAGCGGCGTGGAGGCGCGGTGGATACTCGCCGCCTCGGCGGCGAGCGGCGCGCTGGTGGCGGCGATCGCCCTCGCGCAGGCGGTGGGCGTGGATCCGTTCGCCGGGGCGCAGCCTCACGCCGAAGGCGCGCGGCTCAAGGTGTACTCGACGCTGGGAAACCCCGACTTCGTCGCCTCGGCGCTCAGCGTGGTGCTGTGCCTCACGCTCGCCGGCTGGGCGGAGGCCACGCGGCGGCGCGCGACGTGGCTGCTCGCCTGCGGGCTCATGCTCGCCGCGCTCGCGGCGACGCGCTCGTTCGCGACCGTCGCGGCGCTCGCCGCCGCGCTCGGCGTCGCCCTCGCCCACCGGGCCCGCCGGACTCGGTCGGAGCCAGCCGCCGACAGGTTTTCATCGGCGGAACGCGCCAGCGGACCCGTTCCCGCGCCCGCGGAGTCGGAGCGACACGAGGGCTTGGGGGATGACGTCGTCAGCGCCGTGTCCAGCGCTCGCCGCGCGTCCGGCGACTCCGCAAGGCCTGGGCAAACCGCGAATTCCGGCGACCGCGCGGCGTCCGGCGCGCGCACGATGTCTGGCGACCGCACCACCTCCGGCGAGCCAACGACGTCGGGCGAGCCAACGACGTCGGGCGAGCCAACGACGTCGGGCGAGCCCACGACCTCCGGCGAGCCCACGACCTCCGGCGAGCCCACGACCTCCGGCGACCGCACGACCTCCGGCGACCGCACGACCTCCGGCGACCGCACGACCTCCGGCGACCGCACGACCTCCGGCGCCCTCGCGACGGGAGCCCCGCGGGACGCGCCGACCGGCGAGCGGACGACACCCGGCAGCGCGCCCGCATCGAGCGCACGCGAGGCCCGCGGCCTTCGCGCCTCCGCCGCGCGGCACCGACTCCTCGCGCTGGGCGGCGTCGTGGCGCTCGCGGCGCTCATCGTTCCGCTCGGCGGCCGCTCGCTGCGCGACGCCGTCGCTGGCCGCGCCTACCTCGCGCGCATCGCCCTGCCCCATGCCCTCGACGCGCCCCTCGTCGGCCTCGGGCCAGGCGCGCTCGAGGCGCTGTGGCCAGGCTGGGAAGTCGAGTGGTGGCGCGCGCGTTGTGGTGACGATGCCGTCTGCGTCGCCGCCGACCCCCACTTCCGCTTCACTGGCCTGCAGGACCACGCCCACGACGATTGGCTGGAAGCGCTCGTCGAGCGCGGCGTCGTCGGCCTCGCGGCGCTCGCGCTGCTGTTCGTCGCTGCGCTGGTCCGCGGGTGGGGCTCGCGGCGTGCGCTGGGCACCGCGCTCGTCGCGTCGCTGGCGGCGATCATGACGCGGGCCGCGCTCGATTTTCCCCTCGCCCGCCCCGCGGACCTGTGCCTTGTTGCCGCCGTCGTGGGACTCGCTTTCTCCGAGGAGGACATCTGATGCGCTCACTCGCCTTTTCCCTCGTAGTGCTCGCCGCCGTACCCGCCGCCGCCGACGCGTGGAGCCAGCGCCTCGACGCCTACCGCCAGGCCGCGTTCGCCGAGCGGAAGAAGTTGGGCCTCGACCGCGACGCGAAGGCGCTGTTCAACAAATACCCCACGCCCGAGGTCACCTTCGGCGAAGGCGGCGGCGCGGGCGCCGCGGTCGTGCTCTGCCCCGGCGAGACGAAGGACATCACCGTGTCCGGCAAACTGCTCCCGGGCTCGCTCGTCGGCGTCCGCAGCGACGCGGTGGAGATCGTCAAGGAGTCGCTGACGCCGAAGGGCTGGCAGGCCACCGTCCGCGTGAAGAAGGACGCGCTCCCCGGGCCGGTCGGCGTCCAGGTGGTAGCGCCCGTGTCCCTCGCCACCAGCGGGGTGAACGGCCTCTTCATCGGCTGCGAGCACACCTGGACGCTCGAGGTCGGCGGCGACACGCTGGTGGTGAAGACGCGCTTCCAGCGCGAGGAAGAGGTGCAGGCCCCCGGCGAGTGGAAGCGCGGCGGGAAGCTGCTGGGCACCGTGCAGTACCGCGTGTCGCCCAGGACTGGCAGCCTGCGGCTCGACCAGGTGCAAACGCAGGACGACGCGACGGCTGCGACGAAGGCGATGCAGGAGCTGATGCGCTCCCCCGAGATGAAGGCCATCAACGCGCGACGACAGGCCACGCTGAAGAAGCTGAACGGCTGCAACGAGCTGCCGGCCGCGCAGAAGCCCGCGTGCCTCTCCGAGTCGCAGAACGAGCTCGATCAGCTGCAGAAGGAGCGCGACGCGCTGAGGGCGAAAGCCGAAATGAAGATGGGCCCCGCGGTGGGCTGCGTCCGCCTCGATGTCAGCGCGAAGGACGGCACGCTGAGCGGCGAAGCGGAGGGGTGCAGCGGAAGACGCGCCGACGAGCGGCTGCCGGTGACCGGGCGGTACACCGCTCCCTGACTCGGAAGTGAACGTGACCGCGCGCTGGCTCCCCGCGCTTCTCCTCGTCGTCCTCCTCGCGGGCTGTCCGAAGGCCGTGCCCGAGTACATCGACCGCGGGCCGGTGGACGCCGGCGTCGATCCACGCGTCGCGACGGTGGACGCCATCGAGGCGGAGGTCGCGGCCGTGCTGCGCGCGCAGGACGAAGCGCTCTGGCGGCACTGGACGACGGGCGCGCCGCTCGACCTCACCAGGGCCAGGGAAGGCCACGACGCGCTCTACTCGCGGGAGACGCTTCGCACGCTGCGAGCGGCGCGCGCCGGAGCGCCGGACGGCGTGTCGCGGCGCGCGGCGCACCTCGAGCATTGGCTCGCCGGCGAGTTGCTGTCGCGGGCGTTGGAGACGGAGAACGATGCGGTGGCGAGCCTCGAGGCCGGCCTCACCTTCACCGTCGACGGTCGCGAGGTGGCCTGGCGCGAGCTGCCGCAGGTGTTGCTGACCGAGAAGAGCGCGGTGAAGCGCAGGGCGCTGTGGAGGTCGTCGCTGGAGGCCGCCGAGCGCCTCGACGCCGCGCTCGCCCGCCGCGACGCGAAGGCGGCCGAGGCGGTGGCCGCGCTGGACAGCCCGTCGACGCTGGAGCTGGCGGCGGAGACGCGCGAGCTGGACCTCGACGAGCTTGCGCGCGCGGCAGAGCAGGTGCTCGCGTCCACCGAGGACGCGTGGCGCGCGGCGCTGGAGCGGCAGGCCGCCGTCGACGTGCGCCTCCCGCTTGCCCGCTTGACGCGCGCCGAGCTGCCGCGCCTCTTGCGCATGCCACCCGAGGTGGACGCCGCATTCCCGAAGGAGCAGCTCGCGTCGCGCGCCGTGGCGCTCCTCGGCGCGTTGGGCGTGTACGGCCGACCCGGCCTCACGCTGGACCTCGCCGGCGGCGCGAAGAAGCACCCGCTGCCGCTGACGATCGCGCCCGCTCCCGCGGACGTGCGTGTCTCCTTCCGTCCCGCGGGCGGGCTGCGGGACCAGGCGGCGCTGCTGGGCGAGCTGGGCGCGGCGCTCGCGCTGTCGGAGGCGCGCACCGGCCACCTCGCCACCGAGCGGCTCGGCGACCCCGCCTTCGCGCAGGTGCTGGCCGAGCTCTTCGCGGGCCTGGTGGCGACGCCCGCGTGGCTCGAATCCGTCGGCATCAAGGGACCGGTGCAGCAGGCCGTCCTCGATGCGTGGACGGCGAACCGCCTCTTCCTCGTCCGCCGCGCGGCGGGCGTGGTGCTGGTGCGGCTCGAGACGCAGGGCCTGTCCGACGCGGAGGCCCGCGCGCGCTTCGTGCAGCTCATGTCGCGCGCGCTCGGGCTGCCGCCGTCCGAAGCCGATGGCGTGCGCTGGCGCATCGACACCGACGACTTCCTCCGCTCGGCGACGCAGCTCAAGGCGGCGGCGCTGGCGCGCGCGCTGCGGGCGGAGCTGTCGGACGACTGGTTCCAGTCGCCCGAGGCGTTCCAGGCGGTGGCGACGCGCTTCGCCGAGGGCACCTCGACGCCGCTGGAGGCTCGCTTCGGCAAGCTGCCCGAGGCGAGCGCGGCGTTGAGTCGCGCGCTCGGTGGAGCGGCCCTGAGGCCCGGACCGTGGCCCGCGGCGGGCCAGGTGAAGCGCGACGCCGACGGCGGGCTGCGACCCGGCCCCTGGCCCGCACCCGCGCGGCTTTTGCTCGACGGTGGTGTGTCACCGGCGTCCGCACCAGCGACCGCCGGGGACGGTGGGCTCGAGCCCGGGCCGTGGCCAGCGCCTGCGCGCCTCGCCTTCGACGCTGGCGCCTCCTCGTCGCGCGCGCCCTCCACCGCGAGCGACGGCGGGCTCGAGCCCGGGCCGTGGCCAGCGCCGGCGCGCCTCGCCCTCGACGCTGGCGCCTCCTCGTCGCGCGCGCCCTC
>JBFMAB010000079.1:88876-119819 GCA_040755835.1 Myxococcota bacterium
CGCCTCGCCCTCGACGCTGGCGCCTCCTCGTCGCGCGCGCCCTCCACCGCGAGCGACGGCGGGCTCGAGCCCGGGCCGTGGCCAGCGCCGGCGCGCCTCGCCCTCGACGCTGGCGCCTCCTCGTCGCCTTGACGCTCGTCCGCGGGCGACGGTGAGCTGCGGCCAGGAGGGTGGCCGACGCCCGCTCGGCTCGACGTTCAGCGCGCGCCCGGCGCTGGCACGCATGGGCGCCACGCCCGGACGGACGAAGCGCGTCCTCCGGCGCGCGACGACGCTGCCGCTCGCGTCGCATCGCAACTCGAAGCCTGCGCCTGCTCCAGCCCGCCGCATCCCGCTGCCGAGCGCACCGAAGCCGCGACAGACACGCCGCAATCCGGGCAAGCACCCGCCGACGTCGGCAGCCCAGGTGCGCGCCACGCCCGCGTGAGCCCTGCGGCGATCCAGGTGGCTGACTGGGGCTGTTCCGCGAGCGCCTTCGCCGTCACGGTGGAGAGGTCGGCGCGGGTGTTGCGGCGGACGGCCTCCAGCACGCGCTCGCGCAGGCCGGGTTCGAAGCGGCGCGCCGCAATGGCGCGGAGCGCGGCCTCGGCGTCCCTCGGCGCCGCGGCGGCGATGCGGGAGAGGAGCGCGTCGGCGGCCTGTCGCTGCGGTGCAGGCCGAGCGCGCGCAGGAGCGCCCGCGATCGGCGGGGCGCGCAGCGGTCTCGAGGCTGGCGAGGAGGAGCTCCACGTCGAGCGCCTCGAGGACGGCCACCTTCCCGCGGCAGCCTCGGTCGGCGGTGGCCCCAGCGTCGACGAGGTTCTGCCACGCGTCGCGCAAGCGCTCGGCGTAGTCGCACGGCGCGCCTTCCTTGATCAGCTTCGCCGCGCGGTCGACGACGAGGCCCCTCTTCGACGCGAGCGCGGCCCCGAGGCGGGCGACGGACTCGGGCGCGTGCGGATCGTCGGCGGCGAGGCGGACCTCGTTGAGCTCGTCCTCGAGCGTCTCGCGTTTGCGCGCGGCCGTCAGTGGGTCGGCTCTTCCCCGCCCCCGATGGGGGGAAAGGAAGACACGGTGCGCTCAGCTCGTCACCATTTCCCGCCACTCCCCGAGCGCCCACACCGGGAAGTAGTGCCGGTAGTTGTCGTACGCGATGAGGCACGTGCGGTTGAACACACCCACCAATGGCTCGCGCGCCCAGCTGCCGTCCTGCTCCTGCCGGCGGCACAGCCACTCGGCGGCGCGGTCCATCGCCTCGCGCACGTCGCAGCCGCCGCGCACCAGCGCCGACAGCGCCCACGCCGTCTGCGCCACGCGACCGTCCACGTCCTCCACCCAGCGGCGGTCGCGGCAGCTGTTGCCGTGCTCGCCCCACGAGCCGTCCGGGCGCTGCTTCGACAAGAGGAACGCCACCGCGCGGCGAATCGCCGGGTCGTCCGCCGTCGCGCCCGCCGCCTTGAGGCCCGCGATGGCGAACCAGGTGCCGTAGGTGAAGCACACGGCCCAGCTGCCCTCGAAGCTGCCGTCGGGCCGTTGCTGGGCGCGGATGAAGTCGGCGCCGCGCGCGATGGGCCCGTCGAGGTCGAACTCGCCGGGGAAGCGCTGCTTCGCCTTCGCCAGCGCCTGCAGGCTGGCGCTGGTGCACTCGACGTACGAATAGTCCACCATGATGTCGCCGAACACCTGCGACGGGTTGAACTGCTCGAGCCACGCGCCGCCGCGCTGCTTCTCGTACGTCGCCCAGCCGCCGTCGTCGTTCTGCCACGACAGGATGAGCCGCACCGAGTCGCGCAACAGGTCCACCGGCACCTCGGGCGAGTAGCGCCCCTCGAGGTCCACCGCGCACTTGAAACCCTCCGACGTGCAGTCGGTGATCGGCCAGCCGTGCGCGCGATCGCTGAACGGCCAGCCCCCCTTGCACGGGTGCCGGTAGTGCTTCTCGGGCTCGGGCACGTCCTCGAGGATCTGGTTGTCGCGGATGAAGGAGTACGCCTTCTCGAGCACCGGCTCGGCCGCGCTGGCCTTCACCGCGCCCGACTGCACCGCCGCCCGAATCGCTTGCACCGCGAAGGCCGTGTCCCACAGCTCGCTGTTGTTGTACCCCTGCATCTTCAGGCCGTCGTGGCCGTCCCACAGGTAGTAGCGGTCGAACTTGTACCAGCCGCGCTCGAGATCGGCCGCGCCGTCGGCCCCGCGGAAGTGGTGCACGAACATGTTCAGCACCGCGTTCACCGGGCCGATGTCGATGTCGTTGGTGACCTGGTCCTCGTAGCGGATGTGGTGGAGGCACTCGTCCATCGCGCGCCGGCGCAAGAGCTTCACCGGCAGCCTCTCGAAGAGCCCCTGGCCCGCGTTGACGCCCTTGAGACCCAGCGTCGTCGGCCGGTAGTTGTCGCCCTTCGCCACGGTGTCGCGGTGCTTCGCCCACTCGATGGACGCGTAGCGGCCCTGGTACAGCTCCTCGCGCAGCTCGCGGAGGATGGGCGCGTCCGGCGCCCTCGCCTTCGCGCCGTACAGCCACGCCATGGGCAGGTACACCTGCCGCGCGTGGCACCACAGCCGGCCCGGGTGCAGCGGCGCCTCGTACGGCAACAGCCACAGCTCGGGCAGCACCGGGTGGATGCCTTCCCACTCGTACAGGCCCAGCAGGCACAGGGTGAACTTGCCCCACGACGCGGCCCCCAGGGGCGAGCCGTTCGCGTGGATCCACTGGCGCATCTTCGACAGCCGCGCGTCGCCCGCGCCGACGCCGAGCAGCCGCAGCGCCACGTACGACAGCGTGGTGGTGAACATGCTGCCCTCGGTGGCCTCCGCATGGAGGCCGATGCTGCCGTCGGGGCGCTGCACGTTGGTGAAGTACGTCACGATGCGCGCGCTGCGCTCGGGCGACGGCAGGCGCTTCACCACCCACGCGAGCGCGACGTACATCGGCAGCAGGAACATCGGTCCGCCGTAGTCGCCCGGCCAGCTGCCGCGGTCCGCCTGGAGCCGCCCGAGGTTCTCCAGCGCCCGGTTCAACGTGGCGTCGACGGCGTCGACCAGCTCCTTCGAGGCGTCCAGCTTGCGCGCGGTGTTCATGCGCCGCGGTGCCTACCACCTCGCGCGGGCTGGAGGCACCACGGCCCTCATGGCGCGCTGACGGCCGTCAGTGGGCGCTCAGGGCCAGCGTGTCGCGGCCTTCTGCTGGACCAGCTCACCGACGCGCGCGCCCGGTGCCGCGCGGAAGCACCTCCACCCCCCGAAGTCCGCGACGTCCGGCCTTCGGTGGCACAGAAATGTGAGACAGGTCAACTCCGGACGAGGAAGCGCACGGCGTCCACCAGGGCCGCCCACACGCTCTTCTCGCGGATGGCGTTCAGCTCACCGCCGTCGAGCCACACGCCCTGGCAGTGGATGCACGCGTCCATCACCACCTTGCGATCGCGCTCGCTGTGCAGCTTCACAAGGTGCCGCTCGGGCACGCACCGCGGACACGACAAGGGCGCGTCCTGCAGGTCCTGCGGGGGAATGTGGCGTACCTCGACCCAGTGCACCTCGACCACCTGCTCGAGGCGCTTCAGGTCCTTCTGCTCGAGCCAGTGGCCGTGGCACCGCGCGCAATGCAGCGCCTCGATGTCGTCCAGCTCAGGGTCGACGACGACCGGCGTGAGCGCCGCCTGGCAGCGCGGGCACCGCATGCGGGCATGTCCCTCTCCCTGGCCCTCTCCCCCGTGGAGGAGGAGAGGGCCAGGCGTTCACGTCACAGCTGCTTCATCAGTTCGCCCTTCTTCGCGGCGTACTCGTCCTCGCTGAGGAGGCCGGCGTTCTTGAGCTCGTTGAGCTCCTTCAGGCGATCCATCACCGAGCGGCCCCCGCCCGCGCCCTGCGCCTGCTGCTGCTGCGCCTGCTGCTGGTTCTGGTTCATGAACATCTGGGCCATGCCGAAGCCCATGCCCATGCCCATGCCCCCGAGCGCGTTGCCGGCGCCCCCGCCACCGTCGCCGCCGCCCCTGGCCATGCCTTCGGCCGCGCCGAGCATCGCCTGGCCCTGGGCGTACTGCTGGAAGCCGCCGGCGAGCCGCGAGTACGCGACGTCCTTCGACAGCTTCTTCAGCGTCGCCTCGTCCTCGGGCTTGATGCTGATGGTGAAGTTACCGAAACGCACGACGGACACGCCGTACGAGTCGGTGTGCTTCGCCGTCCCGGCGATGACCTCCTCCTCGATCTCCTCGGTGTATGCGCCCGAAGTGACGTCGAGCAGCGGCCACTTCTTCTTCACCAGCAGCTCGGCGATGCGGTCGCGCGTCACCTTGAGCACCTGGCTCTTGAACCAGCCGATGAATTCCTCGTTGTTGGCCTTGCGCAGGCCCACGAGGCCGAGGATCAGCTTCTCGGGGTCGGTCACCTTGATGGAGAAGTCGCCGTACACCATCGTGCCGATGCCGAGCCCCGTCTCCGGGTCGCGCACGTCGCCGATGGGGCCGCCGAACTTGATCTGCGAGAACTCACGCAGCGAGACGAAGTAGATCTCCGCGACGAACAGGTTGCCGCCGGTGACCTTCTCGAGCAGCGCCGAGAGGAAGGGGATGTTGTTGGAGTCGAGGTTGTGGCGCCCAGGTCCCAGCTTGCCGACGACGACGCCGTCCTTGAGGAACAGGCACATCTCGTCCGACTGGACCGTCAGCTGCGTCAGCATCCGGACGTTGCGCTCCGGATACTTGTAGATGATGTGGTCCTTGGCCTCGTCCGCGCGCGCGATGAAGTTGCGCTGTGCTTCGGACTTCAGCTTGTCGAAGATTCCCATCTGATCTTCCCTCGCGTTGTACGGGCCGGCGTGGCAGCCGCCCGGAAGATGTGACTGCAAAGCGCCCTACGAATGCCGCGGCGCACGATTGCATGCCGAAACCCGATGATCCATGACGGCCTTCCGGTTCCATGGACGACCCCAAGCGCAAGCACGGCCGCTTCTTCGACGTCTGGAGCCGGTTCTACCGGCGCACCCTCCTCGGCCTGGAGCTGCGGCGCATCCAGCGCGTCGCCATCGAGCGGCTCAAGGCAGCGCCAGGCGAGCGGGTGCTGGACCTGGGCTGCGGGCCGGGGGACGGCGCCCAGCAGGTGGCGGAGGGCGGCGCGCACGCCATCGGCCTCGACTATTCACAGGGCATGCTGGAAGCCGCGCGCCGGGTGCCGGCGCTGACCGGGCGGCTCACCCGCGGCGACGCCGGGCGCCTGCCGTTCCGCGACGGGGCCTTCGACAAGATCATCTGCACCAACTCGTTCCACCACTACCCGCAGCACCTGGCGGCGCTGAAGGAGATGCGGCGGGTCCTCAAGCCCGGCGGCATGCTGGTGCTGGTGGACCCGCGGAAGGATCACTTCTTCGGCTGGGCGGCCATCGACCTCGTCGAGAACGCCGTCTTCGGCCTCGAGGAGGTCCGCATCTTCTCGGTGCCGCAGTGGTACCGCATGCTGTCCGAGGCGGGCTTCTCGAAGTCGAAGGTGGACGTGGGCCCGGCGTGGCAGCCCGTCGCGTGGGCCGAGGTCTTCGTCGAGGCGACGGCCTGAGTCGCCCAGCCGCGCGCAGGCCCGATGCGCTCGAGCCGAGCCTTCGCTTGGCGTGCCTCGACCTGCAGCTGCTCGAGGCGCTCCCGCCGCTTTGCGGTCGGACGGCCCGGCCCGGGAGGCGTCTCGTTCCATACCCGCGCGAGTCTAGCCCCAGCGGGACATGAGCCGCTCGCGGTCGAACATGCGCTTGGCCGCGAGGAGGATGGCCACGTCCATCAGCAGCACCAGGAGGCCGATGACGGCGTAGTACCCGGTGCCCGCCTTCAGCCAGCCGCCGAACTGCCCCGCCGCGAGGCCGACGAGCGGCAGCACGAAGAGGCCCGACAGCTGCTGCGCCAGCCGTGAGTCGCCCACCCGCGCGCTGATGAGCACCGCCACACCGTTGCCGAAGAAGGCGAACAGCGGCGCGACGACGACGACGCCGAAGACCCACATGGCGTTGGGCAGCACCAATTCCTTCGCCATCGGCCAGGCCGCCACGTCGACGCCCACGCACAGCGCGCCGAAGGCGATGAAGCAGATCGTCACCGCGGGGATGAGCGAGGCCAGCGACTTCCCCAGCACCAGCTCGATGGGCGTGATGGGCGAAGCCAGGAGCGGCTCCAGCGTACGCTTCTCCTTCTCGCCGGCCACCGCGTGCGACGAGATGAGGATCGGCACGAAGATGGGCATCACCAGGTAGATGGTGAACCAGTCGGCCAGCACCTTGTCGATGAGGAAGCGCGCCGCCTCCGCCGACTTCACGGTGGGCTCGAAGTACTGCGCCATGATGGTGAGGCTCGCCTTGTCCGGGGTGCGCGCGTAGGCGGTCACCACGCCGATGGGCATGATCACCACCACCGTCGGCAGCGCCAGCATCGACCACAGCATCCCGCGGTTCTTCCGGAGGTCGAGCAGGTCCTTCCACACCACCGCCAGCACGCGGCGCACCGAGAAGCCCGCTCTCATGCCTCGTCCTCCTCGCGCACCAGCTCCAGGTACGCCTCCTCGAGCGGCCGCGCCGCGCGCGTCACGCTGTGAATGCGCGCCCCGGCCGCCACCAGGCACGCCACCACGTCGGGCGCCTGCGCCTCGTCCGAAAAGAGCACCTTCAAGCGGCTGCCGTCGGCTTGCGCGCTGGGGGCGAACGGCAGCGCCGCCAGCGGCGGCACGAAGCGCGCCGCGTCGCCGTCCAGCAGCACGTCCACCGCGAGGCCTTCGCGCCGCAGCTCGGTCAGCGACGCCACGGTGCGCAGCGTCGACTTGATGACCGCGACGCGCGTGCACAGCCGCTCCACCTCGGCGAGGTTGTGGCTGCACAGCACCAGCGTTCGGCCCTCCGCCGCCAGCTCGGCCACCGCGTCCCGCACGGTGCGCGCCGACTGCGGATCGAGCCCGCTCGTCGGCTCGTCGAGGAAGATGACGTCGGGCTCGTGCAGGAGCGTCCGCACGATGGCCAGCTTCTGCCGCATGCCTTTGGAGAAGCCGCCCACCGGCTCCTCCTCGCGCCCGGACAGGCCGAAGCGCGCGAGGTACTTCTGCGCCCGCGCCCAGGCCTTCGCCTCGTCCAACTCGTTCAGGCGGATGAAGAAGCCCAGGTTCTCCCGCGCGGTGAGCCGGTCGTAGAGCCCCGGCTGCTCGGTGAGCAGCCCCACCCGCCGGCGCAGCGCCGTGCCGTCACCCTCGAGCGGCAGCGGCACGCCGCACACCACCGCCTTGCCTTCGGACGGCGTCAGCAACCCCGTCAGCATGCGCACCGTCGTCGTCTTGCCGGCGCCGTTGGGCCCGAGCAGCCCGAAGACCTCGCCCGCCTTCACCTCGAAGGTGAGGCCCGACACGGCGATCCGCTGGCCGAAGCGCTTCGCGAGACCTTCGACGGCGATGCCAATCACCTGACGCTCCGGCGCGGGGGACGCATGGGCGACTGACATTCTGTCCCGCGCGGGCGGCGCTGGGCAGGGAAGAAGCGAGTTCACGCGCGCGCGCGGTGCACGGCACGTACCGCCCGCCTTCCCGGGAGGCCCGCTACTCGATGACCACGAGGACGAACTTGTTGTTCAGGTCCTTATCGATGAGCGTGACGTTGTGGTTGCCCACCGCGTTCTTGAGGATGCCCAGGCGCGCGTGCTCGACGAGGCTCCACTTGCGGCCCGGCTGCGCCGCGTAGTTCGCCATGCCCACGTTGGGGTTGTCCTTGATCTGCTTCACCGTGTTCCGCGAGTAGAACGTCTCGCCGCGCCAATTCATGAGGAACGCCGCGATGGGCTCCCCTTCCCGCTTCTGCGAGTAGTAGCGCCAGAACTGGTCGCGCTGCGTCCAGTGGTGCGACAGGTCCACCCAGTGGCCCCAGTTGAACCACAGCGCGAAGGCCAGCACGCCCGCCAGGCCGGTGCTGAAGAGCGCCACCCGATTTTTCATGGCCGCGAAAAGCGCCGCGAGCCCCGCCACGACGACGGTGCCCATGCCGAGCAGCTGCTTGAGGTTGTAGCTGCCCAGCGTCGGGCGCTCCGAGAGGAACGCGGGGTACGGACGGTCGTAGTTGTACACGAACAGGTCCGTGAAGTGCTTGAAGTCGCTCGCGAGATCCTTGCCCACGAGCGCGAGGATCGGCACGCCCAGCACCAGCGCCATGCCGTGCTCCGCCGGCCCTTCCTCCCACAGCTTGTCGAGGAAGAGCCCCATGAGGATCGCCATCGGCGGCAGCATGGGGAAGACGTAGTGGTGGAACTTCGTCGCCGACGCGCCGATGAGGCCCCACGAGACGGCGAACCACAGCACCGCGATGAGCGCCGTGCCGTCGGCCGACGAGCCGCCGCGCACCTTGAGCCGCGACACCACCGCGAACGCGCCGGGAATCAACACCACCCACGGGAACATCGCGTAGCCGCCCTGCTGGATGAAGTACGTGAAGTCGCCGCCCGGCGTCGTGGTGTGCACGCCCGAGCCGAGCCGCGCGAAGTGGTCGTGGATGATGAAGCGGAACCAGAACAGCTTCCCTTCGTCGTCCACCCGCCACATCGTGAACATCTCGTAGTACCAGGGCAGGCACACGGCGAGGAACAGCAGGATGCCGGTGCCCAGGCGCATCTCGTACGCCATGGCGAACAGTTCGGGCGGCCGCGCGTTGAGCCGCTTCGCCTGCTGCCCCAGCATCACCGTCGCCACCGCCCAGAACGCCAGCGAGCCCCACATGATGCCCAGCCACGTCGGCGCCGACAGCATCGGCTCATTGTTGATGATCGGCACCGCCATGAACGTGGTGCCCCACTGCTTGCCGAGCGCATACGCGATCCCGCCGACGATGATCCCCGCGCCCGCGCCGGTCGCCAGCGGCATCGCCGCAGGCCCGAAGAACCAGCCGAGGTGCGCCTTGAGCGCCTTCGTGCTCCACGGCATGCGCGCGAGCGCGAACCAGGCGATGAACACCACCATCGGCACGCCGAAGCCCAACAGGCCCTTGGCCAGCGTCGCGAACGCGAAGAAGACGTAGCTCGCGTACCACCACTCGCTCCGGTACCGCGTGTCCTTGTCGAACAGGGCCACCATCGCGCACGCGATGCCCGAGACGGTGGCCGAGACGATCGGCGTGTCCGTCACCGCCTGCCGCGACAACAGGAAGTACAGCGGCATCGTCACCAGGACGAAGGCGCTCGCCAGCGCGGCGCGTGCGTTCACCGCAATCGTCAGCGCGTACGTCATCAGCGTCACCGCGACGATGGAGAAGATGGCGAACGGAAGCCGGAAGCCCCACTCGGTGAAGGGCGGCAGCGCGCCGTCGCCGACGGCCACCTGCCCGAAGGTGTACGGCAGCTTCACCGACAGCGACCAGGCGAACAGCAGGCCGAACACCACCGCCCAGCCCAGCGAGAGCGCGCCCCAGAACTCCCTGGTCTGCGACGGCTTGCCGGCCTTGCCGGTGTAGAGCGCGAAGCCGAGGCCCCCGAGCAGCGCCGCCAGCGCCAGCGCCAGCATCGCGCCGATGTCCGCGGCCTGAAGCCCCACCGCCTGCATCCACAGGGTGAACGCCGGCTTCGAGAAGAAGTACGCGTTCTCCCAGTACGGGTGCACGTAGTCGTTGCGCTGGATCATCTCGCGCGCGACCTCGCCGTAGTGCGTCTCCCAGGGATCCCACAGGCCCACGCTGCCGAGGAACGGCACGAAGACGAACGTGGCGAAGAAGCACGCGACCAGCGCGGCGCGCAGCTCCGCGGGCCACGCCATCACCTTCTTCAAGGCGGGGCTGCCAAGCAGCTCCTTGCCCAGCAGCGCCTCGCTCAGCGTCGCGGGCTCGGCCTTCGAGTCCTTCGGGGCGGGGGTGGATGCGCTGGCGGCGTCGGTCGACACGTCAAAGGCCTCCGGGAGTGCGGCGCTCGGACAACGGCGCGGTGTCGTCGCACGGAATGCCAGTGGAGACAACCCTTTCGGGCCGTCAGCGCCGGGTGCCAAACCAGGTCAGCATGTCGCGCAGCGCCTCGACGGTGACGGGCTTGGGCAGGTACGCGTCCATGCCCGCCGACAGGCACACCAGGTCGTCGCCCTTCATCGCGTTGGCGGTGAGCGCGACGATGGACAGGTGCCGCTCGCTGCCGCGCTCGCGCCCGCGGATGACGCGCGTCGCCGCCAGGCCGTCCAGCACCGGCATCGACACGTCCATCAGCACGAGGTCGAAGTCGGCGACGGCGACGGCGTCGACCGCCGCCTGCCCGTCACGCACCACCTCGACCTGGTGGCCCAGCTTCTCGAGGAGCGCGTGGGTGAGGCGCGCGTTGACCTCGTCATCCTCGGCGACCAGCACCTTGAGGCGGCGCGGCGGCGGCGTCGGGCGCGACATCACCGGGCCCAGCGGCGCCGGGCTCAGCGACGACGGCAGCGGCAGCACGACCTCGAAGACGCTGCCGGCGCCGGGCGTGCTGACCACCCGCACGTCGCCGCCCATGAGCCGCGCCAGCCGACGGGTGATGGTGAGGCCCAGCCCCGTGCCGCCGTAGCGGCGTGACGGGTCGGCGCGCACCTGGGTGAACGCATCAAAGATGCGCTCGTGCATGTCCGCGGCGATGCCGGGGCCGGTGTCCGTCACCGCCAGGCGGACGCCGTCGACGCCGATGCGCTGGGCGCTGACCCGCACGCGCCCCTCGTCGGTGAACTTCACCGCGTTGGACACGAGGTTGGAAACGATCTGCCCGATGCGCGTCGGGTCGCCCTTCGCCGGACCGCGCAGGGCCGGATCCACCTCGACGAGCAGCTCGATCCCCTTCCGTTGCGCCTGGGGCCCGAAGACGCGCGCCGCGGTGGTGACCACGTCCTCGAAGTCGAAGGTGACCTGCGCGAGCTCCAGGCGGTTCGCTTCGATCTTGGAGAGGTCCAGCACGTCATTGACGATCGCGAGCAACCCGTCGCCCGAGCCCTGCAGCACGTCGAGGTACTCCGCCGCCTCGTCGGGCAGGCGCATCGTGCGCAAGAGCTGCGTCACCCCGAGAATGCCGTTGAGCGGCGTGCGGATCTCATGGCTGATGTTCGCGAGGAACTGCGTCTTGAGGCGGCTGGCCTGCAGCGCCGCCTCGCGGGCCGCCACCAGCTCGGCCTCGGCGCGGCGCGCGTCGGTGACGTCGCGAACGACCCACACGAAGTCGCCCGTCTGCATCGCCGCCGCGCGCACCTCGAGCTCGCGCAGGCCGTCCCCGCCGGGGAGCCGCAGCGTGAAGCGCTGGGTCTGCTTCGTCTCCGCGGCCAGCCGCATCGCGCGCGTCGCCGCGTGCACCTGGTCCAGCGGCAGCACGTCACCCACGAATCGCCCGACGCACGCCTCCATCGTCAGCGCGGGCGTCACACCGGGCGGTGCGGTGCAGCCGAGGAACACGCCGTCGGCGTTGAGCTGGTACAGCACGTCGGGCAGCGCGGCGAGCACCGCGTCGGAGCGAGCCACGTGGCGCCGCAGTTCGTCGAGCTGCACGGCCAGCGGCGCACCGGCGTCGTCCGCGTCCGCCTCGAGCGCCACGCCGAGGAACGCCGTCACCTGGCCATCCTCGAAGACGGGCGTCGATCGCGCGCGCAACCGCCGCGTCGAGCCGTCGGCCGTCACGACGCGGACGAAGCGGTCCCGCTCTCGCGGCGCCTGCGCGACGGCCTGCATGTCGGCCAGCATGTGCGGCACGTCCTCCGGCACGACGAAGCGGGCGCCACCGAAGCCGAGCGCCTCCTCGACGGGCTGGCCGGTGAGCTCGGTCCACCGTCGGTTCACGTAGCGCAGCTCGCCGCGCGGGCTCATCAGGTACACGAGCGCCGGAAGCCGATCGACCCACTCGCCCCACGCGCCAGCCGCACCGTCCCTCATGGCTCCCCCTTCGCGCAGGCATAGCACACCGGCCTTCGGCAGGTGTCAGGGCGGGGCCTTCGCCCGCGGCAGCACCCCGCGCATCCGTCGGCGGCCGCGCGCTTCGAGCCAGGCCGCGTGAAGACGGCGGGTCCGCTGCTTCCGGGTCGCCAGGGAGCAGGCGGTAACGCCGCGGTGCCCTGGGCGTCGGGCACCACAAGCCAGCGCGCGGCGAGGCGCTCGTCGTGCACGTGTCCCGCAGCGGGCAGGTCGCGCCGGGTCGTCCTCGGTGGTGACGTGAGGTCGCAGCGCCCTTGCGACGCGGGCGCCACCACGTGCAGCACAGAGTCGCGGTCGGACCCGACGGGGAGCGCGACCGGCTCGCACGTCCGCGGTCGCCGTCAGCGGCCCTGATGACGACGCGCACCTCCGCGCCCGTCGCGGACTTGCCGAAGAGGCTGCCGCAGCTCGAGGCGAGCGGCGCCGCGGTGGTGGTGGTGAGGCGCGTCTCGTCGAACGGCGCGCCCTCCAACGCGCACAGCCCGACCTTCACGTCGTCCACCACGCCGTCGTCGCGCCACCCTTCGGGCGCGGCGGACGGCAACGCAACCGCGGGGAGCGCCGTCACCCCGAGAGCAGAGGACGAGGCCGCCGAGGCGCTCAGTCAGAAGGGCAGGCGCCGGCCGTTGGGCGCCACCCACACGCGCTCGAGGAACGCGCGGGCGTTCTGATCTGCAGCGTCGTGCCGCGTCGCGAGGCGCAGGACGCCGAAGTGCACGACCAGCGCCACCACCAGCAGCGCGGGCACCGCCTTCCACTCGAGCGCCTTCGTCACCAGCCACGCGGTGACGGCCAGCAACAACGCCACCAGCAGGGCGCCCGACGCCGGATTGGGCACCCACGCCGCGAGCCAGGACACCGGGTAGAAGCCGTCGCCCAGCATCGGCACCGCGAGCGCCCACAGCGACGTGGACACGTCGTCGGGCACGTAATTGACGAAGCCCACCAGCCCGGTCGCCAGCACGCTGGACACGCACAGGCCCAGCGCGACCGCGCGCAACGGCGAGGCGGGCGTGGCCGCGAGGCGCTCCAGCCCCAGCGCGAGCGGCAGCATGAGAAAGGGAAGCAGCGGCGTCAGGTGCCGCGGGCCCACCGTCCAGCCCCAGGAGTCATAGGTGAAGGACGACGTGAAGTAGGCGTTCGCGCCGAGCAGCACCAGCAGCATCACCCACACCGCCTTGTCGCGGGCCCGCGTGTCCCCAAGGCCCAGGAAGCTGGCGAGGAGGAACGGCGACAGCGCGAACATCCCGCGCAGGGGCGAGAAGAAGGACAAAACGAAGGCGCGCCCGTCCGGCACGCGAATGCCGAGGAAGCCGCCCTGGTGCCAGCCCATGTACGCCGCGTCGTTGAGGAACTTGTAGCCGCTCACCAGCGGGCCGCCGAAGCACGCGTGGTGGTACACCATGAGGGCGCCGAGGAATGGCGCGGAGCCCGCGACGACGAAGCCGACCGCCTTCGCCAGCGCGCCCCACTTCTTCCAGCGGGACACGACGACGTAGGCCGACACGCAAACGACGCCGAGCGCACCGGTGTACTCCGCGACGACGACGAGCCCCGACAGCGCGCCCGCACCGAGGTACGCCCAGTCCTTCCACTCGCCGCGCTCCACCTTCCACGCCACGGAGAAGGCGGCGAACAAGAGAACCGCCGTCAGCTGGTGGCTCATGAAGGCCTCCGCGTAGCTGAACGCCATGGTGCCCAGCGCGTAGGTGACGGTGACGAAGTCGGCGACGCCCGCGCTCACGTACGCGGCGAGGAAGCGCCGCAGCAGCACCAACATCAACAGCGACGGCAGCACGGTGATGAAGAGCCGGCTCCAGAAGACCTGCGTCAGCTCCGACACCGGCGCGTGCACCTTCGCCAGCACCCAGTAGACCGGCGCGCCGAGGAACGACAGCAGCGGCGCCTTCGACGGGTAGTAGAAGCGCGCTACCGCGCCGGACGTGGGCGCCTGCGGACCGACGCAGGGCTTCAGCGAGCCGTCCTGCATCTCGAGCGTGCAGGACAGGTCGCCCACCATGCCGAACTGCATCAGCGTGGCGTTGATGTTCAGCGTGCCGTGGTCGACGATCGCCCGCGACTGCCACAGGCGGCACAGCTCGTTCGGCGAGCGCAGGCCCGGGTGGTACGGGAAAGACAAGAGGTACAGCCCCGCCACCAGGGCGAAGCCCACCTGCGGTGTGCGCCAGCGGTCCACTCGAGCCACGCCTCCTAGCCGAAATCGACGCGCGGGCCTCCACGGAAATCCGAGGGGCCTCGCCTCACACCTCCGTGGGCCGGCGGAACGCCCGCCCGCGCAGGTGCCCGTCACTCCTGAAGGCACCCGCGCGGCACCGCCCCTGCACCGGCGATCCGCACAGGGCCGGCTCGGGGAGACGACATGCGCAAGGTGATGACGGCAGTGGTGGCGGTGGTGCTCGCGGGCTGCAACGCGGCCGACGGCACGAAGCCGTGGGACCAGAACCAGGACGGCCTCGTCACGGCGTGCGAGGGGTTGAACCATGACACCTGCCTCGCGACTGCCGGCTGTGAGCTGGTCGCCACGACGCCGCTGTACGCGACGGACGTCCAGCGCGCGGTGCAGGGCTGTTTCGCCGAGCCCACCGAGGTGTGCCAGCCGACGCCGGCCCCGCCGCCCGACTGCAGCCTGATGCCCGTCGCGCTGTGCCAGTTCATCCCCGCGTGCGAAGTCGTGTCGCGGCAGCTGTGCACCGGCGCGCGCGGCTCCGGCGACGCCCAGACGCCGCCCGGCATGGAGCACGGCTGCCTCCCGCCGCCCGACTCCTGCGAGGTCGTCGAGTTCTGCGTGAACCGCGCCCCACCGCCGTGCGAGTCGCTGTCGGAAGACGCGTGCCTCACGCAGCCGGGCTGCGCGCTGCAGGAGGTCTCCTACGCGTGCACCCTGGAGTGCCGCGACGACGGCCACGGCGGCTGCCTGCCCTGCCCCATCACCCCGCCGCGATGCGTGTCCGGTGGCAGCACCGTCGACCCCGACGTCGGCACCGGCCCGGACGCGCCGCCGCCGCCGCGGCCCTGAGTCCTGGGCCCGCGGCTTCGACTCGGTTCCACAATACCCACACGCATTGTCGGTATTGTGGAACCGACTGTCAGTGACCGCGCGCGGGCACCTTGAGCTGCGGTTTCGTCTCTCTTGCGAAAACGTCACTCCCGGCCCGTCACTTCGGCGATGGCGTCGTAGAGCGCCGTGGTGAGCAGCTCCGCCTCGTCGACGGTCAACGAGAGCGGCGGCATCAGCACGATGACGTTGCCCAGCGGCCGCAGCAGCACCCCGGCCTTGCGCGCGGCGAGGCACACCTTGAAGCCCAAGCGCTCGCCGAACTCGTACTCGGCCTTCGTCGCCCGGTCCCTCACCAGCTCGACGCCCACCATCATCCCCACGCGGCGCACGTCGCCCACGTGGGGCAGCGTCGCCACCCGCTCGAGCCCCTTCGCGAGCGCGTCCATCGTTGGACGCATGGCGCAAAGCGTGCCGCGCGCTTCGAAGAGCGCCAGGTTGGCCAATGCCGCTGCGCACGCCAGCGGGTTCCCCGTGTACGTGTGGCCGTGGAAGAAGGTCTTGGCTTCGTCGAAGCGCCCGAGGAACGCGCGGTACACGCGCTCGGTGGACAGCGTCGCGGCGAGGGGCAGGTAGCCGCCGGTGAGCCCCTTCGCGAGGCACAGGAAGTCCGGCGTGACGCCTTCCTGTTCAACCGCGAACATCGTGCCGGTCCGACCGAAGCCTGTCGCCACCTCGTCGCAGATGAGCAGCACGTCGTGCTTGCGGCACAGCGCGGCCACCGCCTTCAGGTAGCCCTTCGGCTGAACCAGCATCCCCGCGGCGCCCTGGATGAGCGGCTCGATGACCAGCGCGGCGATGGTGTCCGCCTTCTCCTCGAGCAGCCGCTCCAGCGCCGCGAGCGCCTCGCCCAGCACGTCGGCGCCCTTCCAGCGGTACGCGTGCGGCGTGGGGATGCGCTCGACCGGGAAGAGCAGGTCGCGGAAGCGCTCGTGGAAGAGCGCCATGCCGCCGACCGAGACGGAGCCCACGGTGTCGCCGTGGTACGCCTCCTCGAGCGCGACGAAGCGGCGCTTCTCCGGCCGGCCCGACAGCTGCCAGAACTGGTACGCCTGCTTCACGGCGATCTCCACCGCCGTGCTGCCGGAGTCCGAATAGAAGACGCGCGTCAGGCCTTTGGGCGCGAGCGCGACCAGCTTCGCCGCCAGCTCGATGGACGGCACGTTCGCCTGCCCGAGGAGCGTCGAGTGCGCGACCCGGTCCAGCTGCGCCTTCACCGCGTCGTCCAGCTCGCGGACGTGGTGGCCGTGCACCGTCACCCACAGCGAAGAGATGACATCGAGCCACCGCCGGCCGTCGGTGTCGATGAGCCAGTTGCCTTCGCCGCGCTCGATGACGAGCGGCTCGTCGGCCAGCCAGCCCTGCATCTGGGTGAAGGGGTGCCAGACGTGGGCGGCGTCGAGCGCGAGGAGCGCCTTCGTGTTCATCGCGCCTCCGGGGCTGGCGACGGCCCCTCTCTCCGCCCCTGTCCCCGGGGGGAGCGGGAGACTTCGTTCTGGAGCGCGACCAGCAACGAGTCGAGGTCTGACACCTCGTGGGCGGCCGACAGCGCGATGCGCAGCCGGCTCGTCCCCTTCGGCACCGTCGGTGGGCGAATCGGCTTCACCAGGAGCCCCTGCTCGCGCAGCCGCTTCGACGCCGCCACCGCCCGCTCCGGCTCGCCCAGCACCACCGGGAAGATGGCCGAGTCCTCGTGCGCCGGGAGCCCCAGCGCCCGCAGCCCGCGCGCGAAGTGGTGGATGTTCCGCCACAGCGCCGTGCGCAGCCACGCGTCGGTGCGCACGCGACTGAGCGCCGCTTCGGCCGCCGCGCACATCGCCGGCGGCAGCGCGGTGGAGAAGACGAGCGAGCGGGCGCGGTTGAAGAGCACCTCGCGCAGCGCGTGAGAGCCCGCCACGTACGCGCCCACGCAGCCCAGGCCCTTCGACAGCGTGCCCATCAGCACGTCGGGGGCGACGCCGAGCGCCTCGCAGAGGCCCGCGCCGCGCGCGCCCAGCACGCCCGTCGCGTGCGCCTCGTCGACGAGCAGCCCGAGGCCTTCCCGGCGGCACAGGGCCGACAGCTGGACCAGCGGCGCGCGGTCCCCGTCCATGGAGAACACCGCGTCGGTGACGACGAGCCGCCGCCGCCCGGGGTGCGCCGCCACCAGCGCTTCGAGCGCCGCGACGTCGCGGTGCGGGTAGACGACGACCTTCGCCTTCGCCAGCCGGCAGCCGTCGATGAGCGACGCGTGGTTGAGCGAGTCCGAGAAGACGACGTCGCCCGGCGACAGCAGCGCCGACAGCACGCCCACGTTCGCCGCGTAGCCGGAGTTGAAGAGCAGCGCGGCCTCGGTGCCCTCGAACTCGGCCACCGCGCGCTCGAGCGACTGGTGGGCGTCCGAGTCGCCGACGATGAGCCGCGACGCGCCTGCGCCCACGCCGTGGCGCCGGAGCCCCGCCTCGGCCGCCGCGCGCACCGCCGCGTCGTTGGCCAGCCCCAGGTAGTCGTTCGACGAGAAGTTCACGTACTCGCGCCCGCCCACGCGAATGCGCGGGCCTTGCGGCGACTCGAGCGGCTCGAGCTGCCGGCGCAGGCCCTCCCCGTCGAGGGCGGCGAGGTCCTCGCGCGCCCAGCTGTCGACGACGCCGCGCACCTACTGCGCCACCGGCTTGTCGACGTTCGGCTCGAGCGGCTTGATGCCCGCGCGCTCGAACAGCGCCATGTCCTGCGCGTAGCCCGGGTTGCCGGTGGTGAGCAGCTTGTCGCCGAAGAAGACGGAGTTCGCGCCCGCCAGGAGGCACAACAGCTGCGCCTCCCCGGTCATCTGCGCGCGGCCCGCGGACAGGCGCACCATCGACGCGGGCAGCATGAGGCGCGCGAGGGCGATCATCCGCACCATCTCGAGGGGGTCGACCGGCTTCTGGGCCTCGAGCGGCGTGCCCTTCACGGCGACGAGCGCGTTGATGGGCACCGACTCGGGGTGCTTCGGCTGGTTCGCCAGCGTCACCAGCATGCTGCAGCGGTCGTCCACCGACTCGCCGAGGCCGAGGATGCCGCCGCAGCACACGCCGATGCCCGCGTCGCGCACGCGCGCCAGCGTCTTCAGGCGGTCCTCGTAGGTGCGGGTGGAGATGATGTCACCGTAGCGCTCGGCGCTGGTGTCGAGGTTGTGGTTGTAGGCGTCGAGTCCGGCCTCCTTGAGGCGCCTGGCCTGCGACTCGGTCAGCATCCCCAGCGTGCAGCAGGCCTCGAGGCCGAGCGCCTTCACGCCGCGCACCATCTGGAGCACCGAGTCGAACTGCGGCCCGTCCTTCACCTCGCGCCACGCGGCGCCCATGCAGAAGCGCGTGGCGCCCGCCGCGCGCGCCTGCTCCGCCGCCGCCAGCACCTCGGGCACGCTCATCAGCTTCTCCGCCTCGACGCCCGTCTGGTGGCGCGCCGACTGCGGGCAGTACGCGCAGTCCTCGGGGCAGCCGCCGGTCTTGATGGACAACAGGCTGCACAGCTGGACCTTGTTCTCCTTCCACACGGCGCGGTGCACCGTCTGCGCGCGGTAGACGAGCTCGAGGAGCGGCAGTTCGTACAGCGCCTTCGCCTCGGCCACCGTCCAGTCATGGCGCAGCGGCACCTCCGGCGGCGGCGCGGCGTGCGGGTGGTTGACGTGGGCGTGCGCGGTGAACGTGGACATGGCGCTCCTTCGAGCCATCGCGTTGAAATTCCGCGCTATTTGAGGGTCTCAGAGGACCTTGTCAACCTCGTTCCCGTGGTGGGTTGACGGGCCGCACCGGTCACCAGGCGACGTGGAAGACGAAGCGCCGGTCGCTGGCCACCTCGAAGCGCTCGAAGCGAAGCGTCTTGCCGGTGAGCTCCTCGCCGAAGCGCATGACGCCGCGCCAGCCGTGCTCGACGACGACGGGCGGCATGGCGCACGGGTACTCGAAGGCCACCTGGCCGGCCTGCGCGCCCGACGGCGTCCACGTCACCGTCACGCCGCGGGTAGCGACCTTGATGGCGTCGTTGAGCCGGGCGAAGACGGTCGCTGGCGACGAGCCGCCGAGCGCCAACGCCACCTTCACCAGCGGGCGCACCACGGGGCCGAAGGACTCGGCCGTCACCTTCAGGTTGAGGGCCTCGAGCTGCGCGGGCCCCTCCGCGTCGACGATGGCCTGCCACGTGTCCACCGCGACGGCGCCCGGGTGCCACCGCGCGGACATCGGGTCGTCGAGCGCCGCGCGCGTCTCCGGCTTCACCGCCGCCTTCACCCGGTCGAGGAGGCCACGCGCCTCGAGCGCCCGCGTGAGCGCGGACAGGTTCATCGCGCTGACTTCGAAAGCTGGCATGGGGTTCCCCATAGCACCCGGGGGCGGGGTGTCAGCCCCCTCTGCTATGCGTGGCGCTCGTCCCGGCGGCGCGAGGGCGAGGGAGCGACGATGGCCAAGACGAAGACGCATTACACCTGCCAGTCCTGCGGCTACCAGGCGCCCAAGTGGCTGGGGCGCTGCACCGACTGCGGCGCGTGGGGCTCGCTGGTGGAAGAGGTGGACACGACGTCGTCCCAGGCGCGGCCGGCGTGGGGCGCGTCGGGCGGGCAGGCGAAGCCGGTGCTGCTGAAGGACGTGGAGTCCACGAGCGAGGCGCGGCGCCTCACCGCCATCGCCGAATTGGACCGCGTGCTGGGCGGCGGCGTCGTGCAGGGCAGCCTGGTGCTCATCGGCGGCGACCCGGGCATCGGCAAGTCGACGCTGCTGCTCATGGCGGTGGACCGCCTCGCGAAGGACCGGCCGGCGCTCTACGTGTCGGGCGAGGAGTCCTTGCGGCAGACGCGCATGCGCGCCGAGCGGCTGGGCGTGACGGGTGAGCAGCTGCACCTCTTCGCCGAGACGGACCTCGACAAGGTGCTGACGCAGGCCGAGAAGCTGGCGCCGGGCAGCCTGGTCATCGACTCCATCCAGACGATGTTCCTGCCGGAGCTGGGCAGCGCGCCGGGCAGCGTGAGCCAGGTGCGCGAGTGCGCGGGGCGGCTCATGGCGTACGCGAAGAAGACGGGCGTGCCGACCTTCATCGTGGGCCACGTGACGAAGGAAGGCAGCATCGCCGGGCCGCGCGTGCTGGAGCACATGGTGGACACGGTCCTCTACTTCGAGGGCGAGCGCGGGCACCCGTTCCGCATCCTGCGGGCGCACAAGAACCGCTTCGGCAGCACCAACGAGATCGGCGTCTTCGAGATGAAGGGCGCCGGCCTCGTCGAGGTGCCGGACCCGTCGGCCCTGTTCCTCCAGGAGCGGCCGAAGGGCGCGTCGGGCAGCGTCGTCACCTCCACGCTGAACGGCACCCGGCCCATCCTCGTCGAGGTGCAGGCGCTGGTGGCGCCCACCGGCTACGGCACCGCGCGGCGCACCGCCATCGGCGTCGACTCGAACCGCGTCGCGCTGCTGGCGGCCGTGCTCGAGAAGAAGCAGGACGTGCAGCTCCTGGGCTGCGACATCTTCGTCAACGTGGCGGGCGGCATGACGCTGACCGAGCCGGCGAGCGACCTCGCGGTGTGCGCGGCGCTCGTCTCGAGCCTTCAGAACCGGCCCATCGACGCGCAGACGCTCATCCTCGGGGAGGTGGGGCTGGCCGGCGAGGTGCGCGCCGTGGCGCAGGTGGAGCCGCGGCTCGCCGAGGCCGCGAAGATGGGCTTCAAGCGCGTGGTGCTGCCGAAGGGCAGCGCGCGGCGGCTCGAGTCGAACCGGCTCGAGGTGCTGGGCGTGGACACGCTGGGCGAGGCGCTCGACCTGCTGGTCGCGTGAGCGGTGGCCAACGGCGCCGCCGGAGGACGCCGCGCGCCCTCACCCCTTGCGGTGAGCGAGCTCGTGCTCGACCTGCGTGAGGATGTCGCGCTCCTGCGCGTGCCGGCGGACCTTCGACGGGTCGGCCAACGTGCGCCTGGCGCGCGCGGCGATGTACTCGAGAGCCTCCACCGTGCCGCCCACCGGCGCCGCGACGGGCGGCGGCCTCGGCGGTGGCTCCGCCGGCATCGCGGCGATGCGCAGGGCGGAGAGGTCGAGCACGAAGACGCCGCCGTCCCCACCCGGACGAGCTCCTGCGTGCCGTCGACCCGCTGCGCCGCCACCACCACCGGGAGCTCCGCGGCCATGGATCCCCCCGGCCTCAGTCGGAGTCACGCTCGTCACACGGCCTCCGCGGACCGTCCGTCAGGTACTCGTGGATCGTCCACACGCTGCCCGTGCTGAAGCCGGGCCGGCGCAGCGGGTTGAAGATGGAGGCGCTCGTCACCACGCCGCCCAGCGTGCCCGGCGGGCCGTTCACCAGCTCCGGCGCGCAGCCAGCCAGGACGATGAAGGGCTGCGGGACCGCGTTGGACGTCACCGTGTATTCCCCTGCGCGACGTAGGCGCCCTGCGGCAGCTCGAAGCGCACGTAGAAGCGCTGCGCGAGCCCCTTCGGGAACATCACGTTGGTCAGCTCGAGGCACGCCGTCGCGCGGCCGATGCGGCGCCGGGCCAGCTCCACCACCCGCCCGTCGCGCGCGCGTCACCACGCTCCACAGGCCGCGCCCAGCAGCACGTTGGCCTGGAACGGCGCCTGCGCGCACACGGCGGGGTCCGCCGGCGTCGTCGGCTCTTTCCTCACTGCGGAATGTCGTCGTGGCCTCGCCGGCCACGGCGGCGCTCCCCACCAGCAATGCTCCCAGCGTCACGGCGCGCAGCATGGCGTCTCTCCTTTCAGCTCCACTCCACGTGGTACTCGGCGTCGAGCAGCCCCAGCCGCTCGCCCCGCACGCGCGGCGCATGCGCCCCCAGCGCCCCCAGCGCCCGCAGCACCGCCGTCAGCACGCCTTCGTGGAATGCGGGCGGCATGAAGTCGCGCTGCACCTTGAAGACGCAGCGCGCGTCACCCGCGAAGATCGTCTCGCGCGTGCCGTAGCTGACCGCCGTCATCTACGCGGTGGGCGCTGCGCGCATCAGGCGCTTCGCTTCGCCCGACGAGACGGTCACCAGCGTCCGGCCCACGGGCGTCGACAGGAAGTCGACGATCGCCTGCTCGCCGACGCGCCGCAGCGCGCCGTCGAAGTCCAGCTGGCCCGCCCGCAGCAGACTCGCGGCGGTGAAGGCGGCGGGGAGGAACGTCGCGACGGGGTAGTTGAAGAAGTCGACGTACTTCTTCTCGGGCGCCATCGCCTGGACGCGCTCGATGTCGTCGGGGCCCAGCAGCGCGCGGGCGGCCGACAGCACGCCGTTGAAGGACATGCCCTTGGAGGTGTCCTGCGGGGTCGCCGCGGCGAGGCGCTCGCGGAGGTCGGCGATGTCGGGGGCGGTCTCCCCCGGCGGCGGTGCGGCCTTCGCCTTCGAACTGGACGTCAAGAGAGCCATCGTCGCTCCGGGTCGAGATGTGCGTCAGAGGCGGATCAGCTGCGCGCCGGCGTGCACGTTGGCCCCCGCCGCGGCGATGCACACCCGGTCGCCGCTGCCCAGCGCCACCACGCCGCCCCGCACGTCCTCGGACAGCGCCACCCTCAAGGTGACGGTGCTGCTCGAAGGAGAGACCGGCGCCGGCAAAGAGGTGCTGGCGCAGCGGCTGCACGCGCTGTCACCGCGCCGTCGCGAACCCTTCGTGGTGCAGGACTGCGGCGCGCTGCCCGAGACGTTGCTCGAGAGCGAGCTGTTCGGCCACGTGCGGCACGCCTTCACGGGGGGCCGCCGGAGACCACCCCGGCCTCTTCGTGCTCGCCGACGGCGGCACCATCTTCCTCGACGAGGTGGAGAACACACCCCCAACTTCCAGGCGAAGCTCTTGCGGGTACTGGAGTCGGGGGACGTGCGGCCGGTGGGCGGCGTCACCACGCGCCGGGTGGACGTGCGCGTCATCGCCGCCAGCAACCGCCGGCTGCGCGACGAGGTGGCGGCCGGGCGCTTTCGCGAGGACCCGTACTACCGGCTCAACACCTTCGAGGTGCGCGTGCCCCCGCTGCGGGCGCGCGCCGACGACGTGCTGCCCCTGGCGCGCGCCTTCGTCGACGCCCTCAACCAGCAGCACGGCAAGTCCGCCCGCGGCTTGACGCCCGACGCGGAGGCGCTGCTCCTGGCCTGGCGCAGGCCGGGAAAGGTGCGCGAGCTGCGGAACGTCGTCGAGCGCGCCGTGCTGCTGTCGGCGCCGATGGAGGTGCTGCCACCGGCGCGGCTGCCGGTCGAGCTGCGGGCCCCGCAGCGCCAGGCTGGCGAGGGGCGCTCGCTTCGTTCGCGCCTCGCCGACGCGGAGCGCGTGCTGGTCGCCGAGGCGCTCGAGCGCAACGGCGGCGTGGTGCGCCGCGCCGCCGCGGAGCTGGAGATGGACTCGGTCACCCTGGCGCGGCGCCTGGAGCTGCTGGGGCCCGCGCCGGCGAAGCCCGGGCCCGGGCGGAGACGCCGCCGCCCGTCGTGAGGCCACGCCAGGCGGACGAGCGGGCGCCGGCTACTTCTTCGCCTTCGCCAGCTTGCTCTTCGTCTGCTCGAGCGTGTCCAGCTCCAGCACGCGGCGCGGAAAGCGGCTCGCCAAGAGGCCGCCGAGGTCCTGGTCCCTCATCGGCTCGGCCACCTCGCGCAGCGCCTGCGCCATCTCGAGCGCGGTGCGGTAGCGCTTGTCGGGCGACTTCTCGAGCGCGCGGGCGATGACGTCCCAGAAGGGCTGGGGGATCTGCGGCGGGCGCGGCAGCGGATCGTTGACGATCGCCTCCATCGTCTTCGTGTCGTCCTTCTGGTCGAACGCGCGCCTCCCCATGAGCGCCTCGTAGAGGATGAGGCCCATCGAGAAGATGTCGCTGCGGCGATCGATGCGCTCGGCGGTGGCCTGCTCGGGCGACATGTACAGCGGCTTGCCCTTGACGATGCCGGGCAGCGTCACCGTGCGCTGGTCCCGCATCTTCGCCACGCCGAAGTCGAGCACCTTCACGCGGCCGTCGAAGCCCACCATGAGGTTGTGCGGCGACAGGTCCCGGTGCACGAGGCCCAGCGGCTGCCCGTCGTCGCCCTTGAGCTCGTGCGCGGCGTGCAGCCCTTCGAGCGCCTGCGTCAGGACCGCGGTGACGAGGTTCGCCGGCAACGGCCCGTGACGCCAGTAGATGACGTGGTCGAAGTCCACGCCGCGGATCAGCTCCATCGCCAGGAAGTAGTGGCCCGCCACGTTCCCGAAGTCGAAGAAGGTGACCAGGTTCGGGTGGTTGAGGCGCATGCCCAGCCGCGCCTCGTCGAGGAACTGCTCGACGATGCCCTGGTCGTCCGCGAGGTTGGGGAGGATGCGCTTCAAGGCCACCAACCGCGAGACGCCGCCGGGCGCCACGGTGCGCGCCACCATCACCTGCGCCATGCCGCCGGTGCCCAGCGGGTGGAGCAGCTCGTACTTGCCCAGGCGCGCGCGCGGGCGGAACTCCCCGGCCGACTCCAGCTCGTCGAGGCGCTCGAGGGGCGTGTGCCCTTCGGCCAGCGCGATGAAGGACAGCACCGCGGAGTCGAACATCTCCGCGATCGCGGTCACCAGCGTCATCACCTGCCGGCCGCCGTCCGAGAAGGTGCCCGGGAGGACGAACCCCAGGCTGCCCAGCTGCGTCTGGCCCAGCGTCAGCGGCGCCACGAAGATGGTGCGCTCGCCGCCGAGCGCCACCGCGCCGCGCGCGTCCACCCACGTCAAGACGTCGAAGGACTCGGTGCCCCACACGCGCGTCAGCACCGGGCCCTCACTGCCCAGCACCTGCACGAAGGCGCCCTTCGCGTGGATCATCCGCGCGCACTGCGCGAGGAACGCGTCGGCCGCGGCGGTGAGGCCCAGCTGCCGCTCGATGCAGTCCTCGAGCACCTCGTCCGCGAGGCGCTGCACCGCCACCAGCCCGCGCAGGAAGCGGACCTCTTCTTCCAGGGAGTCGAAGGCGAGGTCTTTCACGGCGGCGTCACGTCACGTCAGGCCTTGCCGGCCTCGGCGTTGTAGATGGCGTCGGCGATGCGGTACGCGCTGCCCTCGAGCTGCTTGATGGCGTTCCGCAGCTTCCCGGGGTCGGCGCTCGCGAGGTGCTTCTTCAGGTTCTCGAGGTCCGCCTTGATCTCGTCGCGGTCCTTCTCGGACAGGAGCGTGGCGTACTCCTCGAGCGACTTCTCGGTCGTGTAGATGAGGCCGTCGGCGTTGTTTTTGAGGTCGGCGAGCTCCTTCTTCGCCTTGTCGCCTTCGACGTTCGCCTGCGCGTCCTGAATCATCCTCTGGATCTCCGCCTCGGTGAGGCCGGAGTTCGAGACGATGCGCACCTGCTGGACGCGGCCGGTGCCCAGGTCCTTCGCGGACACGTGCACGAGGCCGTTGGCGTCGATGTCGAAGGTCACCTCGATCTGCGGCACGCCGCGCGGCGCGGGCGGAATGCCGACGAGCTCGAAGCGGGCCAGCGTCTTGTTGTCCGCCGCCATCTCCCGCTCGCCTTGAAGGACGTGCACGCTCACCAACGGCTGGTTGTCGGTGGCGGTCGAGAAGACCTGCGACTTCTTGCAGGGGATGGTGGTGTTCTTGTCGATGATCTTGGTGAAGACGCCGCCGGCCGTCTCGACGCCGAGCGACAGCGGCGTGACGTCGAGCAACAGCACGTCCTTCACTTCGCCCTTCAGCACGCCGCCCTGGATCGCCGCGCCGATCGCGACCACCTCGTCGGGGTTGATGCCCTTGTGCGGCTCGCGCTGGAAGAACTCCTTCACCTTCTTCTGGATCGCCGGCATGCGCGTCATGCCGCCGACGAGCAGCACCTGGTCCACCTGCTGCGGCTGAAGGCCCGCGTCCTTGAGCGCGATCTTGCAAGGCTCGATGGAGCGCTCGATGAGGTCCTTCACCAGCTCCTCGAGCGTGGCGCGCTCCATCGTCTCCTGGAGGTGCTTGGGGCCGGACGCGTCGGCGGTGATGAACGGGAGGTTGATCTCGGTCTCGGTCGCGCTCGACAGCTCGTGCTTCGCGCGCTCCGCCGCCTCCTTGAGGCGCTGCAGGGCCATGCGGTCCTTGCGGAGGTCGATGCCGTTGTTCGCCGCCTTGAAGCGCTCGGACAGGAAGTCGATGATGCGGTTGTCGAAGTCCTCGCCGCCCAGGTACGTGTCGCCGTTGGTGGACTTCACCTCGAACACGCCGGAGTTCAGCTCGAGGATCGAGATATCGAACGTGCCGCCGCCGAGATCGTAGACGGCGACCTTCTCGGCCTTGCCGTCGTTTTTCTTGTCGAGGCCGTAGGCGAGCGCGGCCGCCGTCGGCTCGTTGATGATGCGCAGGACGTTGAGGCCGGCGATGCGCCCCGCGTCCTTCGTGGCCTGCCGCTGGCCGTCGTTGAAGTACGCCGGCACCGTCACCACCGCCTCGCTGACCGGCTCGCCCAGGTAATCCTCGGCGGTCTGCTTCATCTTGCCGAGCACCATGGAGCTGATCTCGGGAGGGCTGTACTGCTTGCCGCGCACCTCGACCCACGCGTCGCCGTTGTCGCTCGGCACCACGCGGTACGGCACCATGTCCTTCGCGCGCTTCGCCTCGGGCGAGTCGAAGCGGCGCCCCATGAGGCGCTTGACCGCGTAGATGGTCGCGTCCGGGTTGGTGACCGCCTGCCGCTTGGCGATCTGCCCCACCAGCCGCTCGTTGGCTTCCGTGAACGCGACCATCGATGGCGTCGTGCGGCTGCCTTCGCTGTTCGGGATGACGACGGGCTCTCCACCTTCCATCACCGCCACACACGAGTTCGTCGTGCCCAGGTCGATTCCGATGACTTTACCCATGACCCCCTCGGTTCCTCCGCTCTCTCGAGCTCCCGGTGCTGCGATTCTCCATGTCCACGAATCTCTCGTCAGGCCGGCGCGCCGCCGCCACCCGGCTCGCCCCCGCCCTCGGGGGCCGCGTCGTTCGCCGGCGCCGCCGGGGCCGCCGGCTTCTCGGGCGCGCGCGACACCACCACCAGCGCGGGCCGGACGAGCCGGTCGTTCAGCGTGAAGCCGCGCAGCACCTCGGCGAAGACGTGGTTGGGCGGCATGTCCGTCGTCTCGGCTGCGGACATCGCCTCGTGGCGCGTCGGGTCGAAGAGCTCGCCCTTCGCGCTGAAGGACTTCACGCCGTGCTTTCCGAGCGCGTCCTCGAACTGCTTGCGGATCATCTCCACGCCCTTCTTGAAGCTGTCGAAGTCGGCGGCGGTGGTGGCGTGCTCGAGCGCGCGGTCGAAGTTGTCGAAGACGGGGAGCATGTCCTTCAGCAGCTTCTCGCTGCCGAACTTCTGGACCTCCTCCTTCTCCTTCTGCGCGCGCTTCTTGAAGTTCTCGAGGTCGGCCACGGCGCGGAGCAGCTTCTCGTGCTCGTCCTTGAGCTTCTGCATGAGCTCGCGGCCGCGGCCCATCGACAGCTCGAGCTGGGCTTTGAGCGACTCGATCTCCTGGTCCTTCGCGTCGGACGCGCCGGCGCTCTCCTCGGCGGGCGCGCCGGCCTCCGCGGCCTCGGCCGCCGGGGCCTCCTCCTGGGCTTCCGCGCCCTCGCCCTTGGTTCGCTTCTCGACGGCCTTCAGCGCCTGCTGGATGACGTCGTCGTCGATGTCCGTCGAGAAGTTGCCCTTATCTCCGGGGGTACGCACGGTGTGGAGTCAAGCACACCCGGCGGAACCCGTGTTGGGGAATGGAGGGTGGTAGACCACCTCTCCATGCACCTGGTCACGCTGCTCACCGCCCTCGCGCTGTCCGCGGAACCAACCCCGGTCGTGCCCCTGAAGGACGCCCCGGCGTACGTCATCGCCAACGGGAAGGGCGTGGCCGTGCTGCAGCAGAACGCCGGCACCGGCTCGCCGGACGCGTCGGTCGGCCGCCTGTCGCTCGAGCCCGGCGCGGTGGTGCCGGAGCACGCCCACGACGACGCCGCCGAGATCCTCGTGGTGCTGTCGGGCCGCGCCGAGCTGACGCTGGGCGGCAGGACGTGGGCGCTCGGGCCCGGCGACGCGGTGCACCTGCCGAAGGGCCAGAAGCACTCGGCGAAGGTGCCCGCGGACGCGAAGGCGGCTTTCGTGGCGGTGCAGGTGTACACGCCGGCCGGCGCCGAGCAGCGCTTCGCGAAGGGCGCGAAGGCACCGCCGCAGTCACCCTGAGGGCCGGCGTCACTCGCCCGTCGCGGCGCCCTTCTTCTTGCCGATCGTCTTCTTCGCGCCGGGCGCCTTCTTCGCGGCGCCGGGCTTCGAGGCCTTCGGGCCGACGGTCTTCTTCGCGCGCGACTTCGGCGCGTCGGACATGTCGGGCGGCGGCGAGGGCGGCGTGGGCGCGGGCGGTGGCGCGGCCTTCGCCGTGGGCGCGCCGGCGCCCTCGACGTCCTTCGCGACGAAGTCCGTCACCTTGCCGGAGGCCTGGCGGAAGGCGTCCTCGGCCTTCTTCACGCCCGTCTCCATCACCGTGGCGACGTCCTCGGCGGCCTTGCGGGCCCAGTGGCCGACCTCCCTGAGGCCTTCGCGCAGCTTCGCCTGGCGCTCGGGGTCCTTCACCTCGGTCATCAGCCTCTGCGCCTCGGCCCTCACGTCCTTGCCGAAGCGCTTGAAGTCCTCGCCCGTCTTCTTGAGGAAGGCCTTCACCTTCAGGTCCCACGCGGAGTCGCCCATGCGCGGGGTTGTACACGCGGAGAGGCTCGCCATTCCAGCGCCGCGCGGCTCATGCGAACATGCGCGGCGAGCCGTGGCCCGCCTCGTCCGTCACTTCGTCGAAGAGCCCCGCCAGTGCAGCTACCTGGCGCACGAGAAGGCGTCGCTCGAGTACCGCCTGATGGTGGACGTCTCCCCGGCGGAGCTCGAGAACCTGCTCTTGCGCGGCTGGCGGCGCTTCGGACCCGCGTACTTCCGCCCGGCGTGCCGCGCCTGCGACGAGTGCGAGTCGATTCGCCTCGACGTGCACCGCTTCGAGCCGACCAGGTCGCAGAAGCGGGCGCTGCGGCGCACGCGGCGCTTCCGCATCGAGCTGACCAAGCCCCACATCGACCAGACGCGGCTCGCGCTGCACGCGCGCTGGCACCGCACCCGCGAGGTCGCGCGGGGCTGGGAGTCCACCAACCTCACCGAGGAGGAGTACGCGACGCAGTTCGCCTTCCCGTCCTCCACCGGCCGCGAGCTGGCCTGGTACGACGGCGACCAGCTGGTCGCGCTGGCCCTGGCCGACGTGACGCCCAACTGCTTCAGCGCGGCGTACTTCTTCTACGATCCGGCCATCGCCCGCCTGTCCCCCGGCATCGGCAACGTGATGCTCAGCGTGGAGATGGCCCGCGAGCTCGGCTGCCAGCACGTGTACCTGGGCTACCGCGTCAACGACTGCCCGTCGCTCACGTACAAGGGCCTGTTCCGGCCACACGAGCTGCTGCAGGGCCGCCCGGGCATGGGCGACGTGCCGGAGTGGCGCGAGGTGCTCCCGCTGCCCGTCGTGGAGTGAGCCGGTTGACCTTCACCAGCGCTCGTGTACCAATAGATGATATGGCCAGGAACACCAGCGTGAGCCTCGGCAGCCACTTCGACGCCTTCGTTCAGGGCCAGGTGAAGAGCGGGCGATTTGGCACGGCGAGCGAGGTCATCCGCGCGGGCTTGCGGCTGCTCGAGGACGACGAGACGCGACTGGCCGCGCTACGAGCCGCCATCGACGAAGGCGAGAAGAGCGGCTTCGTCGAAGACTACTCACTCGAGAAAGTCCTGAAGGCGGCTCGGCGGCGGAAACGCTGAGGGATGCGCCGGCTGAGAGTGAGCCGTGCCGCCCAGCGCGATCTGCTCGACATCGCCGAGTTCACGCGCGATCGGTGGGCCGAGGCCCAGGTCGCGCGGTACCTCGGACAACTGGATGCCAGGCTCCGTTCACTCGCGCGCGAGCCGGAGCAGGGCCGGGCGTGCGACCCCGTTCGCCCGGGGCTGTGGCGTTGCCGTGAAGGCCGGCACGTCGTGTTCTATCGATTCGACGCGAAGACGGTCGACGTGCTGCGCGTCCTCCACGAGCGGATGTTGCCGCGCCGGCACGTGTGACGCGGCGACTCGTCTTCGACCGCGACGGGCAAGCCACCGGCTCCGGCGTCCGGGCTGACGGTCAGCAGGCAGTTCGGCCTTGCCGCGACCTCGAGAACGGCGCGTCTGCGGGCGTCGACGGCGACCAGCTTCGGGGCAGACGTGGAGTTCGTGAGCAGGCCTTCCCGCCGACCAGATTCCAGGCCCGCGCTCACCTCGCCGGCGGTCGCCGGGGGCCCGCCTGGCGCGCGGCCGGACGCGACCACGACGTCGACCTTGAACCGACAGGTCCCCGCCGCCGTTGGAACTTGCGCAGCTCGACCCGGCTGATGGGTGGCCGCATACCTCGGCGCCCTGCCCAGGAGCCACCGGACCGAGAAGCGTGAAGACCATCCAGCCCCCGGAAAAGCAGGTCGCCTCAGGTTAGAAGGGCGCGTCGTCGTCGCCCGGAGGCGGCGCGTCCGCGTCCGTCGGCGGAGGCACGTCGTCGTCCCCGCCGCCGCCCTGCTGCCGGGCGATCTCCGCCTCGATGGCGGCGAGCAGCTGCCGCTCCTTGTCGTGCCAGCGCGCCTTGCTGGGATCGTCCAGCGTGCGCCGGCAGCCGCGCGCGTAGAACTCGAGGTCGGCCATGGACGCGCCCTCGATGGGCATGCCCTTGCTGCGGCCGTACGGCGGAAACACCATGCCGCTGCCGCCGCCGGCCGCCCGGGGCGCCGAGGTCCGCGAGCCGCCGGCCGGGCGCGAGGCCCCCGCCGGCGCCGCGCCGCCCACCTGCATCGGCTCGAGCGTCACCGTGAAGCCGTCGCCGCTCCTCACCGCCGTGCCCACCTGCACGTGCTCCACCGAGCCGTCCGGCCGCCGGATGGCCATCGTCACCGCGAGTCGTTCCGCCATAGGTGGGCGGAACCTAGGCACGCCGAAGCTGGACGCTCAAGCAGCGGCTGGGCACACTCACGGCCTCCGTGCTCCCCGACAGCGTCCTCCTCGTCGACGACGAGGCCATCGTGCTCGACGTGCTGACCGTCGCCCTCGAG
>JBFMAB010000080.1:0-76358 GCA_040755835.1 Myxococcota bacterium
CACAGCGATTGGCGACCTACACATCGGCACCGCAGCGGCAGCATGCCCGAGCATGGCCACCGCTGCCGAGCCCTGTTTCATCCCTCCATGGTGCGCCAAGAGGCGCGTGACGACGTCAGTCGCCGAACGCGTCGTCGATCGCGCTGGCGGCCGCCTTGGGCTTCACGGCTTTGCGCGGCGCCGCCGGGATCTCGGCGTCCTCCTCGAACGCGTCGTCCGGGCTCTTCGCCGCGGCGCCCAGCTTGTCCAGTTGCGCCTTCGCGCGCTGGTTGTTGGGGTCGTGCTTGAGCGCCGCCTGGAACGCCTGCTTGCCCTTCTCCGCCTGGCCGTCCGAGACGAACTTGAGGCCGACCAGCACGTAGAGGTTGGACAGCTGGCGGCGGATCTCCGCCCCGTACTTGCCCCAGCCGCTCGAGAGCTGCTCGTCGAGCTGCAGCGCCTTCTGGAAGTTCATGATCGCCGCGGTGCCGTTGTTCGCCATCATCGCGTCGTTGGCGGCGTCGTAGGACGAGATGAAGCGGCTGAGCTTGTCGACGAGCTCCTTGTCGCCGGCGGCCTTCGCGGCGGCCAGCGACGCCTCGGCGTTGCCCTTCTCGTAGCTGGCGAGGATCTGTGTGCGCTTCGCGGCCGGCGAGGCTTTGGCCGGGGCGGCATCCTCGTCGCTCTCGTCCTCGAACGCGTCGTCCACCGCGGCGGAGGCCTTCGACGCCTTCGCGGGCTTCGAGGCCCTGGCGACGGCGACCGGGGCGGGGCGCACCACCGGGGCGGCGGCCACCTTCGGCGGCTCCTGCGCCGCGGGTGTCACCTTCACCACCGGGGCCTCGGCTTCGACGTCGGCCTCCACGGCGGGCTCTTCCTCGGCGGCGGCCTTCTTCGCCTCGGCGGCCTGCTCGGCCATCTTCCGCTTGATGGCCTCGTCGATGAGGCGCGAGCGCTCGTCGGGGCTCGACGGGACGGCCATCGCAACCTGCACCGGCGTCGCGGGCTCCTTGTTCGACAGCGTCTTCACCAGCGCGACCGCCAGCACCGCCGCGAGGCCAAAGCCCACCGCGCCGGCGAAGACGGCGATCTTGAGCGCGTTGCTGCCCGTCGAGTGCGAGCCGGTGTGGCGCGCGACGACGGCCGTCTCGATGCGGGCCTTGTTCGCCTTCGCCGGCGTCTGCTGCAGCTTCTCGCCCTTTTCGAGCGGGCCGCGCAGGCGCACCAGCGCGTTGCCCATGGCGATGGTGTCGCCCGGCTTCACCTCCACCTCGGTGGCGATGCGCTGCTTGTTCACGAAGGTGCCGTTCTGGCTGCCCAGGTCCTTCACGAAGAACTGCTCGCCCTGGCGCCTCACCTGCGCGTGCCGGCGGGAGATCGACGGGTGCTGCAGCCGCAGGTCGCTGACCGACGCGCGCCCGATGACGATGGTGCCCTGCTTCACCTCGATCAGCTGGCCGGCGCCGGGGCCGCGCTCGACGTAGAGAAACGCGGGCTTGAACTCTGCCTCGGGGACTCCGTACTGGGCCTGCATCTCCTCGTCCGCCGCCTCCGTGTCGAACACCGACGTGGGAATGTGCTCCTCGGCGCGCCGCACCGGCCGTCGCGCGCCCGTGCTCGCGCTGGGGTACTGCGGGACGCGCTGCGGCCGGGGGTCGTCCGCCTTCAGGATGTGCTCTTCACGAATGGGCACATCGCGGACGGCGGGGCGCTTGGGGTTCGGCGGCATCACAGACTCCGACTGCGTGGGTTGGATCGAGGGAACTCAGGCGCTTCGACGACGTTATCGCACATCTGACACCAGCGGTTGCCTTCGGCTCAAGGGGGCCACGTCAGGTCGCGCGCTCTCGGGCCGTGAGAAACGCTGTCGCTGAAACCCCGGTTCCACGGGGCCGATCATCCCCTGAAACGGTTGAGTTCTGACGGGCCGGGCGGGAGAGTGCCACGCCATGGGTGCCCCGGAGATCCGCGTCTTCAACACGATGGCCCAGGCCAAGGTGCCGCTCGAGCCGATCACCCCCGGCAAGGTGGGGATCTACGTCTGCGGCCCCACGGTCTACAGCTTCGTCCACATCGGAAACGCGCGGACCTTCACGAGCTTCGACGTCATCGTCCGCTACCTGCGCTACCGCGGCTTCGACGTGCGCTACGTGCGCAACTACACCGACGTCGACGACAAGATCATCAAGGCGGCCGCCGAGACGGGCGAGGATCCGATCGCGCTGGCGGCGCGCTTCGTCCGCGAGTTCGAGGCCGACGCGACGAAGCTGCGGCTGCTCCAGCCGGACGTGTCGCCCAAGGTGTCGGAGACGATTCCCGAGATCATCGCGATCATCCAGAAGCTCGTCGACAAGGGCCTGGCCTACGCGTCGAACGGCGACGTGTACTTCGAGGTCCGGAAATTTCCCGGCTACCTGAAGCTGTCGAAGAAGAACCTCGACGACCTGCGCGCCGGCGGCGGCGAGCGCGAACTCAAGGGCGAGCAGAAGCGTGACCCGGCGGACTTCGCGCTGTGGAAGGCGGCGAAGCCGGGCGAGCCGTCGTGGGACTCGCCATGGGGCAAGGGCCGGCCGGGATGGCACATCGAGTGCTCGGCGATGAGTTCGAAGTACCTGGGCGAGACGTTCGACCTCCACGGCGGCGGGCTGGACCTGATCTTCCCGCACCACGAAAACGAGATCGCCCAGTCCGAAGGCGCGAGCGGCAAGCCGCTGTGCAACTGCTGGATGCACGGCGGCTTCCTCGACCTCGAGGGCGCGAAGATGTCGAAGTCGCTCGGCAACGTGGTGCGCCTGCGCGACGCGCTCGACAAGGTGGACGCGGAGGGCCTGCGCTACTTCTTCCTCACCACGCACTACCGCCAGCAGCTCGCGTTCTCCGAGAAGGCGCTCGCCGACGCCGAGGGCCGGATGGAGTACTTCTACGAGACGCTCAAGAAGGTGGACGAGCGCCTCGACGGAAAGGAGTTCATCGCCGGGCCGCTGCACGGTGATCCGCAGCGCTTCCTCGCCGAGTTCGACCAGGCGATGAGCGACGACTTCAACTTCGCCGGCGCGCTGTCGGCGGTCTCGGGCGTGTTCAACGAGCTCAACCAGCTCATGGACAAGCCGCCGGTGAAGGACAAGCCCATGGTCGGCCGCACGCTCATCGCGCTGCGCGAGGTCGTCACGAAGATGTCGAAGGCGCTGGGCCTGTTCGAGGTGAAGCCCGAGGACTGGCTGCTCGCCCGTCGCGACCGGCAGGTGAGGGCGAAGGGCATCGACGTGGCGAGGGTGGAGGCGTGGATCGCCGCGCGGCAGGCGGCGCGGGTGAAGAAGACGCCAGAGGGCTTCCAGGAGGCGGACCGGATCCGCGCCGAGCTCAAGGCGATGGGCGTGGAGATCATGGACACGCCGCGCGGCACCGAGTGGAAGGTGGCGAGCGACTTGTCCGCGGGCTGACGCCCGGGCGGGGCCGTGTTCGCTCCCATCGAGCCTGGGCGATCCGCGGCCCTGCGGACGCAAGGGAACCCGCTCGAGCCGGGCGGCTCCCACTCCACACCCCACTGCCCGGCGGCTGCTGCGCGACGATCAACCTCGCCCGCGGGCGCTCATCGGCTGCCGGGCCTGAGGCGCCAGGAGCCCGGTGAGGCGCGGCGTCCGGTGGCGCGCGCTACCGGACGCGGAACAGGCCGCGCAGCTCCTCGGTCATGCTCGTCGGGTTGCCGTTGCGCATCGCCGTGACGCGCCACTGGTCGTACTGCCCCGAGGTGAGCGCCGGACCCGCGTACGGCACCGAGACGGTCGCCTTCTCGTCGAGTTGCACCGAGCCCGACAGCGTCGCCGTGGCGCCGGCCTTCTTCTTCAACTCGACACCGGTGACGTCGGTGGACTGTACCTGCACGTCCACTGGTACGTCGTTCACGCCCTGCGAGTAGGCGCTCAGCTTGTAGCTGCCGCCGGCGACGCTGAAGAGCGTGAAGCGTCCGTCATCGCTTACCAACGTCGACTGCCCGGCCGAGCTACCCGACTCCAGCACCGGCAGCACCGACTTCAGGTCCGCGGACAGTTCCACGGTGCCGGCGATGCTCGGGCGGCCCCTCTGGCCGGACGGCACCGGCGCGAGGCCCACGTCGGTCAGCGGCGACGCGACGATCCACGGGCACGCGCCGTCCTTCTGCGCGGCGCCCGAGGTGTCGATGGGCAACGAGACGCGGCTTCCCGACGGGAACGGGTAGAAGTCCTTCGCCTGCGCGCGCAGCCGCACGCTGCGCCCGGTGATGGTGCCCTCGTCGTCCGTGCGCGCGGTGGGGATCCGCAGCGTGTACGTCCCGTCGGCCGCGGTCCGCACCGCCTTGCCCGCCGGCGCGCCGGTCGCGTCCGTCGCCATCACCTCGGCCTCGGCGATGCCCGCCTTCGAGTCGAGGTTGAACACCATCGCGGACAGCCTCACCGGTGCGAGGCACAGCGGCTTCTCGCGGCCCTGCACCTCCTCGCACGCCTGGTCGCTGGGACCGCTGGACGCATCGCCCGGCACGCACTCCTTCGGACCGCCGCAGGCCGACAGTCCCGCTGCTCCCACCACCCACGGCACCCGCTTCATCACCATGTGTGTCCTCCGGTGGACGCGACGGGCAGCAATACGAAGGCCGCCGTCGAGAGAGGAACAGTGAGCCGCGTGCTTCCGCCGTGGCTCCGCCGCGCCTCGCGACGTCGGCGTCAGGGGGCGAGGTGGGAGGGAAGCCCCTTCCCGGCGCGGGCGGGGTAAAACACAGGAGCCGATGTTGGTCCTCGCGCTGTCCGTGCTCGCCGCGTCCCCGCTGCCCCCGGGCGCAGCCGCCGCGTCGAAGAGCATCACCGCGGAGGCGATCCGCGGCCCGATGAAGCTCCTCGCTTCCGACGAATTCGAGGGGCGCGGCCCGGGAACGCGCGGCGACGCGCTGACGCAGCGCTACCTCGCGAGCGAGTTCGAGGCACTGGGCCTCAAGCCGTTCGCGCCCGGCGGGCAGTGGGTGCAGCCGGTGGAGCTGCTGGGCGTGACGTCGCGCGCCGATCGCCTCGTCGCCTCGGCCGGGAAGCAGAGCGCCACCCTCATGCCCGTCGACGACTTCATCGCCGTGTCGGGGCACTTCGATCCGGTGTCCCGCCTCGACAAGGCGGAACTGGTGTTCGTCGGTTACGGCATCGTCGCGCCGGAGTTTGGCTGGGACGACTTCAAGGGCGTCGATCTCGCGGGGAAGGTGCTGTTGGTGATGAACAACGATCCGGAGGACGACCCGACGATCTTCGGCGGCCGCGCGCGCCTCTGGTACGGCCGGTGGGACTACAAGTACGAACAGGCCCGCCGCCTCGGCGCCGCGGGCTGCGTCGTCATCCACACCACGCCGTCGGCCGGCTACCCGTGGCAGGTGGTGCAGACGTCCTGGTCCGGCGAACAGTTCGAGCTGCCGGGCGCCGAGGGCCCGAGGCTCCAGGTGAAGGGCTGGACGACCGAGGACGCCACGCGCCGCCTCGTCGCGCTCGGCGGCAAGGATCTCGACGCGCTCCGCGCCGCCGCCAACCGCCGCGACTTCCAACCGGTGCCGCTCGGCGTGTCGGTGTCGCTGACGCTCAAGAACACCGTGCAGCGGAAGACGACCGGCAACGTGCTGGGGCTCCTCGAAGGGAGCGACCCGGTGCTGGCCGGGGAAGTCGTCGTCTACACCGCGCACCACGATCACCTCGGCGTGAAGGCCGACGCGAAGCCGGGCGAGGACGCGATCTTCAACGGCGCCGTCGACAACGCCGGCGGCGTGGCCACCATGCTGGCGATCGCGAAGGCCTTCACCCAGCTGCCGAAGGCGCCGCGGCGCTCGATCCTCTTCGTGGCGCTCGCCGCCGAAGAGCAGGGCCTCCTCGGCAGCCGCTACCTCATGGAGCACCCGCCGGTGCCCGCGTCGTACATGGCCGCGAACATCAACGTGGACGGGATCAACATCTGGGGCCGCACGCGGGACGTGAGCGTCATCGGCCTCGGAAAATCGAGCCTCGACGCGATCATCATTGACCTCGCGCGCGCGCAGGGACGCACCGTGAAGCCCGACGCGCTGGCGGACCGCGGCTTCTTCTACCGGAGCGACCAGCTCAACTTCGCGAAGGCCGGCGTGCCGGCGGCGTATTTCTCGAGCGGCCACGATTTCATCGGCCGGCCCGAGGGCTGGGGTCGCGAGCAGAGCGAGGCCTGGGAGCGCGCGCACTACCACCGGCCGTCCGACGAGGTGTCCGACGCGTGGGATCTCTCCGGCGCGGTGGAGGACGGGCGGCTCTACTTCCAACTCGGCGCGGTGGTGGCGAACGCACCCCAGCTGCCCACCTGGAACAAGGGCGACGAGTTCGAGGCGACCCGGCTGCGCTCGCTGCAGGCCCGGGGGAGCCGCTAGCGGCGATCGCTCGCCCGGTGCTCTAATCCTCCGCCGTGCGCGCCGTCCTCGCCTGCCTGCTGCTCCTGATCGGCTGTGGCCCGACGGTGGACGGGCAGGGCGCTGCGTCGCGCCGCGACGCGATCCTCGGCGGCGCCACCGACTCGACGTCGACGAACGTCTTCATCCTCGACCTGCGCTTCGACAACGGCCAGGCGGCGATCTGCAGCGCGGTGCTGGTGTCGCCGCGGGTGCTGCTGACGGCCGCGCACTGCGTGGAGCCGTCGCTCAAGGGCGCGACCTCGGTGACGGTGCGCGCCGCGAACAAGACGGACGCCAACACGCTCATGGGCTCCGACGTGACGAACGTGACGACGATCGCGCGCGACCCGGGCTGGGATCCGGCGGCCGGCGCGAGCCCGCACGATCTCGCGGCGCTGCTGCTCGCCTCCGCGCCGCCGACCGCCACGCCGGCGCCACTCCTGCGCTCGCTGCCGGGCGGTTTCCAGGGCCAGGCGATCCGCGTGGTGGGCTACGGCACCACGACGTCGGGTGGCTCGGACTCGGCGATCCGCCGTTCGGCATCGCTCACCGCCGGCGCGGTGGGGACCAACACCTTCGACTTCGGCGTCGCGGGCGCGCTCGGCATCTGCTCCGGCGACTCGGGCGGCCCGTCCTTCTTCTCCAGCGCCGGCCAGGAGCGCGTCGCGGGCATCCACTCGCGCACCAACTCGGGCTCCTGCGGCTCGGGCACCGACATCCGCGTCGACGCGCACCTCGGCTTCATCGACGGCTTCATCACTGCGAACGATCCGCCGCTGTGCAGCGCCGATGGCCGCTGCGCGACGGGCTGCCCTTCTCTGGATCCGGATTGCCCGACGGCCTGCGGGATGAACGGCGTCTGCGAACTCTCGTGCCCGTCGCCGGACCCGGATTGCTGCACGGCGAACGCGACGTGCGATCTCACGTGCCCCGCTGGCGTCGTCGATCCCGACTGCTGCACGGCGAACGGCAGGTGCGACACGATGTGCCCCGCGGGCGTGCGCGACCCCGACTGCGTGTGCGTGGCGGACGGCGCCTGCGAGATGACGTGTCCGACGGGCGTGACGGATCCCGACTGCCGCTGCCGCGCCGACGGGACGTGCGAGTCGAGCTGCCCGACGGGCGCGACGGACCCCGACTGCGGCTGCGGCGCGGACGACGTGTGCGTCGCGTCCTGCCCGGTGGCTGCGCCGGATCCCGACTGCGCGCACTGCGGCTCGGACGGCGTGTGCTCGACGGCCTCGTGCCCGGCGCAGGATCCGGATTGCCACCTCGACGGCGAGGTGTGCACGGCGCCCTCCGAGTGCATCGGCCGCGAGTGCGTGGCCGACCCGCGCGGCTTCAGCTTCTGCTCGCGCTCCTGCACCACCAGCGCGGTGTGCCAGCTGGACATGGTCTGCAGCGCCGGCATGTGCCGCGCGCCGGTGAAGGACGAGGAGCCGGTGAGGGGCGGGTGCGCGTCCGTGCCCGGCCTGCCGCTCTTCGGCCTTTGGGCGCTGCTCGGCGCCGCGCGGCCCCGCCGGTCGAATAGGCCGCGGCCAGAATCCTGACAGCCGGTCGTCACCGGGCGCGTTAAGACTCACCGGCCATGGGCGACTTCAAGCTGGTCAGCGAGTACGAGCCGCGGGGCGATCAGCCGCGCGCGATCGCCGAGCTGACCGAGGGCGTGCTGCGCGGCGACAAGCACCAGGTGCTGCTGGGCGTCACCGGCTCCGGCAAGACGTTCACGATGGCGAACGTCATCGCCAACACGAAGAAGCCGACGCTGATCATCGCGCACAACAAGACGCTGGCGGCGCAGCTGTACGGCGAGTTCAAGCAGCTCTTCCCGGAGAACGCCGTCGAGTACTTCGTCAGCTACTACGACTACTACCAGCCGGAGGCGTACGTGCCGTCGTCGGACACGTACATCGAGAAGGACTCGAGCATCAACGAGGAGATCGAGCGGATGCGTCACTCGGCGACGCACTCGCTGCAGACCCGCGACGACGTGGTGATCGTCGCGTCGGTGTCGTGCATCTACGGCCTCGGCACCTCGAAGGTGTACCTCGACATGGCGGTGCGGCTGGCGACCGGTGAGGACTATGGCCGCGACGCGCTGATGCGCGCGCTGGTGGAGTGCCAGTACGAGCGGAACGAGGCCGACTTTCACCGCGGGACGTTCCGCGTGCGCGGCGACACGATCGAGATCTTCCCGGTCTACGAGGAGGACCGTGCGGTGCGCGTGGAGTTCTTCGGGGACACGGTCGAGAAGATCACCGAGTTCGACCCGCTGCGCGGCGTGACGCTGAACACGATCCCCCGGGTCACCATCTTCCCCGGCAGCCACTACGTCACCGCGCCGGACCAGCGGCACCAGGCGATCCAGCAGATCCGCGAGGAGCTGCGCGAGCGGCTGCAGGTGCTGAGGAGCCAGAACAAGCTGGTGGAGGCGCAGCGGCTCGAGCAGCGGACGATGTTCGACCTCGAGATGATGGAGCAGCTCGGGTTCTGCAATGGCATCGAGAACTACTCGCGGCACCTGTCGGGGCGCGGCGAGGGCGAGGCGCCGCCGTGCCTGCTGGACTACTTTCCGAAGGACTTCCTGCTCTTCGTCGACGAGTCGCACCAGACGATCCCGCAGATCGGCGCGATGTACCGCGGCGACCGCAGCCGCAAGGAGACGCTGGTCGACTTCGGCTTCCGGCTGCCGAGCGCGCTGGACAACCGGCCGCTCAAGTTCGCCGAGTTCGAGAGGCTGGTGTCGCAGGCGGTGTACGTGTCGGCGACGCCCGGCGAGTGGGAGATCGCGAAGTCGGCGGGGGTGGTGGTGGAGCAGGTGATCCGCCCGACGGGCCTGCTCGATCCCGAGGTCGAGGTGCGCCCCGCGGGCAACCAGGTCGACGACCTGCTCGAGGAGATCCGCAAGCGCGCGAAGAGGGGCGAGCGCGTGCTGGTGACGACGCTGACCAAGCGGATGGCGGAGGATCTCACCGAGTACTACGCGGAGGTGGGCGTGCGCGTGCGGTACCTCCACGCGGACATCGACGCCATCGAGCGGACGGCCATCATCCGCGACCTTCGCAAGGGCGAGTTCGACGTGCTGGTCGGCATCAACCTGCTGCGCGAAGGTCTCGACATCCCCGAGACGTCGCTGGTCGCGATCCTCGACGCGGACAAGGAGGGGTACCTCCGGAGCCACGTGTCGCTGATCCAGACGATGGGTCGCGCGGCGCGCAACGTGAACGGGCGGGTGATCATGTACTCCGATCACCGCACCGACTCGATGAAGCGGGCGATCGAGGAGACGGAGCGCCGGCGGGAGATCCAGCGCGCGTACAACGAGGAGCACGGGATCACCCCGACGCAGGTGAAGAAGGCGATCACCGACCTGAAGCAGTTCCTCTACACCGGGGACGCCCTGGACCTGCCGCTGGCGGCGGAGTCGGGCGCGGTGGTGCTGTCGAAGGCGGAGATCGCCGAGCTGATCAAGAAGACCGAGCGGCAGATGATGGCGTTCGCCGACGAGATGGAGTTCGAGAAGGCCGCGGTGGAGCGGGATCGGCTGGTGATCCTCCGGGAGATGGACCTGGGCGTGAAGCCGGCGCTCGCCTCGCTGCTCGGGGAAGCAAAGGAGAAGCAGGAGCAGCGGCCGATGGGGCGGAAGGCGCAGCCGAGGAAGTACCGCCGGCGGAGATGAGTCATTGGCTCCCTCTTCCCCCCGATGGAGGAGAGGGAGGTGAGCGCATGAGCTCCGTCGCCCTCGCAGAGAAGCTCGACGCCCTCCCGAACCGCCCGGGCGTCTACCTCATGAAGGACCGCGGCGGCCGCGTCATCTACGTCGGCAAGGCCGTCAACCTCCGCAACCGCGTGAAGAGCTACTTCACGCGCGGCTCCTCGGACTCGCGCGCCTTCGTCCAGCTCCTCGACCGCGTCCTCTTCGATCTCGAGACCGTCGTCGTCTCGACCGAGAAGGAAGCGCTCTTGCTCGAGAACGAGCTGATCAAGAAGTACCGCCCGCGCTTCAACGTCCAGCTCCGCGACGACAAGAACTTCCTGTGCCTGCGCCTCGACACGACGCACCGCTACCCGCGCCTCGAGACGGTCCGCCGCCCGAAGAAGGACGGCGCCCGCTACTTCGGCCCCTACGCGTCCGCCGCGTCGATCCGCGAGACGCTGCGGGTGGTGAACCGCTTCTTCCAGCTGCGCACCTGCGCGGATCACGTGCTGGAGAACCGCAAGCGGCCGTGCCTGCTCCACCAGATCGGTCGCTGCCCTGCGCCCTGCGTCTTCCCGATCCCCGAGGCCGACTATCGCGCGAACGTCGACGCCGTGGTGCTCTTCCTCGAGGGTCGCAGCGCGCCGCTCATCGAGACCCTGCGCGCGCGCATGAAGGACGCGGCGAAGAAGCTCGAGTTCGAGGTCGCCGCCCGGCTGCGCGACCAGGTCATCGCGCTCGAGCGCAGCCTCGAGCGCCAGGCGATCGCCACCACCGATCCCATCGACCAGGACGTCTTCGGCCTGTACCGCGAGGCCGATCGCATCACCATCTACGCGCTGTACGTACGCGGCGGCCGCATCACCGGAGGGCGCGCGCACCACTTCTCGAGCGAGTTCCCTGACGACGAGCTCGTCGCGTCCTTCGTGAACCAGTACTACGCCGACGAGAACTTCGTGCCCGCCGAGGTGCTGCTCCCGTTCGCGCCCAACGAGCCGGAGGCGCTCGCCGAGCTGCTCACCGAGAGCCGCGGCGAGAAGGTGCGCGTGCACGTCCCGCAGCGCGGCGACAAGGTCGAGCTGATCAAGCTGGCCGTGCGGAACGCCGAGCGCGCCTTCTCCGAGCGCACCCGCAGCCGAGAGGAGATCGAGGCGGTGTTGAGGCGGCTGCAGGACCGGCTGCACCTCAAGAACCTGCCGCGGCGCATGGAGTGCTTCGACATCTCCCACCAGCAGGGCACGTCCATCGTCGCGTCGCAGGTCGCCAGCGTGGACACCGAGCCCGATCGCGCGCGCTACCGGCACTACCGCCTGAAGACGGTGCACCAGAACGACGACTTCGCGTCGATGCACGAGGTGCTGACCCGCCGCTTCACGCGCGGCCTGAAGGACGACGACCTGCCGGACTTGATCGTCATCGACGGCGGCAAGGGCCAGCTGGCCGCCGCGCACGCCGCGATGAGGGACGCCGGCGTCGAGGGCGTGGACCTGGTCGCGCTGGCGAAGAGCCGGGACCTCGACGTCACGGACGCGAGCACCACGCGCAGCCCCGAGCGCGTCTTCCTCGTCGGCCGGAAGGAGCCGATCGTCCTCCCGCAGACCTCGCCCGAGCTCTTCGCGCTCACCCGCCTGCGCGACGAGGCGCACCGCTTCGCGATCACCTTTCAGCGCAAGGTGTCCCGGAAGCGGGGCCTGCAGTCGGAGCTGGACCAGGTGCCCGGGGTGGGGGCCGCGCGCCGGACGGCGCTCTTGCGGCACTTTGGCAGCCTCAAGCAGCTCAGGGAGGCGTCGATCGAGGAGCTGGCGGCGGTGGACGGCGTGGGGCCGGCGGTGGCCGAGCGCCTGCACGCCTTCCTCCACGCGCCGAGAGGACGGACGATCGACGAGAGCTCCGACGACGACGTGCGCGCTGCTTCGCTCGAGGACGCCGAGCAGGACTCGTAGCCGGTCGATTTTTGTGAGTTTTCGTTGCGGGTTGCGGCAGCGGTGACATACACCCTCGACCGTTTCCAACCCCCGACGAAGGCAGGATTGAGACATGCGGGTGTACCCGAAGCTGGTCCCGATCATCGCGCGCGAAGTGATTCAGCGCCTCACGCAGGATGGCGACATCGAGGTGGAGCCGATCCGCGTCGCGGACGCCGAGCTCGATCTCGCGGCGATCATGCGCGAGTACCTGGCCAACGAGGAGCGCGTGAACCAGGCGACGCGCGAGGCCCTCGAGCGCCGCGGCTACGACTACTCGAAGTTCAATCAGGTGAAGCGCGAGATGGCCGACGTCCGCGGCTTCAAGCTGGGCGACGAGGGCATCGAGTTCCTCATCAACCAGATGCTCGAGTTTCTCCTGATCAGCCGGAACGTCGAGGAGGTCTACTCGGACGACAACGTCATGCGCCCGAAGGTGCTGCAGGTGATGAAGAAGCACCTCGACGTCGACGAGGACATCGATCGCGAGGCCCGCGGCCGCCTCAAGCACCTGCAGGAAGGCACCAGCGCCTACGAGATCGAGTACCAAAAGGTGCTCGAGCAGATCCGCCGCGCCCGCGGACTGATCTGACGTAAGCGGCCCGGCGAGGGCGTCATCGCGGGCGGGCAGGACGAAGCACCAGTCCTTCCCGCCCTTTGCGTGTCCGGGGCCCGGCCGCGCCGGCCAAAAAATGGACCGAACGGATCACGCCTGTAGCGTGTTGCGCATGGCGATGCTCCAAACGGCCCCCTCGTCGGCTCCTCTGTCCCGCTCGGTGGACGCGATCCGCAAGTCGGTGGAGCGCCTCGAACAGTACATGCCGGATCGCGAAGACAGCGCCGTGCTGCTCGACTTCCTCGAGGACGACTTGCGTGAAGGCCTGGACGCGATCGCCGAGGTCGAGGCGCACTTCACGGACATCCTCGACACGCTGGCGAACGAGCGGCCGACGCCGATCCGCCTGCTGGACGCGGCCGAGGACTTCCGCGTGCTGAACCGCATAGAGTACCTGATGGTCGTCGTGGCGCAGCTGCGCCGCCGGCTGTCACAGGCGGCCGGGAAGCTGCGCGAGGGCCGCTGAAACGTCAACGCCAACCGAAGCGATCGGGCGTCAGGTTCGACGCCAACTCGAAGTCGCGGGCGACGCCCAGCAACACGCAGCCCGTCGGCGACGAGCCGCGGCTGGAGCCCGGGCCCGGTCGCTCTGGTCCCGGCGCGAGTCAGCGCGTGAGCGCACGGCATTCCCGGGCGCGCGATGCCGTCGTCGAGCGGATCGCGCAGCGCCGCGAGCTGGTCCCGGGTGAGGCCCAGTACTCGGCGAGTGTCGGACGCCTCTCGCTCGCGGTGTGCCCGCTCGAGCGCTCGCCCGCCGGCGTCCTCCGTCAAGCGCTCACCACTTCAGGTTGCCCTTGTGCTCGGCCCTGGCGCCCTTGTCGCCCGGGCGCGAGAAGCCCGTCAGCGTCGCGCGCACTGCGCCGAGATCGATCATCCCCACCGCGGCGAGTGGCAGGCGCTTGGTGTCGTCGCTGATCCAGATGTGCACCTGGCGGCGGGCGTCGGGCAGGTCGAGGCGCGCGGCCTCGCCTTCGAAGTGGAACGCCTCGAACTCGCCGACGGGCAGCGACACGTGCTCCTTCGACGCGACCTTGCCCCAGACGCGCCAGATCGCGCGGATGCCGTAGACGTCCACGCACATCGGCATGCCTTCCTTGAGCGGCAGCGAGCGGAGCAGGAAGACCGCGCCCGCCACGTCGGTGATGTCGTTGCCGTAGCGCAGCTGCGCGGTGCCGCGCTGCCCGTTGATGGTGGAGATCAGCTTCGCCGTGCGGTCCTTGCGGAAGGTGACGTCGGCGACGCGGTGGATGTCGTTCTCCTTCGCGTCCTCGTAGTAGCGGGTGGGCCGCAGCGTGCGCGGGTTGAGGTAGCTGGTGCCGCTGCCGCGCACCCGCCGCACCTTCGAGAAGAAGGTGTTCGTCTCGACGGAGACCTCGACGGGCAGGTTGCCTTCGCGCGAAGGCTGGACGCGCATCGTCATGCGGCCGGCTTTCGCGCCGAGCGCGTCGATGTCGTACTCGAGCGTCTCGCCCGGACCGAAGGGGATGGGCGCGCCCGGGCTGCCCAGGGCGACGCACTGGCTCTCGTTGGGCATGGCGGCCTTCGCGGGCGGGGCCGGCGGCGTCGCCGTCGCGGCGAGCGACGTCGTCGTCAGGCACAGGGCGGCGGCGGTCAGCAGGCGGATCATCACAGGCCTCCAGCAAAGCGCATTCCGGGTTCGTATTTCACGACCTCGAGGACGACTTTTCCCAGCACGAACTCGGCCTCTGCCCGGACGGGGAGCTGCTTGTCGTCCGCGGTGTAGAAGACCGTCATCGTCTCCCGGCCCAGCACGCTGGCCTTCAACCGGTACACCTTCACGCCGGTTGCGCAGCCGGAAAGCGGCCGACGCGTCGGCCACGAAGTCCGCGCCGACGGCCTCGCGCGCCACCGGATCCCAGTACGAGACGAAGCGATCGTTCACCGGGAAGGCGGCCGCGGCGTCCGACGTCTTGCCGACACAGACCAGCGGCCACACCTCGCGGCCGAACTGCTCCATCTTCCAGCCTACCGTCACCTGCGCGAGGCCCGCGGTGAGGCCCAGGTACTTCACCGCGTAGGTCGTCTGTTCGCCGGGCCCGAAGGCGCTGGACACGGGGGGCTGGGCAGCGGCGGCGCTGGCCAGCGCCAGCACCGCCAGGCTCGTGAGCCGCTTCGAGGAGGCCGGGGCATCCATGTCGCGCATCGGCTGACTCGACTGTCAGGGGTCGGGGCGTATTCAGCGCGGGGCCCATGGCGTCGGCGCGCCTGTTTGCCTACAGTGCGCCGGCCCTCGTTCCCGGGAGTTGTGCGTGCGTTCGTCCCTCTCTGCGTGCGCCGTGTTGGCGCTGGCCGCGATGTCGTGTGGACCGGCTCAGACCACACCACCGCCGCCCGAGAAGCTGTCCACCACGTATCGCGTCATCGGCGGTGTCTCGATGGGCGGCATCGGGGCGGCGGCGTTGGGCCTGTCGCGACCGGAGCGCTTCGACGGCGTGGCGACGCTCGGTGGGCCGCTCGACGCGGCGTACTTCTCGCGCATGCTGGACGAGTTCGTCACGGGCGGCTTCTGCACGCGGCAGGAGCTCGAGGCGATCCTCGCGGACGATCCGGCCAGGCTGAACGATCCCGACGTCATCGACGCGTGCGCCAGGCCGGCGACGCCGATGAAGTGGGAGCACCGCAACGACTTCAACCACTGGCACACCACGAACAACGGCGGCACGTTCGATCGCCACAGCTACGGCCGCATGATGACGGATCTCTCGCTCGCCTACGGCAACCTGATCACCGAGAACCCGGACTCGCCGGTCGCGCCGCCCGGCGTGCCGCCCGAGCGCATCCGCCACTTCCCGGCGGACTTCTGCACCAACCCCACGGTGGTGAAGGGCCTGAAGAACCTCGAGTACAACCCCGACGGGAAGTACGACGCGATCACCTTCTGCGATGGTGAGCCGACGCTGTTCTTCTGCACCGACGGGATGGAGAAGGTCGATTTCTGCTCGGACCCGGCGAACAAGCTGAACCCGCTGCCGCTCTCGCAGGAGGAGGCGTTCGCCAACGCCTACTGCCAGAACAAGGGTGGTGCGGTGCGCGCGAACAAGAACGACCACGCGCTCTTCTGGCTGGCGAACACCGGCCGCGTCGATCCCTGCCGGCAGCCGCGGGAGCCGCAGGGCATCCTCCTGGCGTACGACTACAACGGCAACGGGCGCCGCGACTACGGCGAGCCGGTGGTGAACAACAGCCACGAGCGCTGGGACGACTTCGGCGCCGACGGCTGCCCCGACGCGCTCGAGAACGGGAGCGGCGGCTGCAGCGCGGCCGGATCCGCGGCGGGCGACCCGAACAAGGACAACTACGACGCCGACACCAACCCCTTCGGCACCGAGCGGAACTGGAAGTGGGATCCAGGCGAGCCGTACCGCGACGACGGGCTCGACGGCGTGCCCGGTTCCGGCGACTACGGCGAGGGCAACGGCCAGTACGACGTGACCTCGGGCCGGCAGAAGCTGTTCGCGCTCGACGGCCGGACGAACTTCCAGAAGCTCGACGCGGCGGGCCGCAAGCGCATCAACGTCGTCGGCGACGGAGGCATCCGCGACATCTTCAACCTCGGCCTCATGGCGAAGCACCTCTTCTCGGCGGTCAAGGGGCTGCGGGGCGAGACGCCGGTGGGCGAGTACCGCGACTTCATTGAGATCCCCGGCATGAAGGATCGCCGCACCGGCAACTTCAACCCGTGGAACCGCGCGTGGCGGAACGTGCCGCGCGACATCCTCATGCTGTACGGGAAGGAAGCGCCCACCGACGAGGATCTCGTGGCCGGCGAAGGCGACCACGTCGGCACCGCATCGCAGGCGGTGTACCGCTTCTCGGTGGTCTTCAACTGGGTGGCGAACCTGTGGCCCAACCTCGAGCGCCCGGCGACGCCGTTCGGCGGCTCGGGCAGCGACCGCCAGCGCGTCGAGACGTTCTACAGCGAAAAGCTGGGCGCGATGTGGGAGTACGCGATCGCGATCCCGCCCGGCTACGACGCGCCGGAGAACGCCGACAAGCGCTACCCGGTGGCGTTCCTGCTGCACGGCTACGGCATGGATCCGTCGGGCTTCATGGCCACCGGGCTCATCACCGACGCGTACGTCATGGACACCGACGTCCAGCTCCGGCCGGTGATCTACGTCTACCCGAACGGCCGCTGCTGCTTCGTCAACGCCACCACCGGTGCGCGCGACTGTCGGAACACGGACGACATGGGCCGGGACATCGGCGCCCTCCCCGGTTGGGAGCGCGAGTGCAACTCGGGTACGTTCTGGGTCAACCGGCGCGGCTACACGCCGGGTGATGAGACCCTGTACGGCGACGCGTTCTTCGAGCTGATGGACCACATCGACAAGACGTACCGCACCGTACCGATCGCCGAGGTGGAGGCGCGGTGAGCGAGCGCTACGGGGACAACACCCCGGTGGTGAAGGTCGAGCTCAAGCGCGCGGACGCGTACGAGCTCGTGAAGAGCGACAAGGTGCTGGCCCGGTGTCCCGTGGTGACGGCGCTGGGCGCGGGCTTGCAGGCCGTGCTGGCGAAGGCCATCGTCCGCCGCTACCCGGACAAGGTGGTCATCTTCCAGCAGGGTGAGACGGGCTCCGGGCTGTACCTGGTCCTGGCCGGCGAGGTCCGCCTCTTCGCCCGCAAGCAGGCGGACGCGGTCGAGCTGGGCATGGTGCGCAAGGGCGACGTGTTGGGTGAGGGCGAGGTGCTGTCGGGCGATGCGGTGCGCACGTCGTCGGCTGTGGCGCAGGGCGTGGTGGACCTGGCGGAGCTGCCGCGCGAGGCGCTGCTGGTGAATGGGAAGCTGACGCACGACCTCGAGCAGGCGCTCAAGGCGATCCACCAGGCGCGGGCGCAGGCGCTGGACGAGATGACGGACTTCCTGAACCGCTGGTGACGGAGAGACGGGCGATGTCCAACTACGGCGGCGACGACGAAGAAGACGACCGGCCGAAGGCGAAGCCGGGGTCGCAGCGCTTCTACGAGTTCGACTGTCCGGAGTGCAACGCGAACAACCCCTGGCCCGACGGCTTCAAGAACAAGGAGGAGATCAGCTGCCACTATTGCGGCTGCTCCTTCGAGGCCCGTGTGAGCGAGGAGGGGAAGCTGAAGCTCAAGGGCATCTGATCCGAGCCGCGGCTCCGTCGATGTGCAGGCGCCAGCGCTGCCTCGGACGCAGGGCCGATCGCCTGCCCGGTACGTTCCCTCAGGCCGCCGTCGGTCGCTCGCCGAACAGCGCCGTGCCCACGCGCACCAGCGTCGCGCCGCAGGCGATGGCCGCCTCGAAGTCGCTGGTCGTGCCCATCGACAGCTGGGCGAGGCCGAGCCGCTTCGCCAGCGCGGCGGTCGCCTCGAAGTGCGGGCGGTTCGTCTCGGGATCGTCGACGAAGGGCGGCATGGCGGTCAGCCCGACGAGCTCGAGGTTCGGCAACCCGCGCACCTGCGCCAGGAACTCCTCCACCGCGTCCGGCGCGAGGCCCGCCTTGGTGTCCTCGCCGGCGACGTTCACCTCGACGAGGCAGGGCAGGGCGCCGCCGGTGCGGCGCTTCGACAGCTCCTGCGCCACCTCCAGCCGCTCGAGCGCGTGGAAGACGTGCGCGGCCTTCGCGACGTACTTCGCGTTCTTCGGCTGCACCGGGCCGATCGCGTGCCAGCGCAGCCCGGCGCAGTCCGCGAGCGTCTGGGACTTGTCGCGGAGCTCCTGGGCGTAGTTCTCCCCGAAGTCCCGGTGCCCCAGCTGCCACGCGAGGCGGATCAGCTCCGGTGGGTGCTTCTTCGACACCGCCACCAGCGTCACCGACTCGCGCGGGCGGCCGGCCTTCGCGCAGGCGGCCACGATGCGGGCCTCCACCGCCGCGAAGTTCGCTGCCAGCTCGTCCTTCGTGATCATCGGCCGCCCCAGGGCAGCGGGTAGCCCGCGCGCTCGAGCAGCGCCGCCGTCTCGGCCAGCGGGAGGCCGATGACGCTGGACGAGCTGCCGGTGAGATCGGTGATGAAGGCGCCGGCGTGGCCCTGCACCGCGTAGCCGCCCGCCTTGTCGTGGCCCTCGCGGGTGGACAGGTACCAGGCGATCTCCGCGTCGGTGAGCGGCTTGAAGCGCACGTCGGTGGTGACGACCACCGCGTCGACGCCCCGGCTCCCGGCGACCGCCACGCCCGTCAACACCTGGTGCACGCGCCCCGACAGGCGCCGCAGCATGCGCGCGCCCTCGTCGTGGGAGGCGCCGGGCTTGCCGAGGATCTCCCCGTCCACCACCACCGAGGTGTCCGCGGCCAGCACGAAGGCGCCGGGGCTGCGCGCGGCGATCGCCCGGGCCTTCTCGATGGCGAGGCGCTGGACGTACCCGGGAGGCGCCTCCCCAACGCGCAGGGATTCGTCGACGTCGGCGGCCTGGATGTCGAAGGTGACGCCCAGCAGCGCGAGCAGCTCGCGCCTCCGGGGTGACGCCGACGCGAGGATCAGCCGGGGCGCGGCCACGACCGGCTCACGACTCGTTGCCGATGACCTTCTCGATGGCCTTGTCATTCACGACCACCGTGCCGCTCTGCTTGAGCGATTTGAGGAAGGCCTCGCGGACCTCGAACTGCTTGCCCTTGAGCGCCTCGAGCCGAAGCTGGTCCTTCTGCTTCTCGAAGTCCTCGTCGCTGGGCACCTTGCGATCGTCGACGACCACCACCGCGAACGCGTCGCCGATGGTGACGAGCTGGTCGACCAGGCCCTTGCCGGTGCGGGCGAAGATCGCCTTCTGCACCTCGGGGGCGCTGCCGAGCTGGGGGATCGCGTCGGCCGTCGAGTTGAACTCGCCCGTCTGCTTCGCCTCGGGCTTCGTCTCCTGGTTGAAGGCGAAGGGGCTGTTCGGGTCCTTCGGCGCGGCCGGGAAGAGGTCGACGAGCGACTTGCCGGCCTTCACGTCGGCCAGCGCCTTCTCGGCGGCGGCCTTCGCCAGCGCGCTCGCCTTCTCCTTCACGTAGAGCTGCGCGGCGATCTCGGTGCGCACCTGCTCGAGGGGGCGCTGCTCCGGCGCCTTCTTCTCTTCCACCGTGCCGATGTAGAAGCCCAGCGGCGTCTCGACGGGCTGCGTCACCTCGCCGGGCTGCAGCGCGAACAGCAGGTCCGCGAAGGCACCGGGCAGCTGCAGGCGCTCGACGTAGCCGAGGTCGCCGCCCTTGTCCTTCGTCTCGGTGTCGTCGCTGGCGGCCTTCGCCACGTCGGCGAACGGCTTCTTGTCGTCGACGATCTCCTTCCGCACGTTCTCCGCGCGGGTCTTGATCTCGGCCTTCTGCGCGTCGGTCGCGTCCGCGGGGAAGCGGAGGAGGATCTGCCGGGCCTTCACCTTCTCGGGGACGAAGTAGGTGAACTTGTTCTGCTCGTAGTGGTCGGCGATCGCCTTCTCGTGTTCCTTCGCCCAGGCCTCCAGCTCCGGCGGCTTCGGCGCCTTCACCTGGTCGACGAACAGGGTGGGCGTGAAGCGCACGAAGGTGGCGCTCGCGGTGTTGCCGTCCTTCAGGTAGCGGGCCTTCACCTCGTCGTCGCTCACCACCACGCTGGACTCGACGAGGCCGAGCAGCCGCTGGGCGGACAGCTGGCGGCGCAGCTTGTCCTCGAACTCGACCTCGTTCGACCCTTCGTATTCGCGCACGAACAGCTTGTAGGTCTCGGGGTCGAACTTGCCGTCCTTCTGGAAGGCGGGCGCCTCGCGCAGGAGCTTCACGAGATCGGCGTTGTCGGCGGCGACGCCCTTCTTCTCGGCGGCCTGCGCGAGCAGCTCGTTGTTCACCAGCTGGTCGATCACCTGCTTGTGAATGCCGAATTGCTTGAGCATCTCGCTGGGCACGCCCTGGCGGCGGAACTGCTCGGCCTGTTGCAGGTAACTCTTCGCGAACTCGCGCAGCGGGATCGGCTGACCGTTCACGGTCGCGGCCGTCTCAGGCTCGGGAAGCTTGCCGGCGTCGCAGCCCTGGCTGCCGGGGCCCCACTGCAACGCGAAGAGGATCGCCAGGGCGCCGATGAAGAGGTACGAACCGAGGCGGCGGGTGTCAGCGGAATTGCTCATGGTTTCTCAGCGGTTGGAACGTCGAAGGCTTGACCTGTAGGATCGGTCCCCACAGGATGCAAGGGCTTTGACGCCCCGCTGCTGAAGGTCGAGATGTTCCGCTTCTTCTCCCGGTACAAGGAGCCGCTGATCGTCGGGGCGCTCCTCGTGTACCCGCTCGTCAGCTACCTGAGCTCGGGGCACCGCGGGCGCGAGCCGAACGTCGTCGATCGGGTGATCCTCGGCATCTCGTCACCATTGCAGGTGGGGCTCACCTGGGTGGTTGACGGCGTCGGCGGCGCTGTGTCGGGCTACGTCGCGCTGCGGGGCGCGCACGACGAGGCGCGGGCGTGCCGCACGGAGCTCGCAGAGGCGCACGCGGCGCTCAACGCGCTGAAGGAAGCCGAGGCGGAGAACGCGCGCCTCAAGGGCATGCTGGGCTACGTCGAGCAGACGACGGACCAGGAGATCGTCGCGCGCGTCATCGGGCTGAACCCGTCGGCGCACTTCCAGTCCATTCGCATCAACCGCGGGGAAGATCAGGGCGTGCGCCCGGGCATGCCGGTGCTGACGCCGGACGGCGTGGTGGGGCAGGTGGTGCGTGCGGTGGGCGGCTCGGCCGACGTGATGCTGCTGACCGATCCCTCGAGCCGCATCGGCGGCGTGCTGCAGCGCACGCGGGTGCGGGCGACGGTGACGGGGCTGGGCGACGGGCGGCGGCTGTCGCTGAACCTGGTGCGCCGCGAGGACGATACGAGGGACGGCGACGAGGTGGTGACCAGCGGCACCGACGGCATCTTCCCGGCGGGCCTGCACGTGGGGACCGTGCACGACGTGCAGCGGCCCGCGGTCGGCATGTTCCTCACGGCGACGGTGAAGCCGTCGGTCGATCTCGCGCGCGTCGAAGAGGTGCTGGTGATCCCCGTGGCGCTCCCGCTGCCGTCCGCGGCGGTGGTGCGGGAGGGCGCCCGGTGAAGTTCCTCGCCTTCTCGGGCCTCGCGCTGCTGTTGCTCTCGGTCGAGTCTGTGCTGGTGAAGTCGCTCGGCCTCGAGCTGACGCGCGTCGACGTGGGCCTGGCGATCGTCGTCTACGTGGCGCTGCGAGCCACCACGCTGGAGGGCGCGTTCTCGGCCTTCGCGGTGGGCTACCTGCTGGACGTCTTCACCGGCCGGCCGACGGGCCTCTACCCGTTCCTCGCGGTGCTGGTGTTCCTGCTGGTGCGGGGCGCGGGCCAGCTGGTCGACGGGCGCTCGCGCGGCGGTTACGCGCTGTTCGTGGCGGCGGCCACGTTCGGCCACGCGCTGTTGGTGGGGTTCTTCACCTGGCTCACCTCGCGGCAGGAGGGCGGGGTGTCGTGGTCGGGCCTGCCGCTGCAGGTGCTGCTGGCGACCGGCGCGGGCCTGGTGCTGTGGCCGCTGTTCAAGCGCATCGAGTCGGGTGAGCGCCCGGAGCCCGGAGTGCTGCGGTGAAGCTGGGCGGCGGCCGCGAGCCGAAGGAGCTGCGCCCGCGGATCATCGGCCTGGGGGTCGTCCTCCTGCTGGGGCTGCTGGTGCTGGCCGTCAACCTCTACCGGTTGATGGTGGTGCGCTACGACGAATTCCTCGCGCTCAGCATCGACAACCAGTTCAAGGACGTGCGGGTGCGCGCGCCGCGCGGTCTCATCCGCGATCGCCGCGGTGAGGTGCTGGTGGACGCGCGGCCCAGCCTCGACGTCTTCATCACGCCGGCCTTCTGCCAGAAGTGCGTGGCGGAGGTGCTGCCGCGGCTCCAGTCGATCCTCGCGTGGGACGACGAGCAGCTGCGCAAGGTGACGCAGCTGGTGCGCGAGGCCCACGGCCCGCAGCGCTACCAGCCGCAGCTGGTGCAGATCGATCTCACCCGCGAGCAGTTCGACGTCCTGCTCGCGCACCAGTACCTGCTGCCGGGCGTCGATCTCGAGCCGGTGCCGCACCGCAACTACCGCGCCGGCGCCACGCTGGCCCACGTGCTGGGCTACATGAACGAGGTGACGCAGGAGGAGCTGACGCGCCTCAACGGCGACTCGCAGGCCGAGCGCCCGCCGTACGCGATGGGCGACTACATCGGCCGCCGCGGCGTCGAGCGCAGCTTCGAGAACGTGCTGCGCGGCCAGGACGGCTGGGTGAAGCAGGTCGTCAACGCGCGCGGCGAGGTGATGCGCGACGCCGCCGGCAACGTGCTGCAGGGCGACGAGCAGCTGCCGAAGGCGGGGAAGAACATCATCCTGTCCATCGACGCGCGGCTGCAGGCCGAGGCCGAGCGCGCCTTCCCCGGAACGGCGGGCGCGGTGGTGGCGCTGGAGTCGAAGACGGGCTTCGTGCTGGCCATGGTGAGCCGGCCGTCGTTCGACCCGAACGAGATGACCGGCCGGGTGTCGCCGCAGCGGCTCGCGCAGCTGAACAAGGATCCGCTGCAGCCGATGATCTTCCGCGCGGGCGCGGAGCACTACCACCCGGGCTCGACGTTCAAGGTGGTGACCCTCCTGGCCGCGCTGCAGTCGGGCGCCTTCACGCCGCAGACGGTCACGACCTGTGGCGGCGGCTACAGCCTGGGCAGCCGGCGCTGGCGCTGTCACAAGGAGAGCGGCCACGGGCCCGTCGACGCGAGGCGCGCGCTGCAGGTCAGCTGCGACACGTACTTCTACCGGGTGGCCGACGTGCTGGGGATCGATCCCATCGCGCAGGTGGGCCGGGCCTTCGGGCTGGGCAGCATCACCAACCTCGGCGTGGTGGGCGAGGTGCCGGGGGTGATGCCGGACTCGGCGTACCACGACAAGGTGACGCCGGGCGGCTACCAGAAGGGCATGGCGCTCAACACCGCCATCGGCCAGGGCGACGTGAACGTCACGCCGCTGCAGCTCGCGGTGCTGTATTCGGCGATCGGCAACGGCGGCGCGGTATACCAGCCGCAGGTGGTGAGCCGCATCGAGTCGCCGGAAGGGCAGGTGCTCGAGACGTTCGGCCCGAAGCTGGTGCGGCAGGTGCCGATGACACCCGAGCAGCACGAGGTGCTGGTGCAGGGGCTGGTGTCCGTCGTCAACGAGGCCGGCGGCACGGCCACGCGCAGCCGCCTCACCGAGGTGACGATGGCCGGGAAGACGGGCACGGCGCAGGTGGCGCGGCTCGGCGCGGTACGCCTCAAGACGCAGCAGATGGACTACTGGGAGCGCGACCACGCGTGGTTCGCCGCCTTCGCGCCCGCGGAGGATCCGGAGATCACCGTGGTGGTGTTGAACGAGCACGGCGGCCACGGTGGCAGCGACGCCGCGCCCACCGCCGCCGCGGTGATGCGGAAGTACTTCGAGCTGAAGAAGACGGACGGGCAGGCCTTCGGGCCGGGCTACCAGCCGCCCGCGCCGCTCGCGCCCGCGCCGCCGCCGGCCGTGGCGCCGCCGATCCCCGTGCGCGCGACCGGGGCGACAAGGCTCGCGACCGGTGGGCCCGCGCCGGAGACGATCGCCGTGAAGCCGGGCGTGGCCGCGCCCGACGTGGCGCCCGCGCTCGGAGCGGCGGCCGTGCCCGCGCCGCAGCCCGCCGGGGCGCCGTCCCCGAAACCACAGCTCGTGTCGGCGCCTCCGTCCGCTGGAGCCTCGCCCGCGGGAGCAGAGCCCGCGCCTGCGCCGCCGCCCGAACCGCCGCGGGAGACGAGCGCGTCCCCCGCGCCCGCGGCACAACCGACCGAGGCCGGAGGCCCCTGATGGAACTCTCCGTCGGCGATCGCCGGCCGCTCCAACGCGTGCCCTGGGTGCTGCTCATCGGCGTGGTGCTGACCGCGCTGGTCGGCATCTACAACCTCGCGTCCGCGTCGCGCCCGCCCGCGTCGCCGGTGTGGATGAGCCAGCTGGCGTACCTCGGCGTGGGCCTCGTGGCGGTGGTGGCGGTCAGCCTCGTCGACTACCGCTTCATCCAGCAGGCGACGGTGCCCATCTACCTGCTGAATCTCGCGGCCCTCGTCGCGCTCAAGTTCTTCGGCCACAAGGCCAAGGGCGCCGAGAGCTGGTTCGTCTTGGGGCCGCTGCGCATCCAGCCCGCCGAGTTCATGAAGATCGGCATGGTGCTGATGCTGGCGAAGTACTTCCACGACGACGAGCGCCCGTCCTACGGCTTCCTCCGGCTCATCCCGCCGGCCGTCATCGCGCTCGTGCCCATCGGCCTCGTTCTGGTGCAGCCGGACCTCGGCACCGCGCTGATGATGGTCTTCACGGCCGCGACGATCATCCTCTTCGCGAAGCCGCGCTGGCCGGTGTTGGCGCTGCTGGTGGTGGTGGCGATCGCCGGGGTGGGCGTGCTGTGGAACGACTATGTCCGGCCGCAGCCCGAGCCGCGCTTCACCCTCATCCGGCACAAGCTGAAGAAGCACCAGGACAACCGCATCACCAGCTGGCTGGACCCGACGAGTGATCTCAAGGGCTCGAACTACCACGCGATGCAGTCGAAGATCGCCGTGGGCAGCGGCGGCACCTGGGGCAAGGGCTGGAAGGAAGGCACCCAGACGGGCCTGCGCTACCTGCCGGAGCAGCACACGGACTTCATCTTCTCGGTGTTCGCGGAGGAGCAGGGCTTCGTGCGGTGCCTGTTGCTCCTCGCGCTGTACGGGGTGGTGTTGCTCGGAGCGCTGGGGGTCGCCGCGTCGGCGCGGGAGCGCTACGGCGCCTTCCTCGCCGTGGGCGTCACCGCGATGATCTTCTGGCAGGTGTTCGAAAACATCGGGATGGTGACGGGACTGCTGCCCATCACCGGCATCACGCTGCCCTTGATGAGCTACGGCGGCAGTTCGATGGTGTCGGTGATGCTGGGCATCGGCCTGCTCGTCACCGTCAACCGCCACCGGCAGATGTTCACCGGCTGACGGCCTTCACGGCCCTTCCCCGCCGCGCGAGAAGTGCTATGGCCCGTGGCCGCAATGAACCCGGCGCTGGTGATCATCCCCACGTACAACGAGCGCGACAACGTCGGCCCCATCACGAGCGCGGTGCTGGCTGCCGAGCCGCGGGTCGACATCCTCGTCGTCGACGACAACAGCCCCGACGGCACGGGGCAACTGGCCGACGAGCTCGCCGCGAAGGAGCCACGGATCAAGGTGCTCCACCGCGAGAAGAAGCAGGGCCTCGGCCGCGCGTACCTGCACGCGTTTCGCTGGGCGCTCGACCACGGCTACCAGTACGTCATCGAGATGGACGCGGACTTCAGCCACGACCCGAAGTACCTGCCGGGGCTGATCGACACGGCCATGGGCGGCGCCGACCTGGTGCTGGGCAGCCGCTACGTCGAGGGCGGCGGCACGGTGAACTGGGGCGTCGGGCGGAAGATCCTCTCGCGCGGCGGCTCGCTGTACGCCCGCAGCATCCTCGGGGTGAAGATCCGGGATCTCACCGGCGGCTTCAAGTGCTTCAACCGGCGGGTGCTCGAGTCCATCGACCTCGACCAGGTCGTCTCCAGCGGCTACGCCTTTCAGATCGAGCTGACGTACCGCGCGCTGAAGAAGGGCTTCACGGTGAAGGAGATCCCAATCGTCTTCGAGGACCGCCGCGTCGGGCAATCGAAGATGAGCCGGAAGATCTTCGTCGAGGCCATGACCATGGTCTGGAAGCTGAAGCTGACGGTGTAACGCCATGCTGGGCACCTTCGTCCTCGCGCTGCCGGCGGTGCTGTTCATCGTCGACCCGGTGGGCGTGGTGCCGCTCTTCGTCGCGATGACGGCGAACGACTCGGCCGAGAAGTGCCGGGCCATGGCGCGCCGGGCGACGCTGACCGCCACCGGCGTGCTGTTCTTCTTCGCGCTCTTCGGGACGCTGGTCTTCCAGGTGTTCGGCGTGACGCTGGCGGCGTTCCGCGTGGCGGGCGGGCTGTTGCTCATGCTGACCGCCCTCGACATGCTGCGCGCGCAGCCGCCCGGCACCAAGACGACGCCGGCCGAGACGACCGAGGGCGCCGCGCAGGACGACATCGCCGTCGTGCCCCTCGCGATGCCGCTGCTGGCCGGACCGGGCGCGATCGCTACGGTGATGGTGCTCATGGCGCAGCACGGCGCGGGGTGGATGAACGCGGCGGCGGTGCTGGCGGCGATCGCGCTCACCATGCTCGTCACCTACCTCGTGCTGCGCAGCGCCCACCGGGTGAAGGCGGTGCTGAAGGGCACCGGCATCGCGATCCTCGAGCGCGTGTTCGGGCTCATCCTCGCGGCGATCGCGGTGCAGTTCGTCTTCGACGGCGGTCGCGAGCTGCTGCAGGGCTGAGCCATGATGCCCGCGCGCGCGGGGTGGCGGCTGCGTCGCGGGGGTTGACGGAAGTCGTGCTATTCCTCGGCGGTGATGGCGGACCGCCTCGGCCCCTACACGCTGGACAAGCGCATCGGCGCCGGCGGCATGGCCGACGTCTTCCTCGCGCGCGGGCCGATGGGCGTGTGCGTGGTGAAGCGGCCGCACCCGCAGCTGTGCGCGAACGCCGAGTTCGTCCGCATGTTCCTCGACGAGGCATCGCTGCTCGCGCAGCTGCACCACCCGGGCATCGCGCAGATCTTCGATCTCGGGCACGTGCGCGGCGTCTACTACCTGGCGATGGAGTACGTGCCGGGCTTCGACCTGATGACGATCAGCCTCGAGCACGAGCGGCATGGGGAGCTGATCGCGCCCGAGCTGTGCGCGCGCATCGTCGCCGACGCCGCCGCGGCGCTGCACTACGCGCACGAGGCCCGCGGCAAGAACGGGCAGCCGCTGAACATCGTCCACCGCGACGTCTCGCCCCACAACATCTTGTTGTCGACGACGGGCGTGGTGAAGCTGATCGACTTCGGCGTGGCGCGCGCCTCGACGGCGACGCACCGCACGCAGGCCGGCTTCGTGAAGGGGAAGTACCCGTACATGTCGCCCGAGCAGATCACCGGGCAGGACATCGACCGGCGCGTCGACGTCTACGCGCTCGGCCTGGTGCTGTACGAGCTCTTGACGAACGTGCGGGCGATCGCCGGAAACACGGAGCTCGAGCAGATCGAGAACGCGCGCTCGGCGCGGATCCGCCCCATCGAGCAGATCCGGCCCAACACGCCGGTGCCCCTGCGGCAGATCCTCGGCGGCTGCCTGCACCCATCGCCCAACGGCCGCTACCCGACGGCGGACCACCTGCGCGTCGATCTCGAGAAGTACCTGCAGCTCGTGCGGCAGCCGGTCGGCCAGGAGGATCTGCTGCGGCTGTTCCGGGTCGTCGCCGCCGAGGTGAGCCACGCGGACTTCGGCGCGGACGAGCCGTCGCGACCCACCCAGCAGGAGCAACTCGTGGTGGCGGACACGCTGCCGCCCGACGCCAACGTCTCGCCGGACGATCCGATCGGCTTCGCGCCGACGGTGCCGTCCCTGCCCCGGCCGGCGGCGTCCTTCGTCGCCGACCAATCGACGGCGCCGGGCGCCCTGAAGCTGGAGAAGGTGGTGTCCGGGCCAGGGACGGCCGCGGTGGATCTCCCGCCGGTCAGCACCTCCCCACAGGTCGGGCCGGCCGTGCCCCACGACGTCGCCGTCGCGCCGACGCGCTTGCTGCCGCCCAGCGGCATGCGCGCCGCGCCTTCGCCGCCGGGCCGAAGTCGCGTCGCCGCGCTGGCAGCCGTCGGGCTCCTGCTGGCCGTGACCGCCGGCGGATTCGCGTGGTGGCGCAGCCAGGCGGGCGACGCCGCGCCCGACGCGGGCGTGCCGGTGGCGGTGGTGCCGGCGGTGGACGCGGGCCCGGCCGAGGCGGAGCCGGACGCCGGAGCGGCGGTGGCGCTCGCCGGGGACGATGGTGGGGCCGAGGCGGCGGCCGACGCCGGGGACTTCGAGCCCGAACCCGTGCGCATCGCCCTGCTGCGGGTGGACGCCAGCCCCGCGTCGAAGGTGTACGTCGATGGCAAGGAGCACGGGGACACGCCGCTCGAGCTGCAGCTGCTCGCCGGGGACTACACCGTGACCGTGCGCAACGACGCGGCGGGCTTTGTCCGGTCCCGCCGCTTCACGCTGGCCGCGGGCGAGCTGAAGCGCTGGGTGGCCACCGCCCCGCAGGCCGCGAAGGGCACGCTGGAGATCACCGCGCAGCCCTTCGCCACCATGCTGGTCGACGGGAAGAAGGTGACGAAGGTGCCGGTGAGCCTCATCACCCTCGAGCTGACCGCCGGCACGCACCGCGTCGAGCTGGTGCTGGAGGAGCAGAGCCTGCCCGCGCCGCGCAGGAAGAAGCGCTCGGTGACGGTGAAGCCCGACGCGACCACGCGGCTCACCGTGAACATGCTCGCGGACGACTGAATGGGGGCTCGTCAGCGCCGGGGCAGCACGGTGACGCTGACCGGACCGCCCGGCTCGGTGGACGCGTCGAGGAGCGCCGTCCAGCGCGGCTGCAGCGCGGCGCGCAGGCGCTCGGCGACGTCCAGCGGTCGCTCGCCCGCCTCCAGCGCGAGGCGCCAGGCCTGTCCGTCCACGCGGAGCACGAGGCGCGAGTGGCCGCGCGCATTGCCGCGCAGCGTGAAGCGGTTGGGCCCGGTGCGGCGCACCCGCTGCCTCGCGTCGCGCGAGGTGCAGAAGACGTCGGGCTGCCGGTGCGTGACGGTGCGCAGCACGGTGAGGATGATCGCGTCGCCGCCGTGGGAGAGCAGCGGCACGTAGCCGTCGGGCAGCGCCTCCTGCAGCGTGGCCTTGAGCGCGTCGACGCCGAGCAGCAGCGGCAGGCTGACGCTGACGAAGGTGTGATCGACCCGCAGCGAGACGGTCGCGAACGGGCCCCGCGCCGCCACGCCGTCGCGCGCCACGCGCATCAGGAGCGTGCCCGTCGTCAGCTCGCTCACCTCGACGCTGGCCGAGGCGGAGAGCACCTGCACGTCGGCGGCGCGGCCGGCGGAGGCCCGGGGGACGACGGGGAGCGCGGCGGACATACCGATGGATGTTCGGCTGAACATCGCGCCGTTTTCCGCCGGGTGGTGTCAACGCCGGTTGCAGAACCGTCGCGCACCTGCGGCGCGGTGGCTCAGGCCACCTGCTCGAAGAAGTCCGCGTCCTTCCAGACGGCGACGGTGGAGCCGTCGACGAGCGCCCGGTAGCCGTGTGGCACGTTCGCGCCCACGCGGGCGGCGGTGGCCTGCGCTGAGCTGCCGGCCGGGATCGGCAGCGTCACCCGCCGGGAGTCGCACAGGATGGTGAGGTGCGCGTCGGCGGCGGCGGCGCCGAGGAACTCCACACGGTTCTCCCCCAGCTGCCTCACGCGCTGCACGGTGTCGGTGGACAGGATGCGCAGGCGCGGCGTCTTCGCCGCCGGCAGCACGGCCTCGGTGAAGGCGACCTGCACGCCCTCGTCGCCGGCCCGGTGCGTCATCACGATGTCGCGGGGCAGGGCGCGGCGCAGCAGCGCCACCGCGTGCTCAGGCTTCGAGCGCCGCGCCAACTCGACCTCCAGGTGCTGCGACGGCGTGTCCAGCGCCAGCGCCGACGACGGGTCCGCGCTGATCTCCCCGGACAGCAGGAAGCGGCCCCCGCCGCGCCACGTCACCTCGAACGTCGGATCGTCCGTGTGCACCCGGAAGCGCGCGGTCGGCAGCTGGATCGGCCCGTCGTACATGGGCGCGCCGATACACCCGGAGCCCACTTCGACGGAAGGGGTCGACCGAAGTTGCTGGAAATACAGGGCGTCTGGGCTGGCGGGGGCACCGCCCGAGCGCGCCGCGCTGGCAGCCCAGGCGTCTGAGCGCCTGGACGGCCAAGCGCACCAGCCGGCTCACGGACTTCCGCAGCACCAAGGGCAGTCGTCACGGCTTGAACGTTTGCGCGAGGCCGGGTGAGCGCGCTCGCCATGCCTGCGTGCGGCCGCGCCGCGGAGGCTCGGGTTGGCCAACCGCCGCGGCGATCCACGGACGGCGTGTCGGCGTGGCAGCATGGGGCGGGTGCGGGACGGGCCGGTCCGGAGAGTGCTCAAGGCGGTGGCGCGGGCGGTGGGGCGCCTCGAGCTGGCGCTGCGGCGCTGGGGCCTGGCGCGCCGTGGCGAGCCCCGCTACCGGCTGGCGGGGACGTGCAACGGCTGCGGGAAGTGCTGCGAGGCGCCCTCGATGCAGGTGGACCGGGTCACCTGGTACCTCCGGAGCGCGCGCGCCGTGTTCGTGTGGTGGCAGCGCGAGGTGAACGGCTTCCTGCTTCAGGACGCCGATCCGCGCTTCCGCCTGCTGATCTTCAAGTGCACGCACTACGACCCGGTGACGAGGCGCTGCGACTCGTACGACAGCCGGCCGCTCATGTGCCGCGACTACCCGGTGAACCTCACGTACGACGCGGTGCCGACGCTGTTCGACGAATGCAGCCATGTGGTCGTCGACCGCAAGGCGGACGCGCTGCGGAAGGCGCTGGCGGACGCGGGCCTCTCGGGCGAGGAGCTCGAGGCCGCCGAGAAGCGGCTGTACTTGAAGGATCCGGATCGCCCGGGCCGTTGAGGTTTCAGGGCCCCTGCGGCGCGCCGGCGAGCTCGGCCTTCATCTTCTCGACCTCCGCGCGGATCATCGGCGGCTGCTCCGACGGCGGCGCGGTGTTGACGTACAGCTCGAGGTCGCGCACCGCGCGGCGCTCGTCGTTCTGCTCCAGCGCCAGCAGGCCCGCGTAGAGGTGCGCGTCGTAGGCCTCGGGGTAGTTGGCGCCGAGGCGCTCGAGCTCGCTCTGCGCGCCGGCCACGTCGCCGTCCACCGCGCGTAGCACGGCCCGGCCGACGCGCCCGCGCACGTGGTACGGGTCGAGCAGCGCCGCGCGGGCCAGCAGCGGCTTCGCCTCGTTGAAGCTCTGCAGGCTGATGAGGTGCATCGCGAGGCCCGTCACCGCCTCGATGTCGTCGGGGTCGGCTTGCACCCGCGACGCGAGCGCCTCCAGCTTCGGGTCGGCCTGCGGTTGCCTGGGGCCGCCCGGCTGCGGGCTCCCCACCGCGCCGCCCATGCCGGGCGGGCCATCAACCCGTGCGTTCTCGGGGTTCGACACGGACATGCCGAGGTACGCGAAGAAGGCCACCACCAGCCCCCCGACGAGCGCGCCGCCGACCGCCGGGTGCTGCGCGAAGAAGCCCGTGTCCTTCGCCGCGTCCTGCGCCTTCTTCTCGAGGCGCGCCTGCGCCTTGAGGGCCTCGTGCTTCGCGCCGTCGCGCTCGCGCAAGGCCGCCGCGGCCGCCTGCTCGAGGCGCGCGTGCTCCCGCTCCCACACGTCCGCGGGCACGAGGTGCTTGTTGGCGATGTGCTCCTTCAGCTCGCCCAGCAGGCGCTGGTACTTCGCCTCGAGATCGTCGGACACCGCGGTCGCCGGGGCGGGCTCGGGGTTCGCCCGGTCGGCGGGCTTCGTGACGGGCGCCGCGCGCTTCGAGGTGAAGAGGAAGACCAGCGCCGCCACGACGCCCGCGGCGAGCATGAGCAACCCGGGCAGCCAGTTCGTCTCGTGGTTCATTTCTCGAGGTCCGCCCGTACCTTCGCGAGGTAGTCGTCGGCCGGCGCGTCCGTCGCGGGCGTGGCGGGCGCGGCCACCGGGCCCTTCTTCGACTGGTTCCAGATCACGAAGAGGCCTATCGCCAGGAGGAGGACAGGGAACACCCACAAGCCCAGCGTGACGCCCGACTTCCTCGGTTCCATCAACGCCCACTCGCCGTACCGCTCGACGAAATAGTCGTAGATCTCGTCGTCCGTCTTCCCTTCGGCGACCAGCTCACGCACCTTGTCCAGCTGCGCGCGCGCCATGGAGGCCGGCGAGTCGGCGATGGACACACCCTGGCACACCGCGCACCGCAGGTGCTTGCCCAGCGCCTGCACGCGGGCCTCGCGCTGGGCGTCGAGCGGATCGGCCACCGGGCGCTGCGGGGCGTACCCGTCCTGCGCGAGCGTCAAGCCGGCCACCAGCGTCAGCGCGATCAACATGCCGGGCACCTCACTTGAGGATCGTCTCCAGGTGTGCCGCGAACTCCCGCGGGTCGACGAAGGGCGCCGCTACCTTGTGGTGGATGATGCCGTTCCGGTCGATGAAGTACGTCTCGGGCACGCCCGACACGCCGTAGTCGACGGCCACGGTGGACTTCGGATCGAACAGCTGCACGAAGCTCCAGCCGTTGCGCTGCAGGAACTGCCTGGTGTTCTTCTCGTTGTCCTCGAAGACGATGCCGAGGAACACGGCCTGGTTGGCGTACTTCTTCGCCGCCCAGTCCAACACCGGGTGCTCCGTCTGGCAGGGGCCGCACCAGGTCGCCCAGAAGTTGATGACGATCGGCTTGCCCTTGAAGTCCGAGAGCGACACCGTCGCGTCGCTGTCGAGGCGCTTGATGGTGAAGTTCGGCGCCGGCTTGCCCGACAGCAGGAAGGGCACCGCGTGTGGATCCGTGCCGAAGCCCTTCGCCATCACGTAGACGATGAGCCCGATGAGGGCGAAGGCGCTGCCGACGGCGATCGTCCGCTTCACGGGGCACCCTGCGCGGCGGCCGGCGTGGGCGCGGACGCCTCGGCCGTCCTCGTCTTGCGCTGCGGCCACAGGGCGATCGCCGTGCCCAGCACGAGAATCGGGATCGCCAGGTACCAGATCCACCCGACGAGCGGGAACACCCAGGCGTTGAAGCTGGCGGTGCCCGCCTTGTTGTCGAAGTTGAGCAGCGACACGTACACGTCGCGCAGGAACATCGCCTTCACGCTCGGCGAGCCGATCGGGTCGTTCGAGCGCTCGTAGTAGTTCATGCGCGGCGCGAGCTGGCCGTGGCGCTGGATCTCTTCGCCGGCGGGGCTCACCAGCGTGAGGTTCGCCGCCATGTACTCGCGGTGCGGCTCCCGGCCGCTCTCCAGCCCGTCGAAGCGCACCTTCCACTGGCCGATCGTCATCGTCTCGCCCGGGCGGAGCGTGCCGGTGCCGTGCTCCTTGTACGCGCTCGAGGCCGCCACGCCGACGACGATGGCGACGATGCCCAGGTGCACGACGTACCCGCCGAAGCGGCGGCGCGCGCGGGTGGCGCTGCGCAGGAACGCCGTCACCGCGTCCTCCTTCTGCTCGGCCATGCGCTGCCGCGCCGGGAGGAACAGCTCGCGCAGCGTCACCACCACCACGAAGGCCGAAAGCCCGAAGGCCGCGAGCGGCATGAAGCCGCGGTACCCCGCCACCGCGCACAGCACCACGGTGAGGACGCCCGCGCCCGCCGGCAGCAGCACCTGCTTCTGCAGCACCTTCGGGTCCGCGGCGCCCCACGGCAGCACCGGCCCGACGCCCATCAGGAAGGTCATCGCCAGGCCCAGCGGCAGCGCCATCTGGTTGAAGTAGGGCTCACCGACGGTGATCTTCTTCGCGAAGAAGGCCTCGGTGGCCAGCGGGTACACGGTGCCCAGCAGCACCACGAAGGTCATCGCCGCGAACACCAGGTTGTTGAGGAGGATGCTGCCTTCCCGGGACACCACCGTGCCCAGGTGGCTCTCGGCGACCAGCAGGTAGCCGCGCGAGGCGAGCAGCGCGACCGAGAAGACCAGCACGATGGCAATGAAGACGAGGAACGTCGGTCCGATGTCCGACTGCGTGAAGCTGTGCACCGAGTTGAAGACGCCCGAGCGCGTCATGAACGTGCCGATGATGGTCAGCACGAAGCTGGCCAGCGCCAGCGCGATGGTCCACAGCTTGAGCGACTTCTTCCGCTCGAGCACCATCGTGGAGTGCATGAACGCGGTGGCGGTGAGCCACGGCATGAAGGACGCGTTCTCCACCGGGTCCCACGCCCAGTACCCGCCCCAGCCGAGCACCGCGTACGCCCACCAGCCGCCGAGGATGATGCCGATCGAAAGGAACAGCCACGGCACCAGCGTCCACTTGCGCAGCGGCACGAGCCACGCGTCGCCCAGCTCACCCCGCAAGAGCGCAGCGGCCGCGATGCCGAACGGCACCGTCATGCCCACGTAGCCGAGGTACAGCATCGGCGGGTGGATGATCATGAGCGGGTGGTTCTGCAGGAGCGGGTTGGGGCCCGGGCCGTCCGCCGGCGGGTTCGGGATCGCCGTCCACGGGTTGGCAGGGCCGGCGATCAGGAAGCCGAAGAACACCGCGATCGCCGACATCACGCCCAGCGTGAGCAGCATGTAACGGCCGTGCTCTCTCCGGTAGATCCACGTGAAGGCGAGCAGGTAGGTGCCCATGATCGCGCCCCAGAAGAGGATCGAGCCTTCCAGCGCGCTCCACAGCGAGACGATGGTGAAGATGGTGGGCGTCGCCCGGCTGCCGACCTGCGAGACGTACTTCACCGAGAAGTCGTGCTCGAGCAGCGCCTTCACCATCACCGCGTTCGAGAGGATCATCGAGCCCGCGAAGCCGTACACGGCCCGCTGGACCCACGGCAGCGCGCCGTCGCGACGCGTCAGCCCGGTGACGACGCCCACGACCGCCGCGAAGGCCGCGCACAGCAGCCCCAGCAGCACCAGCCCATATCCGAGAGTCGAGTTCACGAAACTCCTTCGTCGGTGCGCCCGGTCACGGATCGGCCTGGGTGACGGTTTCCTTCCACGACCCCTCGGGCATGCCGCCGTCGTGCGGCGCCTTGTACTCGTTCGAGTGGTTCACCATCAGCCGGTTGGTCTTGAAGGTGTTGTCCCGCTGGAGGCTGCCTTCCACCACCACCCCGATGCCCTCGCGGAACATCTGCGGCGGCGTCTCGTGCGCCACCACCGTCACGTGCGCGGCGCCGGGCGCGTGCGAGTCGGCCACCGAGAAGGTGATGGTGGTGTGCTCGGTGTTCCACGACACGCTGCCGGGCACCACCACGCCGCCGAGGCGCACCGTCGCGCCGTAGGCCTTGTCACCCTGCGCCTGCATCTCGGACGGCTTCCAGTAGTACACGAGGTTGTCGCCCATGTTGCCCAGCGCGATCCACGCGAGCGCGCCTCCGGCGACGAGGATCGCGCCGACGGCGACGAGGCGGTTGCGGGTCTCAGGCGTCATGGCACGTCTCCAGACGGGGGCTGCGCGCCAGGCCGGCGCGTCCACAGCGACAGGGCATAGAGCGCGAGGCCCAGCAGGGCCACCGCGTACGAGGCGTAGACGTAACCCCAACCGCCCTCGATGACGCCGGACGGGACGGCCTTCTCGATGCCCTGCGGGTGCTGCGGCGCGGGGGCGGGCGCGGGCGTCGGCTCTTCCTGCGCGGCGACGACGGGCGTGGGCGCCGCGTTCTCGGCGGGCGCCACCGCGGCCGGCGTGGGGCGGGGATCCGGCGGCGGCATGTTCGCGAGCGCCGCGCCCGCGAAGGCGAGCGCGGCCGCGAGGGCCGGCAGGCGGGCGGGCTTCACGCGGTCACCTCCCGGCCGGCGGGCTCGGGCGGGGCCTCGAGCGCGGTGTCCTGACGGGCGCGGGCGATCTCGTACCGCTTCACGATGAAGGCGAAGAGGAAGAAGAGGAACGTCACCGTGCCCCACCACATGACGATTCTCATCTGCGAGTCGAGCGACTGCGTCGTCGACTGCACCTGGTGGAGGCTGTTCCACCACCGCACCGAAAACCACACGATGGGCAGCGACACGTAGCCGAGGATGCTGGCGGCGGCGCTCCAGGTGGCGCGGCGCTCCGGGTCCTCGGTGAAGCTGCGGAACGCGAGGTAGCCGACGTACGACAGCAGCATCACCGTCGTGGAGATGAGGCGCGGATCCCAGTCCCACCAGACGCCCCAGGTCGGCCGCGCCCAGATGCTGCCCATCAGCACGCCGCCGGCGCCGAACAGCACGCCCACCTCGGCGGTCGCCTCGGCCAGCGCATCGGTGCGCCACGACTTCTTCACCAGGTAGGCGATCGCGCACCCGACGTTGATGGTGAAGGCCACCATGCACATCCACACGTACGGCACGTGCACGTACAGAATGCGCCCGACGTCGCTCATGAAGGCCTCGGGCGGCGCCCAGAAGAGGCCCAGGTACACCAGGGCCGTCAGCGCGACGAGGCCGACGCCGAGCGACACCTTCCACATCCACGCCCGGGTGGACGGCACGGCCAGGTGGATGACGAGCAACGCCACCACCACCGCGAACAAGGCCAGCGGGCTCCAGAACGGCATGTCAGTCGTCCTCGACGACGCGGGGGAACACGAGAAACCCGACGGAGAGATAGATGAGGTCGAAAGCCGTAAGCAACTTGAGCCACGAGGGCAACTGCTCCTGCGCGTCCTGGGTGAGCGCGAACTTGGTGGCGCTCACCGCTGCCAGAAGCATGGGTACCAGCACCGGAAACAGCAGCAGGGGCAGCATGACGTCCCGGGCCCGCGCATTCGAGGACATGGCCGAGTACACCGTGCCCGGCGCCGCGATTCCCACGCAGCCCAGCGCCAGCGCGAGCGCCAGGGCCCCGGGATTCCGGGAGAGGTTCACGTCGTACAGCGCCACCGTCACGGGGAGCAGGACCAGGGCCAGACTGAACAGCAACAGCGCGTTCCCCGCCACCTTGCCCAGGAAGATCGACCGGGCATCGACCGGCGCCAGCAACAGGCCCGTCATCGACTGGTTCTCCGCCTCGACGCGGAAGGACTCGCCCAGCGACAGCACCGACGCGAAGAGGATGCCGAGCCACAGGTAGCCCGGCGCGTGCTCACGCAGGACGTCGATGCCCGGGCCCATCGCGAAGCTGAAGAGCAGGAGTGTCGACAGCGAGAAGAAGACGGTCGCGGTGAGGCGCGCCTTCGTGCGCCACTCGATCTGCCAGTCCTTCTTCAGGACCAGCCACGCGCCGCGGAGGAGGCCGGCGGGCTTCACGCGGGCGCCTCCTGCGCCTGCCGGCGGCCCTGCTCGAGGTGGAGCCGCTCCTGCGTGAGCGACTCGCCCTGCTCGATGAGGTGGGTGGCGAGCACCACCGTCGAGCCCCGCTCCTGCAACTCGCGGATGAGCCCCTCCATCTGCGCGATGCCGGCGGGATCCAGCTCGCCGAACGGCTCGTCGAGGAGCGCCAGCCTCGGCGCCTTCAGCAGCAACCGGGCGATCGCCACGCGCTTGCGCATGCCGGCGGAGAACTGCCGCACCGGGTTGTGCGCCCGCGCCGCGAGGCCCACGCGCTCGAGCACCCCGGCCACCGTCTGCGGCGCGTCGGGCAGGCCCATCAGCCGCGCGGCGAGGGTGAGGTTCTGGCTCGCGGTGAGATCCTCGTAGAGGAAGTTCGCGTGCGACAGGAGCGCCACCTGCGGGCGCAGCTCGGCGCGGTGCTCCCGCGTCTCCTTCCCGAAGAGACGGATCTGCCCCAGCGTCGGGAAGGTGGCGGTGGAGATCATCCGCAAGAGCGTCGTCTTCCCCGAGCCGTTGTGCCCGGTGAGCAAGAGCGAGCGCCCCGGCGCCAGCGTGTAGCTGAGGCGCGAGACGCCCCACCGCGGGCCAAAGCGCTTGCTGACGTCCTTGAGCTCGATCGCGGGGATGTCCGACACGGCTGCCTTGGGGGCCCCTTACCAAGGTCCCTCGCGGCTTCAAGCGCAAGTCGAGGTAGCCTCTCCAGCGCGTGCGGGCGCTCCTCCCAGGCCTCGTGGGGTTGATGCTGGTGGGCTTCTGCCTGTTCGGCGGCGGCCTCACGCTGCTCGTCCACCCGGTGCCGGTGGAGGAGGGCGCCTGCGCCCGCTACCTCGAGCGGCCCAAAGAGCGCTGGGTGAAGCTGACCGGCTGCCGCCTCGCCATCGACGATCTGCTGGTGGTGAACGCCGACGGCGTCGAGCGCTTCGCGGATCGCGCCGAAGGCCTGTCCCGGGTGCTGCACGCGAAGCCGCCGGTGTGGACCGCGTTGTACGTGCCCGTCACCACCGGCCTGCCGGACGACCAGCGCGCGGTGCGGGTGCTGTACCGCCTCGCGGACCGCGACGTGCTCAAGTGGGTGAACGCCCTCGAGGTGGCCGAGGAGGGCCAGAAGCGCCGGCTCCTCGAGAACCAGGCGGTGCTGCTGCGGATCGCCTCCCCCGGCCTCCTGATGGGGCGCGCCACGCACGCGCCGGAGGCGGGGACGCTCCAGGAGGCGCTCGGGACGCGCGCGCAGGCGGGCCTCCTCGTCGTCGAGCCGGGGCCCGTCCCCGTGCCCGAGTTCCCCCTGGCCGCCGTCGCCGCCGGCCTGACGGGCAGCGCGCTCCTGCTGGGGGCGCTCGCGCGCCTGCTGCGCCGCGGCTCGCCCGCGGCGTCCGACGTGGCCGTCGTCGACGTCTCGAAGATTCCGGTCCGCCTCGGGGAACTGGACGCGATGCGTCGCGAGGAAGCCGAGGCCCGCAAGTCCGCCGAGCGGAAGGAGTAGATCGCCCTCCCGCCGCACCCGTTGAAGGCCGCATGTCCCTGCGCCTCGAGGTCGCCAGCCCTTGTCCCGAGAAGTGGGAGTCGATGACCGGCGACACGTCTGCGGGCAGGCGCAGCTGCCGCCGGCCACGCTGCGCGAAGTTCGGCAGTTGTCCGCAGCGGTGACGGTGCCGCAGGTCGAGGCTCGCAATCGGAGCCGTCAGCGCACGTCGATGCGGCGCACGCGGCGCGCCCGCACCCATCCGGCGATCGCGTCGATCTCCTCGTCGGACGCGACCGCGATGCAGCCCAGCGTCCAGTCGCTCTCCACGTTGACGTGGCCGGCGCGCTCCCAGCCGCGCTGCGGCCCGTGGATGCCGATCGCCCAGGCGCGGAAGCGCTTCGGATCCGGGTTCTCCAGCGGGACGAAGACGTGGAACTGCTTCGACGGGCGCGGCGCGGCCAGCGTGAAGCGGCCCAGCGGCGTCTGCGCCCGGCCGACCCGCTTGGGCGCCGGCCCGTTCTCGCCGATCGCCACGTCGAACTGGCGCGCGACGGCGCCGTCCTCGCACAGCGCGAGCCGGTGCGCCCTCGTGTCGACGACGATGGCGGGGCCCGCCGGTGGGCAGGCCGGCGCGTCGGCGGCGAGCAGGCTGGCGAGGGCGAACGCGAGCAGCATCGCGGGTGAAGCGCCCGGGCTCGGGTGGTGGTTCCACGGCTCGCCCGTGCGCGCTGGCCGTCCGGAGTCGAAGCGCCGCCCACGGAGGCCTGCGCCCGCGGACTTCAGCCGAGCCGGTCCTGTCGTGGTGTGGTGGTGCGCACCGCCTCGTCGTCCGAGAGGGGCCAGGCGTCGGCGGGTGGGGGAACGCCCCGTCCGCACCGGAGGGGCACCGCCGGGGACGAGCCATCGTGGCGGGGCAGATCGCTCCGGCCGACCCGCCGCCTCCCGAACGGGTGAGGGCCGGCGCTCGAGAGGACCTTCCGTCAGCTCCGGCCGCCGAGCTCGCGCTCCAGCTCGGCCACCAGCCGCGACAGCGCCAGGAAGTCCGTCGTGGCACTCACCGCCAGCACGCGCGCCTCCTCGAGCCGGGAGCGCTCCGCCGCGAGCCGCGCGGCCTCGGGCCAGGGCAGGCCCGCGCCCACGCCCAGCGCGTCGTGCAGCGCGCGGCGCAAGCGGCTCCGCAGCACCGCCACCAGCTCCGGCTCGACGCGGGCGCGGGCCGTCACCGCGGCCATCGCCTCCACGTACTCGACCGACGCGCGGTGCACGCGGTAGGGCTCCGCGCGCGGCGGGCCGAGCCGGCTCCCGGTGGCGGCCACGAAGAGGAGCGCCACCAGCGCCCCCTGGAGCGCGGTCGCGAGGAGGTGCAGCGGCGGCGGCGCGCCCGGCGGCGCGCGGTGGTGGAATTCGTCGATCCAGATCGGTCCGCGGGCCCCCAGCGCCGCCCAGAAGGCCGCGTTGTCGAGCAGCTCGAGGCGCGCGTTCTCGGCCAGCTCGGGTCCGGCGGCGACCCACACCTCGCCGCGCCCCAGCGCGCGCCACCACACCGCGGGAGGATCGGTCACCGGCACCGCAGCCTCGTCGCCCAGCGCCACCATCGCCTCGGCGGACAGGCGCAGCGCGCGGGCGTTCGCGAGCGCGCTCGCGGGGAACTTCACCGTCATCGTCGCGCCGCCGAGGTCCTTCACCCCGGGCACCTCGTCCATCAGCGCGACGTCGCCTGCCTGCGCCTTGAGCCACCGCCGCAGCGCGCGCTGGCCGCCGTGGCGCGGGAGAAGTGCCACCAGCGTCCCACCCGCCTCGACGAAGCGCCCGAGCGCAGCGACCTCGGCCTCCGACAGCTCCGCCGCCGTCGGCGCGGCCAAAAGCACCGTACGCACCTCGGGCGACAGCTCCGTCAGCGGCGCCTCGCCGAGCCGCACGTCGACGCCCGTGTCGGCGAGCCAGCGCGCCAGCACCGCGAGGCCGCGCGGGCCCCTGTTCGTCGCGCTGGGCACGCGGCTCTCCGAGGCGTCCGGCCCCACCGCGAGGCCCACGCCCAGCGCGACGGCCAGCAGCACGGCGAAGGGCGCCCACGCGCGCAGCGACTTCACGGCGTCGTCTCCGGGCGCGCGAGGCCGGCCACCTCGTCGATGAAGCGCCTCGCCGCGTCCTCGGCCACCGGCTCGAGCGAATAGAAGGCGAGGTCGTACCAGCCGACGAGGCGCGCCACGGCCTCCGCCAGCGCCGGGCTGGCGCCGCGGCCGGGCAGCTCGCGCGCCAATTCCTGGTTCGTCTTCACCCGGTCCGGCCGCGCCAGCCGCTCGCGCTCGAGGTGCGAGAGGAGCGCGAGCAGCCCTTCGCGGATCGCCGCGCGCGGATCCGCGGCCAACGCCGCCCGCGCGCGCTCGAGGTGCGCCGCGGGCGAGTCGAGGACGAGCGGGGCGGGCGTCGAAGCACCGGCGGTGGCCGCGGCCGCGGCCGCGCGCCGTCGCGAGGCGAAGCGCAGCGCGGCGAACAACCCGACGAGGGCGGCGAGGAAGAGCACCACCACGCGTGTCACGTTCGAGTACGTCTCGGCGCCGGACGTCTCGAAGAGCCGCTCGAGCCACGCCTCCAGCTGCGCGAGGAGGGCCTGCAGGGCGCCGCTGTTCCGCTCGCGCGCGCGCTCGAAGCCCGGGCGCTGGTACACCGCCTGAAGCGCGGCGCGGTCGGCCGTGGGGCCCGCCGGCCTGGCGAGCAGCTCGCACGCGGCGGCCTGGCGCCCCGGCGAGAGCGTCCCCAGGGCGGGGTGCTCGCACGGCGCGGCGAGCAGCAGGGCGGCGAGCGCGAGCGTCATGCGGCCAGCTTGAGCTCCAGGTCGAGGCCTTCCCGCCGCACGCGCATGTCCACGTAGAAGAAGACCTGGAAGACGACGTACAGCGGCGCGAAGAGCGAGCTGAGCGCCACCTCCACGAGCTCGACCGGCACGAGGATGAGCTGCGGCACCACGTCGTTCACCGTGTGCCCCGGCTCGAGCGTGGCGCCGTACGCGAAGCCGAGCGCGAGGCTGGGGAAGGACGCGACGAGGCTCACCACGACGAGCAGCGCGCCGATGACGGTGATCAGCACCATGAGGCGCAGCTTCACCACCCCGCCCACCCCGGGCGCGATCCGGCCGGACGACAACGCGTCGGTGCGGCGGAACACCTTGAGCGGCCCCGCGTCCTCCAGCGCCACCACCTGCGCGGTGAGGAGGAAGCGGATCAGGAACCACAGCATGAGCGCGACGAAGCCCAGCGTCAGCGCGATGCTCCCCAGGACCAGCAGCACCGCGCCGGGCGCCCGCGAACCGCGCTCCGCCAGCACCACGCCGGCCGCGGCGAGCGCGCCGCCCGGCACCACGAGGCCCAGGCCCACCACCGCCGTCCACGCCATGCTGAGCAGGAAGGCGCCCAGCGTGACGCCGAGCCGCCGCACGGCCTGCTCGAGCGCCGCGCGCAGCGTCGGCCCTTCGCGCCCGAGCAGCCGCGGGTAGACGAAGAAGGTGGTGGCCACGCCGCCCACCTGCGACACGAAGAGTGTCGCGAGCGCCACCACCATGAACAGCGCCGTGCCCACGCCGACCTGCCGGAGGGCCGTCGCCGGATCGTCTTTCAGCAGCGTCGGCAATTCGCCGCTCATCGCCGGCAGGAAGCGGCTCGAGACGAGCTGGTTTGTCTTCACCAGGATGAACTGCGCGAGCTGGAAGCCGACGGCGAGCCAGAAGAGAGAGCGCCAGTGCCCGCGCCAGAAGGACGCCGAGCGATCGATCAGCTCGCCGAGGCGCATCGGGCGGAGGTCCGTCATGCGGCCGCCGACTCTAGCCGAAGCGTCCGCGCGCGCGCGTCACGCCGCAGGCGGTGCCCACTCGACGCGCAGGCGCAGCGTGTGGCCGCCGTCGCCGCGCTCCAGCACCTCCACGGTGCCCGCGCACTTCGCGAAGTCCAGCAGGTGGCGCAGCGCGCCCTTCCAGCCGAGGTCGACGGCCGCCGGCGGGACGTGCGGGTAGGTGAGCGTCAGCAGGCCACCCCGCCCGGACTCCTTCGTCCAGCCGGTGGTGATGTTCCGCGACAGCGCCTGCGTGAGGTTGCCGAAGCGCTCCAACAGCGCTCCCGGGTCGCCGCCGGAGAAGGTGAGGTAGATGCGCGCCAGCGGCGCGACGATGCCCTCGAGGCTCTTCGCGGTGGCCGCTCGCATCAGCTCCTCGGGCGCCGACGGGCCGCGCAGCACGCGCAGGGTCTCCACCACATCGTCGAGGCACGCGCCCTCGTGGAACTTCAGCGTCTCGGGGTGCGTGAGCACCGCGCGCGTCTCGGCGCGCACCGACGCCAGCGTCTCGTCCAGCCAGCCGAGCTCGAGCAGCGCCTTCTTCACGCCCGCGAAGGTGAAGCCCGAGAATTGCGCCGTCAGCCTCGTTCCCATGGCACAAGCGTGAGCAAACCGCACCGGCGGCGTCCAGTGGCCGACGCGGGGCGAACGTGCCCCGGCCCTGCTAGGGCGACGGCAGGGCGTCCAGCATCGCTCGGCAGGCCTCGAGGGGATCCGCGGCGGCCAGCACTGCGGACACGACGGCGGCGCCGGCGACCGGCGCCAGCGCGCGCGCCCGGCTCGCGTCGAGCCCGCCGAGCGCGAAGGCGGGGCAGGGGAGCGCCGCGGCGAGGCGCCGGAAGCCGTCGGGGCCCAGCGTCGGCCGGGTGTCGGTGGGCTTGCTGCCGGGCGCGTAGACGGGGCTCACCAGCGCGAAGTCCGCGCCGCGCGCCGCGAGTGCCTCGGCCTCGTCGTGTATGGCGACGGAGACGAGGCGGCCGGCGGGGAGCCGCGGCCGCACGTCGGCCACCCGCAGCGCGTACGCCGGCAGGTGGAGGTGCGCGTCCAAGGCGAGCGCGACGTCGAGGCGGCGGCTGACGAAGAGGGGCGCGCCCGCGGCGCGGCACACGTCGGCGAGGCGCAAGGCCTCCTCGAGGAGCTGGCGATCGCTGGCGCCCGGGTGCCGGTGCTGCACGGCGACCCCGGGCCCCGCTTCGAGCGCGCGCGCGACGCGCCCGGGGAGATCGTCGAGGCTCCAGTCGGTGACGAGGACGATGCGGAACGGGAGGCTCATCGCGCCTTGGCTGGCGTTAGCGGCCGACGAGGCCCTCGAGCGGGCTGGAGGCCGACGCGTAGGCCTTCATCGGGATGCGCCCGGCGAGGTACGCCTCGCGGCCCGCCTCGACGGCCAGCTTCATCGCGCGGGCCATGCGCTCGGGCTCCTTCGCCTGCGCGATGGCGGTGTTCATGAGGAGGCCGTCGACGCCCAGCTCCATGGCGATGGCCGCGTCGGACGCGGTGCCCACGCCGGCGTCGACGATGACGGGCACCTTCACCGCGTCGAGGATGAGGCGGATGTTGTGCGGGTTGCGGATGCCGAGGCCCGAGCCGATCGGCGCGGCCAGCGGCATCACCGCCGCGCAGCCGATGTCCTCCAGCTTCTTCGCGGTGATGACGTCGTCCGTCGTGTACGGCAGCACGGTGAAGCCTTCCTTCACCAGCACACGCGCCGCCTTCAGCGTCTCCTCGACGTCCGGGTACAAGGTCTTCTCGTCGCCGAGCACCTCGAGCTTCACCCACTTCGACAGGCCGAGCTCGGCCGCGAGGTGACAGGTGCGCACCGCGTCGTCCGCCGTGTAGCAGCCGGCGGTGTTGGGCAGCAGCGCCATGCGATTCAAGTCGATCCAGTGGAGGAGCGAGGCCTCGCCCTGGGCCTTCAAGTCGAGCCGCCGCACGGCGACCGTCACCATCTCGGCGCCGGACGCCTCGTGGCAGGCCTTCATCACCGCGTGGCTGGGGTACTTGCCGGTGCCGACGATGAGGCGCGAGCGGAAGGTGCGGCCCGCGAGGGTGAACGGCTTGTCCGTGGTTGTCATGGCGGCTTCAACCTCCTCCGACGAAGGTGACGATCTCGACCTGGTCGCCGGGCTGAAGCGCCGTCTCGGCGTGCCGCGCCTTCTTCACGACCTGCGCGTTGACCTCGACGGCCACCCGCGGCGCGGTGATGGAGAGCAGCTCGAGCAGCTCGCGGACGGTGACGCCCTCGGGCACGTCCTTCGGCTCGCCGTTCAGGTGGATCTGCATGGGTTGCGTTCCTTCGCCGGGCACCCTACACGAGCGGGTGGTGGCGCAACACGTCGACATCGAGGCCCTGCACCGGCGGGTGCCGGTGGCGGACGGGCACGCGGACTCGCTCATGTGGAACCGCGACCTGAACGCGGCGTCCGACGAGGGGCACGTCGACTTCCCCAGGCTGAGGGCGGCGGGCGTGAAGCTGCAGTGCTTCACCGTCGTCACGCGCGGGTTGCCCGTCATCGACGGCTTCTCGTTGTTCGCGCGGCGGCGGAGGTGGCCCGCGCACGCGCGCAAGTCCGAGTGGACGCGCTGCACCTGGCAGATCGATCGGCTGGCGCACTTCTGCCGCGAGTCCGGCGGGCTCGCCTCCATCGCCGGCAAGGCGACGCACCTCGACGCCAACCTGAAGGACGGACGGATCTCCGCGATCATCGGCATCGAGGGCGCGCACGCGCTCGAGGGCCAGGTCGATCGCGTGGCGACGTTGTACGAGCGCGGCGTGCGCTTCATGTCGCTCACGCACCTGGCGAACAACGAGCTGGGCGGGACCTCGACGCCGCTGTTCGGCAACAAGCCGCTGACGGCCCTCGGCCGCGACGTGCTGGACGCGATGGGCGAGGTGGGCATGGCGCTCGATCTCGCGCACGCGTCGCCGGCGATGTTGCCGGAGCTGCTCGCGCACCCGAAGGCGCGGCCGTTCTGCAGCCACGCGGGCGTGCAGGGCGCGACGAAGCTGTGGCGGAACCTCACCGACGAGACGCTCAAGGCCGTCGCCGACAAGGGTGGGGTGGTGGGGGTGATCTTCGCGCCGCAGTTCGTCGGCGGGAAGACGCTGGCGCACGTCGCGAGGCACATCGAGCACGCGGTGAACGTGATGGGCGAGGACGGCGTGGCGCTCGGCAGCGACTTCGACGGGATGATCCCGTTGCCGCAGGGCATGCGCGACGTGCGCGACCTCCCGAAGCTGACCGAGGTGCTTTTGGAGCGCGGCATGCCGGAGCGGGTGGTGGAGAAGGTGCTGGGCGACAACTTCCGGCGCTTCTTCCGCGAGATCCTCCCCTGAGGCTTTCGTTTGACTCCCCCGGGCCGCGCACCGATAGTTCGCGCTCCTTTTCGGCCGACTTTTTCAAGCAGGTCCCCGACCCATGCGCTCGCTCCTCAGCTCCTTCGCCGTCCTCTCTCTCTCCCTGTTCGCCACCGCCTGCGGCTCGCCCAAGGCCGGCGACAAGTGCGACACCACCGGCTTCCTCTGCGAGAGCGCCCAGTCGGCCATGGAGTGCAAGCTCGGCGTCTGGGTGTCGCTGCCGTGCAAGGGCCCGGGCGGCTGCGTCCGCGAGGGCGACACGGTGAAGTGCGACATGAGCGGCAACATGGAAGGCGACGCGTGCGCGTCGTCGGCCGCGGGCAAGGGCCTGTGCTCGGGCATGACGGCGACGCTCGAGTGCCGCGAGGACATGAACGGCAACCTCGTGCTGACGAAGACGAATGATTGCCGCACCTGCACGGTGACGGGCGATCAGGTCATCTGCCAGCCGTAAGGCGGGCGAGGCGTTCGGCCTCGAGGACGGCGGTCGGGCAGGGGCCGTGCGCCGTGCTGACCGCGTGCGCCCTGCGGGCGGGTCGCGTGGAGCCGCACCTGCTTTCGGCGGAGTCGAGGGCCTGGCCGCTGCGGGCACGGCGCCAAAAGCCCCGCACGTCCGCGCTCGCCTCACGCCCAGCTCGCCTACCGACGCCGCGCGCCCGCCTCGTTTCGCCGCTGCGCCTTGAGCGCCTTCTTCGCCTGCTGCTGCGCGCGGAAGCCCCGCGCCTCGTCGCGCTGGCGCGGCACGCTCTGGCCGGTCTTGTGATCGAAGCGCTTTCGCGGCGGCGGCGGGTGGCGCGGCTCGAGCACGTCCTGGCCCGAGCGCTGCTCCTTCTCCACGCCGAAGTGGAACAGGCGCTTGACGGTCAGTGTGGCGTAGCTGCCCGGCGGCAGCGTGAAGGCGACGTTCACCTTGATGAAGCCGCGGTTCAGCTCGTCGGGGCGCGGCTTCCCGATGACGAGCTTCTGCGGGTACACCAGCACCGGCCGCAGCTCGTGCTTGAAGTAGAGCAGCTTCGGTGCCTCCTCGATGCGCAGGTCCGCCAGCTTCAGCTTCTCGCGGCCCAGCACCCAGGTGGCGGCCTCCTCCACCTGCGGATCGTCGAAGGTGGTGTCCGGCGCCAGCAGCGGAAACGACAGGCCGCGCAGCTTCGAGAGCACCTCGGGCGGCGCGTCCGTGTGGTGCAGCAGCGTGCCCGCCTGGTACGGCATGGGGAAGAGCTGCTCGCGCGGCAGGAGGATTTGCAGGAGTCGCCGCACGCCCTCGTTCCACAGGTAGGACTGGTAGGTGAAGAGCAGCATCGCGCGGTAGTCCGCGTCGATCTGCAGAAAGGCCTTCACGAAGTTCCGCGGCTCGTCGCGCAGCGACTTCAGCACCCGGACGTACTTCTTGTTCGCCTCGAACGGGCACTTCGCCGTCCAGTCGCCCCAGTGCTTCGCCCAGAACGCCTTCACCTTCGCGTCGTCGGTGCGATCGAGCGTCGAGGGCCGGGCGAGGTAGTTCCTCAGCGCGGCCTCGAAGTCGCCGCGGATCAGGTCCTTGGCGATGAAGCCCTGCCCGTGCTTGAGCGAGCCGAAGCGCTGGCTGTCGAAGTAGTTCACCACGCCGAGGCGGTTCACCTCGGCCGCGGCCACCGTCACCTGGTGGAGGTCGGCCTCGCGCAGCTGCCGCACGGTGACGGCGAAGCGGTTGGACGTGGTGTTGGCGGAGGAGAGCGGGCGATCGGTGCGCCCGAGGAAGGTGAGGCGCAAGTCCGGATCCTGGAGGTCGACGTCGTGGCCGTCGACGGCGATGAGCTGCTCGGTGCGGCCCTGCTTGTCCTTGAGCCCGCAGTAGCTGATCGCCCCGGGCTTCAAGCCGAAGCGCTGTTGGATCCGCGCGATGGCGTCGAAGGTGGACAGCTTCTGCTTGTCCATCAGGTAGACGCGGAACGTCCCCGTCTTCACTTCGTCGAAGCGGTAGCTCTCCTTGACGGAGAAGTCCTCGGGGCGCTGCTTGAGCTTCATCGCGCGAAGGGCCTTAGCACGCCGCGCACGGGCCCGGGGGCCCGCCGTCAGACGACCTCAACCGCGAAGCCCGGCAGCGACTCGATGGTGTACCGACCGGGCCGGGCCCGCAGCTGGGCGCGGAGCTGCCGGGACGCCGCCTGCGACAGCTTCAGCACGGCGCCCTCGGGCCCCACGTCCACCGCCGGCGCGTCGCCGGGGCGCACCTCGACGCCGGCGCCGTTGCCGTGCACCACGAAGGCGCGCTGGTGCGCCGTGCGTCCCCTGAGGAGCGCGATGACCGTGTCCACCGCGTCCGCCGACAACCGCCAGGTGGCCTCTGCTTTCGCGCGCGTGAGCGTCGACACCTTCGCGTGCATCGCCTTGAGCGACGAGCCCTCGCGGGACACGCGCTGCTCGATGGCGAGGCGCGCCCGCGGCGACTGCAGGAGCGACGCGCGCTCGGCGTTGGCCACGAGGAGGGGGTCGACGGTCCGCAAGAGCTCCACCAGCCCCGACGGGCACCACTCGCGCACCAGCCGGGCCTCGTCCCGGGTGAGCGGCACCAGCTGCCACACCGGCGCGCGCCCGTGCGGCGTCTCCAGCGCCCCCGGCGTCGTCTCGGGCGCCAGCGTCAGCGCGGCCAGGTCCGACCCGGGCGTCATGGGCGCTGCCTCCTCGAGCGACCACGTCGCGTCCGGCGGCGCGGCGTCCTCACCCAGCGCGCGGCGCACCTGGCGATCGAGCAGCGCCAGCGCCCACGCCGGCGGCGCCACCTCGTCGCGCGCCCGCACCACCCGCAGCGACAGCTCGTAGCCGCGGCGCCACAGCCCGTCCGTCAGCAGCTGCCAGTGTGGCCGGCCCGTCGCGAGCGCTTCGCCCCACACGCGCACGCCACCCACCGTCGCGAGCACCGCCCCCGGCCGGCCCCACGCCGTCTGCCGCGCGGCCTGGTGCGCCGCTTCGAACGCCTGCGCCCGCGCCGCCTCCGGCACCCGCGGCCGCGCCGTCGGCAGCGCGCGACCGCGGCTCGGGGGACGCCGAAATGCCTTCTGATTCCGATGGGTTGGTGCCGGGTTGCCCTTCGCCGGCGCGCGCCTGACTGCTCGTGCCATGGCGGAGACGTAACGGCGGGGCCCGCGTCGCGCACCGCGGCGCCGTGGGCGGGCTGGAGGGTGCGTTCGACTCGTGTCTCGCCATGTCCGGCGCGATGCCACTCCCCGCGGTCCTCTGCTAGCGTGTCGCCCGCCTTGAGCAACCAGCCTCCGATTCCGTTGACCAACCTCGCACCCAACCAGCCCGCGCGGCCGGGCCAGGTTCACGCGCCCGGGCAGCTCCGCGGGCCGCGGCTGTCGGGCAAGTTCGCGGACGGGAAGGCCGGGGAATTCCCGCTGGGGGACCGGACGACGCTGGGGCGCCACCCCAACAACACGCTCCGACTGGTCGACCGCGAGGTGTCGAAGGAGCACTGCGTCATCGAGAAGGTGGGCGCCACCTTCCTGCTGCGCGACCTCAACTCGTCGAACGGCACCTTCGTCAACGGGCGCAAGGTGCGCGAGCTGCGCCTGCGGGACGGCGACGAGATCGCGCTCGGCAACAGCCGCCTCGTCTTCCACGCGGGCGAGGGCGGGACGGGGAAGAATCCGACCACGTCGGCGGGCGTGACGGTCGTCGCCAGCGCGCAGTCGATGCCGGCCTTCCTGGCCACCGTCGCGCAGATGGAGTCGGCGGAGTTCCGCCCGGCCGAGAAGCTCAGCGACATCGAGACGCTCAAGCAGGACTACGAGAAGCTGCGCATCGCCAACGAGTTCCATCGGCTCGTCGGCATGGAGCGCGATCTCAAGAGCCTGCTGGACAAGATTCTGCAGGTCGCCTTCCAGCTGCTCGCGGCGGACAACGCGGTGGTGTTCCTCACCGACGCCGAAGGCAAGCTCGAGCCGCAGGCGATCAAGCGCCGCAAGAACGAGACGACCGACGTCGTGGTGTCCGACACGGTGCTGCAGCGCGTCACCGAGACGCGCAGCGCGGTGCTGACCGCCGACGCGATCCTCGACTCGCGCTTCTCGAGCTCCGAGTCCATCGTGGCGCAGGGCATTCGCTCGGCCATGGCGGTGCCGCTCTTGTCCAAGGGCGTCTTGCGCGGCGTCCTGTTCTGCGACACGCGCGAGCGCACCAACGCCTTCTCGGAAAAGGATCTCAAGGTGCTGTCGGGCATCGCCTCGCAGGCGGCGATCGCGCTCGAGAACGCCGAGTTGGCAAAGAAGATCGAAGCCGAGGCCGTCACCCGGGCCGAGCTGTCGCGCTTCCTCGCACCGGCCGTCGCCGAGGCGGTGGTCTCCGGCAAGGTCGAGCTCTTGCGCGTGGGGCGCCTCGCCGAGGTCAGCGTCATCTTCGCCGACATCCGCGGCTTCACGTCGATGGCCGAGGCCGACAGCCCGCAGGAGACGGTGGCGATGCTGAACACCTTCTTCTCGGCGATGTCGACGGTCATCTTCCAGCACGAAGGCAACCTCGACAAGTTCATCGGCGACTGCGTCATGGCGACGTGGGGCCCGCCGATCCCCCACGCGGACGACGCCGCGCGCGCGCTCCGGTGCGCGCTGGAGATGCTCGACGAGATCCACGCGATGAACGAACAGCGCGTCGCGCAGGGCAAGAAGCCGATCGAGGTCGGCATCGGCGTCAACACCGGCCAGGCCGTCGTCGGGTACATCGGCTCGAACGAGCGCCACGAGTTCACCGCGATCGGCGACTCGGTGAATACCTCGAGCCGCCTGTGCGGGCTGGCGAAGGGCGGCGAGGTGCTGGCCAGCGAGGCCACCATCAAGCGCGCGGGCCCCGGCTTCCTCGTCGAGCCCGTGTCGGTGCTGCAGGTGAAGGGCAAGGAGAAGGGCGTGCCGACCTTCCGCGTGCTGGGCTACAGCGGGAAGAGCTGACGCTTCCGCGGCCCCCGAACGCGACACGTCCCCCCGGCGCGGGTAAAACCCTTCGACAGCCGTGGCGCGTTCCCAGGTCAACGCCAGCACCCAGAGCTGCCCCAACTGCGGGAAGGCGCACGACGTGGGCGTGTACGTGTCCGGCCAGCACGTCACCTGCGGCTGCGGCATTCGCTTCGAGGTGCAGCGGACGGACGTGCGGGCGTCCATGGCGCCGTACGGGCGCGAGCGCCAGCCCACGGTGAACGCGCGGGCGGGCGGCCCTTCTCCGCCGCCGCCGCCGGTGCCGGGGAACTCCAGCCTGCCCATCGACGTCGCGCTGGAGAAGACGGTGGCCAGCGGCAGCGCAGGCGGCAAGCCCGCGAACGAGTCGTCGGCGGCGCTGGCGCCGACGGTGGCGGGCTACGAGCTGCTCGAGCTCCTCGGGAAGGGCGGCATGGGCGAGGTGTGGAAGGCCCGCCAGCTGTCGCTGGGTCGCGTGGTGGCGCTGAAGGTGCTGCCCGACAAGCTCGCGAAGGACGCCGAGTTCGTGAAGCGCTTCGAGAAGGAGGCGACCGCGCTCGCCGCGCTCAGCCACCCGAACATCGTGCAGATCATCGACCGCGGGCAGGACGGCGAGCACGTCTACTTCACGATGGAGCTGGTGCCGGGCATCAACCTGCGCGAGCTGATGAACAACCAGAAGCTGTCGCCGCGCGACGCCTTGCGGATCGGCAGCCAGGTGGCGCGCGCCATCGACTACGCGCACGAGCAGAAGATCGTCCACCGCGACTTGAAGCCCGAGAACATCCTCGTGGACGGGCGCGGGCACGTGAAGATCGCCGACTTCGGCCTCGCCGGCATGCAGGGCCGCGAGCACAACATCTCCCTGACGGCGACCGCGGTCGCGATGGGCACCGTCAACTACATGGCGCCCGAGCAGCGCCGCGACGCGAAGAACGTCGATCACCGGGCGGACCTCTATTCGCTGGGCGTCATCCTCTACGAGATGCTGACCGGCGAGCTGCCGATCGGCCGCTTCAAGCCGCCGTCGCAGAAGGCGCCCGGCGTCGACCCGGCGCTGGACGAGGTGGTGGGCCAGCTGCTCGAGACGGAGCCCGAGAGCCGCCCGGCGCGCGCGCTCGAGACGGCGCTCGCGCTCGAGGAGCTGACCCCGCCGCCGTCGGGCACCACGCCGCCCGGTCCACGACGCAGGAGCCAGGGCCCCACGCGAAACAAGGTGACCAGCTTCGTCCAGGAGCCGGGCTCCGGCTGGCGGCTGGGCGTCTTCGTGCTCGCGGGGCTCTTGCTGGTGGGGCTGGGGCTCAAGTTCTGGCCGTCGTCGTCCGACGCACCGCCGCCGCCTTCGGCGCCGCCCGCCTGGTACGCCGACACCGAGGACTGGCTGTTCAGCACCAACGCCGTCGAGGGCAACCGCCTGGTGCTCGACTTCGAGACGGCGCCCGACTTCACCGGCGAGACGTTGAACGCGCACACCGGCGCGTGGCGCCTGGCGAACGGCACGCTGGAGGTGACGCAGTACGGTGATCCGACCGAGGCCGGCCACCTGCTGCCGCGCACGTACGTGAAGGATCGCTACTGGTCGAGCGACGACTTCGATGCCGCGGTGGACGTCGAGGTGGAGAACCTGCCGCCGGAGTTCCCGCCGGTGAACCCGGAGACGACCCAACGCTTCGCGGAGCTCGCCTTCCGCATCAGGGATCTCCAGGTGTCCGTCTTCGCCATCCCGGGCACCGACATGCGGCTGGGGTGGCGCTACTTCACGCCCGACGGCGAGGAGCACCAGGGCAACAGCACCCGCGATCTCGTCAACGAGCTGGTGGAGGACGCGGTGAAGGTGCCGAAAGGCAGCTTCCGCGTGCGCCTCAAGCTGGAGAAGCTGAAGAGCGGAGACGTCAACGTGCAGGCCTGGGTGAACCGCACCCGCTTCGTCCGCACGGTGCTGCCCGGACTCTCCGGGCAGGTGGGCAAGGTGGCGCTCGGCTGCCGCAACCTCGTCTGCCGCTTCGACAACCTCGAGGTGACCGGCAAGCCCGAGCAGCAGCCCATGCGCTTCCGAAGCGAATCAACCGGCGATTGAGGGCAGCGCCGCGCCGCCACCGCCTGCGCGAAGCCGTAGCGCCGCGCCCTGTGCCGCGCTAGTCGTCGGCGTCGGACAGGCCCCAGCCCTTGAGCTTCCGGCCCAGCGTGTTGCGGCCGATGCCCAGCCACTTCGCGGCCTGGGTGCGGTTGCCCTTCGCGCGCTCGAGGACGGAGAGGACGTGGGCTTTTTCCATCTGGTCCAGCGTCATCGGCAGCGTGTCGGTGGGCTTGAAGCCCTCGGGGATCGCCTGCGCCGCCGCGGGGAGCTCCCGCTTCCCGCCGACGGGCAGCGACAGGTGCTCGGGGAGGATCTCGCCCTCGGACAGCACCACCGCGCTCTCGATGCAGTTCTCGAGCTCGCGCACGTTGCCCGGCCAGTGCCACGCCTTGAGCCGCTCGAGCGCCGCCGCCGTCAGCGTGGGCGCCCTCGCCAGGTGGTGGCGCCTGGTGGCCGACGCGATGAAGTGCCGCGCGAGGCGCTCGAGATCTTCGGGCCCGCGATCGCGCAGCGCCGGCAGCACCAGCTCGACCACCTTGATGCGGTAATAGAGGTCCTCGCGGAACTTCCCTTCGCGAACCATCTGCGCGAGGTCGCGGTGCGTCGCCGCGACGATGCGCACGTCCACTGGCACCGTCTGCGTGCCGCCGACGCGCTCGAACTCGCGGTCCTGCAGCACGCGCAACAGCTTGCCCTGCACCGGCAGCGGCAGCTCGCCCAGCTCGTCGATGAAGACGGTACCGCCGTTGGCCACCTCGAACTTGCCCAGCTGCCGCGCCTCGGCGCCGGTGAAGGCGCCTTTCTCGTGACCGAACAGCTCGTTCTCGATGAGCGAGCCGGGCAGGGCGGCGCAGTCCACCTTCACGAAGGGCTTCGCGCGGCGCCGCGAGTTGACGTGCACCGCGCGGGCGAACAGCTCCTTGCCGGTGCCCGACTCGCCGCGCAGCAGCACCGTCGCGTCGGTGGTCGCGGCCTTCTGCACCACCCGGTAGAGCGCCTGCATCGGCGCCGACTCGCCGATCACCTTGTTGAAGAAGTAGCCGACCGGCTGCTCGGGCCGCGCCCGCGCGCGCTGCAGCTCGGTGTAGAGCGAGGTGGACTGCAGCGCATGGCTCACCTGCGCCGCCATCGCCGCCAGCCGCGCCTCGTCCTCGGCGTCGAAGGTGCCGCCGCCGAGCCGGTTCAGGACCTGCAACACGCCGAAGGTCTCGCCCTGCGCGTCCTTGAGCGGCACCGCGAGGAGCGACGTCGTGCGGTAGCCGGTCAGCTTGTCGATGTCGGGGTTGAAGCGCGACTCGTTCTGTGCGGTGGGGATGTTCACCGTCCCGCCGTGCTGCGCGACGTAGCCCGCGACGCCCTGGCCCAGCTTCAGGCGGATCTGCTTGAGCTCCGGGAGGTGCGCCGCGCGGCTGAACAGCTCGCCGCGGGAGTGATCGACCAGGTACAGCGTGCCGCGATCGGCCTGCATCGACGCGGCGATCCGATCGACGAGCGTGTGGAGGAACTCGTCGAGGTTGACCTCCTGGCCAACCAGGCCTCCGACGGACAGCAGGACCTGCGAGGGATCGTCAGAGGGGCGTGGCATGCGCAGCAGACTCTCGAGGAAGGAGTCCACCGCGCGGGGACGTGGGGCGCAAGCCAAAGGTGGGGCGATCACGGGCGGCCTCCTTTCGCTCTCGGGGAACAGCGACATCTACAGGTGCACCCGGTTCCCTTCGCGCGCGGGCTCGGCGGTGGGGAAGAGCTGGCGGGCGTCCTCGGCCATCGCCTCCACCGTCTCGTCCGAGTGCGCGGGATCGTGGTGGAAGAGGAAGAGGCGCTTCACGTGCATGGCCCTGGCGATGCGCGCGGCGTCGAGGTTGGTGGAGTGGCCCCAGCCCTTCCTCGACATGCCCACGCGGCCCTCGTACTCGTCCGGCGTGTACTGCGCGTCGAGGACCAGCGCGTCGGCGCCGTCCAGCACGCGCGCGACCGGCACCGCGAGGCCGTCGGCCGTCAGCTCGACGTCGGTGCAGTAGGCGAAGCGCTGGCCGTCCGCCTCGATGTGGTAGCCGAGGCAGCCCTGCGGGTGCGGCAACTCGATGGGCGTGATGCGGAACGGGCCCGTCTCGATCACCTGGCCTGGCACCGCCGACTGGAAGTCGAGGCGCGAGCGCATCGCCGACAGCGGCACCGGGAAGTTGGGCGGCTCCATCTGCTTCGCGAGCACGCTGCGCAGCTGCTGCTGGCCGTCGGCGCCCGGGCCGTACAGCGTGAGCTCGGACGACGGGAGATAGGCCGGCGTGAAGAAGGGGAAGCCCTGCACGTGGTCCCAGTGCAGATGCGAGAAGAGCATCGTGGCCTTCACCGGCTGGTGCTTGAGCAGCGACTCACCCAGCGATCGCAGGCCCGTGCCCGCGTCGAGGATGAGGCGGTGCCCCTGGCTCTCCACCTCCACGCAGGAGGTGTTGCCGCCGATGCGGGCGACGTGTGCGCCGGATGAGGCGACGCTGCCGCGAACTCCCCAGAAACGGATGTCCATGATGGCGCTCCTTCGTGTGCCGCCCCGACCGGATCGTCGCGGTCGACTGGAGCCTGAGCACGCCGGGTGCCACCCGGAAGTAGCTGGAATCACGTGGGCGGTCCGGACCGGTGCACCACCGTGGAGCGGGCACCCTGCGCCGAAGTGGGGCGTGCCCTTCGACTGCCGGCAGCGCTGCGACGAAGGCACGGGCGCGGGCAGGGCGTGGGCCGAAGCCGCCGCCCGTGCGCGCGACTCGGAGAGACGGGCCGACGCCGTCCTCGGCGCGTTCTGTCGGTACGAACGGGGCGGGCCCGCCAGCATCGGTGAGCCCGCCATGGCCCCCTGTCGTCGGCGTCTCAACAGCCTTCGCGTGCGGCCGCCGGCTTGTGCGCCGTGTCGCGGCGAATGGGGGCGGTTGGCAGCGGCGCCGTCACCGCCGCCGGGCGCTCGCCCGCGAAGAATGCACGCACGGCTTCCTTCTGCTTGAGCTCGTTCATCTGTTCCTCGTCGGTGACGCCCTCGAAGCTCACCGTCGCCAGCACGTCGCGCTCCCAGCCCGCGTACCCGTCCTTGAGCAACAGCAGGTTGGGGTTGCGCGCCAGCACCTTCGGCAGCTCCACCGTCTCCGTGCCGGTAGCGGTGTAGACGACCAGCTTCCTGGACAGGTCCACGAAGTCGCCCTTGTCGACCGCGGCGCGGCCCTCGGCGGCGTTCGCGTGGCAGTGCCCGCAGTTGACCGCGCCACGAACGTGGCCCTTCTCGAAGGCGCTGGGCGGCCGCAGGTCGATGACGGTGAAGTCGCGCCGGCCTTCGACGATCCACTTCGCGAGCTCGTCCGGCTGCACCACGGCGTGGGTGCGTGCGTCCACCTCGTACTTCAGCTTGCGCGGCGGCGGCCCGCGGGAGGCCAGCGCGGCCACGGTGATGCCCGACGTCAGCAGGACCACGGCGAAGAGGATTCGGCTGCGCGTCATCATGGCGTCACGCTCCCCGCGGGCTTGTTCCCCAGCTTCCTGTCCAGCACGTGCGTCAGCGCGAAGGCGCCGAGCGCCAGCAGCACCACCGCCATCACCACCACGCCCACCGGCAGCCCGAGCGTCTCGGGGAGAATGACTCGCCCCATGCCCGACGACTCGTAGAAGCCGGCCAGCGCGGGCCACGCGAAGACGAAGCCCAGCACCCCCAGGAAAAAGCCGCCCATGTAGGTGAGGGCGTCGATGCGACCCGTCGCGCAGGCCACCACCGCCGTGCCCGGGCAGTACTGGCCGATCGCGAAGCCGGCGCCGAAGATGAGGCCGCCGACGATCTGCGGCACCAGGTATGTCTCGTTCAGCTGCACGCGGCCCACGTCGATGAAGCCCACCGCGCCCAGGCCGAACAGGCCCAGCATCGCCACCACGATGGCGGTGAACATGACCCGCAGGACGGCGAAGTTGTAGCCGTACCACTGGCCGGCCAGCGTCTTCGCGTCACCGAAGCCGGCGCGCTCCAGCACGAAGCCGAAGGCGACGCCCAACAGCGCAGCCATGGCGATGGTGGGCACGCTGCCCCACTCGGCGACCTTGGCGAAGGGTGCGATCGGTTCCATTACAGCCACTCCTTTCGAACGAAGTACGCCAGCGCGTAGCCGCCGGCGAAGACGGCGAACATGAAGGCCCAGCTGCCCACCGCCAGCGTGGCGCCGCCGGTGAGCGCCTGTCCCGAGGTGCAGCCGCGCGCGAGCCGCGCCCCGAACGCCGCCACGAAGCCGCCCACCGTCGCCAGCAAGAGCCGCCGGCGGACGGTGCTGTGCGGCCCCATGCTGATGGTCAGCTTCGCGCGGCGCGCCAGCACGGCCGACACGAAGCCGCCGACCAGCACGCCGACGAACATGTAGAGCAAAAAGTCGTCCAGCGAGTCCGACTCGTCGTTGATGTACTGGGCGGTGTAGGCGTTGTGACGCGCGTAGGTGTCGCGCTCGGCCATCGTGCCGCCCTTCGCCATCGCCTCGGTCTTCTGCAGCGTGTGCGCGGCGAGGCGGGTGACGGCGCCCGACGCGCCCAGGCCGCGGCCGGTGATGACGAACGCCGCCAGCAGCACCAGGCCCAGCGCCACGCCGGCGGCGTAGGAGTTCCAGTACGGGGCCGGCCTCTCGCCGGCGGCCTCTTCACGCCGCGCCTCGGCGCTCGCGCCGGCGGAAGCCAGCTCCGGGCCGGTGGCGACGTCCGCCAGCGAGGCCGGCTCGGCGCTCGCCGTCGGCGCGGGCAGGGGCGCGGGCACGTCGGGCGTGACCGGGCTGGTGACGGGGGTAGGGTCAGACATGGCGGGCCTCCGGGTTCAGTCGCAGGATCTTCGTGCCGCCGACGTAGAGGAGGATCGACGCGGCGATCGCCCCCACCACGATGAGCACCTCGGTCATCGACGGCGTGTACGAGAGGAAGCCCTCGACGCTGCCCTTGAAGGGCGGCTGGTACGCGAACGTCTCGCCGAGGTGCCCGTGCACGGGCTTGAGCGAGAACATCTGCCCCGAGAGCACGAAGTTGTACCGCATGACGAAGACCGCGATCATCGGCAGCGCCGCGGCCAGCGCGAGCGCGCCGAAGCTCCGGCGCGCCGAGGTGAAGAGGATCGTCAGCGGCGCCACCAGGCCGAGGAACGTCTCGAACACCCAGAAGCTGAAGAACATCGGCCCGGCCAGCGAGGCCATCGTCACCTCGTACTTGTGGTAGTGGCCGCCGTTCACGCCGGTGATCAGCTTCCAGATCGTGAAGAAGGCGACGATGCCGATGAACAGCGCCAGCAGCTGCCGCAGCGCGTTCAGGAGCGGCACGTTCTCGGGACGCACCTGCTTGCCGTTGCCGAAGTAGTCGCCCAGCCACACCAGCAGGATGATCAGCGCCGCGCCGCACATCAGCGCCGAGGCGATGAAGTAGATGGGCAGCAGCGGGCCGTACCAGACGGGCCGCGCGTGCGAGAGGCCGAACACCGCGCCCAGGTTCGAGTGCGCCGCCAGCGCCGCCACCACCGACATCGCGCCGACCACCTTCGCCTTCCGGTGTTCCTCGGTGAACAGGAAGAACAGCTCGGTGGCGATCAGCACCATGTACACGCCGTAGAGCGCGCCCATCCACCAGATCGGCGCCCGCGGGTTCGGCGAGAGGATCGCCAGCTTCGCGAGGAGGAAGGGCCGCTCGAGCTCGGTGGCGATCACCGAGAAGCCCACCGTCAGCGTCACCAGCGCGAGGAAGATGGCTTTCTTCGCGATCGGCTCGAACACCTTGAAGCCGAAGACGTGCCCGAGGCTGCTGACCAGGCACAGGCCCGTCGAGGACACGACGAAGAAGACGTAGGTGGCGATCAGCACGCCCCACGGCAGTTCGCTGGTGGTGCCCATGGCGTGGTGGCCGTGGAGCAGCGCGGTCACCGCGCCCACCGCGCCCAGAAGCGCGATGGTGAGCAGCACGGCGAGCGCGCGCTTGCCGCGGCGGACGTGCGGCGGATCGTCCGGGGCGACGGTGAACAGCGTGGTGACCTGGCGCAGCTGCGCGCGGTCGACGAAGGCGTCAAGGGTGACGTTCATGGTGAGCCTCGGATCTCGTCAGGACAGGAAGAACATCTTCGGGCGGGTGTCCTCGTCGGGCTTGAGGACCTCGGCGTGGCGCTCCTTGAGCTGCTTGTGCACCTTCGAGGTGGGATCATCGAGATCGCCGAACGTGAGCGCGCCCGTCGGGCACACCGTGACGCACGCCGGGTCGAGGCCCTGCTTCACGCGGTGGATGCAGAAGGTGCACTTGTCGACGTAGCCGTCGGGGTGGAGGTACCGGGCTTCGTAGGGGCAGGCGATGATGCACGCCTTGCAGCCGACGCACTTGTCGGCGCTCACCACCACGATGCCCCCGTCCTCGTAGTGCGACGCGCCCGTCGGGCACGCCGACACGCAGGGCGCGTTCTCGCAGTGGTTGCAGCGCTCACTGCGGGTGGCGATGGAGAGGAGCGGGAACTCGCCGTGCTCCTCCTGCACCGTCCAGCAGCGGGCGGCGCCTTCCGGCACCTGGTTCTCGTTCTTGCAGGCCAGCACGCACGCGTTGCACGTGACGCACAGCTTCTGGTCGCAGGTCATCGCGTAGCGGGGCATGTCAGGCCTCCTGGACCCGGTAGAGGGTGACGAAGTTCACGTTCATGCCCGTGCCGCCCATGGCCGGGTCGCGCTTGACGCGGGTGACGAGGCGCGAGTCGGCGGCGCCCTTGCCGTAGCCGGCCTTGAGGCGCCGGTCCTCGCGACCGAAGCCGTGCACCATGTAGACGCAGTCCTGGCGGATGCGCTCGGTGACGCGCAGCTTGATGGGCCCGGTCTTCACCGAGTCCTGGTTCTCGAGCATCACGCGGTCGCCGTTCCGGTAGCCGAGCTGCCGCGCCATCTCGGTGTTGATCCACAGCTCGTTCTCGGGGACCACCTCGAGCAGCCGCCGGTTGTTGGTGGTGCGCGAGAAGGTGTGCACCGGCGAGCGGCCGAACAGGAGGCGGAAGTAGCCGGTGGGCGGCTCCTCGGGCGGCTCGTACCCGGGCATCGGCTCCAGGCCCGCGTCGGCGAGCTGCTGGCTGAAGAGCTCGATCTTCCCGCTCGGCGTCTTGAACGTCATCTGCGGCGAGTCGTCGTAGATGGGCTGCGGCTGGCCGACGATGACGCCGTCCCTCTTGAGTTGCTCGAAGGACAGGCCCGACTTTTCGAGCCGCGTCGCCAGGTAGTCCTCGGCGTCCTTCCACGGGAAGAACTGGCCGAGGCCCATCTTCGTGCCGAGCGTCTTGGCGATCCACCAGCCGGGCTTCGAGTCGTACATCGAGGCGACCGCCGGCTGCCGCAGCGCGACGAAGGGCACGCGGTACGGACCGTTGTCGAGGTCGTCGTAGCGCTCGAGGTACGTGTTCTCGGGCAGCACGACGTCGGCGTAGCCGGTCACCTCGGCCGGCATGGTGTCGATCACCACCACGAAGTCGAGCTGCTGCATCACCTCGATGGTGCGCTTCGGGTCGGGCAGCGTGAGCGGCACGTTGCAGCCGTAGACGATCCACGCCCGCACGGTCGGGTCGCGCCCGTCGGACGGAATCGACGCCTCGCGCGCGTCGTAGGCGCAGGGCAGGGTCGCGAACGGGAACGTCACCGGAGGCTTCGCCAGCTCTCCGTGCGGAAGCTCGGGCGTCGGGTAGCCCTTCACCGGCATCGCCGACGGCAGGTAGAAGCCGCCTTTCTTGCCCCAGTTGCCGAGCAGCGCGTTGACGATGGCGATCGCCCGCGTGCGCTGCGTGTCGTTGCCGTACCAGACGACGTGGCGGCCCGGGTGCACCAGCGACGCCGGCGCGTTCTTCGCCAGCTCGCGCGCCGTCTCGCGGATGAGCTTCGGCTCGATCCCCGTCTCGATGTACGCCCACTCCGGCGTCTTGTCCTTGACGTGCTCGGCCAGCTTGTCGAAGCCGACGGTGTTGTTCTCGACGAAGGCCTGGTCGTACAGCTTCTCGGTGATGAGCACGTTGGCCCACGCGAGCAACAGCGCGATGTCCGTGCCCGGCTTGATCGGCAGCCAGTACTTCGACTTCGACGCGATGATCGAGAAGCGCGGGTCGACCGTGATGAAGGTCGCGCCGTTGGCGTTCGCCTTCGACACGTCCTGCACCGCGGTGTTGTGCATGTTCTCGCCGAGGTGGCTGCCGATGAAGGCCACGCACTTCGAGTGGGGGATGTCGATGTTCTCGATGGAGCCGATCGCCGCGCCGTAGGTCAATTCAAAGCCCGTCTCGCGCGGGCCGCGGCACTGGTCGTTCGACGGCGCGACGATCGTCTTCGAGCCCATCGCCTTCACCAGCGTCTTGAAGAAGCCGCCGCCGTGCCCGTGGCTGAACAGCGCCACCGCCGGCGCGCCGTACTTCTCCTTCACCTCGTTGAGCCGCTTCGCCGTGTAGTCGAGCGCCTCGTCCCAGCTCGCCTCGCGCCACTTCTCCTCGCCGCCGACGCGCGTGCGGATGAGGGGCTTCTTCAGGCGATCGGGATCGTACAGCGCGCCCAGGCCGCCGCCGGTGCCGCGCGGGCACAGCTTGCCGTTCGACAGCGGGTGCTTGGGGTTGCCTTCCAGCTTGTAGACCTTCTCGTCCTTCACGTACGCGTTGACGCCGCACTTCCAGAAGCACAGCTCGCACATCGTGGGGACGACGCGATCGGGGATGACCGACGTGTCCTGCGCGCCCAGCGCGGCGTGCGAGCCGAGCAGCCCGGCGCCGCCGAGGAAGCTGCCGAGGACCGTTGCGCCCGAGATCTTGAGGAACGTGCGTCGGTTGAGGGTCGTGGACATCGAGTTCATCCTCCTGAAGGTAGGGAGCGGAGCGCGTGACACCGCTCCATGCAGCCGACGAGCTTCTTGAGCTGCGGCTCGACGAGTCGGTAGTAGACGAAGCCACCGCGCGGCTCCGCGGTCACCAGGCGCGCCATGCGCAGGATCCGCAGCTGCTGCGAGACGATCGCCTGCCCGTGCTCCAACGCCTCGGCGAGCTCGCGCACGGAGTGGTCCCGCTCGGCGAGCAGCGCGACCAGCCGCAGGCGCAAAGGGTGCGCGACGGCTTTCAGCGTCTCCGCTGCCGCGGTCGCCTCGGCCCGCCCCGCCAGCCTCGGGAGCACGACCGGCATGGGACTTTCGCGAGTCGTCGACATAGCGATCTTGCCATATGAGCCGGGCTGATTTGATTTGGTTCGCGGATTCGCATAAATAATAACGCGTGAAGCGGCGCTGCGTCGGTCAGCGGTTCCAGGCCTGCCGGCAGCCGGCGCTGGGCGTCGGGAGGCGCCGGTCGGCGAGCGCCCGCTGCATCACCGCCGAGTCACCCGGGTGGCACCGGAGGCAGGCGCCGACGTCGACGACGCGGCGCTGCTCGTCCGGCGACAGCGGGCGGGTGGTGGTGCGGGTGGTGGCCTTTGCGCCCCGCGCCGCGAAGACGCCGATCCATGCGTCCTGCGGGAGGCCGTCCTCCGCGCGCCTGGGGAAGCGCGGGGTGAAGCGGGGCGTCCAACGGTTGCCCGAGCGCTGGAAGGCGATCGTCCCGCGGCCCCAGCCGAGCGCGAGCGGGTCGGCGTGGCAGCTCTCGCACGAGCGCGCCTCGCGGCGGACGGTGTGCGCGGCGATGGGCGCGTAGAGGCGCCGGAAGCGGGTGCCGCCGTCGCCGAAGTCGATGGTGAGCACCATGCCGGGGATGAAGGCTTCGAAGCGGGAGCCGCCGTCTTCGAGGGTGCGCACGCCGAGCGCGCCGGGCTCGCTGAACATCGGCCCCGGCTCCTCGAGCCACGCGCCGGGCGCCTCCGCGCGCGCCTTCCAGTCGAACATGACGTCGGCGGGATCGAAGCGCGTGTGACAGCCGACGCACTGCGGCGCCCACGCGTCGTGGCAGGCCGGGCAGCCGACGCGCGCGTGGGTGCCGGTGCAGGCCGGCGCCGGCGGGGCCAGCGGGTGCTCGCGGCCCGTGAAGCGGCTCTGGAACGCGCGCACGCCGCCGTCGCGCACCTCCACGCCGAGCAGCGGGTACGGGCGGCGCTCCATCAACGCGTAGCGGCGGCCGGGCGCGTCGAGGCCGAAGTAGCCCACGAGCTTCTTCGACTCCTGGTCGAGGCCCTCGTAGTCCACGGTGACCGGCGCGTCGGCGCGGTGACAGTCGCTGCACTGCACGACGGCCTGGTCCTCGCGGTGATTGGCGAGCCGGCCGTCGCCCATCACCTCCCACGAGCCGTGGCAGTCGGTGCAGGAGAGGCCGCGCTCGTGGTGCACGTCCGCCGGGGCGGCGTACAGCCGGCGGCCGTCCTCCAGTGTGCGGACCGGCGCGCCGCCGTCCGCGTTGGCTTCGGTGAGGCCCTGGATGTTGAGCGCGACGCGGCCTGAGCGGCTGTGGCAGCCGAAGCAGTGTTCGTCGTCGACGCGCGCGCGCAGTTGCGGGTGGACGAACCTCGAGAGCGCCGCCCCGCGGCCCGCGTCGTCCGCCGCCTCGTACGCGGTGAGCGCGGCGCGCGCGGGCTCGGGGTACTTGAGGTGGCACGCCAGACACCCGCCGCCGCGCGAACGCCCGCCGACGGGCCCGTACGCGTCCTTCACGGCGCCGAGGTGGCACGAGACGCAGAGGTTCCGCAGGTGCGTGTCCGCGGCGGAGTGCCCGACGGTCGCGACGCCGCCGCCTCCGGTGGGCGAGGGTTGCTCGCCGAAGACCCAGCGGTCGACGCTGACGACGCCGGCCATCGTCTCCATCACGTTGTTGGCGAGGCGCAGCGGAACGGCGGGGTGGCAGGTGCCGGCGCCGCACGTCTGCTGCATGTCGGCGGCGTTGCCGGGGATGCGCACGAGACCGGCGTGGGCCTCCCGCGAAGAGCCCGCGTCGGGCTGGCCGAGGTGGCACGCGGCGCAGCCGATGGCGACGTGCGACGCCTCGAGGCCCGTTACCTGGTGGCAGCCCTCGCACCCGCGCGCGGACGGCTTCTCGAGGACCGGGACGGGCCGGCGGCCGACGAGCCACCACGCGAGTCCCAGGGCGACGAAGAGCGAACCGAGGAGGACGAGGCGTCGCTGCTGCATCCGCGCGGGACAGTAGCAGCGGTCGCCGGAACGTCCGCGGTTCGTCTGAAGGGCTCTTCGGGGAGGGCTCCTCAGTCGTCGTCGCCGGGCGTTGTGCAGGGACCGGACAGCGACACCGGGATGAAGGGCGAGTCCGGGCGTGACGGGCTGCGCGCGCAAGGCGGCGAGCCCCTCACGCCGAGGGGCAGATCCGCGGGAGCAACCGCGCCGCGTTCCTTGCGTCACCGGACCTGGAGCTGGTGAGGTCGGCCGGCTCACGCACTCGCGATGCTCGAGCCCCTCAAGGGCGGGCCGACCCGCCTCGCCGTTCAGGGGCAGGCCGCGTTCGCGTCGTCCACGGGCGCTTCCACCACCGGCGTGCCGCGGCGCGCGGCCGTCTCCCACCAGCAGCCGGCCTGGAACTTCACCCGCGGGACGCGGAAGACGACGTAGTGCCCGTCGACGCCCGCCGTCGTGGCGTGCTGCACCACGGCCTGCGTGACGGCGCCGCGGTTGGCCGACAGGGGGCTCTTCATCTCCGCGCCGCCGCCGAGCCGCACGGCGGCCTTCACCTCGGGCTCCAGGGCGGGCGCGACGAGGTCGAGGTGCGCAGCCCGCGCCAGCGCGCCCTGCATCACCGGCAGGTAGAACGTGTCGTCGAGGCCGGCGACGAGCAGCACCGAGGCCGGCGCGCCGCGGAACGTCGCATCGCTCCACAGCGCGGCCTGGTTCATCGGCTCGATCGGATCCCACGCCGTCGCGGCGAGCGTGAGGATCGGATCGAACACCTCCACCACGTCATCGCTCCGGTACGACAACAGCGACGCCACCAACTCCGCGCTGCCCGTCGCCTGCTTGAGCACCAGGTTGTACAGCCAGCTCCCGCCCGCGCCCGTCAGCATGCCCGCGCGGAAATCCCGGTTCGAAGCGAGGATCTGCGCGCCGACGACGGAGCCGGTGGAGTGCCCGTGGACGAAGAAGTTCGTGGCGTCGAACTGGATCGTCGCCGCGCCGGCCTCCGGCACCCACGTCCCCGCCACGCGCAGCGCCTTCGCCACCTCGGCGAACACCTCGTACTCGGCGACCTGCTGCCGGTGGTTGTCGCGCACCGCGACGGGGTTGAACGGGTTGTAGAAGGCGAAGCCCGACGTGTCGCCGCTCGGGTGCCGCGGACCGGTCAGGTTGGGATCCGCCGTCCAGGTCGCGATGCCGCGCCGGCCGAGCTCCCGCGCCAGCCCGTTCACCATCGACTCGGCGTCGCCGCCCGAGCCGACGGCGTGGAAGAGCAGGGGAAAGCCGGCGGCCGGCATCGCCCGCCGGGGAATGGAGACGAGGCTCCGCACGCGCTCCACGCCGAACTGCACCGGCACGCCGCCGTCGAACTGCATCGCGCCGTCGTCGAGGTACGGCTTCTCGCCCGACTGGTACATCGGCACGTCGACGTCCACCTGCAGCACCGTGAAGTCCGTCTCGTCGCGCAGCTTCACCACCGACGGCGGCGCGCCCACGAAGGCCCGCGCCGCGTCGCGCACGGCGGCCAGCCGGGCGGAATGATCTCCCGTGCGGAACAGCGTCGCCGCCACCACCTGGTCCATGGAGCGCCCGGCCGCCGCCAGCACGGCCTCGAGCCGTGGCAGCTCCGCCGACAGCATCGCGCCGCGCGCGCTCGTGTCGCCGAACTGCGCCGACCTCGGCAGCCGCCGGCCCGTTGGATCGCGCAGCGCCGTCGTCAGCACCGCGGCGTGCCAGGCGCCCGGCGCCAGCACCGCGCCCTGCCGGGGGATCGCCACGAGCAGGTTCGCCGGCGAGTACGTCTCCCCGGCGGCCTTGAACTGCACCTCGAGCGGCACGAGCTGCCCGCGGGCGCTCGACGTCTCGTCGACGTTCACCAGGTAGATCGCCGAGTCGAACGACGCCGAGGCCTCCGGCGTCGCCGGCAGGCTCGCGACGTCGATCGCCCCGGACAGCGGGAACCACAGGCCGGCGTTGCGGGACAGCCCCTCGCCGTGCAGGTCCAGCGCGTCGAGGTAGCGCTGCGCCAGCGAGTTCCCCCGCGCCGGGAAGTCCGTCACGTCCACGGTACCGTCGGCGCGCACGCGCCACGGGGCGGGGAAGGGCGCCTCGTAGAAGCGCCCGTCGGGCACGAAGCGCACCGTCACGTCGCTCAGCGGCTCAAGCGCGCTCGGCCCGCACGCCGAAAGCAGCGCGATGGCGAGCGCCGCGCGCCTCAGTCCTTCCACAGGAACTTCCACGGGTGCGCCTTCAGGTCGGCCAGCAGATCCTTCAAATCCGTGTAGACCTGCTTGTCCTTCATCAGCGCGCCCATGGTGCCCTCGCCGGCCTCGAGCTTCGCGAGGATCCGATCCGCGCGCGCGCCGATGCTGTCCAGCTTCTCGCCCGCCGCCTGGTACTTCGCGATCATCGCCTTGAGGCGCTCGCCGTCTTCCTTCGTCAGCTGGCCCGACACGTTGGCGAGGCCCGTGAGCGCGACGTCGGCCTTCTTCGTCAGCTCCGGGAGATCGGCCCGCGCCACCTTCGCCGTCGCCGCCGCGTCGTCGAGGAGCGCGTGGGCCTTGCCGCCCGGCTCCAGCTGCTTGCGGGTGAGAGCGGCGAGCGCGCGGAGGTCCTTCGCCGTCTCCGCGAGCTCGCTCGTCAGCGTCCGCAGGTCCTCGCGGTTCTCCGTCAGCACGCCGTCGACGGTGGTGGTGAGGCCGCCTACGCCGCGGAACAGCCTGGCCAGCGCCTCGGGATCCTTCTCCAGCACGTCGGACGCGGCGTCCAGGAAGTGGGCGAGGCGGTTCGACACCACGTCGAGGCGCGGCGCGTCGGTGCCGCGAATGGGCACCTTCGGATCGAACGTCTCCGGCGCCGAGCCCGGCCACAGCTCGAGGTACGACTCGCCCAGCGGGCCCTGGCTCGACACGGTGACGGCGGCGTCCTTGCGCAGCGCGGCCGCGGCCTCCTTCGAGATGGACACCGTCATCTTCACCGGCATGACGTGACCGTTCGCGTCGCGGCGGTCGGCGATCAGCTCCACCGCGTCCACGGCGCCCACCTGCACGCCGCCCAGCTTCACCGGCGCGTTCTTCACCACGCTGCCGGTGTGCGCGAAGTCGATGGTCAGCGTCGCGCCGCCGCCCAGCGACAGCTCGCCCATGAAGAAGAGCAAGAGCAGCACGCCGCCGACGGCCGCCAACACCAGCGCGCCGACCTTCAGCTCGAGACGCGACTCGTCCATGACGCCCTTTCTACGACAACGCGCCGCTGAATCCCGCTTTCGGCCCGCAGTACCCGATCTGGCCCCTCGAGATCTCGACGACGCGGTCCGCGAGCAACTGCAGCGCCGCGTAGTCGTGCGACACCACGATGGCCGCGAGGCCCTGCCGACGCAGCATCGCCAGCGTCTCGTTCACCTGCCCGGCGGCCTCCCGGTCGAGGCCGGTGGTGGGCTCGTCCAGCAGCAGCGCCTGCGGCGCCAGCACCAGCGCCCGCGCGATGGCCGCGCGCTTGCGGATGCCGGGCCCCACCTCCGGCGGGAAGCGCGAGGCGAAGGGCGTCAGGCCCACGCGCTCCAGCGCCTCCTGCACGCGGCCGTCCGTCTTCGCGCGGGGGTCGGGCAGCGCCACGTTGTCCGCGAGCGTCAGCCAGTCGAGCAGCGCCGGGCCCTGCACCAGGTACGGCACCTGCGCGCGGAGCTGCGCCAGCTTGCGCTCGGGCAGCGTGTCCACCCGCTCGCCGAGCAGCGTGACGGTGCCCGTGTCCGGTTTGAGCAGCCCCACCGCCAGCCGGCACAGCACCGACTTGCCGCTGCCCGACTTGCCGACGACGAAGGTGATGCCCTCGAGCGGGATCTCCACCGACAGGTCCGTCAGCACCGGCACCGCACCGAAGCGCCGGGACACGTCCGAGAGCACGAGCGCCTTCGCCATCGATCACACGCCCAGCATGAGGAAGACGGCCGCGACGATGAAGTCGATGAGGAGGCAGCCCATGCACGCCTCGACCACGCCCAGCGTCACCGCCTCGCCGACCGCGCCCGCGCCGCCCTTCGCATTCAAACCCCGCCACGCGGCGGCGAGTGGGATGAAGGCGCCGTTCAGCAGGGCCTTGAGCAGGGCGCAGAGGAGATCGCCGCCGTCGACGAAGCGGGGATCGATGAAGGCCGTGCCGTCGGCGCCGAACGCGTACGTCACGGTGAGTGACGCGGCCGCGGCCGACGACACCACGCCGATCGCCGTGAGCAGCGGCATGGTGAGGATCGACGCGACGACGCGCGGCGCGACCAGCTCCGCCAGCGGATCGGCCGCCGACAGCTCCAGCGCCTCGACCTGCTCGTTGACCGCCATCGCGCCCAACTCGGCGGAGGTGCTCGCCGCGGCCCGCGACGCCACCAGCAGCGCGGTCAAGAGCGGGGCGAACTCGCGGATGATCAGCTCGAAGTACGGCGGCCCGACCATCGCGATGTTGCCGGTGTATTTGCGAGCCTGCGCCCAGGCGATGGTGACGAGCACCGTGCCGAAGAAGGCCATGCCGACGCCGATGAGGAGGCTCGACGCCGCGCCCAGCTCCGCCGCCTGCTTCAGCACCTCGCGGCGCGACAGCCCTTCCCGCCGCGCGCTCTTCGCGGAGCGAAAAAGCAAGAGCGCGTGCGCGCCCACGAGTCTGAGGACCTGGCTCATGGGCCGAGCAGTCTCGCGAGCCAGGGGGTGAGCGCGAAGTCGAGCGCGAAGATGGCGGCGCAGCTCGCGACGACGGCGGCGGCCGCGGCCCGGCCCACGCCCTGCGCGCCGCCCCGCGCCTTGAGGCCCGCCGCGGTCGACACGACGGCGATCGCGATGCCGAACGCCGTCGACTTGGCGATGCCGCCGATCAGATCGCCCCAGCGCAGCATGAGCTCGAAGGACGCGAGGAACGCGCGCAGCGGGAGGTGCAGGGCGAAGAACGCGGCCACGGCCTCCCAGAGGATCGAGACGAGGAAGGTCACGCTCGCCAGCGCCAGCACCGACAGCGCGCTCGCCACCACGCGCGGCGCGACGAGGATGCGGAACGGATCGAGCGAGATGCCGCGCAGGCCCTCCATCTGACCGTTGACGGTGAGGAGCGCCAGCTCGGCCGCGTTCCGCGCGCCGATGCGGGCCGCCATGATGAGGCCGAGCAGGAGCGGCCCGAACTCCCACACCAGCGCGTAGCCCGCGGCCCAGCCGACGTACAGCCGGACGCCCAGCTGGTTCGCGTACACGCCCGCCTGCAGCACCACCGTCGCGCCGATCAGCGTCGCCGCCCCCAGCGCCAGGGGCAGGCTGCGGTAGCCGAACAGCACCAGCGCGCGCCCCAGCTCCCGCAGGTCGAGCCCGGGCAGGTTTCGCAGCGTGCGCGCGGACACCAGCCCCAGCGCGCCGAAGAAGCGCACCGCCCACAGCGCGACCGCGCCGATGAAGCGCACCGGGAGGACCAGCATCCGCCGGCGACTCTACCGGGACTTCAGAGGAGTGCAGGGAATTGGCCGTCCGCTTCTCCCGCGCGCTGCGCGCCTCCGCGGTCGACCGCGCGCCGGGACGCTACCCGGGAGCCGCCTCCCCGCCGACGAGCCGCACACGCCGGGCGATGGGCAGCGAGGGCACCGGGTCGGGCAGGGCGACGATGAGCGTCCGGCCCTCCGACACGTCGAGCAGCAACGAGGCGATCGAGGCCTCGGTCACCGGATCGAGGCCGGCGAAGGGATCGTCCGCCAGCAGCACCACGGGCCGCGCGACGATGGCCCGGGCCACGCCGGCCCGCTTCTTCATGCCCCCGGACAGCACCTCGGGGCGCTTGAGCGCCGCGTCGCGCAGGCCCACGCGCTCGAGCGCCTCCAGCGCCCGCGCCTTCGCCTCGCCTTCCTCGACGCCGCGCTTCCGCAACGGAAGGAGCACGTTGTCCAGCACCGTCATCGAGTCGAACAGCGCGTCCGTCTGGAACACCATGCCGAAGGCCACCTGCGCGGCGCGCCGCTCGTCCCTGGCGAGGCTCGCCACGTCGCGCCCGTCCCACGTCACCGCCCCGGCGGTGGGCCGCACCAGCCCCGCGAGGCACTTGAGCAGCGACGTCTTTCCGCCGCCCGCCGGGCCCGTCAGTATGAGCCGCGAGCCGGCCGGCACCTCGAGCGTCACGTCGGCGAGCGCGCGCACCGCGCCGAAGGTGAGGCCCAGGGACTGCACCGCGAGCTCCATGGCGGGCCGACTGTAGCCGCGGCGGCGCGGGTGTCCCACCCGGGAGCGGCACGCCGGCTGCTCTGCTGATCCACGTCCGGTGACTTCAGTTGGAGCAGCAGGCAAGCGGCCGGGCCGTGGCGCAGGCGTTGGCCTGGTAGGCGGTGGTGTACAGGCCCTGCGCGTCGATCCACCCGGCGTTGTAGCTGGACGTGGAGCGCCAGTTGTCGCAGGCGTAGCCGTTCTCGCGATCGCGCGGCGTCACGTTGGGTGCCGAGGACGACGGGTAGCGCGCGTCGTCGATCCACGCGCCGGCCGCGGGAACCGGCGCCGGCGTGCCCGACAGCTCGTACTCGCGCCAAGTGCACAGGTGCGCGCCCGCGTACTCTGCGCTGCACTTCGCGTGCGCGCCCTGGATGCCGCCGAGGTCGCCCGAGTAGCTCGCGGTGGTGAATCCGCGGAACCACTTCTGCGGACCGCGGCAGCACGCCAGCGGGCGGACCGTGGCGCAGGCGTTCGCCTGGTAGGCGGTGGTGTACAGGCCCTGCACGTCGATCCACCCGGCGTTGTAGCTGGAGGTGGAGCGCCAGTTGTCGCACGCGTAGCCGTTCTCGCGATCGCGCGGCGTGACGGTGGGGGCCGACGACGAGGTGTAGCGCGCGTCGTCGATCCACGCCCCCGCCGCCGGAACCGCCGCCGACGAGCCGATCAGCTCGTACTCGCGCCAGGTGCACAGGTGCGCGCCGCTGTACTGTGCGTCACACTTCGCGTGCGCGCCCTGGATGCCGCCAAGGTCGCCCGAGTAGCTCATGGTGGTGAAGCCCGCGAAGGAGTAGCCCTCATTGCCGGCCTCGGCCTGCACCGCGACGCCGCCGCCGTCACCGCCGCCGCCCGAGGGGCCCGGAGGTCCCTGCATGCCCGGCGCGCCGTTGCATGCGAAGGCGACGACGGAGCCGACGAGGAAGCGCGAGCCGCCGTAGGGGCAGTTGAGATCGCCGGGGCTCACCGCCGTCACCGTCACCGAGGTGCCCGCCGGCCCCGCCGGTCCGGCCGGCCCCTGGGGACCCGTGGCGCCCGCGGCTCCGGCCGGGCCCTGCGCACCGGGCGCGCCGTTGCACACGTACGCGGGCGCGCCGCCGTCCACCTCCAGCCGGACGCCGCCATGCGGACACGCGCCGCCGTCGAGCGTCGTCACCGACACGGAGGCGCCGTTTGCGCCTGCCGGACCCGCCTGGCCGGCCGCCCCCGCGACGCCGTTGCACACCGTCTGCGGCGAGCCGCCGTCTTCCAGCGTCAGCCGCACGCCGCCGGCGGCGCACTCCGCGCCGGGCGGTACCATGGTCATCACCACGGACGCGCCGCGCGGGCCCGCCGGCCCCGTCACCACGCCGCCGTCCACGACGATCACCTCGCCCGGAGGGCCTTGTGGACCGGGTGGCCCCGGTGGACCCGCCGGCCCCTGCGGACCGATCGTTCCCGCCGGTCCGGCCGGTCCTTCCGGGCCTTGCGGGCCGGTTTGCGCGGGACAACCCGCGAGGAGCAGCAGGGCGGCGAGGGCGGCGAGCAGACGGATCATGGCGTGCCGGTGACACCTGACGCCGACGGCGGGTGCAGGAAAAGGTGCGGCCGGCAGGGCGACGGGCTCCGGGCCGAACGAGTCGGGGCCCGCGCACCCCCGGCGCGGTGATGGTCAGCGAGCCGTCGCCGCCGGAGACCAGGTCCTGGCGTCTCCCCGGATGGACGCGACCCAGTCGCCACGGCGCCGCGAGGCCGGGTAGGGTGCGTCCGCCGTGACGCGTCGTCTGCCCCGCACCACCGCGCTGCTCGCGCTCCTCGCCCTCGCCGGCTGCTTTCCCACCGTCGACGTGGCGCCCCCCGACCGCTGCGCCGAGGTGCCGGGCGCCGACACCGCCTCCGTGCCGGACGTACTCGTGGTCGGCGAAGAGGCCTCGGTGACGCTGGCGGTGACGGTGAACGGCTGCCTCCCGCTGCACCCCTCCGCCCTCGTCGAGGTGGACGGGCCCGACGGGCGCCGCGTGCCGTCGACGGCGTCGCTGGTGACGGAGGGCCGGGCGGCGCGCGTCACCGCCACCTTCACGCCCGTCGCGCCCGGGCCGCACCGGCTGACGGCGTACGTCGAGCCCTCCGTCGGCGTCGCGCGGCGGGTGCTGACGGCGGCACGCCAGGCGCGGGCGTCGGTGGCGGCGCGGGTGGAGGCGCCGTGCGCGCGGGACGCGGTGACGGCGAGCGGGGCCTGGCTCTGCCTCGCGGGCTCGGTGGTGACCGCCTGGCGCGGCGGCATGCAGCTGCAGGCGCTGCCGGCCGCCGACGTGGTGGTGCGCGGGGACGTCGCGTGGCTCCTCGCGCCGGGGCAGGTGGAGCGCTTCGTCGATCGCGGCGGCAGCTTCCTCGTGCGCGAGCCCGACGCGCCGCTGGCTTTCTTCCCGGACGGCGAGGTGCTGCCGCGCGGCGACGAGGAGCTGTGGGACGTGTCGCCGTCGCGGATCCGCCGCTTCCGCCTCGACCCGGGCGGCCTGTCGCTGGTCGCCGAAAGGGCCCTGCCGCGCGGACTCTGCGCCCAAGCCCAGTCGGCGGCGGTGGACGAGGCGGCGGCCGCGGTGTGGACCGCGTGCCCGTCGCGCCCGAGCGCGGTGCGCCTGTGCCGCTTCGAGCTGCCGGCGACGGACGAAGGCACCTGCCGCGAGGTGGCCGGCCAGTGGGCAGGCTTCGAGGCGGGCGCGCTCTGGCTGCGCGAGGCCGGCGCGCTGCGCTCGGTGGGCCTCGACGGCCCGGGCGTGGCGCTGCCGATCGATCCGAACGACACGGTGTCCGCGACGCCCGGCGGCTGGCCGACCGTCACCACGCGCTCAGGCCGGGTGCTGCTGCCCGCGCGCACGCCGCTCGAGGTGCACCTCGAGGTGGTGGAGACGACGCTGCCCGTGCTGAGCGTGAGCCGCGACACGGTGATCGCCGGCGGCGCGTCGGCCCGCGTCGCGCTGCGGAGGGCGCCGTGATCCGCGCGCTCCTCGCCGGGCTCTCGCTGGGCCTCGCGGTGGCGTCGTGCGGCGGCGGGGATCTCTGCGCGAAGGTGACGTGCAGTCCGGGCCGCGTCTGCGTGCCGGACACGGGCGTCTGCCAGGCCGCCGACGCCGGCCGGTGATCGCCGGCCCGCGGGTCAGCGCTTGCCGATGAAGCGCTTGATCGACACCTTCCGGAAGCCGCCCCAGGCCTGCCGGACCACCGCGGTGCTGAACAGGAACACGGTTGCGCCGATGCCCAGGAGGCCCAGCACCGGCACGCCGGCGATCTCCCACGGCTTGCCGGCGAAGGCGATGAAGCTGCCGATGATGAAGCCGCACGCACACAGGCCCGCGAAGGCGATGACGGCGAGCGCGCGCAGGTTGTTGTTCAGCTCCTGCAACTGCTCGGTCCTCACCGTCACGGTGAACTTGCCGGACTCGAGATCCAGCAGCAGCTGCGTGAGCTGCGTGGGAACGTCCTGCATCGCGCCCTGCAGCCGCAACAGCGCGCGGAACACGCCGCCCTGCAGCTGCGACGGGTCGTACTGATCGGCGAGCAGCTTCTTCGCGTACGGCAGGAAGATCTCCCCGATCGGCATGTCGGGGTACAGGCTGCGGAGGATGCCTTCGGTCGCCACCGCCGCGCGCGAGAGGATCGCGAACTCGCGGGGAATGCGGATCCGGTACTTCACCGCCAGGTTCAGGATGTCGGCGAGCAGGTGCTTGGTGTCGACGTCCTTGAGCGACGTCGGCAGGTAGGTGCCGAGGATCGCGTCGATGTCCCGGCGGAACGCCATCAGGTTCGTGCGCGCGTCGGGCGTGCCCAGCCGGTAGAGGATCCGCGCCGCCGACTCCGAGTCCTTGAGACCGATCGCCAGCACCAGCTGGATCAGCGTCTCCTGCATCTGCCGCGTGACGCGGCCCACCAGCCCGAAGTCGATCAGCGCCAGCACCGGACCCGGCAGCACCAGGAGGTTGCCGGGGTGCGGATCGCCGTGGAACAGCCCGTCCTCGAAGAGCTGGTGGAACGCGCCCTCGAGGATGATCCTCGCCAGCTGCTGCTTGCCGGCCTCGTCGAGAGAGGCGTGCGACAGCTTCGGCGCGTCAATGAACTCCATCGTCAGCACCGTGCGCGCGGTCAACTCGTCGTAGACCTTCGGGATCTTCGTCGACGGGCGGTCGAGGTGGTTCTTGTAGAACGCGCGGATGTTCGACGCCTCGTTGAGGAAGTCGAGCTCCTCGTGCACGGCCTTGTCGAACTCCTCGATGATGCCGGTGGGCGTGTAGACGCCGACCTCCTCGATGACGGCCTCCAGCATCCGCGCGAGGTAGTGCAGCACCGAGAGATCGGCGCGCAGCTGCTCGGTGATGCCCGGCCGCTGCACCTTGACGATCACCGGCTGGCCGTCGAGCGTCTTCGCCTTGTGCGCCTGCGCCATCGACGCGGCGGCGATCGGCTCGGGGCTGAACTCGCTGAACAGCGCGTCCAGGTCGCGGCCGAAGGCCTCCTTCACCTGCGCCTTCACCTGCTCGAACGGCACCGGCGGCACGTTGTCCTGCAGCTCGGACAGCTCCTCGATGAAGTCGGCGGGCAACAGGTCGGCGCGGGTCGAGAGCACCTGGCCGAGCTTGACGAAGGTGGGCCCCAGGTCCGTGAGGAGCAGGCGGAAGCGGCGGGCGACGCTGGACGTCTTCGCGCCCTCCTTCTCCTCGACGGTGACGTCGACCTGCTTCCTGAGGCCCGTGCGCTCGAGCAGATCCGCGAAGCCGTACCGTCCGGCCACCGCGGCGATCTGCCGCACGCGCTTCAGGTCCTGGAAGGCCTCGCGGATCATCGGCGTGACGACACTCCCACGGGAAGGGCACGCGGGCAAACCTTCGCGCGCCGCGGAGGTGCCAGAGCATCTCGCTGGGGAACGTCGAGTGGAACGCGTCCCACAGCCGCTGGCTGAAGTCGCGCGCCGGCTGCTCGGTCACCTCCGTCGCCCCCGGCACCCAGCGCAGGTCGCCTTCGCCGGCGAGCCGCACCTGCCCCGCGTTGTCGGGCTGCAGCTCCCGCTCGATGAGGCGCGCCGAAGCACACGCCGTGGGCTACCTGGTCCGCGTCGCGCTGCATTGCCCCCCGGCCCGGGGAGGACGTACGCGTTCGACACCAGCACGTCCTCCGTCGCGTTCGCGAACAGCGCCTTCTTCACGTCGGGCAGGTGGTGCGTCGGCCCGCCGTCGTCGGGCGCGTCGGTGAAAACCCGCGACGGGCCCACGTCGAGGTCGCGGAAGGTGAACTCCGTCGACAGGCCCAGCTCCTCGTTGGCCAGGTCCCACCCGGCGAGGATGGCGAGGTGTTTGTCGGCGATGAGCGCCCTGCTGTGGATCCGCTGGTTGGGGCGATCGCCGCGCCCGGCGAGCTCGACGACGCGGCTGAAGCAGCGGGGCTCGATCCACGGGTGGAAGACGCGGACCTCGATGTTCGGGGGCGCGTCGATGGCGGCGTCGTCGAGGTCGCGCAGCGCCAGGGTGAGGCCCGCCTCGGACATGGTGGTGATGTCATCGATGAACAGGCGCACCTTCACGCCGCGATCGGCCGCGTCGATGATCCGCTCGAGGATCGGGTTGCCGGCCTCGGCGCCCCACCGGAGAGATGTCTGGAGATCGAGGCTGCGCGTCGCCGAGTCGATGTGCGCGAGGCGCCAGGGCAGCGCCTTCTCGAAGCGGCCCGGCGCGGGCGCCAGGCCCTTCGTCGTGGCGCACGCGGGGGCCGTGCGCGCGCACGCGAGGAGGGCAGCGGCGCGGGCGGGGGACGTCGTGGCGGCACCGCAGCGCCGGTGCAAGTCGTATGACACCTCGAGAGCCCCGGCTGCTAGCAGGTTGCTGAAAAACGCCTCGAGACGATCGACTGGCCGTACCGAGGCGTGATCTGGTGCTGGCCATGCGTGGAACGAACGACGGACAGGGCTCGATGCTGGTGCTGATGTCGCCGGACT
>JBFMAB010000081.1:0-11405 GCA_040755835.1 Myxococcota bacterium
CGCTCCTCCTCGCGGCGGACCGCGTCGCGCCTGGCCTGCTCCTCGGCGCGGCGGCGCTCCTCCTCCACCTTCTTCGGGTCCAGCCCGCGGCGGCCCTGCGGCGGCGCGGACAGCTCCTCGCCCGACTCGGCCTTGTCCGTCAGCACCAGCACGGTGCCGGCGAGCGCCGTCACACCGGCGACGATGAAGGAGACGTCGGCGACCCAGGCGTAGGTGCGGCCCTGCGACGCCAGCGTCTGCGACTTCATCGTCTGGACCTGCGGCGTCTCCTTGAACTGGTTGGACTGGTTGAGCGCCATGACGCCGAACACCGCGCCGGCGGCCGCCGCCGCCACGCCCACGCCCATGAGTGACACGCCGATGGTCGTCTTCACGCCCGAGCCCGAGTCCTTGAAGTGCGTCCGCGGCGCCTTGCCGTCGCGCGGGTCGTCCTTCGCGTAGAGCAGGTCGAAGAAGTCGTTGAGCGCGCCCTCGTCGCCCACCTTGAGCGTCCTCTGGCGGAACGCGGCGTTGTGGCCGTCGCGCACCTCGAGGCGCAGCGCGATGACGTCGAGTTGCTCGCCGGCGGGGCTCTTCCTCGCCACCACCAGCAGCACCTGGTCGACGCCCAGCGCCCGGCCGAGGTCCCTCGCGCCGAGGTCGCGGCCCGGGCCTTCCGGGTCCGCCGCCACCACCGCGCTCGCCTTCTTCAGCGAGCCCGCCAGCTCCGCGGGCTCCAGCCGCACCAGGTGCTCGCCCGGCGGCAGCTCCACCTGCGCGAGCGCGTAGCCGCCCTGCGTCGCCGCCACGAGGTGCTTGCCCGCCGCGAGGCCCGCCACCAACACGGGGCTCGTACCGCGGTACTGCCCGTCGACCCACACGCGCGCGCCCGGTGGCTCGGTGCGCACCGTCAATTCGCCCTTCGCGTTCTCCGCCAACTTCCGCTGCGCCTCGCCGAACTTGATGAGGTCCGGCGAGAAGTAGGACGAGCTGAACTCCACCTTCGGGTCGAGCGCGAGCAGCGCCTCCATCTCCTTTCTGGCGGGGCCGTTTTCACCGGCCGTCGCGTGGGCCGACGCCTTCCACAGCCACGCGTCGAGCAGCGCGCGCGCGTCGCGGGTCGAGTCCGTCTCCTTGAGCAGCTCCAGCGCGGCGGTGAAGTTCTCCACCGCCTTCATCGCCTCGAGGTCGTCGAGGTCCTTCTTGCCCTGCGCCACCTTCGCGGCCGCCTGCTCCAGCTTGTCCTCGCGGGCCTTCGCGAAGGTGGGGTTCGCCGCGTCCTGCGCGGGCACCAGCTGAAAGCGCCCGGAGCGCTCCGCGGCGGCCTCGGCGGCGTGCTCGAGCTCGGTGGCGTGCTGCCGCGCCTTGGGGTCGAGCCCCACCACGAAGACGGCGACGCGCGGACCGGTGGCCCCCAGCACGACGTGCGGCAAGAGCCGCTCGCTCGCGGCGAAGGCGACGGGCGGCCGCGCCAGGGCGGCGACCAGCGCCGCGGTCAACACCTGCGCCGCGACGGCGCGGGCCGCGCGGCCGACCTTCCAGGGACGCACCATGCCCGTGATGGTCGTACAGGAACGGGACCGGCGCAAAGAGTCTTTCCTCGCCCGTCGCCTCGTCAGGGCGCCACGTCGGGCTCGACGAAGGACCAGCGGATCTCCGGCCGCCGCACCTTCAACGCGGCCTCGAAGGCGTTGATGGCGTCCACCATCTGCTGGCCGGAGAGGCCAGGGACGAGCCGCACCTTCATCGCGACGATGACCTCGCCCGGCCCCTGCTGCAGGGTGATGAGCCGGAGGAGCGCGTCGATGTTCGGGTCAACCTCCACCTGCGCCCTCACCGCCGCCTCGACCGCCGGGTCCGCGCGCTCGCCGATGAGCAGCGACTTCACCTCGACGCCGAGGAAGACGGCGACGCTCACCAGCACCAGCCCGATGGCGATGCTCCCGGCCGCGTCCCAGCGGCCGTCGCCGGTCACCATCGCCAGCAACACCGCCGCGAGGGCGACCGTGAGGCCCAACACCGCCGCCGAGTTCTCCCCGAAGACGACGATGAGATCCGAGTCCTTGGTGTCCCTGAGGTACCTGAGCAGCGACGCGTCTCCACGCCGCGCCTTCATCTCCTTCAGGTTCCCCCAGGTCGCCCAGCCCTCGAGCAGCAGCGAGAAGACGAGGATGCCCAGGCCCAGCCACGGCCGCTCCACCGGCTCGGGGTGCGACAGCTTGTGCACGCCTTCGTAGATGGAGAAGACGCCGCCGCCCGAGAAGAGCAGCAGCGCCACGATGAAGCTGTAGAAGTACAGCGAGCGGCCGTAGCCCAGCGGGTGCTCCGCGTCGGGCGCCTTCGCGGCGCGCTTCACGCCGAGCAGCAGCAGCAGCTGGTTGGTGCAGTCCGCCGACGAGTGCAGCGTCTCGGCCAGCATCGCACCCGAGCCGGTGACGACCGCCGCCACGCCCTTGGCGAGGGCGATGGCGACGTTCACGGCGAGCGACTGGAAGATGTGCTTCGTCTCGGAGGCCATGGCCACCGGAACGCTACGTCACTTCGGCGCGCGCGCGGTGCTCTTCCCGTCGGGGGCCGGCGGCAGGTTGCCGAGGTAGTCGAGCGCGACCTTGAGCTGGTAGTCCGTCACCTTCTCCGTCGCGCGCGTCGCCTTCGCGTTCGGCGGCAGCGACACCTTCAGCGTCGTCTCCGCGGGCGCCTCGCCCTCGCCGCGGAAGTGGCGCTTCAGGTCCTTCTCGCGGAGTTGGTCGGGCTTCAGCACCTGGCCGCCCTCGGTCTCCGGCACGATGTAGTCGGGGAGGATGCCCTTTTCCTGGATGCTGCGGCCCGACGGCGTGTAATAGCGCGCGATGGTCAGCTTGAGCCCCGAGCCGTCCTCCATCTCGATGACGGTCTGCACGCTGCCCTTTCCGAACGTCGGCGTGCCGAGGATGACGGCGCGGCCGTGGTCCTGCAGCGCGCCCGCGACGATCTCCGAGGCCGACGCGCTGCCGGCGTTCACCAGCACCACCATCGGGTAGCCGCGCTCGGTGTCGCGATCCTTCGAGCGCTCCTCCGTCACCTGCGTGCCATTGCGGCCGCGCGTGGAGACGATGGTGAGGTTGCCGGGGAGAAACCGGTCGGAGATGGCGACGGCCTGGTCGAGCAGCCCGCCGGGGTTGTTGCGCAGGTCCAGCACCAGCCCCTTCAGCTCCTTGCCGCCGTTCTGCTGCCGGAGCTTCTGCAGCTCCTTGTAGAGCGACTGGTCGGTGCGCTCCTGGAAGTTCTTCACCTTCACGTGGCCGATGCCGCCGTAGAGGGCCGACTCGACCGACGCGATGCGGATGTGGTCGCGGATGATCGCGAACTCGCGCGCCGCGGTGAAGCCGTCGCGCATGATGGTGAGCAGCACCTTCTTGCCCGCGGGGCCGCGCATCTTCTGGATGGCGCGGGCGAGCTCCATGTTCCGCGTGGGCTCGTCGTCGATCTTCAGGATCTGATCGCCCGAGCGAATGCCCGCGCGCTGCGCCGGCGTGTCGTCGATGGGCGCGACCACCACGATGTTGTCGTCGCGGCGGGCGATCTCGATGCCGAGGCCGCCGAACTCGCCCGACGTGTCGATCTTCATCTCCTTGAAGACGTCGGGCGGCATGAACTGCGTGTGCGGGTCGAGGGTCTCCAGCATCCCCTTGATGGCGCCGTACATGAGCTGCTGCTCATCGACGGGCTCGACGTAGTTGTTCTGCACGTACGACAGCACGCGAGCGAACAGCTCGAGCTGCCGGTAGGTGTTCTCTTCCTTGGTCGGCGGCGCGGCCTGGGCGAAGCCCGACGACCACACGACGCACGAGATGAGCAGGGCGCGGACGCGGCGCATGCCCTCATCCTAAAGGGGACACGGTTGGCCGCGCACCGTCCCGGCGGTCAACCGATATGTCAGCAGGTGTGGGTGGAGCGCCGCTTCAGGCCTTGGGCTCGGCGGGCGGCAGGCGGCGCGGGGGGAGCACCAGCGGCGGTGGCAGCGGGCAGTTGGTGCAGGGTCCGCGCAGTGGAATGTTCAGCGTGCGGCCGACGCGCAGCATGGTGCCGTGGAGGCCGTTCGCCTGTTGGATGAGGCGCACGGTGCTGCCGTACTTGATGGCGAGCTGGCCCAGCGTGTCGCCCCGGCGCACGCGGTGGATGACCAGGTTCTCCTCCGGGCGCTTCGCCAGCATCGGCTGGATGCGGCGGCCGAGCTCCTGGCTGCGCGGAGCGTAGAAGCGAACGTGGAAGTGGTCGCGGTGCCGGCGCGCGTGCTTCACCAGCGGGTCGGGCCCGTGGAAGAGCGAATCCAACCAGCCCCTGTCCTCGCCGATGGACAAGGCGTAGTCGTACAGCACCTTCTGGATGCGCCGGTCGACCAGGATGAACTGCACGTCGACTTCGGTGGCCAGCGCGCGGATGAGCGCCCAGTTCGCGGCGAGGTCAATGGAGTGCTCGCGGCGCTTCTTCATCGCCTGCAGGTCGACTCCAGGCTGGTAGTAGAAGCCCAGGTCCGCGTCCCGGCCCGACTGGTGGCTCTGGTGCGGGCGGAGGTAGCCGCCTTCTTTCTTGCCGATGTGGTTGACGCGCAGCGGCGGTGCGGTGGGCACGGTGTCGCGCACGCGCTGGGCCGCCAGCTTGAGGCCGTCGATGGTCTCCTGCGTGCCCCAGGCGTTCTCCGGCGTCACCAGCGTCCAGGCGTCGCCCGGCTCGAGGCGCACGGCGTTCATCACGCGGCCCGCCTCGGCCAGGCCCACCGAGACGCTGCCCAGCGACGCCGGGTCCTCGACGAAGCGCCGCGCGAGCTCCTCGTCGGAGACGTCGGCCGAGTAGAGGATGCCGCCGTCGGCGCCCGCGCACGCCGCCTCGGCCTCGGAGCCTTCTGCCTCGCCAGCCTCGGCGACCTCTCCGTCGGCGCCTTCGGACGACTCACCGTCCGCCTCGTCGCCCGCCGCGTCGCCGGCGACCGTGGGGCCCGCGTCGGCGGCCAACTCGGGGGCGGCCGGGAGCTGAAGCGCGGTCGCGGTCGGAGACGCGGCAGGCGCGAGCGCAGACTCCACCCCCACTTCCGCGACAGACGGAAGGGCCACCAGCAGGGCCGTGAGGAGCAACGCGCGCATCGGGGGAACGCCTTATCTCATACCAGCTGATGGGCCACCGCAAAGTCCGTGATCCGGCGCACGAACTCCCTCGGGTGCTCCAGCTGCGGCATGTGGCCAAACCCGCGCACCTCGTGCACCTCGGCGTGAGGCGGGAGGTGCGCGCGGAAGTAGTCGATGGCCTCGTATGGCAACAGCTTCTCGCGCTGGCCCCAGATGAGCAACGTCGGCATCGCGAGCGCGCGCAGGGCCTCGGGCGCGATCGCGTCGGCCGGCGACACCTCGGCGACGATGCGCTGGACCGTCTCGGTGCTCACCATCTTCCGCAGCTCGTCGGCCAGCAGCAGGAGCGGCAACGGCGGCTTCGCGAACAGCTTGTGCGCCAGCGCGCGCGCCTCCTTCGGGCTCGTCACGCGGAACGACTGGAGCAAGGACGCCCAGCGCTCCTCCGACAACCGCGCGCCGGCAGGAGCCACGAGGCCCAGCGCACGCAGCGCGCCCGGGTCCTGCCCCGCCGCGTACAGCGCCATGCCGCCGCCCAGCGAGTTGCCGACGAGGAAGACGCGCTCACCAATGACCCGGCGGCGAAACTCGAGGAGGAGATCCACCGTCGGCCGCAGCGACGGCGGGCCGTTCGACGGGACGGGCGAGAAGCCGTTACCCGGCAGGTCGATGGCGAACACCTGGCTGAAGCGCTTGGCGAAGGCCGGCAGGGTGCGGAAGAAGGCGTTCGCCGAGCTGCCGAGGCCGTGGACCAGCAAGAGCGGGGGTCCGCTGCCCCGGCCCTGCGCCCGGTAGAAGTGCACGGTGGCGCCGGGCAGGTCGGCGACCTCGCTCTTCACGCCCTGGACCTCGAGGAGCGCCCGGATGGCGCGGTTGCCGTACTGCATCCATTCCATGGGCCGCACAGTGTGTCGGGCCCGCGCGCAGATCGCCACCCCGCCATTGCCGGGCCGGCGGTGCGCTGCTGCAATGGCGGCTCCGTGGACCGGACGGCGCCCGCCGACGTACTCGCGACAGACCAATCCCGCCGGGAGCGGGCGGCCTTCACGTTGGCCATCGTCGTGGCGGTCGCCGGTGGCGTCATCGCCGCCCGAGCGTTCCTCACCGGCGACGACGTGCTGGGCTGGTTGGTCGCCGCGCTGTGCCTGCCCGCGGTGGGCCTGGTCTTCGTGGCGCGGCGCGGCTACCCCGACGTCATCGGGGGGGCGCTGGCGGTGCTGCTGGGCGCGGGCTCGGTGGTGGGCGTCATCCTCGTGGGCAAGTCGAGCCTCGGAGGCGTCTTCCCGGTGCTGGGCGTACTCGTCGCGCTGGCGACGATGCGCGGCTGGCCGCAGATCGCCGCCATCACCTTTTCCATCGCCTCGTCGCTCGCGGCGGTCATCATCGCGCGCGTGCTCGACCTGCCCGCGGCCAGCGCCGCGCAGACGAACGCCAACTCGGTGACGTTCGCCCTCGTCGCGCTGGCCATCGTCGCCGTCCACGTGACGAGTCACCGCTGGCTCTTGCGCACGCTGAGCGCCGAGGCCGAGGCCGCCATGGGCGCGCGCCGTGACGCCGCCGAGTCCGAGGCGCGCTACCGCCTGCTGGCCGACAACACGGTCGATCTCATCACGCTGCTCGACCGCGACGGCCGCACCCTCTACGCGAGCCCGTCCTGGCAGCGGGTGCTGGGCTGCGCCCCGGGCGCGGTGGACGGCCTGCACAGCCGGGTGCTCGAGGCCGACCGGCACCTCGTCGACGCGGCGCTCGGCGAGGCCCGCGCGGGACACGTGTCCCGGTGCGAAGCGCGGCTCCTCTCGTCCACGGGGGCACCGCGCTGGTTCGAGTCCCTCTTCTCGCCGGTGGCAGGCCGCGACCTGGTGGCCTGCGTCAGCCGCGACATCACCGAAGCCCGCGCGCTCGCCGAGCGGCTGCAGCAGGCGCAGAAGATGGAGGCGCTGGGACGGCTCGCCGGCGGCATCGCGCACGACTTCAACAACCTCTTGTCGGTGATGCAGACGTGCACGGCGCTGGCGCTCGACGCGCTGCCGCCGGACAGCCCCGTCCGCGAGGACCTCGAGGACGTACGGACCGCCCAGGGCCGCGCGGCCGACCTCACCCGCCAGCTGCTCGCCTTCAGCCGGCGCGAGGTGGTGGTGCCGCGCCGCATCGACGTGGGGGCGAGCCTCGCGGGCATCCTCGAGCTGCTGCGGCGGCTCACCGGCCCGGGCGTCACCCTGGAGACGCACCTCGAGCCGGATCTGTGGCCGCTGTGGGCCGGCCCTTCGCAGCTCGAGCAGATCGTCCTCAACCTCGGCATCAACGCGCGCGGCGCGATGCCCGACGGCGGGCGCCTCGTCATCCGCGCCGGCAACCACGTCGACCCGGCCCTCGGCGAGGTGGTGCGCCTCATCGTCCGCGACACGGGCACCGGCATGGACGAGGAGACGCGGCGCCGCCTCTTCGAGCCGTTCTTCACCACCAAGGCCTCGGGCACGGGCCTGGGTCTGTCCACCGTCTTTGGCCTCGTGGAGTCGCTCGGCGGGCGCATCGAGGTGGACAGCGCACCGGGCCAGGGGACGGAGTTCCGCGTGCTGCTCCCGCGCGCGCGACAGGAGGCAGCCGCCCCAGAGACGGAGGCCCCCGCGCAGGCCGGGCCGGGGCAGCGGGCCATCGCCGTCGTCGACGACGAGCCCGCCGTGCTGTCGCTGCTGGTGCGCGTGTTGACGGCCGCGGGCCACCGGGTGGTGGCGCAGGCCAGCACGGCCGAGGAGCTGCTCGCGAACCCCGCCGTGGCGCAGGCCGAGGTGCTGGTGACGGACGTCGCGCTCCCCGGTCAGGACGGTGTGGCGCTCGCGCGGGCGCTGCTGGCGCGGCGCCCCGACCTCGACGTGGTGCTGGTGTCGGGCTTCGCGCCGGATCCGGAGGCGACGGGCCGGCTGGTGGCCGCCGGCGCGCGCTTCCTCGCCAAGCCCTTCGCGCCCGTGGCGCTGCTCGACGCGGTGCGCGCGCGCCCTTCCGCACGCGAGAACCTCACTCCGGTGGCTTGAGCCACGGCAGCGGATCGACCGCCTGCCCTTTGCGGCGGATCTCGAAGTACAGGTACGCGCCCTTGAGACTGCCGGTGTCGCCCACCTGGCCGAGCACCTCGCCTTCCTCCACCTGCGTGCCCACGTCCACCTGGCTGTTCGCGAGGTGCGCGTACAGCGAGTGGTAGTCGCCGCCGTGGTCGACGATGACGAGGTTGCCGTAGCCCTTGAGCCAGCCCGAGTAGACGACGGTGCCCGTGCCCACCGCCCGCACCTCGGCGCCCTCGGGCGCGCGCAGGTCGATGCCCTTCTGCACGGTGACGGTGTTGAAGCGCGGGTTCACCACCTTGCCGAAACCCACCTCGACGAGGCCGTCGACGGGGAACGGCAGCTGGCCCTTGCGCGCGCGGAAGCCGGTGGCGGTCGACGCGCTCGCGAGGTCCGACACCATGCCAGCGAGCTCCTTCTCGCTCGCCTCGAGCTCGGCGATGACGCGGCTCATCCGGTTCTCCTCGGCGGACACCGAGGCGAGCAGGTCCTTGAAGCGGGCGAGGCGCGCCTGTGCCACCGCCTGTTCGGCGCGCAGCGCCCGCACGTACCGGCGCGCGGTGTCCTCGAGGCGCTCGAGGCGCCGGGCCTGGCGCTTCTGGTACGCGCCCAGCTCGCGCAGCTCGTCCAGCGCGCGCACGTCGGCCGCCACCAGCGTCGCGAGCGACCGCTTCCGCTTCACCAGCGCCGCGAAGTCGCCGGCGGACAAGAGGAAGCCCAGCGCGTCCTGCTTGCGCAGCCGGTACAGCGTGAAGAGCCGCGGCTTCAGCTTCGCCTCCTGCTCGAGCAGCGCGGCCTGCACCACGGCGGCGTCGGCCTTCGCCTGCTGCACCAACCGGTTGACGCGAGTCGCCGTGCGCTCGAGCTGCGCGGCGCGCTCGTTGGACGCCCGCGCGAGGCGCTCCAGCGTGTCGAGCAGCGTCAGCAGGCTCTTCTTCTCGCCGGCGATGGCGTCGAGGGCCGCGCGCTCGGCGTCGAGGCGCTCCTTGAGCGCGGCGTGCTCCTCCCCGACGTCGCCACCGGCCGCGACAAAGAGCGCCAGCGCCAGGGCGAGCGCGTTCATACCTTCAGAAACCTCCGCACCGCGACGAAGCTCCCCAGAAGCCCCAGCGCCACGCCGAGGCCCAGCTGCTCGCCGGCCAGGCGCGGCCAGTCCGCCGCGATGTGCCCGCCCAGGCGCACGAAGGCCACCGCGTCGCCCTTCGCCGACTCGAGGTAGCGCACCAGCCCGAAGACGAGCCCGAAGGACAACAGCGCCGCCACGGTGCCCTGCACCGCGCCCTCGATGAGGAACGGCATCCGCACGAAGCGGTCGGTGCCGCCCACCAGCTTCTGGATCTCGATCTCCTCGCGCCGCGAGAAGATGGCGAGCTGCAGAGTCGCGCTCACGATGATGACGGTGGTGAGGAAGACGAGCGCGAAGGCGATGGTGCCGGCCAGCTTCAGCGCGCGGGAGATGAGCGTCAGCCGCTCGAGCGCCTCCTGCCCGTAGTCGACGCCGGTGACGAATCCGAGCCCACGCACCCGCTGCGCGAGATCCTCCAGCCGCCCGCCCTCGCGCACCGCCGGGGGCACCGCCACCTCGAGGCTCCACGGGAGCGGGTTGTCGGACAGGCCTTCGAGCGCCGCGCCCTGCTCGCCCAGCTCGCTCACCAACCGGCCCAGCGCCTCCGAGGGCGACACGCGCTTCACCGCGCCGCCGTTGGTGCGCTGCGACAGCGCCTGCTCCAGCTGCGCGACCTCTTCCGGCGTCGCGTCGGGCGCGAGGTAGACGGTGAACTCCACCTGCCCGCCGAGCGAGGCGACCAGCGCGTCCAGTTGGCCCGCCGCGAGCCGCGCCAGCCCGTAGCCCACCAGCGCCAGCGCCAACGAGGCGATGGCGATGACGTGCACGAAGGGCGACCGCACCATGCTGCCCAGCGCGGTGCGGACGAAGTACGCCAGCTTGGCCTGCGAGCTCATGCCTCCAGGGCCATCAGGCGAGCGGCCTTGGCGCCCCGCTCGTCGGCGACCAGGGCGCCCTTCTCGAGCCGCAAGGTGCGCTTCTGGTAGCGGGCGATGAGCGACGCGTCGTGCGTGGCCACCACCACCGTGGTGCCCCGCGCGTTCACGTCGCACAGCAGGTTCATGATCTCCACGGTGAGGGCCGGGTCCAGGTTGCCGGTGGGCTCGTCGGCGAGGAGGATCGCCGGGTCGTTCACCAGCGCGCGCGCCAGCGACACGCGCTGCTGCTCGCCGCCCGACAGCTTGAGCGGCGACACGTCGGCCTTGTGCTCGAGGCCCACGCGGCGAAGCATCTTCAACGACCGCGCGCGAACCTCGTCGCGCGGCACGCCCAGCACGTCCAGCGTGAAGCCGACGTTCTCGGCCACCGTGCGGTTGGGCAAGAGCTTGAAGTCCTGGAACACCACGCCGATGTTGCGGCGCAGGTACGGCACCGACGACTCGCGCACCCGCGCGATGTTTCGCCCGGCGATGAGGATCTGCCCACGCGTCGGCCGCTCGGCGAGGAACATCAGCTTGAGCAGCGTCGACTTCCCCGCGCCGGAGGGGCCGGTGAGGAAGACGAATTCGCCCTTCTCGATGTCCAGGTTCAGGTCCGTCAACACCGGCGGGTCGCCCGGGTAGGCCTTGGTGACGTGGAACATCTGAATCATCGCGTGTGCACCATAGCCGATGGAGACGCGCTTTCGGGGAGGCCGCCGCCTGCGCTACGCAGCCCGGGTGCGGTGGCTCCTGGTGACGGTGCCGGTATGGCTCGCGGTGACGGCGCTGCATCTGGGCGCCTCCTCGCCGCGCGGCGGCTACGACGCACACTACTCGGACCACCTGCGCCACCTGGCGAGCGCGCGGGCCCTGGTGACGCACGGCTTCGACGTGTACCGGCGCCCCTACGCCCAGGTGACGGAAGGGCTGTACCCCTGCGCGGCCCACGCCGGCCTCTTCGACGACCGCACCGCGCCCTACCCGCCGCTGGGGCTCTTGCTGCATTGGCCGCTCGCCGAGTTGGAAGCGCGCGGCGCCTTGGCGCCCGCCTGGGCCCACCGGCTCCAGACGCTGCTCGACCTCTGGGCGGGCCTCGCGGCGGCGGCCGCGGCGCTCGCGTTGTTGCGCCGGCGGGAGGACGCCGTCGGCCTTTTTTTGGTCGTGGCGCCGCTGCTCGTCGGAGTGGGCGTCAACGGTTTCTACGACACGTTCTGGTTCGCGGCGGGCGTGGCGGCCCTCGCGTGCCTTCGGGCCGGCCGTCCGTTCGCCGCGCTCGCGTTCC
>JBFMAB010000082.1:0-20967 GCA_040755835.1 Myxococcota bacterium
CGGCGTGGGAGTCGTCCGCGACGCGGGCCGCGGGGGGGGGGGGGTCGGTGGCGGCGTCGGTGGCGGCGTCGGTGGCGGCGTCGGTGGCGGCGTCGGTGGCGGCGTCGGCGGTGGCGTCGGCGGTGGCGTCGGTGTCGACGCTGGCGTGGGCGGTGGCGGAGGTGCGGTCGGTGGCGGTACGGGAGGCGGCGGCACGGGAGGCGGCGGCACGGGAGGCGGCGGTGGCGCGGACGCGGGCACCGGCGGCGGTGGCGGCCTGTCGGGCCCCGGGCGCGTGGTCATCAACGAAGTCGACTACGACAACGTCGGCGCCGACAACGCCGAGTTCGTCGAGCTCTACAACCCGGGCACAACGGCCTTCAGCCTCTCCGGCGTGTCGCTGGTGCTCGTCAATGGCTCGCTCTCCACGTCGTACCTGACGCTGCCGCTGGACACGCTGACGTCGCTGGCGCCCGGCGAGTACGTCGTCATCGGCAGCGGCAGCGTGGTGGCCGCGCTGCCGATGGGCGTGCGCTCGCTCACGTTCGCGCTCGCCTCCGACAACATCCAGAACGGCGCGCCGGACGCGGTCGCGGTGGTGACGGGCATGGCGACGCTGCTGGACTCCGTGTCCTACGAGGGCGCGACGACGTGGAGCGTGAACGGCATGATGCTCGCGCTCACCGAGGGTGGCTCCGCGGCGAGCGCCACCGCCGACAGCAACACCGCGCAAGGTTCCATCGCCCGCTCGCCCAACGGCGTGGACACCGACGTCAACTCGACGGACTTCTCCTTCGTCGCCACGCCGACGCCGGGCGCGGCGAATCCCTGAGGTCGCTGCACGGGAAGGGTCGCACCCGCGGCCTGGATGCGTAGACTGCGGCGCCATGTATCCCCTCGCCCTCGGCGTGGATATCGGCGGCACCACCGCGCGCGCTGCGGTGGTGGAGCGCGCGAGCGGGCGCGTCGTCGCCTCGGCGAAGCAGTCGTGGAGCGACCGGTCGCCCGAGGCCGTGGTGGCCGAGGTGGCGAAGCTGCTCGCGCAGGTCGCTGCCGGGCATTCGCTGGACGGCGTGGGCGTCGGCGTCGGCTTCGCCGGCATGCTGCACGGGCCCGTCGTGGTGAACGCGCCGAACCTCGGCTGGCGCGACGTGGACTTCGGCCGGGCGCTGTCGCGCGCCGTGCGCCGCCCGGTGCGCCTGGTGAACGACCTCTCCGCAGCAGCCTGGGGCGAGAAGAGCGCCGGCGCCGCGCGCGGCGCGCAGCACGTCTTCACCGTCTTCGTCGGCACCGGCGTGGGCAGCGCCGTCATCACCGACGGGCGGCTCCTCGACGGCGCCACCGGCGTCGCCGGCGAGTTCGGCCACATCAAGGTGGTGCTGGACGGCGGGCGCTCGTGCGGCTGCGGCGACGCCGGCTGCCTCGAGGCGTACGTGGGCGGCGCGCGCCTCACCGCGTGGATGCAGGAGGAGGGCCTCAGCGGCACGCCGTCGGACCTCGAAATCCGCGCGCAGGCCGGGCACGCGGCGGCGCGGCGCCTCTACGACGTCGCGGTGGGCCATCTCGCGCTCGCCATCGCCAACCAGGTGACGGTGCTGAACCCCGAGGTGCTGGTGCTGGGCGGCGGCGTGCTGAGCCGCTGCCCGGGCATGCAGGCGCGGGTGCGCGAGGTGGTGACGCAGCGGGCCGGCGTGGCCGCGCGCGGCGCGGTGCGCGTGGAACTGGCGCAGCTGGGCGACGACAGCGGGCTGGTCGGCGCCGCGCTCCTCGGCTGAAGCCGCGTCGGGGCGCCGTGCGCGTCGACGTGGCGCGCTCCGGCGACGACGGTGGTTGGTCGCGTCAGGGCGCATCGGCCGAACGGCCTCGCGGCACTCCACGGCGCACGCGTCCGTGACATCCACGGATTTTCGAAGCGCCTCGCGCGGCAAGCCCGAGAGGTGCCAGCCCCGGTCGCCGCCGCGCGCCTTGCCGAATGGTCCGGCGCTCCAGGGCGGCTTCCGCACGGAGGCCCAGCGCCTCGTCGACGCGCCCTGCACATGAGGGGCTGATGAGGCCTTTCCTCACGCTGCCCGCTGCGACGGCGCACCGGCCGTGGTACAGCCGCCGGCATGTCGAGCCTCCTGCCGAACCTGAAGCGCATCGCGTCGCCATCGTCCCTCAAGACGTTGTGGGGCCTCTTGAAAAACGTCCCCGCCGGCGGCCAGGTGATGGGCCGCATCATCGGCCGCATGGCGCCATACACCGGCACCATCCGGCCCGAGATTCTCGCGCTCGAGCCCGGCTTCGCGAAGGTGCGCATGGCCGACACGCGGCGCGTGCGCAACCACCTCAACTCGGTGCACGCCATCGCGCTGATGAACCTGGGCGAGGTGGCCACCGGCACCGCGATGCTGGCGTCGGTGCCCGAGGGCGCTCGCGCCATCATCACGCACCTCGGCATGGACTACTTGAAGAAGGCCCGAGGCCCCATCACCGCCGAGTGCACCTGCGCCGTGCCCACCTCGCTCGAGCGGAAGGAGTACGACGTGACGGCCGAGCTCAAGAACGCCGACGGCGTGGTGGTCGCGCGTGCCCACGCGAGGTGGCTCGTGGACGCCGCCTGACGAGTCAGAACCAGGGCCCGAAGGACAGGCGCACCGTCGGCTGTACGGCGTTGCGGCCGGCGGGCGGCTCCACGAAGCCGGCGAGGGGCAAGAAAAAGGACTCGGCCATTCGCAGGCCGCCGATGCCGCGTGACGCGCTGCCGCGCAGCACCGACCACCACATCGTCACGCCGGCGCCGACGCTGGCGACGATGGCGCGCGCCCGCCACGTGTAGCCCACGCCGAAGCCCGGGCCGGCCATGCCGTACGACTGTCCCGGCAGGAAGAAGCCGGCGCCGCGCACGTCGATGAAGGCGCCCTCCACCGCCGTGCCCAACACGGCGTAGCGCAGGCCCGCCTCGGCGCCGAGCTGGCCGAACAGCCCACCGCCGCCCGCGACGAAGACGGACAGGCCCGCGGGCAACGCCACCTCGAGCTCGGCAGAGAAGTAGAGGCCGAAGAGGCTCATCGGCGCGAAGAGGACGGCGCCGCGAAGGGGCGCGAGCTTCTCTTCCTTCCGCGGCACGTCCGGCGCGTACACCACCGGCATGCCCGCCGGTGGCGGCGGCGGCACCGGGGCGACGGGCGGAGGAGCCAGTGCGCCGGTGGGCGGCTCGACGGAGGGCGGTGGCGGCGGCGGCGAGGACGGAGGAGGTGGCGGCGGCGAGGACGGCGGCAGCGCGGACGGCGGCGGCGTGTCCGGCGGCGCCAGGGGCGGAGCGGTCGGCTGGCCCTCCGCGGTGACGAACGGCGGCGGTGGCGGCAGCGCCGTGCGGCTTACGCCCGCGTCCGGCACGTCGCCGGGCAGCGGCGGCGGCGACGGCACGCCAACCTGGGTGAGGATCGCCAACGTGGCGACGACGGGGAGCACGGCCGGCGACTGTACCCGGAGCGGCCGGGCCGCGTCGCGGGTGCGTCAGGGCGTGTACGTCGCCTCGTGGAACACGCGGCCGCTCTTGTCCGTGTACCGCAGCGTCAGCTGGCCCGTGGCCGGGTCGAGGTCGATCTCCGTCCAGTTGTTCCTCCCGCTGGCCCAGTCCCACTGCGGAGCCGACGGGTACGACGGCAGCGCGTTGGGCGCTTGCGCGCCAGGGCCCACCAGCACCTCGAGCTGCCTGGCGCCGGGCTCGCCGGCGGGGCTTACCCGGCCGATGCACGCCAGGTGGAAGTCGCCGGACACCCACAACACGCCGCGCGTACCCGCCGCGTCGATGGCCTCGAGCACCTGCCGGCGCTGGTCCGGGTACGCCAGCCACATGTCGTCGCCGAAGGGCCCGAAGAAGGGCGTGTCGAAGCTGCCGATGGGCACCGTGTTGAGGATCAGCTTGAACCTGGCCTGGCTCTGCGTGACGCCGGTGATGAGCCAGTCCAGCTGCTCGGGGGAAATGTAGTGGCCGAGCGCGCGGTCGCGCTCGCTGCGCGAGTCCATGATGAACAAGTCGACGGTGCGGCCCCACGACAGCTTGCGCCAGAGGCGGTGCGGCTGCGATGGGTCGACGCGGAGCGGCTGGTGCTCCATGAAGGCGGCGAGCGCCGTCTCGAAGAGCGCCGGGTCCAGCGTCGCCCCTTCCCAGTTGTTGCGGATCTCGTGGTCATCCCACAGCGGCACCACCGAGGTCTGCGCGCGCAGCGCCCGGTACTGCGGCGTGTCCAGCGTCAGGCCCCAGTGCGCGCGGAAGTCTTCGCGCGTCTGCGCGCCGTCGGCGTAGCAGATGTCGCCCAGCAGGATGAAGGCGTCGAGGTCCGTACGTTCGCCGGCGGAGCTGAGCGCCGCGAAGTCATGCGTGTACTTGGTGCAGCACACCGCTCCCAGCTTGAGCGGCGCCAGCGTGTCCGGTGAGAACGCGGTGCGGAAGCGGCCCTCGCGGCTCGTCTCCACGACGTTGCCCAGCGCGTCCACCGCCTCGAAGACGTAGCGGTGCCAGGTGGCCGGCGTGAGGCCATCGACGGCCAGCGCCGCGAAGCCCCCGTCGCCCAGCGGCACGTCGTAGCGCGGCGCCGAGGCCGTCACCGGCGCGTCACCTTGCGACACCGCGACGCGGAGCGCGCGGGCTGGCCCGACGTAGCGCGTGGAGAGCAGGACGGAGGTGGGCGTCGCGTCGCCCGCCGCCACGCCGATGGGGAAGGGGGCCGACGGCACGTAGCGCGGCGCACCGCAGCCTAGCGCACCGGCGCCGAGCGCCGACAACCCCGCGACGAACGCGCGCCGGGACACCGAGGCGGTGCCGCGGCGGGACACGTGACGCTTCATCATGGCCGCACCCTTCGTGACTCCTTGTACCCGGCGGACGCCCCCAACAGGTGGGTCACGTCGAAGGTTATCCAACTGCCGAGGGTGCCGACGGCGCCCACCAGCATCGCCACCTGTCCCTTCCCGTAGTTGTTCTTCTCCACCAGCGCGCCCACGAGGTACGTGCTGATGAACATCAACCCGGCGAGGGCGGCCCACCGTCCCCAGCGCCACGCGCCCAGGCGCGAGGCGTTGATGTCTCCGGCGCCACTGGCGTCGTTGGCGAGGCGGTACGTCTCGGGCACGAGCAGCACGGCGAGCCCCACCTGCACGACGCTGCCCAGCAGGAGGCCCAGGCCCGAGCAGCGCGGATCCGGCCGGCCCTGCGCCTCGTAACACTGCGAGGGGATGAGGTAGCCCGCGAGGCCCGCCAGCACCGCCGTCGCGAGGGTGGTGGTGATGGCCGCGGTGTGCGCCAGCGCGAGGCGCGCGCGCGGGGCCGGCGACGGCTCCGTCAACGACAGCTCGGGCGTCGGAGCCCCTTGTCGGGTGAGGGCGCGTGCCGCGGGCGCGGCGGCACTCCCTGCGAGGGTCCGCATCTCGGCCGCGTCGGCCGGCGACGAGTCGGCCCGGCCGGGTGCGGGCTCGGCCGACACGGCCGCGACGAGGACGAAGACTGCGACGGCGTGCACGACGGCTTCACCCTGCCAGCTTCAAGGCGCCGCACGCAACCGGCGGACTGGCGCGCATGACGGACGGGTGACCTCCCCCTCTGCGCGCCCAGCGGTGGCGCACGTTTCCGCGCGTGACGGCGGGCAAGCGCGCGCGCCGCGCCTCCACCAACGGGCGGTGGGCGTCGCGGTTACCTGCACGCGGCGACGCAGACGCCGCTCGCCAGGTCGCAGGTGCCCGAGCGGCACTCCGCCGCATTCCGGCACGCGTCGCCGTCAGGCCGCGGCGGGGCGCAGCGGCCGTCGGGGGCGGTGCCGGGGCCACCGTCGGGCGCGAGGCACGCGCCGTCGAGGCAGCCAAACGTCGGGAGGCAGGGCTCGCCGACGTGCCCCGCGATGACGCACCGGCCGGACTCACAGATGGCGGGGAACTGGCACGTGCCGCTCGCGCTGCAGGTGGCGCCGGGCGGCAGCAGGCGCTGGCAGGTGCCGCCGCCGGTGGCGTCGGCGACGCACACCGCGGCGGGGTCGAGGCAGCCGGGGCCTCCGGTGACGCACCGCGAGCCGGTCGCGATGCGCGGCTGGCAGACGCGCCCCACGCAGTCGTCCTGCGGGCGGCAGTTCGCGGCGGACGCGCAGGCCGACTGCGCCGTCGCCGGCCGGCACTGGCCACTCGCGTTGCCCGGGCCGCCCGGCTGACAGAAGTGGCCCGCGTTGCAGTCGCTGTGCGTGACGCACGGGTCGCCGGCGACGGTGTCGCGGCACGTGCCGGCCGACACCGTGCCACCGTCGGCGGCGCGGCTCTGGCCGGCGCACACCTGCGGGTCCACGCCGCAGACGCGCGTGGAGCGCGTGCACTCCCCGCCGCGGTGCACGTTGTCGTCGACGGCGAGGCAGCGCTGCAGCACCGCGTCGCAGGTGAGGCCGTCGACGCACTCGGCGGTGGTGGTGCACGCGCCGCCCCCGGTGATGCGCGGGGTGCAGGTGGACGTCACGCAGGCGAGCCCCACCTCGCACTCGTCGACGGAGGCGCAGGCGGAGCCCGACGGCTGGCGCGCCCGGCAGATGAGGAAGGAGCAGAGGGCGCTCTCCGCGCACTGCGGCGTCCCGCTGCGGCACGCCTGGCCCGCGACGGGCAGGGCCTCGCACCTGCCCCGGACACACGCGCTGTTGCCGTCGCACATGGCGGCGCTGGGGCAGGGCGAGCCCGCGCCGACGGTGGGCGCGCAGGTGTTGGTTGAGGTGTCGCAGTACAGGCCGTGGTCGCACGCCGTGCCGCGGCACGGGCCGCCGAGCGTGCCGAGGGTGCGGCAGGCGCGGTTGCACCACTCTCTGCCTGTGCAGCGGTCGCCGGCCGACGCGCAGTCGCTTCCGGTGGCGCAGGCGGCCCCGGTGACGGCGGTGGCGCGGAAGGCGTCGAAGCAGAGCGTCAGCTGCCGGGAGAGCGCGTCGCACGACGCCGTCCCCAGCGAGGTGAGGCACGCGGTGGCCGACGCCTGGTCGAGGCCCGTAGCGCCGAGCGCGCCCGAGCGCAGCACGTCTTTGAGGTACAGCCGGAGGAGCGCCTGGCAGTCGGAGGCGGCGGAGGTGGCGGTGAAGCCGCACGCGATGCTGCGCGCGCAGTAGTCGGTGGTGAGCTGCGTGACGAAGCCGTCGATGGCGCTGGGGTTGGCGCCGCCGCCGGTTCCGCCGCCCGTGCCACCGCCCGTCCCGCCGCCGGCGCCGCCGTCTTCCGAGGCGCCGCCGCCCGCGCCGCCAGCGTTGTTGCCGCTGCAGAAGCCCGCGGCGCACACGCGGTCTCCTTCACACGCGACGCACCTCGAGCCCGCTGAGCCGCAGGCGGAGGCCGCGTTGCCGGCCAGGCAGGCGCCGCTCGCGTCGCAGCAGCCGGCGCAGGTGTCGGGCCCACACGGCTTCGTCGGACCGCAGGCCGGCGAGAGGCCGGCGACGAAGCCGAGGACGAGGCCGATGGCTGCGGGACGGGCGAGGTTCATCGGAAAGTCCTCTCGCGAGAAGGGGAGGACGCATCATACGCGCACCCGGGTCAACGACATGCCGCCCCTGCGGGGGAGAAGGCCGGACAACGGGTTGCTGTACGCCGCGTGCGGAGCCTCTATGCTGCGCGGCATGACGCAGGACAGTGGCTCAGGACGGAAGGAGCAGAAGACGTCGAAGGACCAGGAGCCCGGACAGCGCGTCGAGGACACCACCCAGCCCGGCCTGCCGCTCGGCGACGCCCAGGAGGAGCCGACGGACGAGCACGCGGCCCTCGGCGAGGCGGAAGAGAGTACGGACGAGCACGCGGTGGTGCAGGAGTAGCGCCTCAGTAGATGTCGACCCGCAGGCCCATGGAGCCGCTGCCCGCCGGGGTGCTGCCGCCGAAGCCCGGGGTCCCGGTGCTGATGGTGGTGCCGGTGGCGCTCCACGTCGCGCCGCCGCCGCGCGCCACGCCCACCGACGGGCCGCCGCCGCCGGAGCCGCCGTAGCCGCCGTTGCCGCCGCTGCCGCCGGCTCCGCCGCGACCGCCATTCGAGCCATCGTCCTGCTCGCCGCCGCCGCCGTACGGGTTTTGCGGGCCGCCGCTGCCGCCGGCGCCGCCCGTGCCGCGCGCGCCACCGTTGCCGCCGTTGCCGCCGTTGCCCGACGTCAGGGTGCAGTTGGTGGCCTGCACGGTGCTGTTCCACAGCACCACCGCGAAGCTGCCGCCGCCACTCATCCCGGCGCCGCCTCCCGTGCCCGCGCAGCCGCCCCCGCCGCCGCCCCCGCCGCCGCCGCCGTAGCTGTCGCAGTCCGCCGTGCCGCCCCCGCCCCCGCCACCGCCCCCGCCGCCGTTGCCGTGCGTGCCGTTGCCGCCGGCCGTCGTCGCCGCGATGACGTAGCCCGTCGCCGTCAGGCTGCCGAAGGCGGCGCCATTCATGCCGTTCGCCCCCGCCGCGCCGTCGGCGCCGTTCTGCCCCCAGTAGGTGGATGGCGTCGTCCAGTTGCCCTGGCCCGGCGGGGTGCCCGGGCCGCCCGGCGTGCCGCCGACGCCTGTCCCGCCCGTGTCGCCGTAGCCGCCTCCTTTGCCCGGCTGTCCGCCCGTGCCGCCGGTGCGGCCGCAGCTGCTCGTCCCGCCCGCGCCGCCGGCCGGCCGGCTGCAGCTCGCGCAGAGGCCGCCCGAATCCTCGCAGCCGGGCTGCCCTGCGCTGCCCGCGGTGCCGCTGCCGCCGTTCACCCCCGCGCTGCCCGCGCTGCCGGCGGCGCCGTGGCCAGCCGACAGCGTGACGCGCTCGAGGCGAACGCTGGCGGAGTTGGAGATGAGCGCGCCGTAGGCGCTCTCGCCCGGGAGCGTGGCGTTGGCGCCGACGAAGTTGATGGCCTGCACCACCGCCGACGGCGCGTTGCTGATGCTCAGGGGCAGGGACACGCCCGTCACCGTCACCGCCGTCGAGAGGTTTCGAGTCCAGGCGGGCGCGGTGTAGCCGCCGAAGACGCCCTTGCCACCCGCGGTGATGGCGACCTGTTCGGTGTAGGTGCCGCCGGCCACCAGCACGTCGCGCTTGTTGTTCGCCACCGCGGCCGCGATGCCCGCGGAGATGGTCCTCTTCGGGAAGGCCGCGGTGCCCGGGTTCGCGTCGTTGCCCGTCGGGGCGACGAAGACGCTGTTGTTCCACTCCCCGTCCAGGCCGTCGCAGTTCGCGTCCACCAGCCCCAGGTCGGGCTGGTCCGTCGACGAGAGGAATGTGCACGCGTACTCGCAGCCGTTCACCGGGTTGCCGTCGAGGTCCCAGAAGTTGGGCAGGCAGGCGTACTGGCAGCTCGAGGCGACGCACGAGGGCGCGGTGTTGGGCCGGCTGCACACCGTCCCGCAGCCGCCGCAGTTGTTCGGGTCGTTGGCGCTGTTCACCTCGCAGCCGTCGGACATCAGCCCATTGCAGTTGCGGAAGCCCGCGTTGCAGGAAAGGACCTGGCACGTGCCGCCCGTGCACGTCGGCGTCGCATTGGCCGTGCTGCAGACGGCGTTGCACGCGCCGCAGTTGGCGAGCGAGGTGTTGGTGTTCACCTCGCAGCCGTCGGAGAAGAGGCCGTTGCAGTTCTCGAAGCCGTTGGCGCACTGCTGCACGCCGCAGACGCCCGCGGTGCAGCGGGGCACGGTGACGTTGGGTGCGCTGCACACGGTGCCGCAGCCGCCGCAGTTGTTGACGTCGGTCGCGAGGTTGTAGTTCTCGTCCACCTGGCCGTCGCAGTCGTTGTCCACGCCGTCGCAGGCCTCGACGCCGCCGTTGGTGTACACGCAGGCGTACTCGCAGCCGTCCGAGACGAGGCCGTTCAGGTTCCACCAGCCCGGCAGGCACGCGCCGATGCCGCAGGTGCCGTTGAGGCACACCGGCGTGGCGTGGGCGGGCGCGCACTGGGCGCCGCAGCCCCCGCAGTGCTGCACGTCGTTGGTGATGTTCACCTCGCAGCCGTCGCTCACCAGGCTGTTGCAGTCGCGGTAGCCGGCGTTGCACGCGCCGATGGCGCAGGCGCCCGAGGCGCAGACGGGCGAGGCGTTGGGCGTCGAGCAGGCGTTGTTGCACGCGCCGCAGTGTGTCAGCGACGACTGGGTGTCCACCTCGCAGCCGTCGACGTAGAGGCCGTTGCAGTTGGCGCGGCCCGGGTTGCATGCGGCGATGCCGCAGGTGGACGCGCTGCACACCGTGGTGGCGAAGGGCGCGGTGCACGCGCGGTTGCACATGCCGCAGTGGTTGACGTTGGTGGTGAGGTCGAAGTCCTCGTCGACGCGCGAGTCGCAGTCGTTGTCGATGTTGTCGCAGGCCTCGACGCCGCCGTTGGTGCGCACGCAGGCGTACTCGCAGCCGTTGGCCGGCTGCCCGTCGGCGTCCCACCAGTTGGCCTGGCACGAGAACGTGCAGGCGCCCAGGGTGCAGGCGGGCGTGGCGTTGGGGAAGCTGCAGGTGTTGTTGCAGGCGCCGCAGTGGGTCGCCGAGGTGGTGGTGTTCACCTCGCAGCCGTCGGGCACCTGGCCGTTGCAGTCGGCGAAGCCCGGGTTGCAGGTGGCGATGCCGCAGGCGCCGGCGGCGCAGAGGGGCGTGGCGTTGGGCGTGGTGCACGGCATGGCGCAGCCGCCGCAGTGCTGGACGTCGGTGGTGGTGTCCACCTCACAGCCGTCGGCGTATTGCTGGTTGCAGTTGCCGCGGCCCGGGGCGCAGGTGCCGACGCCGCACACGCCCGCGACGCACCGGTACGTCGCCACGGAGCCGCCGGGCACCATGCAGACGAGGTTGCACTGGCCGCAGTTGTTCGGGTCCGAGGCGAGCGTGAAGTCCTCGTCCGTCAGGCCGTCGCAGTCGTCGTCGACGCCATTGCACTCCTCGATGCCGGTGTCCGACGGGGTGCACGGGTACTCGCACCCGTTGGCCGTGACGCCGTCGGCGTTGGACCAGCCGGGCTGGCAGCGCTCGATGCCGCAGACGCCGGCGACGCAGGTGGGCACGGCGTGGGGGAAGGCGCAGACGGTGTTGCAGCCGCCGCAGTGCTGCACGTCGGTCTGCTTGTCGAAGCCGTTGTCGGTGGTGCCGTCGCAGTCGTCGTCCTTGTCGTTGCACACCTCGGTCGCCGGCGTGCCGGGTGTGCATTGCTGCGGCGCGCCGTTGGCGCAAGCCGCCGCGCTGCGCCGGCACTCGCCGACGCCGCAGGTGATGTCGCCCAGGCCCTCGTCCGTCATGCCGTCGCAGTCATCGTCCTCGCCGTTGCAGGCCTCGGCGCTGGGCGTGCGCGCGGAGCACTGCGTGTAGCCGTCGGGCGGGAGGCACGTCTTGTTGCCGATGCAGCGTCCGAAGCCGTTGCTGACTTCGCAGGGCACCTGCTGGCCCGAGGTGGCGGCGATGCACTCGCAGGTGCCGGAGGTGGGTTGGCACTGCGCGTCGGCGCGGCCGCCGTCGACCTGGGTGGCCTCGGCGCAGCGGAAGCTGTTGGGGCAGGTCTGGTCGAAGCTGCAGTCGCGGCCGCAGAAGCGCTCGCCGCCCAGGGTGATGCACCTGTCGCCGGGCCACGGGCAGTCCTCGTCGGACGAGCACGTCTTGCAGAGGCCCGCGCGCTCGGGGACGCAGGCGTAGCGGCCGGGCACCAGCGGCTCGCACACGTCGGAGCCCCGGCAGCCGGCGGTGCACTTGCGCATGCACTTCTTCGGCTGGCCGTCGATGGCGTCGCAGAGGCCTGTCTCGCAGCGCTCGTCTTCCGTGCACGCCTCGCCTTCGGGAAGGAGCACCTCCGCCGCGGGGCGCGAGCCACACTTGCAGGCGGAGGTGGTGACGGCGGCCAGGGCGGCGCAGAGCAGGAAGAGGTGGTGGAGACGCATGGGGGGCCCTCCCCGGGGACCGAATTCCCTCAAAGCACAGGGAAAGCCGGGCGCGCCAGACTCGTCGTGTCAAACCTTCGCGGCCATCGGGGCGGCGCTGCTGCCGGAGAACGCCGCGGCGACGAAGAGGGGCGCGAGAGCCGGGCTACCGCGGCGAGAAGAGGTCGGTGAGCTGGCCGTACTTCGCCCGGTAGTCCTCCATCGAGGCCTTGATGGTCTCGTAGGCCTCGTCGCGGTCGTAGATCTCGGCGATCTCCACCGGCGGCGTGGGGGTGTCGGGCATCTGCTTGTAGGTGAGGAAGTAGTGGCGCAGCCGGTCGAGCAGCGACTCGGGGATGTCCTGGATGGACTTCCACTCGCCGTACACGGAGTCGTCCTTCAGCACGGCGATGATTTTGTCGTCGGCCTGGTTGCCGTCGATCATCCGCAGGCCGCCGATGGGCCGCGCCTCCACGAGGATGGCGCCGTGCTGGATGGGCTTCTCGGTCAGCACGCACACGTCGATGGGGTCGCCGTCACCGACGATGCCGCTGCGGCCGAGCCGCCGGGCGCAGCGCTCGCCCACGCGCGTGTCACAGAAGGTGCGCGGGATGAAGCCGTAGAGGCTGGGCGGCTGGTTCGAGTACCGCTGCGGGCGGTCGAGCCGGAGGATGCCCGTCGACTTGTCGACCTCATATTTGACGGCGTCCGTCGGGACCATCTCGATGTAGCAGGCGCAGCACTCCGGGGCCTTCTCGCCCGGGGTGACGCCGTGCCACGGGTGTGCCTGGAAGAAGAGGCCCAGCGCCTGCGTGAGGGTCGGAGTCATGGGCCGTGGTGTACACCAGCGCTCCGCGGGCCGCTCGATTGTCGCCTTCCGTTGCAGGTGGAGAAGCGCGGCCAGCGGTGGCGCGCGGGTTGACGACGGGCTGAGCGCGGCGCGTCGGCCCGCGCCTGGCTCCACAGCCTGCGTGTCACGGCGGATACGGCCTCGGCAGCTTCAGCAGCGCCGCTTCCGCGAGCGCCACGTCGCCCGGCGTGTCCACCGCCTGCGTCGCGTGCCGCGTCACCGCGCACGCGATGGCCACCCCGTTCCCCAGCGCGCGCAACTGCTCCAACGACTCCGCCCTCTCGAGCGCCGTCGGCGGCAGCGTCGAGAGCCGCTCCAGCACGTGCGCGCGGTACCCGTACAGCCCCAGGTGCGCCCACCGCGGCGGAGGTGCACCGCCCGCGTCCCGCTGAAACGGGATGTCCGCGCGGCTGAAGTACAGCGCGTTGCCCGCCTCGTCTCGCACCACCTTCACCACGTTGGGGTTGGCGCGCTCGGACTCCTTTAGCGGCCGCACCAGCGTCGCCATCTCCACCGCGTCGGAGTCGAAGACGCGCGCGAGAATCGCCAGCGACTCCGGGTGCACCGCCGGCTCGTCGCCCTGCACGTTCACCACCACCGCCTCGGGCGGCAGCTTCAGCGCGCGCGCCACCTCCGCGACGCGGTCCGTGCCCGACGCGCACGCAGGCGACGTCAGCATCGCTTCCCCACCGAACGCCTTCACCGCGTCGACGATGCGGGCGTCGTCCGTCGCCACGAGGATGCGCGAGAAGCACCGCGCCTCGCCGCAGCGCTCGTACACGTGCTGCACCATGGGCTTGCCGGCGATGAGCGCCAGCGGCTTGCCCGGGAAGCGCTGCGCGGCGTACCGCGCGGGGATGACGGCGGTGGGCATGGGCGCCTCGTCAGCCGCGCGCCTTCACCAGCGTGTCCATCGCGCGCTTCAGCTCGCCGTGAATGGCGTCGACGTCCGCCTTCTTCCATTTCGCCTTGTCCTCGCGGACGAAGGTCGTCTTGTCCTGCCGGTTGTCGAAGAACGCCACCGGCAGGTGGAAGGTGCGGCTGCGGTAGTGGCCCTTCGTGTCCTCGAAGATGCGCTCGACGGTGATGGTGTCGGGCTTGCCCGACAGGCTGCGCAGGTACGCCATGTCGTCCGTGCCGTATTCGCTCAGCATGACCTCCATCGGCACCGAGTGGTGGAGGATGGAGCCCGCGCCGTCCGGCTTGCCGCGCTCGATGTTTTTGCGCCGCGACTCCGCCGGCTCCACCTGGATGTAGAGGACCGCCGCCTTCGCCAGGATGGCCTCGGACAGCTGCGCGAACGTCGCCCCGTAGCCCTGCGGCGGCGTCAGCGGGTACGCCGCGCCGTTCGGACCGCCGCGCGCGCACTCGATGACCACGCTGCGCCCCGCCTTGTCCTGCTTCGCCTGCGCGTTGCGGTTGTCCACCTCGTGCCGGCACTCCGCCTCGATGGCCTCGGCCACCCTCACGCGAATGCGGTGCGGCACGTCGCCGAGGTGCGGGTGCAGGCCCACCTTCTCGTGCGCCGCGTCGAAGCGGTCCATCATCCACTGGCCGCACGACGCCGGGCTCACCACGCGCCCGGCCATCAGGTCCGCGTAGTCCTCGTTCAAGAGCTCGATGAGCGCCGCCCACTCCCAGCCGTCCTGAAACGGCCGCGTCGGGCCCTTGTAGAAGACGTACTTCCAGCCGTTGGCCTTGAGCTCGTCGTCGATGCGGTGCATCAGGTGCACGTACGGGTAGTCGTCGAGCTGCAGCGTCTGACCGATGTGGAACTCGTCGCGGCACTGCTCGGGCGTCAGCGACGCCATGTACTTCCGCATCTCGGACTTGCCGGACGCGGGCAGCGAGAACAGCAGGAGCGTTTCGATGAGCTGAGAGGCCATGGCGCGCGCTTATAGCGCGCAGCCGCGCCCGGTGACGGCTTTGTGACGCCTCAGACGGCCGCGTCGAAGCGATCGAGGAAGTACTGGGCGACCAGCAGGTCGACGGACTTCCCGCGCGCATCCGCCGGCCGCGCGAAGTTGTTGAGCGGCAGCGCCTCCGTCGTGCGCCCACGGCCCGACGAGCGGTCCACCTGCAGCGTGAAGGCGCTGCCCTGGCCCTGCGTCACGCGCCAGCTCGAGTCCTTGCCCGACGCGCTCTCCGGCAGCAGCCACGGCGCCGCCGCGAGCAGCTTCTGCGCCTGCTGCGGCGTGCGGCACTCCGCGCCGGCCAGCCTGCCGTCCGCGCCCACCAGCACCGCGCGCTTGTGCACCGGCGCCTCGGCGCCCTTCTCCTTGAGGCCCACCTCGAACAACAGGCCCTGAAAGGTCTTCACTGCCTTCTCCGGCACCACCGGCATGTACTCGGACAGCGGCTTGTCGGTGTCGAAGAGGCCGGGCAGCACGTCACCGAAGGGAATCACCTTCCACGGGTTGCCCGTCACCTCGATGTCGGTGGCGCCGCCGAACAGCGCCTGCGCGCTCGCCTGCACCCTCGCGTAGGCGTTCACCTCGGTGGAGGTCGGCTTCGCCTGCAGCGCCTGCTGCACCGCGTTCACCTGCTTCACCGCGAAGGCGTCGGGCGTGCGCTGCGCCTGCGCCGTCTGTTGCGCGGCCTGTGCCTGCGCCGGCTGCGGGGCCGGCGCGCGGACCTGCTGCGTCTCCGCCGCGCGTTGCATCTCCTGAATCATCCGCACGCGGTCCGCGGGGGACTTCGGCGTCTCCTGGCCGATGGGTGTCAGTGGCTGCCGCTTGTCCTGGCTCATGGGCACGAAGTTCACCCCGCGCCCGGCCGGGACGCAACCCGCGTCTCGCGCTCGAAACCGCTCGGCGACGGCGGAAGTCGGCTCTGCAATAGCGACAGGGCCTGTGCCGCTTGCAGCACCGAGAGGCCTCACCGCCCCGGCGGCGGCTGCGCGCCCGGCCGGTACAGCACCGGGTCGCCCTGCCGCAGCTCGATGAAGCGGTTGCCCGGCACGTTCTTGAACGTCTGCAGGGTGCCCGCGGCGTCCGGCCAGCGCACCGTCACCTCGTCGGCGCCGTCGCAGCCGTCGAGGCCGAAGTGCAGCACGAGGTCGTTCTGCATGCCGAAGTGCCCGTAGCCGCCCGACACCTCGCGCGTCATCGTCCTGCCGCCGGCCTTCACCGTCACCTTCGCGCCGATGGCCGCGCGGTTGGTGGTGGTGCCGTTGCCGCGCAGGCGCAACAGCAGCCAGCCGCGGCCGTTGCCCTGGTTCTCGTAGAGGTGCACCTCGTTGGCCTTCCAGCTGCGGCTGCAGTCGCGCGCGGTGCCGCTGCCGACGATGACGTCGAGGTCGCCGTCGCGGTCGAAGTCGGCGATGGCGAGGCCCGACGCGCACGGGTGCTTCGCGCCCCACGCCTCGGCCATGTCCTTGAAGGTGCCGTCCGGCTGCTGCTGGAAGAGGAGGCCGTACTGGTCCCGGTAGTCACTCGCCGCCACCACCAGGTCGAGGCGCCCGTCGTTGTCGAGGTCGCCGGATGCGGCCATCAGCCCGCCTTCGTTCCAGTCCGTCGTCGGGTGCGGCCACGTGAGGCCCGTCGCCGCGTTGCCCGGGCGCACGAAGCGCGCCTCGCCCTTCGTGGACACGTTCTTCAGGAGCTCCGAGGGGTCGCTCGAGCTGCCGGCCCACCAGTGGCGGATTTCGGCGTTGTAGAGGTCGTTCTTCCCGTCGCCGTCGACGTCGGCACACAGCGTGGTGAAGGTGTTGCCGTTGTTGCGCCACGGCTGGTCGTCGACGCCGTCGTTCCAGTTCGCGCCGGCGGGCGTGGGGCACTGCACCTGCGGCCGCGCGACGCCGGCGCACCTGGGTGACGACGGGTATTGCATGCACCAGCACTGGAAGAAGGCGTTGTCCTTCGGGTCCACCAACGCGTCGCCGGCGAAGCCCGAGGCCGCGCCCTGCTCGGCGAAGGCGCCGCGCCCGTCGTTGACGTACAGCAGGTTCGCCTGGCGGCCGTAGGCGGAGACGAGCAGCTCCGGCGCGCCGTCGTCGTCCACGTCGCACGCGGTGACGCCGTACGCCGGGCGGTGGTTGGTGCCCTGCGCGAAGCCATCGCGCGTGGTGGTGAGGCCCGCCGCGCCTGTCATGTCGGTGAAGACGCCGCCGGTCCCCGCGCCCCTGAAGAGCTGCGCCTGCAGACCCTGCCAGGTGCGCCCGTAGTACTCGTAGAAGTACCCGACGAAGAGGTCGATGACGCCGTCGCGGTCGACGTCGGCGAAGGTGGCGCTGGTGGTGGGCTTGAGCTCGGCCAGGGGCGGGTGCGGCGCCGAGGGCTCGGCGAAGGTGAAGTGGCCGGTGCCGTCGTTCAGCATGACTTCGCTGCGGTCGCCCGGGTCCGTCGTGGGCTTCGTCGGGTCGACGAAGGTGCCGCTGAAGGCGTCGAGGTCGCCGTCGTTGTCCACGTCGGCGAACACCGCGAGCTGCGCCGAGCGGTAGTGCGTCTCGATGCCGCCGCGCACCTGGAACAGGCCGTTGCCCGTCTCGTCGATGAACTGCCGGCCGATGCCGTTGGGCGTGGGGCGGTTCATCAGTTGCCAGACGAGGCGCTTGTCGACGCCCTTCTCCTCGCGCTTGTTGCTGCTGACGGCGTGCACCACGAGGTCCGGCCAGCCGTCGTCGTCGAGGTCGGCGACGGCGAGGCGGTTGCCCTGCACAGAGAGGCTCAAGACGCCCATCCACAGCTCGGTGTTGTCGACGAAGCGCGTGCCCGCGTCGGCCACCTCGGTGCAGCTCGCCGGCGTGCCGGGGGCCCAGGTGTCGGAGAGCAACACGCGTCCCGTGTCGGGCAGCGACGCGGTGCTGGCGGTGTTGACGCAGGAGAAAGAGAGGACGGCGAAGGCGAGGGCGGCGGCGGTGCGCATCGTGCGGCGCGAGTAGACGCTCGGCGCTCGCGCTCGCAACGGAGGGTGCGTCGAACATCCAGAGACGTCGGGAGGTTTCGAGGATGGCCTGCGCAGCTCTCCTCGGCGCGCTGACGCGCCACCAAAGCCGTTGCGTTCGAGCAGCAGGCGCGCCATGAGCCCTCGGCGGACCTCCACGCGAAGGAGCCGCACCGTGAGCCTGTCGAAGATGCACCTGCCGCTCGGCGACCAGCGCACCGGCCGCTTCTATGGGAAGGACGTCCTGTCGGTGGCGCAGTTCACCCGGGAGGACGTCGAGTACGTCTTCGGGGTGGCCGAGGCGATGCGCACGATGGTGGCGCACGTCGGCACCTTCGACCTCCTCAAAGGGAAGATTCTCGCCAACCTCTTCTACGAGCCGTCGACGCGCACGCAGTCGTCCTTCATGGCGGCGATGCAACGGCTGGGCGGCAGCGTCATCCCCATCAGCGAGGTGAAGTTCTCGTCGGTGGCCAAGGGCGAGTCGCTGCCCGACACGGTGCGCACGCTGGAGTGCTACGCCGACGTCATCGTGCTGCGGCACCACGAGAAGGGCGCCGCGCAGATCGCCGCGGACGCCGCGCGCAAGCCCGTCATCAACGCGGGCGACGGCCCCGGCGAGCACCCGACCCAGGCGCTGCTGGACCTGTTCACGATTCGCGAGGAGCTGGGGCGCATCGACGGCGTCACCATCACCATGCTGGGGGACTTGAAGTACGGGCGTACGGTGCACTCGCTGTCGCGGCTCGCGAGTCACTTCGGCGTGCGCTTGAACTTCGTGTCGCCGGAGCTGCTCTCGATGCCGCCGGAGGTGGTGAAGGAGCTGGACGCGCGCGGCGTGAAGCACGCGTCCTTCACCTCGCTCGAAGGCGTGCTGGCGGAGACGGACGTGCTCTACGTGACGCGCGTGCAGAAGGAGCGCTTCGAGGACCTCGCGGTGTACGAGTCGCTCAAGCACGCCTTCGTCATCACGCCGGAGGTGATGAAGAAGGCGAAGCCGAAGATGGCGCTCATGCACCCGCTGCCGCGCGTCGGCGAAATCTCCCCCGACGTGGACGCGGATCCACGCGCCGCGTACTTCCGGCAGATGGAGTACGGGTTGTTCGTGCGCATGGCGCTGCTGGCGATGGTGCTGGGCAAGGCCTGACGGCCACGCGGAGGCGTGGCGGCGTTGGGCGCTGTACGCGGAGAACCAGGCTCTCGAGGGGAGGCGGTGCGCTGGGTGGCCGTCCGCTTCGTCGAGAGGCCACCAGCGCCTCGGCGCGTGACCGTGGGCGCGCACGGGGGCTGCGCGGAAGCGCGCGGTGAGGGCGAGCGCGAGCGCGACCTCGCCTGCCCCGACCAGCGCCGTGTGCTCCCAGGTACAATGCGGCGTCACCGACAGCGCGACGTGAAAGAGCGCGACGTTCACCGCGAGCAGGCCCGCCACCCGGAGCGCCGCACGGTGCGCGCGCAGCGGCCCCAGCGCAGCGAGCCCCAACACCGCGAACGCCGCGACCTTGAGGACCATCTGCGCGAGGTTGCCGTTCGGATGGCCGTAGTACATCTCGCACTTCCCTGCGTCCGACAGCCACGGCGCCATCGCCAGCAGCGTCAGTGCCGGCGCCTGCGGGACGAAGGCGCTCAGCTGCAGCCGGCAGAGGAAGAGCCCCGCTGCCAACACCGCGTTCGTCACCAGCAGCAGGCCCAGCTTGCCGTGGAAGAAGACGTTGCTATCGCCCCAGTCGCAGCTGCCCTCCATGAACCGCCACATCCCCCCGTCACAGAGCCGCCCAGGCGGCAACGTGCACCCGACCCCGAGCACCCTCACCAGGGCCGACGTCCCGATTGCAACGACCGGCAGCCGCAGCAGGACCGGCAAGCCCTCGTGCGCCCGCCCCACCCACCGCACCCACCGGCGCACGTGCTCCCACCATCTCATGGAGAACGCCCGGCCGAGAGGGGCTCCGCAAAAGTGGGACGGGAATCCCATCCCACTTTTCGACGCGAGGTCGGCGCGAAACGCCCGAAAAGACGAGTGTTGAATTGGTTGATTTGGGATGGGAATCCCGTCCCACTTCCGGCGGCCCCCCCTTGCTCCCACGGCCGCACGGCTGGGTGTCAGACCCCTCTGGCATGGTGTTCGGGGTCGGCGAGGCGAGGAGGGCGGGGATGCTGCATGACGTGAAGCAGGAAGCGCGGCGGGCGCTAACGGAGGCTGCGCTCGACGTGCTGTGCGAAGCTGGGCCCGAGCGAGCGACCCTCGAAGCAGTCGGTGCGCGGCTGGGGCGTTCGCGGACCTCGATGTACCGGGAGTACGGCACGCTGGCGGTCCTCCTCGAGGAAGCGCACGTCGGGGCCGTGCACTGGCTCTCGCGTGGCTTCGGCCTCATCCGGGTCGGCACGCCCCGCGCGCAGCTGGAGGACGTGTTCACCGAGCTGCGAGCGTTCGGGCGCACGCCGCGGGGGCAGGCCTTCCGGGCGCTGCGCAGCCGCGTGGCCGCGCTGGGCGACCTCGAAGACTTCCGTCGTCGCGAGGCCGAGGGGCTGGTGGCCGTTCGGCACTGGCTCCACACCCTCGTCGACCGCCCCCGCTCGAGGCCCGACCTCGTCACCGAGCTCACCGCGACGCTCTGGTCCCTCGCCCTCGGCCGCGGCGCGGACGACCCGGGCCCACCCACCGAGACCGAGCTCGACCTCGCCTGGCAGCTGCTCGCTCCGCACCTCGAGCCCGAGCTCGTCTCCGCCGACCCGGAGCCCGACCTCGAACCGACCTGCCTCGGCCCGCTCCTCTCCTGAAAAATGAAGCGGGGCGCACCTCCGAAGAGGCGCGCCCCGCTCGCGTCACGAATTCAGCCGCTCGCTCAGGGCCAGCCGGCGTCCCACTGGAACGCCGCCACGTCCTTGCAGGCGCCGCCGGAGACAGGGGCGTCCGCGCAGCCACCGGCACCGGTGAGAAAGGCGGCGCAGTTCCACTCGACCATGCGAATGTTTGACCCATTGCCCGAGAACACGCCGGCGTCGGGGTTCGCGTCGCCGGTGAGGTAGTTCAGCGTGCCGCCCGTCGCGAAGTACAGCTTTCCGCAGCTCGAGAAGTTCGGCGTGCAGCCCTCCAGGTAATACACGCAGTCGAAGCAGTCGTTGATGGTGTTGTTCGCGGGGATCTGCACGCCCATCGCGGGGAACGGCGGCACCATGCCCGACGCAGTCTCCCACCAGCGCTCGACGAACATCAGGTCGACGCCGCCGTCCGCGTGCGGGATGTACACGTCTCCTTCCCAGTTCTGGTACGGGCGCACGCCGCCATCGGCTCGGAACATGTAGTACGCGCCGCCCGCCGGATACGGACCGACCGAGGCGATCGTCTCGCACGTCGCCGTGCCGCCGCCGGTGCCGCCGCCCGTCGCGCCGCCGCCGGTGCCGCCGCCCGTCGCGCCGCCGCCGGTGCCGCCGCCCGTCGCGCCGCCGCCGGT
>JBFMAB010000083.1:0-44748 GCA_040755835.1 Myxococcota bacterium
GCGCATCTACCGCGCCGAGTCGCTGTCGAGCCTCTTCGTCTGACGGCTACAGCGCCTCTTCCGGCGTCGCGAGCAGCTTTCGATCGTCCTTCGTCAGCTCGAGCTTCTCGAAGAGGTCGGGCCGGCGTTCGCGCGTCAGCCGAAGCGCGTGCCAGCGCCGCCACCGCGCGATGCGGGCGTGGTCGCCGCTCTGCAGCACCTCGGGCACGGCCATGCCGCGGAACTCCGGCGGCCGCGTGTACTGCGGGAACTCGAGCAGCCCCGACTCGAAGCTCTCGGTCGCCAGCGACTCGGCGTTTCCCAGCACGCCCGGCACCAGCCGCGCCACGGCGTCCAGGACGCACAGCGCGCCCAGCTCGCCGCCGGTGAGGATGAAGTCGCCCAAGGACAGCTCTTCGTCGATGACGGACATCGCGCGCTCGTCGATGCCCTCGTAGCGGCCGCAGACGAGGATCATCGCGCCCTGCCCCGCCAGCGCCCTCGCCTTCGCCTGGTCGAACCTGGGCCCGCGAGGCGTGAGGAGGATCACCGGCGCGCCCGGCAGCCGCGCCCTGGCCGCCTCGATCGCGCCCACCAGCGGCTCCACCTTCATCACCATGCCGGCGCCGCCGCCGTACGGCGTGTCGTCGGTGTTGCGGTGCTTGCCCGGCGCGAAGTCGCGGATGTCGGTGACCGTCACCTCGAGCAGCCCGCGCTCGGCGGCCTTGCCGAGGATGGACTCGTCCGCATACCCGCGGATCATCCCCGGGAAGAGCGTGAGGATCTCCGCGCGGAAGCCCATCACGCCTCCAGGTCGAGCGGCGTCACCACCACGCGGCCGGCGGCGACGTCGATCTCCTTCACGAAGTCCGCCACCAGCGGCACCATGAGCTCGCGCCCACCGCCGCGGATGACGAGGTTCGGCACCGGTCCCGCGGCGAACAGCTCCTCCACCACGCCCAGCCGCTCGCCCTCGGGCGAGAACGCCTCCAGCCCGACGAGGTCCCCCTGGAAGATCTCGTCGTCCGCGGGCGCCTCGAGATCCTCGCGGAAGGCGAAGAGCGCCGAGCCGGTGAGCGGCTCCGAGTCCTCCCGGCGGCGAACGCCCTTCAGCGTCACCAGGAGGTCGCCTTTGGGGCCCTCACGGACCGCCGCGAGCGCGTACTCGCGCTCCTCGCCCGCGCGGGTCCGGAGCAGCACGCGGTCGATCTCCTCCAACACCGTGGAGGCGGGATCGAACGTGCGCACGACGATCTCGCCCTTGAGGCCGTGGGCGCGCGAGACGTAGCCGAACTGCAGGTGGGGCTTCACGACGCTCAAGGCGCCGGGGGCGGCTCGCTGTGCTGCTGCGCCGCGCCGTTGCGCCGATCGTCGACGATCTCCAGCCGGGCCTTCTCACCCTTCTTCAGGGCCGCGTGCTGGAGCACCGTCCGCAGAGCGTTGACCGTCCGCCCGTCCCGCCCGATCACCTTCCCGATGTCCTCGGGGGCGACCTTGAGCTCGTACAGCGCGCCACCTTCTTGCGGCGTCACCCGGAGCTCGACCGCCTCGGGCTTGTCGACGAGCGCCCGGGCGATGGTCTCGACCAGCTCCTTCAAGAGGCTCAGGCCTTCGCGGCCTTGGCGGCCTTCTTGTACAGCGCGCCGAGCGTCTCGCTGGGTTTGGCGCCGATCTTCGTCCAGTGCGCCCAGCGCTCCTCGTTCACCGTGAACTTCACCGGCTCGCAGTTGGGATCGTACGTCCCGATGTTCTCGATGAACCGACCGTCGCGGGGCATCCGCGAGTCAGCCGCAACGACGTGATAGAAGGGGCGCTTCTTGGCGCCAGCGCGAGCGAGACGAAGAACGACGGCCATGACGTGAACCTCGAAGAGGGTGTGAGGGGGGCCGCCATACACCCCAAGATCCTGAAATGTCAAGGCGGTCACGGACTCGCCGGCTTTCCGGGCTTTCCCACCTCGACGTTGGCCAACTGCCCGCACGCGGCGGCGATGTCGCGGCCCCGATTGGCGCGGATGAAGGCCGGTACGTCGCCCGCCTCCAGGATGCGCTGGAAGGCCACGGCGCGGTTGTCGCGGGTCGACGCGAAGCCCAGGCCCGGGTTCTCGTTGTATTGGATCAAATTCACCTTCACCGGCAGGCCGCGCAGCAGCGCCACCAGCTCGCGGGCGTGCTCGTCGGCGTCGTTGACGCCCTCCATCAGCACGTACTCGAAGGTGACGCGGCGGCCCTGCTTCACCGGGAAGCGCTTCACCGCCTCCATCAGCTCGGCGATCTTCCACCGCTTGTTGACCGGCATGATCCGGTCGCGCGTCTCGTCGTTCGACGCGTTCAAGGAGATGGCCAGCTTCACGTCCGTCTCGGTGGCGAAGCGCTCGATCATCGGCACCAGGCCCACCGTGGACACGGTGATGTGGCGGCTCGAGAAGTTGGGGCCTTCCTCGCACCGCAAAAGCGCCAGCGCGCCCTTGATGTTCTCGAAGTTGTGGAGCGGCTCGCCCATGCCCATGAAGACGAGGTTGGTGAGCGGACGCAGCTGCTCGAGGCCTTCGTTCTTCCGCACCTCGCGGTTGACGGCGTGGACCTGCGCGACGATCTCCGACGGCGAGAGGTGCCGCACGAGGCCCAGCGTCGCGGTGGCGCAGAACCGGCAGCCCATGGCGCAGCCCACCTGCGTGGACACGCACAGCGTCCTGCGCTCGGGCGACGGCATGTAGACGGACTCGATCAGCTTTCCGTCGTGCGTCTTCCACCGGTACTTGATGGTGCCGTCGACGCTGCGCTGCTCGAGGTCCTTCGTCAAGGAGACGATGCGGGCGACCCCGGCCAGCTTCGCGCGCAGGCCCTTCGGGAGATCGGTCATCTCGTCGAAAGAGGTGACGCCGCGCTGGTGCAGCCACCTGAACAGCTGCTTCGCGCGGAAGGGCTTCTCGCCGAGCGTCTCGGTGACGAAGCGGCCGAGCTCGTCGAGGGACAGGCTCGCGATGTCGACGGGCTGCGGCTCCATGCGCCGGCCCCACCTACACGCGAGGCGGCGGGGAACACAACCCGCCTCACGGGCAGCGCGTCAGCCGCCCGGCGTCAGCGGCGCGGTCGCGGCGTCGCCACAGCTCGCGGGCGCCTCCGACACCACGTCCCGGGCGCGCTTCAGCGCCGCCCGCCGCGCGCGGACCGTCCCGCCCGGCGGTGTCACCGCCGGCTGTCAGGGCGCGAAAACGGTGACCGCGCCGCTCTCGATGGCCGAGTTGTCGGCCGCGTCGCCGTCGACGCCGGTCGCCCTGCTGTCGTCACCCGGCGAGGCCACCACGAGCGTCCCGCCGCCGAGCGCCAGCTTCGCGCCGAAGGAGTCACCCGCGCCGGTGTTGGCGGCCTTGACGGTGACGCCGCGCACCCAGCCGCTCGCGCCGCGCACGAAGACGAAGGCCGCGCCGCTGTCCTGGGCGTCCTCGTTGGTGAGGCGGCTCTCCACGCCCGTCGCGTCGGAGTCCTCGCCGGGCGCGCCAAGCACCAACGTCGCGCCGTCGCCGGAGAGCGCGATCGCGGTGCCCGCCGCGTCGCCCGGCCCGCTGTTGGTCGTCTTCACGTACGCCTCGAGGCTCCACACCGCTGCCTTCCGGAAGACGTAGACGGCGCCGCTGGTCGCCGCGCCGTTCGAGTCCGGCAGCGTGGCGACGCCGACGCCCTCCCCGCCCTCGGCCGGCGCGCCGATCGCCACGGTGCTGCCGTCATCAGACACGGCCAGCGCCGCGCCGAAACGATCGAGATCGTCCGAGTTGGGCGCCTTCAGGTACGCGTCGAAGCGCCAGCTGCCCGTCGCCGAGGAGTACACGTACGCCGCGCCGCGGTTGAAGCCGTCGTCGTTGTCGGCGCCGTTGATCGCACGAGCGTCGCCGTCCTCGCCCTCGGCGCCGACGACGAGCGTCTTCCCGTCGCGCGAGAGCGCCACGGCGCGCCCGAAGTTGTCGTTGATGCCCCGGTTGGACGCCTTCACGAAGGCGCTGCGGCTCCAGCTCGCGCCCGACGCGGCGAAGAGGAACACCGCGCCGCTCGACGGCTCGCCGCCGGGGTTCGACACGCCGCCGTTGACGCCGCTCGCATCCGAGTCCTCGAAGGGCGCGCCGACCGCCGCGAGCTGCCCGTCGCCGGACAGCGCGACGCTCCAGCCGAGGGCGTCGCCCGGGGCGAGCGCGGCGGTCAGCATGGCCTCTTCAGCCCAGGTGCTGCCGGAGCGGCGGAAGACGTACGCGGCGCCGGTGTCGTGCTCCGTCGAGGAGGCGTCGACGCCGGGCGCGCCGGCCAACAGCGTGCGGCCATCCGTCGACAGCGCGACCGCGTAGCCGAAGGTGTCGTACGCCGCCACGCTGGACGGCACCAGCACCGCTTCCTGCGCCCACGCCGTCGCGCCCTTCCGGAAGACGAAGACGCGACCGCTGCGCAACCCGACGCTGTCGTCGAAGGGCGCACCCACGGCGATCGTCTGCCCGTCACCCGACACCGCCACCGTCTTCCCAAAGCCCATGCCGGCGCGCGTCTGCGACGGCTTGAGCCACGCCTCCTGCGCCAGCGTGGTGGAAGCCGTCTCGAGCTGCACCGTCACCGTGCGCGAGCGCTGCGTCAGCGTGGACGTCACCTTCACCTCGACCGTCTGCGCCGACGCGGTGATGTCGATGGTCCGCGTCGCGCCCTGTACGCCGTCGATCTCGAGGAACACGGGCGCGGCCTGGCTGCCCGCGGTCAGCGTCACCTGCAGCGTGCCGGCGGGCAGCACCGCGACGTACGAAATGCGCTGCGGCGAGAAGACCGGGCTCAGGTAGCCCTGGTCGAGGGAGAGGCTGGAGAGGAGCGGCAGGCACGCCTGGCCGTCACCTTCGAACGCCGGCGGGCAGGTGCAGCGCACGTCGACGCCGAACTGTGTGCAGGTGGCGTTGGCGTCGCAGCCGCCGTTCCGCATCGCGCACGCGTCCACCGGCACGCAGCCCGCCGCGCCACAGTGGGCATTGGGGCCGCAGCCGTTGCACGCCGCGCCCGACGCGCCACAGAACTGGTCGCTCTGCTCGGCGGCCGCGACGCAGGTGTCGCCGTCGCAGCAGCCGTTGCAGGTGGTCGCGTCGCACGCGGCGGGCGGCGGCTCGGTGGGCCCGCAACCCAGCGAGACGAGCAGCAGGACGCCGGCGGCGGCGAGGCGAGTGCGCATGGGCGCGCAGCATAGCCCCGGAGCGCGCGACGCCCACGTCCCTCGAGACGTGGCCCGGCTGGCGCCGCGCACCACGACACGAGCGTCGTCCCGGGCGCGCGCGTCGTGGCATCGAGGCTCCGCGCCACTCGTCGCAGCCCCACGGCAATCCCTTCGCGCGAGGACGCCCTTTGCCTGTCGGCGTCCTTCCGTGCTGGTGTCCGGCGCATGCTCTTCGAGACGGTGGGGCCGTTGCTCCTGTCGTTGCTCGTTTTCGGCTGTGACTCCGGGGGAGGCACCGGGACGGGCGGCGGAAGCGGCGGAGGCGGAGCCACTGGCGTCGTCGACTCCATATGGACGAGTTCTCGGGCACGCTCGTGGACGCTCTTCGACGAACACGTGGAGCTACACGCCGCTGCGGGAGCCGTGACGGCGAGGCGCCGGCCGTCGAGTTCCTTCCCGAAGACGACGGCCAGGGCCGGGTCCGCGAAGCGGCCGCCACCCGTCCGTCGGGCCCCGTGACGGGGAAGGACCTTCCGAGGGGCGTGCCGCTTCAGCGAGGGGTTACTTCTTCCACTCGTAGGCGGCGAGCTCGGTGGTGCGGAAGAAGTACGCCACCTCGATCTTCGCGTTCTCGAGGCTGTCCGAGCCGTGCACCGTGTTCGCGTCGATGCTCTTCGCGAAGTCCGCGCGGATCGTCCCCTTGGCGGCCTTCGCCGGATCCGTCGCGCCCATCAGCTCGCGGTTCTTCGCGACGGCGTTCTCGCCCTCGAGGCACATCACCACCACGGGGCCGCTCGTCATGAAAGACACGAGGTCCTTGAAGAACGGGCGCTCCTTGTGCACCGCGTAGAAGCCCTCGGCCTCCTGCTTCGACAGGTGCTGCAGGCGGATCGCGATGGGCTTGAGACCGTTCGTCTCGAAGCGGGAGATGATCTTGCCGATGATGCCCTTCTCGAGGGCGTCGGGCTTGAGGATGGACAGCGTACGTTCGATGGCCACGTGGAAAGCTCCTTGAATGGGTTGCTGCAGGGCGCGCGGGTAACACCCCAGCCCCCACGAAGGCAAAAGGAATCGCGCGGTTTGGCGTTGTGCTAGGTGGCGGGCGCATGAACCGCTCGTTCCTCTCGACGCTCCAGGCGCAGCTCGACGACATCAAGGCGCAGGGCCTGCACAAGGCCGAGCGGGTCCTGACGTCTCCGCAGAGCGCGCGGATCACCGTCGAGGGCGGCGGCGAGGTGGTGAACTTCTGCGCCAACAACTACCTGGGCCTCGCCAACGCGCCCGAGCTGATCGCCGCCGCGAAGGAAGGCCTCGATCGCTACGGCTTCGGCATGGCGTCGGTGCGCTTCATCTGCGGCACGCAGTCGCCGCACAAGGAGCTCGAGGCGCGGCTGACGGCCTTCCTCGGCACCGAGGACACGATCCTCTTCTCGTCGTGCTGGGACGCGAACGGCGGCGTCTTCGAGCAGGTGCTGGGCGAAGAGGACGCGGTCATCTCCGACGCGCTCAACCACGCGTCGATCATCGACGGCGTGCGCCTGTGCAAGGCGAAGCGCTACCGCTACGCGAACAACGACCTGGCCGAGCTCGAGGCGCGTCTCGAGGAGGCCGACGCAGCGAAGGCGCGCTTCAAGCTGATCGTCACCGACGGCGTCTTCTCGATGGACGGCGTCATCGCGAACCTGAAGGGGATCTGCGACCTCGCCGACAAGTACCAGGCGCTGGTGATGGTCGACGACTCGCACGCGGTGGGCTTCACCGGAGAGAAGGGCCGGGGCAGCCACGAGCTGCGCGGCGTGCTGGGGCGCATCGACATCATCACCGGAACGCTGGGCAAGGCGCTCGGCGGCGCCTCGGGCGGCTACGTCTCGGGCCGCAAGGAAGTGGTGCAGTTGCTCCGGCAGCGCGCGCGGCCGTACCTGTTCTCGAACAGCCTCATGCCGGCGATCGCCCACGCGTCGGTGAAGTGCCTCGAGCTGCTCGAGAAGTCCGACGACCTGCGCGTGCGCCTGCGCGAGAACGCGGCGTACTTCCGCGCGCAGATGACGAAGGCCGGCTTCACGCTGGCCGGCGAGGGCCACCCGATCATCCCGGTGATGTTGGGCGACGCGAGGCTGGCGTCCACCTTCGCCGACCTGATGCTGAAGGAAGGCATCTACGTGATCGGCTTCTCGTTCCCCGTGGTCCCGAAGGGCCAGGCGCGCATTCGCACCCAGATGTCGGCGGCCCACACCCGCGAGCACCTCGACCGGGCCGTCGCGGCGTTCACCAAGGTCGGCAAGCAGCTCGGAGTCATCCCATGAGAGCGTTGGTCAAGGCGAAGAAGGAGCCGGGGCTGTGGATGGAGGACGTGCCGAAGCCGTCCCTCGGCCACAACGACGTGCTGATCCAGGTGAAGAAGACCGGCATCTGCGGCACGGACATCCACATCTACAACTGGGATGAGTGGAGCCAGCGCACCATCAACGTGCCGATGCACATCGGCCACGAGTTCATGGGCGTCGTCGCCGAGGTGGGCAGCGAGGTGACGGGCTTCAAGCCGGGCGACCGCGTGTCCGGCGAAGGGCACATCACCTGCGGGTACTGCCGCAACTGCCGCGCCGGGAAGCGCCACCTGTGCCGCAACACCGTGGGCCTGGGCGTCAATCGCGCCGGCTGCTTCGCCGAGTACGTGGCGCTGCCGGCCTTCAACGTCTTCAAGCTGCCCGACGCGATCCCCGACGAGATCGCCGCGTTCTTCGATCCGCTGGGCAACGCGGTGCACACCGCGCTGTCGTTCGACTGCGTCGGCGAGGACGTGCTGATCACCGGCGCGGGGCCGATCGGCGTGATGGCCGCGGCGATCGTGCGGCACGTGGGCGCGCGGCACGTCGTCGTCACCGACGTCAACGAGTACCGGTTGGAGCTCGCGAAGAAGCTGGGCGCCACCCGCACGGTGAACGTCGCGAAGGAGGATCTCGAGGCGGTGATGAAGTCGCTCGGCATGACCGAGGGCTTCGACGTGGGCCTTGAGATGAGCGGCAACGAAGCGGCCTTCCGTCAGATGATGAAGACGATGCACCACGGCGGGCGCGTCGCGCTGCTGGGCATTCCCACGAAGGAGATCGCCATCGACTGGAACCAGGTCATCTTCAAGGGTCTGGTGCTCAAAGGCGTCTACGGCCGGGAGATGTTCGAGACCTGGTACAAGATGACGTCGATGCTGCAGAGCGGCCTCGACGTGTCGGCCGCGGTGACGCACCGCTACGCGGCGGCGAACTTCAAGGAGGCCTTCGAGGTGATGCGCACCGGCATGAGCGGAAAGGTGGTGCTGGATTGGGCCGCGTGACGAAGAAGAAGGCCCCCCCGGCGCCCCCGCCGATGACGACCGAGGAAGGCGAGGTGCTCGCCGCCGCGGCCGCGTCGATGAAGAGGCCGCCGAAGCCGCTCAAGGCGCCGAAGAAGAAGCAGTTCATCGCCATGGCCGGCAACATCGGCGCGGGCAAGACGACCGCCGCGAAGCTGGTGAGCCAGAAGTTCGGCTTCGAGCTGTTCGACGAGCCGGTGATCGATAACCGGTTCTTGAAGGACTACTACCGCGACATGAAGCGGTGGAGCTTCACGCTCCAGCTCGAGTTCCTGATCCGCCGCGTCGAGCACCACGAGCTGATCCACAAGGTGGCGAAGAGCTGCATCCAGGACCGCACGCTGTACGAGGACCCGGAGATCTTCGCGAAGTACCTCCACGGCCTCGGCAACATGACGGACCAGGAGCTGGACCTGTACTTCGAGTACTTCCAGCGCCTGACGAAGACGATTGCCCACCCCGAAAAGGTGATCTGCTTCGACGTGCCCAACGTCGACGTGCTGCTCCAGCGGATCCGCACCCGCGGCCGGGAGGAGGAGAAGGGCATTCAGCAGCAGTTCCTCCGCGGCTTGAATGGCTACTACGCGACGTTCCCGATGGTGCTGTCGGGCAAGTACGGCATCGACGTGCTGACGCTCGACGTGACGAGCCTCGACATTCGCAGCGGGAAGGGCCGCGAGCACTTCCTCGACCAGGTGTCCGACTTCCTTCACAGGTGAGGTCCAGGTGAGCGAGCTCCCCGCGAAGCGGCCGTCGGAGTCAGCGACTGAGATGGTGCAGATCGTGTTGCCCTCCGACGCGAACGCGCTGGGCGCGGCCTTCGGCGGCAGCGTCATGGGGTGGATCGACATCTGCGCGGCGGTGGCGGCGCAGCGGCACTCGCGCCAGCTCGTGGTGACGGCGTCGATGGACGATCTGCACTTCCACGCGCCGATCAAGGTCGGGTGGACGGTGACGCTGAAGGCCCGCGTCATCGCCGCGTTCCGCTCGTCGATGGAGGTGGGCGTCACCGTGCACGCCGAGAACATTCAGACGGGCGAGCGGACGCTCACCACCAGCGCGCTGCTGACCTTCGTCGCGCTCGACAAAGACGGGAAGAGGCTGCCCGTGCCGCCGCTCGCCCTCGAGACGGACGAGGAGCGAAGGGCGGCCGCGGAGGCACAGGCCCGCCGCGCCGAGCGCCTCGCGCGGAAGGACCAGGGCCGGACCTGGATCGACCTCCCGCGTCCCTGAAGCGACGGGCGCCCGTCGGCCGCGAACGGCACCACCGGCTCGCCGCGCGTGTCCACGTCCGAGTCCGGCGCCGCCACGCCCGCGGCTGTCAGCGCTCCTTCACGGCGTGCACGCCACGCTGCCCCAGCCGGGCGTCAGCAACACCGAGCATCGCTGGAGCGTGCGATCGCTCAGCGAGTACACCGCGCCGTGCGCGCGCGGGTGATCCCACCAGCGCAGCGCGCGCCCGAAGAAGTCGAGCTCCAGCCCCTTCCCGTCGCCGAGCAGCCGCTGCGGAGACAGCACGCCCGCCAGGCCGTCCGCGTCGCCCACCTTCGAGAACGGCCCCACCGACATCGTCACCGTGTCGCTGCGCCCGTCCGCCCACGTCACCTCGACGCCGCGCACCACCGTCGTGGGGATCGGCACGCCCGCGAAGTCCACCGACCCTCTCCCCAGCGGGAAAGGGAGCGTCGTGGCTACTTCGTCAGCGTCAGCGTGTGCCCGTCCTCGCCGAGGTCAGCGTTGCCCTGGATCGTCACCGGCTGGAAGCCCTCGGCGATCACCGTCACCGGCTGGCCGGCGAACGGCTGGCGCTGCGTGAAGAAGACGTTCGCCAGGCTGTTCGAGCGCAGCTGCGCCAACACCTCGTCGCCCTGCTTGAAGGTGACGCTGACGTCCGGGAGGAAGTTGCCCTCGGCGTCCAGCAGCTTCAGCCAGAAGCCGTCCTCGGGCACGAGCTCGAGCTCCAGCACCTGCCCGGCCTTCGACGTCGCGTTCGGCAGCGCCGAAGGCCCGTAGCCGTCGGCGGCGGCAACGAGCCTCGCCTTCTCCAATGGGCCGCTCAGCTTCACCAGCCCCTGCGGCCCGGACAGCCCCTTGAACACCACGTCGCTGGGGCACTCGGCGCCCTCGGCGCACGTCATCGGCTCGCGGGTCAGCGTCACGGCCTGGCAGGTGACCGGCCCGCCGGAGCGCGCGTCGAGCAGCACGACGTCGCCGACGCCATCTGGTCCGCAGGCGCGGCCCCTCTTGCCCGCCTGCGCCGTGTCCTTGCCGGCGCCCTCGTCGAGGCGCGCGTCATCGGAGACGGCGCCCGTCGTGGCGCAGCCCATCGCGAGGCACGCGCCCAGCCAGACCAACCCCCTCCCGAGGTTCGCCATGGCGGCCGATCAGGCGGAGAAGGACGAGCCGCAGCCGCAGGACGACTTTGCGTTCGGGTTGATGAACTTGAAGCCGGAGGCGGTGTCGCCCTTGACGTAGTCCATGTGCGTCCCGGCGAGGTATTTGGTGGAGATGGCGTCGGTGACGATGGTGATGCCGTCCTGCTGCCAGGTGAGATCGCCCGGCTTGCCTTCCTTCACCAGGTTCAAGTCGTAGCCGAGGCCGCTGCAGCCCGCCGGCACCACGCGCACGGCGAGCACGTGATCCTGCAGGTTCTGCTGCTGCATGACGTCCTTCAGCTGCGCGACGGCCGCAGCGGAGAGCGTCAACACCGGCTTCTTCGACGGCGCGGCGTCAGACGGAGAGGGCGCGGCACCAGGGGCGGGGGCAGTCGTGTCCATGGGAGAGGTCATATAACGACGCGAAATCCGTTGGCAAAGCGGACCGCGTCAGCCGCCCGCCAGGCTGCGGCCCCCGTCGACCGCCAGCACCTGCCCGGTGATGAAGCGGGGCCCGGTCACGAGGAATTGCACGGCGGCCACCACGTCGCCGGGCTGGCCGAAGTCGCCTGCGGGGATCCTCCCGCGCAGGGCCTCCCGGGCGGCCTCGGTGAGGCCCTCCGGCGGCAGCACGGTGCCCGGCGCGACCCCGTTCACGCGGATGTCAGGCGCCAATTCGAGCGCCAGCGACTTCGTGAGGCTCGCCAGCGCGGCCTTCGTCATGGTGTACGCCGAATCGTGCCGCCAGACGTTGGCGCCACCGCCGATGTCCAGCACGTTCACCACGTCGCCGCCGCCGCGGGTGCGCATCCGCCGCGCCACGGCCTGCGTGAGGAGGAAGGGCGCCCGCACGTTGAGCGCCCACTGGCGATCGACGGCGTCCAGCGGCGTCTCGAGGAAGTCGTGGCGCTCGTACAGCGCGGCCGAGTTCACCAGCACGGCGAGGGGGCCCAGCGCGGCCTCCACCGCGGCCACCAGCGGATCGATCGCCGCCGCGTCCGACAGGTCCGCCTGGAACAGCTCGGCGCGGTTGCCGTCGACGCTGATGCGCTCGGCGGCTGCCTGCGCGCCGTCCCCCGACGCGTGGAAGTGCACCGCCACGTCAGCGCCGAGCGCGCCCAGGCCCTCGGCGATCGCCCGGCCGAGGCGCCGCCCCGCGCCCGTCACCAGCGCCACCTTCCCGGACAGCGGGCGGGCGCTCATGGCGGCGACTTCTTCTCGAGGCCGGCTGACACGTCGACCTCCTGCTCGACGACGCGCTGGCCGGTGCTGAAGCGGAGCTCGAAGGGGAACGGCTCCGACAGCTGGTCCGCGCGCACCTCGAGCTGGTGGACGCCGGGGAAGAGCGCAAACGGCATGTTCACCTGGCCCAGCTTCGCCGGCCCGCGCCAGATCGTCGCGCCCCTGAGCGGCGGCTTGATCTTGATCTTGACGGTGCTCTCCTTGAACTCCTGCTCGATCAGCTTCAGCTCGTTGGGCTGGCCGTATTCGAGCACCGTCTCGAAGTGGATGCCGCGGTCCTCGTTGTCGAGGATCACCGTGTCGCCGACGAAGGCGCCGGACTGCTCGGTGATGGGCGTGCGCCCGAGCTCGAGCGGCTGGCGGTTCTTCACGCCGCGCGGCGGCAGCACCGTCACCATGGTGGGCGGGTTGGTCATGACGGACAGGCGCAGGGGCACGCCGTCCTCCGACAGGCCGTCGCGCTTGAGCGCCGCGAGCAGGTTGTCCTTGAAAACGAAGACGAGGACGAGCGTGCCGATGAGCGCGAGCACCGCGACCAGCGCCTTGAGGCGCGACTGTTGCCGCGCGCGCATCGCCTTCACGTCGACCAACTGCGACAGGTTGTCGTTGGACGAGGCCGGCGCGTACTTCTGCGCGGGCACGTTCGCTTTGGAGCGCCGCGGCGGCGCCTCGGGCATCGCCGTGCCGGACGACGTGCGGCGCTTGAACTGGCCGGTGCTCTTGCGGCGCGGCGGCTCGGGCGCCGCAGTGTCCGGCTCGTGCGCGGGCGCCGCCCCGGTCTTCCGCCTGGGCAGCTGCCGCGACGGGCGGGAGGGCGGCGGGGCGTCCACGTCCACCGAGGCGCGCGTGACGTCGACGCGCGAGGCGCGGGCGGCCACCGTGGCGTCGTGCTTCACGTAGCGGCGGCTCGGCACCACCGTGCCGGCGGGGATCGAGAACTCCTCGTCGCCGTTCGCCTCTTCGCCCGGGCCGATCGTCGCCTCGTCGTCCTCCTCCTGGGCGTCTTCGTCCAGCGTCATCGCCGGTGCGGGCGCGGGCCTCGGCGGAGGCGGTGGCGGCGGCGTCGGCTCCTTCGGCGGCGGCTGCGTCACCGATTGCTGTGAGTACGACGGGGGGATCGGGTTGGCGGTGGACGACTCGGTCGACGGGGCGGGCGCGCCCAGCCGGGACTCCTCGGCGAGCCGATCGGCGAACAGCATCTCCATCAGCTCGCTCACTTCGACGCTGGTGGCGAGCTCCTTGGTCGACAGCAGGTACTGCTCGAGTGCCTTCTGGAACTCGCGCGCGTCGCGGTAGCGATCGTCCGGCGCCTTGGCCAGCGCCCGCATGACGACTTCGTCGAGATCGGGCGGCACCTCCGCCACGTTCGACGGCAGCTCGATGCGGCACTCCAGCGCCGCCTGCAGCGTGGCGAGCTCGCTGTCTCGCTTGAGCGGCCGCACACCCGTCACCAGCTCGTACAGCACCAGGCCCAGCGCGAAGATGTCGGTGCGCCCGTCGAGCGGCTTGCCCGCAGCCTGCTCTGGCGCCATGTAGGCGAACTTGCCCTTGATGGCGCCGGACTTGGTCATCGAGACCTGGTCGGCGGCCTTGGCGATGCCGAAGTCCACCAGCTTCACCGCGCCGTCGAAGCTGATGAGAATGTTCTGCGGTGAGATGTCGCGGTGGACCACGCGCAGCGGCCGGCCCTGCTCGTCCACGCGGCTGTGCGCGTAATGGAGCCCCCCGCACGCGTCGGCGATCACCCTGAGCGCGATGTGCCGCGCCACCCACTGGCCGGTACTCCACGCGCGCCGCATGACGCGGCCGAGATCTTCACCGTGGATGAACTCCATGGCGATGAAGTACGTGCCGCCCTGCTCACCGAGATCGTAGATCTGCGCGATGTTCGGGTGGTTGAAGCGCGAGGCGATCTTCGCCTCGTTGAGGAACATCTGGACGAACTCGGGGTCCTCCGCGAGGTGCGGGAGGATGCGCTTGATGACGACGTGCCGCTGGAAGCCCTCGATGCCCGTCTGCTTGGCAAGCCACACCTCCGCCATGCCGCCGGTGGCCAGTTTCTTCTCGAGCTGGTACTTGCCGAACGACTGAGACATCAATGGTTTCCGGGGGAAGGCGCTTCATCCTAAGAACCCTCCCCGGTCGAAACAATGCTCCTCAACACGGCCCTCGCGATTCTCCTGTCCGGTCTCCCGGTGGACGTCCACGCGGGGGAAAACGCGTTGACCACCCTGAAGGTGATCGTCCGCCAGGGCAGCGCCGACCTCGCCTGGCAGGACGCCGAGGACGTGGTGCGCGGCACGGTGACTCCCTGGCCCGTGCGCGCGGGGACGCCCTTCACGGTGGCCCTCTTCGTGGGCACCGTGCAGGGCCAGAACTTCGACGGGCCCGTCACCGTGGGGCTGCGGCCTCTCGAGGAGCTGGGCGGCACCGACGCCGCCACCGTCACCCGCGGCCCGGGCGAAAAGACGTGGGTGCGCACCTTCACCGCCGGGAAGGACGGCCCCCACCGTCTCGAGGTGTCCTTCCGTACCACGCACCGGAAGGTGGTGCGGGGCGAGCTGATGGTCGAAGAGGCCCTGCTGCCGACGTGGCTGGTGTACGTGGTGGGGGGCGGACTGATCGCGGTGTCGCTGGCGATCGGCGCGTGGCTCACGTTCCGCCGGAAGGAAGGGCAGGCGTGAGGGCTCGCCCAGTGCGGGAGGATCTGGTCACCCAGGCGTGCCTCGAGGCGTACGGCGCGGTCCGCCACGAACACCGGCTCGCCGATCGCGCGCTCGACTTCGTGCTGCGGAGAGCGAAGCACCTCTACAGCCAGGAGCGCCGCGCGGTGGCCGAGCGAGTCTACGGCCTCTTGCGCCGGCAGCGGCTGGTGGACTTCCTCGCCGGGCAGGCGGTGACGGACTTCGAGAAGCTGTCGACGAGCCGGAAGGATCTCCTGCGCCTGGCGATCGCCCGCGCGCTGGAGGGCGACGAGCCCAGCGCCGTGGTGCAGGCGCTGGGCCTCGAGGGCAAGGACGTCTCCTGGCTGCGCGCGCTGGACCAGCACCGCGAGAAGCTGTCCCGGCTGCCGAAGGCCGCCCGCTTCGCGATCGAGGCGTCGGTGCCGGACTTCCTCGCGTCGAAGCTGCTGGCCGAGGTGGGCGACGAAGCCGGGGCCTTCGCCGCGGCGATGAACACCCGCGCGCCGCTGACGGTGCGGGCCAACGCGCTCAAGGTGACGCGCGAGGAGTTGGCCGCGCGGCTGGCGAAGGAGGGCGTGCAGACGTCCCCTACCCCGCTGTCCCCGTTCGGCCTCTTCCTCGAGACGCGGACCAACGTCTTCTCGCTCGAGGCCTTCAAGGCGGGCCTCTTCGAGGTCCAGGACGAAGGCAGCCAACTGCTGGGCATGCTGGTGGACGCGCCGCCGCGCAAGGTGGTGGACGCGTGCGCCGGCGCCGGCGGGAAGACGCTGCAGCTCGCCGCGCAGATGAAGAACCGCGGCGAGGTGTTCGCGCTGGACGTCGACGAGCGGCGGCTCGAAGAGCTGCGCCAGCGCGCGCGGCGGGCCGGCGCCCACAACGTGCGCGTACAGGCGATCGCCCCCGGCCCCGAGGCGGAAGACCAGCTCACGAAGCTTCTGGGCGCCGCCGAGCGCGTGCTGGTGGACGCGCCGTGCAGCGGCACCGGCACCTTCCGCCGCAAGCCCGACGGCCGCTACCGGCTGACGGAAGCCGCGCTGGCCGAGCACGTCGAGCGGCAGCGGACGCTGCTGGCCCGGTTCGCGAAGCTGGTGAAGCCCGGCGGGCGGCTCATCTACGGCACCTGCAGCCTGCTGTCCGACGAGAACGAGGGCGTGGTTCGGGACTTCCTCGCGACGCACCCCGACTTCGAGGTGGCGCCGGCGGCGACGTGGCTGGGCGAGGCGCTCGCGGCGAGGACGACGCGCGACGGCATGCTGCGGCTGTTTCCGCACCGGCAGGGCACCGACGGCTTCTTCGGCGCGGTGCTGAAGCGGAAGTAGCCGCGTCAGGGTCGATCGAACCAATCGAGCGGGTGCTCCAGCACCGCGCGTTCGGCCAGCGTCACGGCCTTCCCCTTCGCCGCCCTGGCGGGATCGAGGAGGCGCACCGCGTGCGAGGGCTCGACCTGCGCGACCAGCCACGCCCAGCCGTAACGCTTCGCTTCCGACTCCATGCGCTGCCACTCGGGCTTCGTGAAGCGCAGCGGCAGGGGCTTGCGCTTCACCTGCACGGCCAGCATGCGAGCGCCGCGCGTGGCGAGCAGGTCGAAAGGGCCACGCGAGCCGCGGGACAGGTAGACGAACTCGAAGCCCAGCTGGGCCAGGCGCGTGGCCACGGCGAGCTCCGCCTCGTCACCCACCAGTCGCATCGGGACCACGGTGCCGCCCGGTTGCCGCCACTCGAGCCACAGGCCGAACGTCGCGTCGCTCAAGGCCCACCGCCCGTCGTCGGTGCGCCGCGCGGCGTCGCCCAGCCGCTCGAGGTAGCCCAGCGTCGCCCCGGTGGGCGCGCCGATCGCCTGCGCCACCTCGGTCAGCGTGCGCGGCCCGCGCGCCAGCGCGTTCAGCGTGGCGGCCAGCGTCGTCGCCCGCCCCACGAGGCGCTGGAACTCGTTCGCGAAGTACAACGACAGTCGCCCGGTGTCCGAGAACAGCACCCGCTGCAGCGCGCTGCGAAGGCGCGCCTCGGCCCGCCCGCGCTCCTGCGCCACGGCCTCGCCGACGACCTGCAGGTAGAACGGGCTGCCGCCGACGATCTCGAAGACGCGCCGAGCCAGCCCCTCGGCGATCGGCTGCGCGGCGTCGCGACTGGCCTCCACCAACAGCTCCACGGCGAAGGGCTCGGTGAAGTCCCCTACCTCGAGCACCTCGAAGTGCTGGAAGAAGGGCGAGTGCCGCGAGGTCGCCAGCTCCAGCAGCGTGCCGCGCGCCGAGCCTGAGACGACGTAGGACACGCGGCGGTGCGTCTGCCAGGCGCTGCGGAACAGGGACATCACGTCGGGCGCGCCGCGCGGCAGCTGGGCCAGCTCCTGGAACTCGTCGATCGCGACGATCACCCACTCGCCGAGCGCCTCGGCCAGCCGCTCGGGCACCGACAGCAGCACCGGCAGCGCCGAGGCCGTGGTGGGCGTGGTGGGCAGCTCGAGCAGGTTCGCCTGGAGCGCCGGGGGCAGCTTCGCGAACCGCGGCGCGGCGAGGAGCGCGGCGCGCCAGGCCGCGGGTGACAGGATGAGCGGCGCGAGCGACTGGCCGGCATCCCGCGACAGCAGCGCGTCCACCGACTGCACCGCCAGCAGCCGGACCACCTCGACCGACGCGGGCATCGACTCGAGGACGTCGATCACCACGAAGCGCGGCCTGGCCTTCGCGCGCGCGCGCATCCGGCGCTCCACCTCCCGCAGGAGGCTCGTCTTGCCCACCTTGCGCGACCCGACCAGGCACAGCCACCTGGGCGCGCCCTGCAGCAGGCGCTCCACGGCGTCCTCAATGCGGGAGACCTCCGCGGCGCGATCGAAGAAGCCATCGGCGAGGGCGGGCGTGCTGGTCGCGAACACAAAGACCTCCCGGAGTCAGCAGACCTGCTTCCTTGCAAGCCTGCTAACTAGCAAACTTGCTAGGGCAGCGTCAACGGCCGGCGCCGGGCCCGTGTGGTGCGTGCGTTGGCCCGCGCCACCCGTCGGAGGACGGGACGCGCTTCCTGCGCGCGTGGCTGTACCGCGTGGCGTGGTGGGTGGTGCAGCCGGCGGTGCTGGCCGCCGAGCCGCGGCTCGCGAAGACGCAGCGGGCGAGCGCGGCAGCGGGCCTGCGACGGGCGAAGGCGCCGCTCGAGGCGCTGGGCGAAGGTCCGCTGCCCCCGCGCCTGCGTTGCCCGTCAGGGCCGCACGCACTCCACCGTGGCGAACGAGGTCATGAACTTCTCGAGCGTCATGGTGAAGATGCCGTCGTCCTTGCCGTCGTGGCCCGGCTCGCGCTCGCCCCAGGGGTTGCGGAGCGTGACGTACTTCTGGCCGTCCTTCTGCGCGACGCCGAGCAGCGTGTAGGCGTGGTCGGCGACGATGCCGCGCTCCGAGGGATCCCACGTCTTCGAGAGCGCGACGACGCAGCCCCTGTTGGCGCAGGCGTCGGCGATCCGCGCGAAGAGCTCGTCGGGCTTCGATTCCGAGGTGACGGGGAAGAAGTCGGGCGTGGCGCCGGTCAGCGCCGTGAGCGCCGTGGCGGCCATGCCAGCCTCGATGGCGTCGAAGCCGCCCTTCCACGCGGCGTAGGCCTTCTCGAAGATCAGCGGCCACAGTTCCTTCGTCTCGCGCGCCGCGGCGTACTCGAGGCGACCGCGCTGGTTGGCGAACGATCCGTCGATGGTGATGGCCACCGGCGTCGGCTTCGTGGCGCCCTTCGGCTGATCGAAGAAGGTGACGGTGTACGTGCCGTCGCGGTTGGTGGTGACGGCCTTCGCGAGCAGATCGGGCCGCGCCTTCGCCACGGCGGCGAGTGAGGCGATGAAGTAGCAGTCGCCGACGTTGCCCTGCAGCGGATCGTCCGCGCCGAAGCCGTCGACGGTCAGCTGCCCGGGGCGCGCGTCCCAGGTGACGCGGCCCGTCTTCGCGGACTCCTCGGTCAGCGCAGGCTGCTTCACCGGGCGCTTCAAGCCCGTGTCCGCGGCGATGGTGGCCAACGCCTCCATCTCGCCCTGGACGAAGGCGACCAGCTTCTGCCGCGCCGCGGGATCGAAGGCGCGCTTGTTGCGGTCGACGAAGGCCGACAGGTAGTGCGCCTGCAGCTCGGTGAAGTGCCCGTCCTTCGCGTCGCGAATGAGCGCGGTGACCTCCTGCTTCGTCACCTTGCCGTCGGTGAGCGTCTTGTCGAGGCGGGCCATGTACCGCGCGGAGTCGCGTTCGATCTTCGAGGACATGCGAAGGCCCAGTTTCGCCCGAAAGACGGGCCGTGCGCCAGCCTGGGCGCCCTCGGCTACACTCCCCGGCCGTGACGCAGAGCACCCTCGACGTCGCCACGCCGGAGCGGGTCGCCGTCGAGCTTCCCATCGCCGGCGTCGGCTCGCGGGCGATCGCCTACCTCATCGACGTCGGCCTGCTCTTCCTCGCGGGCATCGCGCTCTACTTCGCCTTCACCTTCCTCGTGCCGGACCCGGTGAACGCGGTGCTCGGCCTGTCGCGCGCGATGAAGATTGCCGGCGCCGTCGTCCTCTTCGGCGCGCTGTGGATCCACTGGACCGCCTTCGAGGTGGCCTGGCACGGCCAGACGATCGGCAAGCGACTGGTGGGGATCCGCGTGGTGCGGCTCGACGGCTCGCCCGTCACCGCGGTGGACAGCGCGATCCGCAACCTGCTGCGCCTCGTCGACTTCTTCCCCGCCTGCTACCCGGTGGGCCTCGTCACCATGCTGTTCGATCCGAGGCACCGGCGCGTGGGCGATCTCGTCGCGGGCACCGTGCTGGTCCGCGAGGAGGCGATCGATCTCTCCCGCTTCGAAGCGAAGGCACCCGCCGCGCAGGCGCTGTCCAACGTGGACCTCGACGTGGTCACCGACTTCCTCCGGCGCTTCGACGCGCTCGAGCCCACCGCCCGGCAGTCGCTCGGCCGGCAGCTCCTCGTGCGCCTCGGCAGCCCGCCCGCCGACGGCGAGGCGCTGGATGAGGCGACGCTGCGCGCCCGCCTCGAGGCCAGGGTGAAGGGGGCCTGAGGGATGGCCGAGTCTCTCGCCGACTTCGTCTCCCGCCGGCGCCCGGACTGGACGCGCCTCGAGCAGCTCCTCGAGCGCCTGCGCGCGAAGCAGCTCCACCTCGACGAGCTGACCACGCTCGACCAGCTCTACCGCCGCGCGGCGGCCGACCTCGCCCACGCGCAGGCCGCCTTCCCCAACACCGACGTCAGCCGCTTCCTGAATCAGCTCTGCGGGAAGGCCTACGCCGGCATCTACCGGGCGCGCCCGGTGAGCCTCGCGTCGCTCCGCCACTTCTTCGGCGTCACCTTCCCCGCCGCCGTGCAACAGACGCTCGGCTATACACAGCTCGCCGCGAGCCTGCTGCTCCTCGGCGTGGTGCTGGGCGCCACCACCGTCGCGGTCGACCCGTCCTCGGCGCAGCGGCTCCTCGGCGCGGAGCTGATGGACTTCATCGAGCGCCGCGAGCTGTGGACCGACGTCGCGCTCAGCACCCACACGCCGGCGGAGATGGCCACCACCATCTTCCTGAACAACCTGCGCGTCACCTTCGCCGCCTTCGCGGCCGGGGTGACGCTGGGCATCGGCACGGTGCTCCTCGCCGTCTACAACGGGCTGTTCCTCGGCGCGGTGACGGCCGCGTGCTTCCAGCACGAGCTCGGCGCGGGCATCCTCGACTTCATCACCGCGCACGGGCCGGTGGAGCTGTCGATCATCTCCATCACCGCGGGCGCGGGCCTCGTCATCGGCCACGCGCTCATCGACCCCGGCGAGCGGCCCCGCGCAGCGCACGTGCGCGAGCGCGCCCGGCTGGCTGTGCAGCTCGTGCTGGGCTGCGCGCCCTTCCTCGTAGGCATCGGCATCGTGGAGGGCTTCGTCAGCCCGGGCACTTTCTTCCCGTGGCCGCTCAAGGCGGTGGTGGGACTGGCCAGCGGCCTGGGCTTCTGGCGCTACGTCCTCAGGCGCCGCGCCGCCGCTGGCACTTGACGGCGATCCGGGGGAGGCTGCGCTCCGCCGCCGCGCCTCCGAAGCACCTGCCCGGTGTCGCGAGGCGCCAGGGCCGACGGCCGCGAGAGCCGCGCAGCCCTCGCGCTCCTCGGCGCCAAACCCACCGCCGTGAAGTTCGTGAAGGCGTGCCCGAAGGACGTGATCGGCAGCCTCGCGGCGGATCGCGGCCGCTCCGCGTACACGGTCATCATCCCGAACGCCGACGGGAAGATCGCCGGACTCATCCCGGGCTGCGTCGAAACGGACGCGGTCCGCTCAGGCGGCCTTCGCCTCGAGCGCCTTCACCAGCGCCAGCGCCTCGGCGACGTGCTTCTTCACGCGGAGCTGCGAATCGAAGCGGTGGCGGATGACACCCTGTCGGTCGATGACGAAGGTGACGCGCCCGGGCAACAGGCCCAGCGTCTTCTTCACGCCGAAGGCCTGCGCCGCCAGCCCGGCGGGATCGGACAGGAGGCGAAACGGCAGCCGGTGCTTCGCCTTGAAAGCCTCGTGTGACGCGGCGTCGTCGGACGACACGCCGATCACCTCGGCGCCAGCGGCCACGAAGTCCTCGTAGTGATCGCGGAAGCTGCACGCCTCGGCGGTGCAGCCCGGCGTCTCGTCCTTCGGGTAGAAGTAGAGGACGATCGTCTTCCTGCCGAGCAGCGATGCGAGCGACACGGTCGCTCCGGTCTCGTCGGTGAAGCTGGCGGGTGGTGCGGGGATCGCTTCCATCACGCCGTCGGGTAACGGCGCCCGGCGGCCCGCGCAACCTCAGGGCACGGTGTGGGCGCTCGCGGGCAGGCCGCGCTGCCTTTCGGCCTCGCGCTCGCCCAGCACCTGCTCGTAGGCGCGGTTGAGCTGCTGCATCTTCTCGAGCGAGCCGCCGGCGTCCGGGTGGTAGCGCCGGGCCAGCGCCAGGTAGCGCTCGCGGATCCGCTCCTCGGTGTCGGTGGGCGAGCAGCCCAACACCCGCCAGGGCTCGTCGGCGCCGCCCAGGCTCTCGAGCCAGCGGGACAGGCGCTCCTTCACGCTGCCGAAGGCCGCCCGCGGCTCCTCGCCGCGCGGCTTGCGCGTGCGCAGCTTCGTGTCGGCCTTGAAGACCTCGGGGTACACGCTGGTGGACCAGCGCTGACAGCCTGGGCAGTGGAAGTAGCGGATCTGCCCGCCGGAGCCGACGTGGCTCGTCATGCGGAGCCCGCAGTGCGTGCACTCGACGTCGACGCCTTCGAGCGTGCTGCACGCCACAAAGCTCGTTCGCATGGTCAAGGTCACCAGGGCAAGGGGTGTGCTACAGCCGTGTGACGACTTGTACCCGCGTGGTGGATCGACGCAAAAAATTGGCCGCTTTCTCCGGTAAGGCATCATGACCCACATGCCCCTCCGTGCAGTCCTGCTGGCGAGCGCGCTGTCGGCGGTCGCCCTGGCCGCGCCCCCGAAGCGCGGCATCGGCAGCGCCAAGGAGGACGCGCCCTGCCCCGGGTCCGCCGGGCTGTCCGGCGCCGACGTCGCGCTCTTCCGCGCGCTGCAGTGGGCGTTCGAGCCGGCGCCGATGGAGATCCGGGTGCAGGCGGTGGAGGACCTGGGCCTGCTGGGCGACGCGCGCGCGCTCAACGCGGCCGCCCACTTCGTGCTCGACCCCAACCCCCAGGTGGCCCGGGCGGCAATCCGGGCGGTGAGCGCGATCCGCCACCCCCGGGCCGAGGAGATCCTCTCCAACATCGTGCGACACCCCGCGCTGCCGGACGCAACCAAGGTGGCGGCGCTGGAGGCGCTGCCGTTCCAGAACACCTGGTCGGCCGTGCGCTTCGTGCAGTCGAGCGCGCGGAATACGGCGCTCCCGTACGCGGTCCTCAATGCAGCGCGTCGGGTGGCCCAGGGGCTGCCCGCGTTGCCGGCCGCGCCGCCCCCGGCCGCCGTCACGAGCCCCGGAGGCGTGCAGTGATTGACAAGAGCATCACCTTCCTCGGCGGCGGAAACATGGCGGCGGCCATCATCCGCGGGTTGTTGCGCGCGGGCACCCCGCCCGAGCGCATCACCGCCACGGTGCGCCGCGCCGAGAAGAAGACCGAGCTCGAGCAGGCCTTCGGGATCCGCGTGCTGACGGACAACCTGGCGGCCGCGCGCGACGCGGAGCTCGTCGTGTTGTCGGTGAAGCCGCAGGCGTTCGACAAGCTGCTCACCACCATCGCGCCGGCGATCGATCACAGGAAGCTGGTGCTGTCGGTGGCGGCGGGCGTGCCGATCGCCGCGCTGGAGCGCCGCCTCGGCGCCGGCGCCCGCATCGTGCGCGCCATGCCGAACACGCCCAGCCTGGTCGGCCTCGGCGCCACCGCCCTCTCCGGGGGCGAGCACGCGACGGCGGAGGACCTGCGCCTGGCGCAGGCGATCTTCGACTCGGTCGGCATCACCACCGTCGTCGACGAGGGCCTCTTGGACGCCGTCACCGGCCTGTCCGGCAGCGGCCCGGCGTACATCTTCCTCATCATCGAGGCCCTGTCCGACGCGGGCGTGAAGGTGGGCCTGTCGCGGCACGTGGCGCTCAAGCTGGCCGCGCAGACGGTGCTGGGCAGCGCGAAGCTGCTGCTGGAGACGGGCCAGCACCCCGGTCACCTGAAGGACCAGGTGACGAGCCCGGGCGGCACGGCGATCGCCGGCCTGCACACGCTGGAGGCCGGGGGCCTCCGCACCACCCTCATCGACGCGGTCGAGGCCGCCACCCGCCGGGCGAGGGAGCTCGGCGACGCCTTCCTCGAGCAAAAGAGCTGACACCCCTTCCGATCGGAGACCCCATGAAGATGACGCCGCTCGACATCCGCCAGAAGCGCTTCGAGGTCGCGATGCGCGGGTACTCGAAGAAGGAGGTCGAGGCCTTCCTGGAGCTGACCGCCGGCGAGTTCGAGGAGGTCGTGCGCGAGAACATCTCCCTCAAGGAGGAGCTCAAGCGCACCCAGGCCCGGCTCGAGCAGCACATCGAGCGCGAAAAGACGCTGCAGGAGACGATGGTGACCGCCCAGCGCATCAGCGAGGAGGTCAAGGCGCAGGCCCGCAAGGAGTCCGAGGTGATCATCGCGGACGCGGAGCTGCAGGCGGAGAAGATCGTCGCCGGCGCCAACAACCGCCTCGTCGAGCTGGTGCGCGATCTCAACGAGCTCAAGCGCCAGAAGGTGCAGTTCGAGTCGCAGCTGTCCACGTTGATCGACTCCCACCGGAAGCTCCTCGAGACCTTCAAGACGCCGGAGAAGGGCGACCTCGCCTTCCTGGTGAAGAAGAGCGAGTGAGCTGGGCCCGGGCGGCCGAGGGCGGCGTCGAGCTGCTGGTGCTGGTCCAGCCGCGCGCGTCCCGGACGAAGGTCGTCGGCGAGCACGACGGGCGGCTGAAGATCGCGCTCGCGGCCCCGCCGGTCGACGGAGAAGCCAACGCGGCGCTGATCGAGTTCGTCGCCGACGCGCTGGACGTGCGGAAGGCCGACGTGCAACTCCTCGACGGGGCGACCTCGCGCCGCAAGCGGCTGCTCGTTCAGGGGGTGGCGCTGGACCGCGTGCTGGCTACATGGGGACCGTGAGCTTCTTGGCGCCGCTTCTGGCCGTGCTGGTGTCGGTGGCGCCGCCCCCCGCTCCCGACGAAGAGGCCCTTCCCCCAATGCCCTCGTCCGGCCTCGTGCTGACCCACGGCCGCCTGGAGACGGACTCGATCACCACGACGCGCTTCCGCATCGTCTTCACCCCGCGCGCGAAGGGCGCCGCGGAGTTCCTGGCGAAGGAGATCGAGAGCATCCGCGACGAGGTGGCGACGACGATCGGCCGTGACTGGCCCGGCGTCACCGAAATCAGGCTGGGCTTCGGGCGCGAGGAGTACGAGGCGCTCGCGCTGCCCGGCGGCGTGCCCCCGAGCTGGGCGGTCGCCCTCGCCTACCCCGACCGGAACATCGTCCTCGTCGAGGCGCACTCGCTCGTCCAGGACGACGGTCAGACGACGCTGCGGCACGAGTTGGTCCACGCCGGCCTCGGCCAGCTGGGCACGGGGTGGCCGCGGTGGTTCCAGGAAGGCCTCGCGCAGGAGCTGACCGGCGAGCGCCGCTACCGGCTGGAGCAGTACGCGACGCTGGCGCGCGCCGTGGCGATCGATCGCGTCTTCCGGTTCCAGGATCTCGCGCAGGGCTTCCCGTCGCGGCCGGAGGACGTGGAGATCGCCTACGCGCAGAGCGCGGCGTTCGTCGCGTTCCTGAAGGAGCGCCACGGCGCAGAGGCATTCGGGACGTTGATCGATCGCGTCGGCGCCGGGGATGCGTTCGAGAAGGCGTTCGGGATCGCGTTCCGCTCGCCGCTGTCCGTCGAGGAGAAGGCGTTCCACGGGGAGCTGCCGATCCGGTACCCGTGGTGGCCGCTGCTGTTGTCCGGAGGAACGGCGCTGTGGGCGGTGATGTCGCTGCTCGTGGTGGTCGCGTGGGTGCGCCGCCGGCAGCAGCGCGCCGTGCGCCGCGCCGAGATGATCCGCGTCGAGCACCTCGAGGAGATCGCGAGGGCGATAGCGCTGCGCGCGGCCCGCCCGGACAACGACGAGCGGTCGATCGAAGAGTGGCTCCTGCCGCCCTGGGCGCCCTGGTACGCGAGCAGCGTGACGGGGCTGCGGGTCGAAGGCCGGGAACGACCCGAAGCGCCTCCGGTCAATCCCGCGGCTGGAGACGGGCGCGACCCGTCTTGAGCTCCGAGGGAACGGTGGCCCCGGGGGACATCCCCGATGCCCCGTCGCAGGCCAGCCCCTCTGTCGCCCGCGCGCGGAGAGGCTCGTCCACCTTCACGGTGCGGCGCGCCGCACGCGCCAGCTCCTCCCCGGCCGAGGCCGACTACCGCACCTCGACCACGAGGCACTTCAACGTCGACGGCTGCCGGAAGTCGATCGCGCTCGCCCCGAACCGCTCCACCACCTGGAACCGCCGCCCCGCCAGCCCGCGCTTGAGGTGCGCCACCACGTCCGCGGGCGACAACGCCTCCACGTTGCACATCGCCAACACCACGCCCTCGTCCACCACGCCCGCCGCGGCCGCCACCAGCCGGTGGTAGTCCTTCTGCGCCGAGAAGCGGCTCACCTTCGTCGTCGCGAACCCCGGCGGATCCAACACCACCACGTCGAACCGCTGGCCCTTCTTCGCCAGGCGCCCGAACCACTCGAACGCGTCCCCCGACAGGAAGTCCGCCCGCTGGGGCGTGAAGCCGTTGAGCGCCAGGTTTCGCTCGCCCCAGTCCAACACCTTCCTCGACACGTCCACGTTCACCGCCCGCGACGCCCCGCCGAGCCGCGCCACCACCCCGAACCCGCACGCATACGCGAACGTGTTCAGCACCGTCCGCCCGCGCGCGTTGGCCCGCACCCAGGCCCGCGCATCCCGCGCGTCCAGGTACAGCCCCACGGACAACCCGTTCGCCGGGCGGATCTCGAACTTTGCGCCCAGCTCCTCGCAGACGAGCGACTCCACCGCGCTGCCCCACAAGGGCGCCGGCGGCGCCGCCTCCTCCACCCGCTGACCGCTCGTGCGCGCCTCGCGCGGCCGCCGCTTCACGTACACGGCCCGCAGGGTCCTTGCGTTCGCGAGGGCCTCGGCCAACGCCCGCTCCTCCTCCTCGGAGGCCGAGCGGTAGAGGCTCAACACCGCCACGTCACCGAACAGATCGACCGTGACGCCCGGGAGCTCCTCGTCCACCCACCGGAAGCAACTCGTCTCGGCGGGCAGGCGGTCGAGCCGCCGCGCCAACGCCTCACGCACCACCTTCACGGCTCCGGCACTTCCCCGGCCTGTTGCTGCGCCCCGGCCCGCGCCCACACCGACGCCAACGCCAGCGCGCCCTCGCGCAGGATCTCGAGGTGGTCCGCGCCCACCAACTGCCCCTCGCGCACCACGACTCGGCCATTCACGATCGTCCACGCCACCGGCGCGTTCAGCGCCTGCATCAACAGGTGCGGCGACGCCGCGCCTGCGTCCGGCGGCGGCACGCAGTCCGACACCACCAGGTCCGCGACCGCCCCCGGATCCACCGAGCCCGACGGCAGTCCGAAGATCATCGTGTTCAACTCTGCCGGTCCACTGATCAGGAAGCTCGACATCAGATTGTCCGGGTCGAGCATGCGCCCGACGCGACTGAGCGCCATCACGCCCGTGAAGCTCGCCGCCAGCTCGCTCGTGAGCGTCCCGGTGCCGCCCGTCCCCAGGCCCACCAGGTTCTGGCTCACCAGCACCGCCTCCATGCCCAGCGCCGAGCCCCCCTCCACCGCCTGCGTCCCGCGCGGCGTCAGGGCCACCAGCGTGCGCGACTTCGCCAGCCGCGCCGCCTCCGATCGATCGATCGCCCGCGCGTGCGCCGCGACCGAGGCCCCGCCCAGCAACCCGAAGCGCTCGAAGCGCGTCACCACCCGCGTGCCGTACTTCGACCAGGTGAACGCGAGATCGTCGTCGCTCTCCGCCAGCGCGAAGTGCGCGCCGACCGGCAGCGACTCCTTCACCCGGCCCGCCGTGCGCAAGAGCGCGTCGTCCGCGCAGAACGACGCCCGCACGCCGATGGCTCCGCGCACCAGCTCGTGCCTCACCCGGCCCTCGAGGTAGCGCGCGTTCGCCTCCACCTGCTCCACGCCCGGGGAACCCGCCACCTCGCTCGTGCTGGCGTGGCTGTTGATGAGCCGCGCGCCCAGCTGCTCCGCGACCCGCGCCTGCGCACCCAGCGCCGCCTCGACGCACCGCGGCGCGTGCAGCGCCTCGACGAACATCGTCACGCCCTGCTTGAGCCCCCGCACCAGCGAGCACGCGGTGATCGCCGCGACCTCGCCCTCGGTCAGCTCGGTCTCCACCCGCTGCTCGTGCGCGAAGCGCTGCTGAAACGAGCGCAAGAGCAGGTCGCCCGACCATGGCGTCAACATGCCGCCCACCAGGCGCGTGTGACAGTCCACCAGCCCCGGCGTCACCAGCCGGCCGCGGCACTTCACTTCCCAATCGCCGGGGAGGACGGGGTGATCCGCGTCGGCGCCAATCGCCGAGATGACGCGCCCCTCGATCACCACCGCCATGCCCGAGCGCACACGCCCGTCCGCTCGGAACAAGCTGCAGTCCTTGAGGAGCAGGCGCCCTTCCATGGCGGCGCCAGCCTAACCTTGCCCGGAAGCGCCCGCCGCTTTCCCGCGGTGCAAGACCGCTCCCAACAGAATCCCCAGGACGATCCCCAGGCTCGCCACCGACACGAGGCCCCCCAGCACCACCGAGCGCGGCCGGTACCGCCACACCACCTCGTGGCGCCCAGCGGCGACCCGCACCGCGCGCAGGAAGCCCCACGCCCGTACGACGTCGCCCGGCGCGCCGTCCACCCTCACCTCCCAGCCCGGGTACCAGGCGTCGGCCAGGACCAGGTACCCGTCGGCGCACGCCTCGACCACCTGGCGGACCTCCTCGGGCACGGGCTCCGTCGTCGTCACCGGCGACACGCAGTCTGCCCCGTCGAGCGCGTCGCCGTGATCGATGATCACCTCCCGCCCCAGCGCCGCCAGCGGCTGGTCGAGCGCGGCGAACGCCTCGTCGTCGCTGCCGACACGCGCCCGCTGAACCACCCAGCCGCGTGGGAAGGCCTCCTTCCAGCGCCACGTCCACACGTCCTCCTGGTGCGTCAGGCGCGGCTCAGGCCCCGGGAAGCGCGGCGTGTCGCTCGTGTTGCGGACGAAGTGCGTCACGCCCGAAAGCGCGAAGGCGCCGGCCCGGTGCCGAAACGCCGCGCTCAGGCGCCACGGATCGCGAAAGCCGTAGCCGCCAACGGCTCGCAGGTCCTCTTCCACGAAGCGAAGCCCGGACAGCCGCTCGCGGCTGTTCAGGACGATCCGATCGCCCGCGCGCTCGTCATCCCATGGGCCGGAGGCCTCCGGGTCTGCGTCGTCCATGTCCACGCGGATCGACACGCGCGCCGCGCCGTCCTCCCGCAGCGCCGCCGCGATCGTCGAGGGCCGCATCAACGCCTCCGCCGGCAACCGCGGCCACGTCTCGTGGGGCGAGAAGAGGAGTTCCACCACCACCAGCCCCGCCACCACCGGCCCGGCGCGCCGCCGCAACAGCAGCACCAGCGCCACGGCGATCGTCACCACCCCCAGCGCCCACACCGTGCCCGTCTGCAGTCCGCTCCGTCCGCTCCGCGCCGCCACCAGCAGCCCCGCGAAGGCCGCGTTCATCCCCAGGAGGAAGCGCAGCGCCACCGGCCGCCGCCGGCGCTCCATCGCCCGCAGCCGTTGAAAGCCCACGCCCGCGAGCAGCGACAGCGAAAACAGCGCGCCCACCGCGTACTTCGCCGGGTACCGGAAGAAGCGGAACGGGGGCGCCTGCAGCAGCACCTCCGACACGACGAAGTGCTTCCCCAGTGCCAGCAGCACGCAGCCCACGAAGAGCGCCGTCAGCGCGCGCGTGCGCTTTCGCGTCATCCCGCCCGCGCCGAACAGGCCGGCGAGCGAGCCGATGAACAGCGTGAAGAGGAAGCGCTGGTCGACGCCGCCCCAGTACGGCCCCTCGCGCGGGCGATCGGCGTCGGGGACGATCATCGCGAGCAGCTGCGCCCACGACAGCGACCACTCCGTCAACCCCGCGGGCGGCTCTCCCGGCCGCGTGTACTCGCGCGCCAACTCCGCCGCGGGAAGCGCCACCACCGCGCCCAGCCCCACCGCCAGCACCACCGCCACCGCGCCCCACCGGGCCGTCCGCCACGAGCGCTTCGGCGCCAGGAGCATCAGGCCCGCGCCCAGCACCTCCCACGTCCAGATCTCCGGCGCGCCCGCGTGAAACGCGCCGCCCAGCGCCACTGCCAGCCATGCCGCCGACGCCGGCCCCGGCCGCCGCCGCAGGTGCTCCACCGCCAGCAGCACCCAGCCCGCCCAGGAGGACGTCGACGCGAACGACAGGTTCTGCGCGAACTCCACGAAGAACGGTGACACCGAGAACGGCGCCGCGCCCACGAAGGCCGCCCAGCGCACAAGCCCCAGCCGACGCCCAAAGAGATACAGACCGGCGAAGGCCCACGCCGCGTGCAGCGCGTGCAGCACGTTCGGCCCCAGCACCTGGCCGAACAGCAGCGCCGTCAACACCCGCGGGACGTAGAAGGTCTGCGTGTAGAGCAGCGCCAGGAAGGGCTGCCCGAGCCGCGCGTGCGGCAACCACAGCGGCACCTCCAGCCGGGCCCAGCGCTGCGCGAGGTACCAGGTCTCCGAGAAGTCGTGCGCGTAGAGATCGCGCGAGGCCTGCACCAGCCCCGAGGCGAGCGACCGGAACGCGACGGCCAGCGCCACCAACGCGAGCACCCACGGCCCGAAGCGTCGCATCGGCCTCGAAGGCTACCCCATGGAAACACGAATGCCGCGCCCGCTTCTCGAAGCGAACGCGGCATCGTGACTGCGAAGACGCGAGCGGCCTTAGTAGCCCTCGTTCTCCTTCGCGAAGTTCGACAGCTTCTTCTTCTCGAGCGCGTCGCCCTTCGACTTCGTGGTGCGCTTCTCGACCGACGTCTCGCCGGCCAGCGCGTCCGCCGACATGCCGAACAGGTTGCGGATGTTGTCGCCGAACAGCGTGATCACGCCGATGGCCGCGATCGCGATCAGCGCGACGATGATGATGTACTCAGTCATGCCCTGACCGCGGGCCTTCTTCAGCATCTGCTTCTTGTTCAGCTTGGCCATGTTCTCTCCAGGGAAGTGCCCACGCCGGGCGTTGAAGACGTGAGAAGTATCGATGCGGCTGGCCGATCCCTCCATACGTCATCGGGAGGATGCCGGAATCGCTGCAATTTCAATGACTTACGGGCGTCTCGGGCGTCCAGGGGCTGGCGCGCTGCGCGTCGTCCAGTTCGTTCGCGGCCTCGCGGAGGGACTGGGAGCCGGACTCTGGCAGGCCTTCGAGGGCGCGGCGAGCGACCTGCGGCTCGCCCTGTTCGAGCGCGATCGCGGCGAGCATGCGGCGGGCTGGCTCGGACGACGGATCGAGCGCCAGCCAGGCTTCGGCGGCCGCGCGGCGCGGCGCGAAGTCGGCGTTCTGGCCCGAGGACACGGCGCGGGCGATCTGCTCTGCCCGGGCGGCGTCGAGCGGGTTCGCCGCGAGGTACGGCGCGATCAGCAGATCCTTGAAGGCGCCCGGCGTGCGGCGCGCGTCCGGAACGCGCGCGGCTTCGTCGGCGAAGAAGGCGACCGGCGCGCGGTACTCGAGGAGGTTGTGATCGTCACGATTCATCGGGCCCTCGCCGGCGTACGCCTGCACCTGCGCCTCGGTCATCACCTGCAGCGCCAGCACGCCGTCCACGCCCGCCACGTCGACGCGGGCGAGGTCGTCCTTCACGGTGGGCAGCGCCGCCCGCCGCGCCAGCTCGCCGGCGTTGAGCGCCAGCGGCGCACGCGACGCGAGCAGCAGCAGGTCGCCGTCCCCGCCCTGCCAGGCCGTCACGTGCGGGAAGCGGCCGCGCAGCGTGCGCATCACCAGCCTCACCAGCTCGTCGCTCATCTCGTAGGTGTGGATCCACTGCACCAGGACGCCGCCGTCGGCCAGGCGTGCGTCGACGATCTCGAAGAACTCCTCGGTGAAGAGCGAGCTGATGCCCGACACCCACGGGTTCGACGGCTCGGAGATGATGACGTCGTAGCGCTCCCGGCTGAGCGCGAGGAAGGTGCGCGCGTCGTCCACGTGAAGCCGCGTGCGTGGATCGTCGAGCGCGCCGCGGTTGACGTCGCCGAACAGGCGCGCGGCCTCCAGGACGCCCTGGCTGATCTCCACCAGGTCCAGCGACTCGATCGGGTGCGAGAGCGCCGACGCGACGGTGAAGCCCGCGCCCGCGCCCACCACCATCACCTTCTTCGGAGGCTGCGGGACCAGCAAGAGGCCGAGCTGCCCGAGCAGCGCCTGCGTCACCTGGTCGCCCGGCCCCGTCGAGGCGTCGGGCTTGCCATTCACCAGCAGGAAGCGGTGCGCCGGGTTCTTCGCCGAATGCCCGACGAAGACGGTGGCGAACGTGTCGTCACGCACGAAGTCCTGGACCTGCGAGTCCACGTACAGCCGCACGTAGTCGGACGCGCTGCGGCCAAGGGCGATCGCCGGGCTCGCGCGGAACGGGGACAGCCGCGCCAGCACCGGCGCCCAGCCGCGGAAGGCGACCGCGTACAGCGCAAACACGAGGACGCCCACGCCGACGGGCGCGAGGCGGAGGCTGGCGCCCGCCGTCGCCTGCAGAGCGGCGAAGGCGCCCAGCAGCGTCAGCACCAGGCCGACGGTGAAGAGCGCCTCGACGCCGAGCGCCGGCATCAGCCACAGGCCACCCAACAGCGCGCCCAGCACCGTGCCCACCGTGTTGACGGCCCACACCCAGCCGATGCGCCGCCCGACCGTCGCGCGGCCCGCCGCCACCACGCGGGCGCCCACCGGGAAGGCCGCCCCCATCACGAAGGTGGGCGCGAGCATCACCAGGAGCGACACCGCGAACAGCAGCGCCTGCCACGCCGGGAACGCGCCTTCGGTACGCGCCAGCATGCCGCGCACCTTGAGGAAGACGTACGGCACCCGCAGGTACACCGGCAGCGTGAAGCAGAGGGCGATGGCGGTCGCCGCCTGGAGCCGGCCGAACAGCTTGAGCGAGTCACCCGGCGGGCGCCGGGCGACCCACGAGCTGCCCATCGAGATCCCCAGGATGAAGGCGCAGACGATCCACGTGAAGGCGTAGCTCGACGCGCCCACCACCAGCGTCACCAGGCGGATCCACCCGGTCTCGTACAGCATCGCGGTGAAGCCGGAGAGCGCGAGGCCGATGATCGCCGCGCGGACCTGCGGCGGGGAATACGCCTCCTCGGTGTCGTCGCGGCGCTCGGGCAGCTCCGCCTCGGTCGGCAGGCGCCGCGCCATCCACAAGGCGACGGCGCCCAGCAGGAGGTTGATGGCGCCGGCCGCGCGCGTCGTGGCCGCGAGGCCCGCGTTGGGGATCCACACCGTGCCCGCCAGCCACGCGCCCACCGCCGCGCCGACGCTGTTCACCGCGTACAGCCGCGCCAGCGTGCCGCGGATCGAGGGATCGTCCCGCGTGGCGTGCTTGAGCATCGCCGGCATGGTGCCGCCCATCGCCACCGTCGGCGGGACGAGCGCCAACGCCGCGAAGAGCAGCTTCGGCACGGCCCGCGCGCTCTCGGAGAAGCTCGGGGCGATGGACAGAAACGCCGCCTCCACCGCGCCGTGCACCTGAGGAAAGACGAGCGCGTACAGGCCGACGCCGAGCTCGATGCCCGCGTAGAGCGCGAGCGGGCGCTGCAGCCGGTCCGCCAGCCCGCCGAACAGCCACGCGCCCAGCGCCAGCCCGCCCATGAAGGTGGCGAGCACGATCGCGTGCGCCTGGCCGCTGTTGCCCAGCACGTCGGACAGCACCTTCGACCAGACGACCTCGTAGACGAGCCCCGTCGCGCCCGAGAAGAACAGCAGCGCGGCAATCGCGCGGCGATTCATTCGAGCGCCTCCAGCTTCTTCACCGCGAGTTCGAGATCCTCGTCGTCGGGGTGCGCCGAGAGCACCTGCCGGCCGATCTCCAGGGCGCTTCCGAGGTCCACCGGGTGCCATGGCGCGGCCTCGCGGCGGACCTGCGCGCGCAGCGAGATGAGCCACGCCTTCACCAGGCCCGCGTCGCGCTCACCCTTGTCGACGAAGGGCTGCGTCACCTTCCGCGCGAGCGTCGCGTTGCCCTGCACCAGCGCGGCGCGGGCGACGGCGGTGGCCGCTTCCACCGACTCCGGCTCGAGGGCGAGCCACGCCTCGGCGCTCGCGCGCACCAGCGGGTCATTCGGCGGGTGGACCCACGCGAGGCTCGCGTGGAGATCCTTCGCCTCGGCGGCCGTCGCCGGGTGCTCCGCGCGCCACCGTGTCCACTCGAGCTTCGCGCCGCGATCCGGCCCCGTGCGCTCGTCGTCGATGCGCACGTCCGCCGCGACGAAGTAGGCGATCGGCGAGCCGTACTCGAGGAGGTTGTGATCGTCCGTGTTGACCGGCCCCTCCCCGCCCCAGGCCTTCTGGGCTTCGTCGTGGTGGACCTGCCGGCCGAGGATCGTCGTCACCTCGTGCACGCGGATGCGCGCGAGATCCTTCGCCACCTCGGGCCGCTGCATGCGCGCGCGCATCGTCTCGACGTCGAAGACTTGCGGCTCGCGGCTGGCGATCATCACCAGGTCATCGGGCCCGACCCACGTCGTCCCGTGCTCGAACGAGTCGCGCAGCGTGCGCACCACCAGCTTCACCATCGCCTCGCTCGACTCGTAGGTGTGGATCCACTGAACGATGCGCCCGCCCGGCGCCAGCTTCTCGCGGGCGATGCGGAAGAAGTCCTGCGAGAAGAGCCCCGACACGCCCGACACCCATGGGTTCGACGGCACGCTGACGATCAGGTCGTAGCGTTCCTGCGACAGCGTGAGGAAGGTGCGCGCGTCCTCGATGAACACCTGGCACCGCGGATCGGCGAGCGCGTCGCGGTTGTCGGGCGCGAACAGCCTCGCCGCGTCGATGACGGCGGGGCTGATCTCCACCACGTCGAGCCGCTCGATCGGGTGCGCCAGCAGCGATCCCGCGGTGATGCCCGCGCCGACGCCGACCAGCAGCACCTTCTTCACCTCGTGCGGGTGCGACAGCACGCCCAGGTGCGCCGCGAGGATCTGCGTGTCGATGTCGCCGCCGTTGGAGCCGTCCACCTTGCCGTTGATGCGCAGGTAGCGGCGGTCGCCTTCCTGCTCGCCCACCAGCACCGAGGCGAACACGTCGTCCTGGTAGAAGCGCACCGTGCTGCGCTCCTCCACCCGGCGCTGGAAGTCGGCGTAGCTGGTGAACGAGCGATTCCACTCGCGGTAGCGCCCGCTCGACGCCACCCTCTTCGCCCAGCCCTTCGTCGCGCCCGCCCACGCCAGCACCGCGAGCAGGCCGACCGCGACGGGCAACAGCCGCCGCGACGGCGCCACGCGGCCTTCGCCGGCCATCACCCAGTTCGCCGCTCCCGCCGCCGCGAGGTTGCCGAGCAGCCCGACGAGGAAGTTCCCTTCGAGGCCGATCGCCGGCAGCAGCCACAGCCCCCCGAGCAGCGAGCCCAGCACCGTGCCGACGGTGTTCCACAGGTACACGGTGCCGAGTTGCCCGCCGACGTTGTCCACCGCGCGCATCGCCACGCGCGCCGCGGCGGGGAAGCTGGCGCCCAAGAGGAACGTCGGGACGATCAGCACCGCGCCGCAGAAGCCGAAGGTGATGAACTGGTACAAGAGCCACGTCTGCGGCCCGTGCGCGAGCAGCGAATTGAGCTGCAGGAAGACGTACGGCAGCCGCGCGTAGAACGGCAGCGCGAGGCACACCGCGGCCACCAGCCCCGCCTGCAGGCGCCCGAAGGTGCGCAGCGCGTCCACGTCGGGCCGCGTCGACAGCCAGAAACTGCCCAGCGAGATGCCGAAGATGAACGCCGTGAGGATCAGCGTGAAGGCGTAGCTGGTGCCGCCGATCACCACCGCCAGCACGCGGATCCAGGTGATCTCGTAGAGCATCGCGGTGAAGCCCGCGAGCGCCGTGCCCACCAGCGCCGCGCGCACCGCGCCCCTGCCGTACACGCGGACCGCCTCGCCCTCGTCCTTCGGGGCCGGCGCCGGCGGCTGACTCCTGAGTCCGAGCAGCACCGCGGCGAGCCCCAGCGCGAGGTTCACCACCGCCGCCGGGCGCTCGGTGGCCGTCAGCCCCGCCACCGGCACCATCAGCATGCCCGCCAACAGGCAACCGACGGACGCGCCCAGGCTGTTGACGGCGTACAACAGCGACAGCTCGCGCCGCGCCGTGCCGAGGCGCTCGGTGAGGTGCCGCGTCATCGCCGGGAGCGAGCCACCCATGAGCAGCGTCGGCACCACCAGCGCCGCGGCGGCCAGCACCAGGCGCGCCGTCGTCTTGGGCGCGCCCTCCAGCCCCGGCGCGACGCGCAGGTACACGCTGGCCAGCGCGTCCAGCACCTTCGGGAAGAGCAGCGCGTAGACGCCCACGCCCAGCTCCAGCGCGCCGTAGACGACGAGCGGCCGCTTCGCGCGATCCGCCGTCCGGCCGAAGAGCCAGGCGCCGCACGCCAGCCCGCCCATGAAGGTGGCCAGGACGATCGCGTGCGCGTGCCCGCTCGAGCCGAGCAGGTTCGCCAGGCGCTTCGACCAGGTGAACTCGTAGACGAGCCCGGTGAAGCCCGAGAGGAAGAGCAGCGTGATGACGAGTGGCCGCGAGCGCTGCGTCACGCGGCCGGAAGTCTACGCAGCCCCCGGCCGGCCACCACCACTCAATTGCGCTGGCGTCGCCGGGCCAGAAAGCCCGTGAGCGCGACCAGGCCCAAAAGCTCCAGCCCGCCCACCGCCGAGCAGCCGCCCTTCGGCGCCGGCAGCTGGTCCGACACCGTCAGGCCCACCGTGCGCAGGCCCAGCAGCGAGTCCGGCGCGAGGCCGTAGCCGACGGAGAAGGCGTAGGAGGCCAGCAGCGCGTCCCCCGCGACCGTGCCGCTCACCACGCCGTCCTCCGACAGCGAGAGGCCCGGCGGCAGCGCGCCGTCACGCAGGTAGAAGCGCGCGCCGGCCACCGCTGGCTCCGCCCTGAAGGTGCCCGACACCTCGGCGCCAGGCTTCACCACGCCCGGCAGCTCGATGGCGAGCGTCGTGGCCAGCGCGCCCACCTGCAGCAGGTAGTTGACGCCGTCGCCGCGGCCCTGGCCGTCCACCGCGTCGATCCGGAAGCGGAACAGGCCAGCCCTCGTCGGCCGCCCGGAGAGGATGAGCAGCTCGCCCGTGCTGGGCTCGGCGGTGAGGCCGTCGGGCAGCTGGCCGCTGACGGTCCACGTGACGGGCTTCGACACCGGCGCGCCGCCCGGGTTCGCCACGAGGATCTGCTGCAGGTAGTCCGCGCCGACGGCCGCCGGCGCCAGCGTGAAGGTCTGGATGCCGAAGGGCGCCGCGTCCACTACGGTGAGCGAGAAGACGCGACGGTCGACGTTGCCGACGGCGTCCCACACCTGCAGGGTGAACTCCGAGCGGGATCCCAGGGCGAGCGCCGTCGAGCCGGTGACGCGGCCGGTGGGATCCAGCGAGAGGCCCTGCGGCAGCTGCCCCTCCACCACCGCCCAGGTGTACGGCGCCAGCCCGCCCGCCGCACCCAGCGTCGCGTCGTACGCGAACAGCCGCACCGGCGCCGGGAGCCGCGTGGTGGTGATCGCCAGCGACGCCGTCGTGGTGGAGACGCGCAGGCTGCGGCGGCTCTCCGCCGCGCCGCCGTTCGCTTCCACGACGATGGTGAAGCTGAAGATGCCGGTCTGCGTCGGCGTGCCCGACAGCGTCCCGTCCGTCGCGAGCGAAAGGCCCGGCGGCAGCTCGGCGGTGTCCTTCGCGTGGAAGGTGAAGGGCCCGGGCGCGCCCTGCCCGACCAGTTGCACCTCGTACGGCCGCGCGACCAGGCCGTCGGGGAGCGCCGGCGTGGCCAACCCGAGCGCCAGCGGCACCACCTGCGCCTGCTGCGAAGCGAGCCCGTTGTCGTCCTCGGCGGTCTCCGCGATCGCCTCGTCGGGATCGAGCAGCACGCCCAGGAACAGGTTGCCCGCGGGCGCGTTCGCCGGCACCCGCACCAGCTCCACCGCGGTGTCCTGCGCGCCCACCCCGAGGGTGACGGTCCCGTCCTGCACCTCGCCTGACGCCCGGAAGATGGTCGCGGGCAGATCGTCCGGGGTGATGATCTCGTTCGCCGACAGGTAGTAGCGGTACTTCGCTGCCGCCGACGGGCGATTGCCGAGGTTGGCCAGCGTGCGCGTCACCGGCACCACCTCGCCCGCCGCCATCTTCACCGGCGCCCGCACGTTGATCGGCACCAGGTTGGGCGCGGGGTTCCGCACCAGCACCGGGTCCGCGTGCGTGAAGTTGTTCGTACCGTTGAGCTCCACCAGGCCCGGGGCGATCGCCGCGGCGAAGAAGAAGTAGGTCTGTGGCGTGAGCAGCGAGCCGTTGATCGCGTTCGTCGGCACCGCCGCGGTGACGGGCACCCACTGCGAGCTGTTCGGCGGGAAGGACAGGCCCGTCGTCTCGCCCACGAAGCTGTCGGTGATCGCGTTCAGCGTCTCGTTGTCCGACAGGAAGAAGTCGACCCGCACGCTCGGCGCGGTGGCGCCGCCGATGTTCGTCACCAGCGCCTCGAGGCGGATCGGCTCGCCGAAGAACGCGAGGTCCGTCTCGTCGAACGGCGCCGAGGGCTGGCGCACGCGCACCTCCGTCACCACGAGGTCGGCTTGCCGCACCTGCATGCGCGCGACGCTGAAGACGGTGTTGTTCGCCTCGCTGCCCTCGGCGATCGCGCCGACCGCGGGCCCGTCGTCGAGCTGAAGCATCAGGTAGTAGTCGTTGCTGGGCACGTTGGTCGCGAGGTTGAAGCTGAGCTGCTGGTCGAGCTGCTGCCCGCCGCCGACAGAGATCGTCGCCTGGTGCAGCAGCCGGTCATCCATGCTGATCGACGTGTCCACCGAGCCCCAGATCTTCACGTTGACCGGGCCCGCCGCGTTGAAGCCCTGATTGGTGAAGCGCACCGTCACCGTCACCGGCTCGCCCGGGCCCGCCACCGGAGGCCCTTCGATGCCCTGGGCGATCAGATCCACGCCGCCGGCGTAGGCCACGGACGACACGGCGACGTTGTTGAACTCGTTCGTCTCGGCGACCGCCGCCGCGTCATCGACGACGGCCAGCACGTACCAGCTGCCGCCCATGGGCGAGGCCACGGTCGAGGTGACGGTGTCCGTCGTCGCCGCCATCGGCGCCAGCGACAGCGGCCCGCGCGGCGTCGGCGTGAGCTCGGTGTCGCCTGCGTCGAACACTACGTCCTGCGAGAGGTACAGCCGGTAGGTGAACGGGCCCGACGCGACGGTGCCGAAGTTGCGCGCCCGCAGCGTGGTGGTGATCGACAGCGTACCCGCGCCGGGCGTGATGTCGTCGACCGCGAGCTGCTGCGCCTGCAGATCGACGCCCGCCGGAGGCCCGAAGCGGATGTAGCTGATCGGCGTCCCCGAGCTGGTGGGATCGAAGGAAGCGATCGCGCAGCTGTTGGTGCACGTCGTCAGCCCGTAGGTGCCCGCGGTGCCGTTCGGCGCCTCGATGCCCACGGTCGCGGTGATCGCCGTCGTGCCCGAGCCCGTCATCGGCCCGTAGAAGTACTCGATGATGCCGTTCTGCCAGATGCGGATCTGGAATGAGAGATCGAACGCGCCGAAGGTGCGGTTCCAGTGAAACCACTCGATCGCCAGGCCCTGCCCGTTCGCGCCCGTCACCGGCTGCGAGCGCAGATCGCTCGTGCCGTTGTTGCCGGAGAGATCGTCCCACAGTGGCGCCAGCACGCCGTTCGGCTCGGCGCCGCTGGGGATGAGCGAGTTCGACGAGAAGTCCGCCGTCGCGTTGGCCGCCGACGACGGCTCGAAGAAGGCGACGCCGTTGGCCGTGACGGTGATGGACGAATACGTCCTGTCGTAGAAGGGAACGGAGAAGCCCAGCGCGATGGTGGCGCGGCCCTTGTCCTTCGGATCGTTCGTCCCCGGGGCGACGAGGGGAATCGTGGTGGGGGTCGTCAGCGCGGGGTAGGCCACACCCGCCTGGGCGATCGCGACATACTGCGCGAAGGCTGGCAGAGCGATCAGCCCGGCGAGGACCGCCGAAAAAAAGTGCCGTGACTTCATCGACTTGAATTCTCCGCGGAGGTCCCCGTCGGCCGGAAACGACCGCCTTTCTGTGACCGGCAGGGGGGCTTATATAGGCAACCTCATGCCAGTGACAGGCCTCCTCGTCGCCAGTTTGCTGGCGGTTTCCCCTCCTCGGCCCCATGCCGAACACGTTCTGCGCGACCACTGCATGATGTGGGCCGCGGACCCGAAAAACCCGTGGGCGATGGCGCACGGCGTGAAGACGCTGGGCCCCGGCTACCTCGCGAGCGACGGGCGCCGCGCCGCCGACGTCATCTTCCACGACTTCCTCCAGCGCAACGTGCTGCCCGACGGCGGCCCCGGCGTCGGCGCGCCGTACGGCTTCGCGCGCTACGGGAAGGACGGCACGCCCATCGAGCCACACGCCAACCTCAACACCAAGGCGCTCGTGTGCGACGCGCACGCGCCCCTGAGCCTCAGCCTCGAGACGGCCTGGGGGAAGGTGTCGCTCGAGCAGCTCGTCGAAGGCGTGAAACAGGGCTTCCGCCACGTCCCCTCCTCCATCGAGTACTGGAAGGACGTGGGCTGGACGCTCGATCTCTTCGCGACGACGCAGAAGCCCGGCACGAAGTGGACGACCGCCGATGGAACGGTCATCGATCTCGATCAGGTCTTCGACGACGCGCTCACCGAGCTCGAGCGCGAGACGTCGGATCTCAAGCTGGGCATGGAGCGGCACCTGCCGCAGGTCGACAAGCGCAAGCAGGGCGTCTACGCGCACAGCTGCGGCGCGCTCCACTTCACGCAGGGCGTGCTGGCCTGGGCGCGCCACCCGGCGGTGCGCAAGAGGTGGGGCCGGCGCGTCGACGACCAGATCGCGATCCTCTTCTACCGGCTGGGCTCCGAGCGGCGGCAATACGACGCCGCCTTCCAGCAGGCGCTGTCCAGCGCGCCGCAGTACAAGATCGTGATCCTCGTGCAGATGCTCAAGTTCTACGGCCACTGGCTCGAGACGCTGGGCCGGCTGAAGACGGACCTGAAGTGGAAGCCCACGGCCGAGCAGCAGCAGCAGATCAACCTCGGCAAGGCGATGCTCGACTCGGCGGTGCGCCAGCTCGAAGCCGAGAAGGCCTTTCAGCAGATGGAGCAGTACAAGAAATCCCAGCCGCAGGTGTACCTCGACCTCATCGGTGACGCATGCCACGCAGCGCACGGACTGGAAGCCTGGAGATGACTCGACTCGTGGCGGTGGTTTTCGCGGGCGCGTTCGCGGCCGCGGGAGGGACCGGGTGCGCGAAGGAAGGCTGCCTGGGCGGCGAAGCGGACTGCCAGGTGCCGCCGCCGTGCCCGAAGGTGACGTTCACCTGCGCCTCGCCAGGCGCGCTGTCGATCGCCCGGATCGCCTCGCCAGCCGACCGCCCCGGCGGCTGGAACGGCCTCGGCGCGAGGGGCGACGTGAAGCTGTCCAACGGCGTCGTCGACGTGGTGATCGCCAACGTGGGCACGCAGAACCTGCTCGACCCGAACGGCGGATCGATCCTCGACCTCTCGCCGGCGGGCCAGCCGAAGGACACGGTGAACAACATCTTCCAGGTGGTGGGCATCCTCCCGGGGGACGCGGCCTGGTACTCGACGCTGGAGATCATCGACGAGCGGCCGGACCGCGTGGCGGTGCAGGTGCGCGGCACGCTGGACGGGCTGCCGGACCGGCCGATCTCCACCCGCTACGAGCTGAGGCCCTGCGACCCCGGCGTGCGCGTGCGCACCGAGATCGTCAACGGCAACCCCGAGAACCAGACGTGGACGCTGACCGACGGGTACTACTGGTCCGGCCGCGAGTCCCTGCCCTTCTCGCCCGGCAAGGGTGAGGGCTTCGTGCACCCGTCCTTCGGGCTCACCACCATCAACGGCGCGTTCAAGAAGTTCCCGTACTTCGCGGCCGCCGCGCACTCGGGCGACGATCAGATCGCCGCGATCGCCACCGCGAGCTGCACCGACGCGACGCTCGAGGGCTTCCACAGCGATCAGATCTCCGCCGCCGGCCTGCCCCGCCGCGTGGTGCCGCCGCGCGGCTCGCAGATCTTCGAGCGCTTCATCGCCGTCGCCGACGCGAAGGGCGTGGCGGGCGCGATCGACGTGGCGCTCGAGGTGCGCAAGCAGGTGCTTGGCGAGTCCTTCGTCACGCTGACCGGGAAGGTGGAGCGCATGGGCGCCTCCTTCGCCGACGAGCGCGAGGCCAGCGTGCTGGTGAGCGAAGGCGGGCTGACCACCGCCGCCGCGGAGCGCGTGCCGTGGACGCAGGCGGTGCCCGCGGCCGACGGCTCGTTCAGCGTGAAGGTGCCCGCCGGGAAGAAGTACGTCGTGGAGGTGCACGCCTTCGGCCGCAGGCAGGTCGAGCGCGAGTACGACGTGGCGTCGGCCGACCTCGATCTCGGTGCCTTCGTGCTGCCGACGGTGACGACCCTCGCCGCGACGGTGCGCGACGCCGCCACTCTGGAGCCGCTCGACGCGGAGCTCTTCGTCTTGCCGCAGGACGAGGCGGAGGCCGCGAAGGTGGTGGGCAGCCTGCACGGGCGCTTCACCACCTGCTCGCCATGGCTGGGCTCTCCCGCGGGCGCCTCGCCGGCGTGCAACCGGATCCTCGTGCGCAACGGGCAGGCGTCGGCCGAGGTGCCCGCCGGCCGCTACGAGGTGCTGGCCTTCCACGGGCCGTTCTGGTCGCTCGGCCGCGAGGTGGTGGAGCTGCAGCCCGGGCCGGCGGCGCTCACGTTCTCGCTCACGAAGCTGCCGCTCAAGCCGGCCGGCGCGCTGTCCTCGGACATGCACGTGCACGGCGCGGCCAGCTTCGACTCGTCGATCCCCGATCTCGATCGTGTTCTCTCCTTCTCGGCGAGCGATCTCGACGTCATCGTCGCGACGGATCACGACGTCATCTACGACTACGGCCGCGTCGTGAAGGAGCTCGGCCTCGAGGCGCGCATGAGCACGGTGGTGGGCCTCGAGTCGACGGGCCACATTCCCTTCCTCACCATCCCGAAGTACGGGTTTCCGCTGGTGATCGGCCACTACAACATGTGGCCGCTGAGGTACGACCCGTCGCTGCCGCGCAACGGCGCACCGTTCGACGAGCGCATCGAGCCCGGCGAGCTGTTTGAGCGCACGAAGACGGGCTTCACCGGGCTCGAGGTGATCGAGCTGAACCACCCGTGGGCCGAGCCGGAGTTCGGGCGGGATCTCGGCTTCCCGCGCGCCATCTTCCTCGACGCGACGAAGGATCTTCCCGCGGGCGACGACGGCACCAACATGGGCGTGTACGTGCGCACGCCGCCGGGCGCCTCCTTCGCCAACGACGGCCACCACGCGCAGGAGGTGATGAACGGCTCCCAGTCCGATCTCTACCTGCAGTACCGGGCGTTCTGGTTCTACGTGCTGAACCAGGGCCGGCTGAAAGCGGGCACCGCGAACTCCGACTCGCACTCGCTCACCGACAACACCGTGGGCATGCCGCACAACCTCGTCTTCGCGGCGACCGCGCCCGGCGCGGGCTTCGACGTGAACGTCTTCAACGCCGCGGTGCGCGACGGCCGCATGGTGGGCACCAACGGTCCCGTCATCGTCGCCACCGTGGAGGACGCCGCCGGGCAGCCGCACGGCCCGTCGGTGAAACCCTTCACGCCGAAGGCCGGCGCCTCGGTGCACGTGACGGTCCGCTCGGCCCCGTGGATCCCCGTCGAGGAGGTGCGCTTCGTGGTGAACGGGCGCGTGGTGAAGACGGTGTCGGGCCTGCCGCCGCCGGCGGATCCGTTCGCCACCTCGGGCGACTTCGTGCGCTACGACGGGACGGTGGCGCTCGACGAGCTGCTCGCAGGCGTCACCGGCGACGCGTGGCTCGTCGTCGAAGCCGGCCACGCCCTGCCCCTCGCCGATGATCTCGGCGGCGGCCTGGACGGCGTGAAGGACGGGATCCCCGACACCACCGACAACAACGGCGACGGCAAGGTGGACCAGGCCGACGTGAAGGAGGGCCAGAAGATCGGCCCGCTGACGAACCCGCCGCTCCCGAAGGTGAACGAGCCCGGGTACCACTACGGGCAGCTGACCGGCGGCTTCCCCAACGCGTTCACCAACCCGTTCGTGCTCGACCGCACCGGCGACGGGCAGTTCACCGCGCCCGGTGTGAAGGGAGGCCGCTGATGCGTCGCCTGGTTCGCTCGTTCGCCGTCGCGTCGCTCGTCTCCGCGGCGCCAGCGCTCGCGCAGCAGCCCGCGCCGGCCGAGGCCGCGGCTCCCGTCGCCGCCCCGGAGGTGGCCCGGCCGATGATCGTCGACGAAGGCCAGCCGCCGTGCGCGCAGGACGCCCGCGAGCACGGGCTGCCGGAAGGCCCGGTCGCGCTGGGCTTCGTCGAGGCGGATCTCTCCACCGGGCGCCGCGCGTGCCCGCGCACCGAGGCCGGCCTCGGCGCCCGCTTCGGCGCGATCATCGACACGCCGAAGTTCTACGGGAGCCTGGGTGTCAACGGCGCGCTGTTCGGCTCGTGGGCCCTCCGCCCGGACACGGAGCTCTTCGCCACCCTGGAGGCGGTGAGCTTCAACTACACCGTCAACGCGGTGCTGAGCGCCACGCAGTTGACGCTGGGCAACATGACGCTCGGCGCGACGCACGCCTTCCTCCAGCGCGGCGGCTTCATCTCGTCGGTGAGCGGGCGGCTGCTGCTGCCGACGTCACTCGATGTGCCGGGCGCGCACCCGGTCGGCGGGGAGCTGGGCGTGTCCGCCTCGTGGCGGCCGAAGGGCTGGCTCGAGGTGCACGGCTACCTCGGCGGCGACGTGACGAGCGCCTTCTCGAGGGCGGATCCGTACACGCGGCTCGGCGGCATCCTGCTGGCGGGCGTGCAGCTGAAGCCGACGTCGTGGTTCGCCTTCGTGCTCGATTTGAACGGTCGCGCCGGAGCGCTGACGTACTTCGCGCCGTCGGCGGCGCTGCGGTTTCGCGTGGCGAAGCTGGGGATCGAGATCGGCGCGACGCTGCCGCTGGCGGGCACGGACCGCCACGACTTCATCGCGGCCGCCCGGTTCAGCTGGCGGATCGACTGACGTCCACTCCCTCTCTCCCAGCGGGAGAGACGGAAGCCGGCGATCAGCTCACAAGCCGTCGTCGGGCTCGTCCGACGGGCCGCCCTTCTTCTTCTCGGGCGGCGGCGGCGCGGCGGGCGCCGGCGCAGGCGCCTTCTTCGCCTCCGGCGGCCTGGCCTCGTCCTTCGCAGCGGGCGCGGGCGCC
>JBFMAB010000083.1:44758-74707 GCA_040755835.1 Myxococcota bacterium
CTTCCTGCTGCTTCCTGAGCTCCTCCTCCTGGCGCTTCTTCTCCTCGGCGGCGGCGGCCTCCTCCATCTTCTTCGCCTCCGCCTCCATCTTCGCCGCCTCCTCCGCGATGCGCTTGTCCTCCTCGCGCTGCTTGATCACGCCCTCCTGCTCCTCGATCAGCTTGTGCACGGGGTGATCCATGCCGAGGCCGGCCTCGCCCTTGCGCGCGATGTACGTCTTGAAGAGCGCGATCGCTTTTTCCGGATCGCCCTTCAGCGCGACGATCACGCCGCGGTTGAGGTACAGCTCCGGCATGTCGCCGTTGAGCTTCTGCACCTCGTCATAGATGGCCATGGCCTTGTCCAGCTGGCCCATGCCCTTGTACGCCACGCCCAGGTTCATCAGCGCCTCGGCGTTCTTCCCGTTCGCCTGGAGGATGCGCCGGAGGTGCTCCTCCGCCGCGAGATAGTTCTCGCTCTGCAGCGCCATCGTCGCGAGCTGGTAGTGCGCCGGCAGGTAGTCCGGACGCACCTCGATGGCCTTCTTGAACTGCACCTTGGCCTTGAGCGGATCCTTCTCGGCCAGGTTGATGAGGCCGACCGTGTAGTAGATCTCCGGATCCGCGTCGTCGAGCTTGGTGGCCCGCAGCGCGATGAGGCGCGCCATCGAGTACTGCCCCTGCTCCTGGTACACGAGCATCATCGTCTTGTAGGCCTGCAGCGTCTTCGGATCGCGGAACAACGCCTCGCGCGACAACTGGATCGCCTTCTCCAACTCGCCCCGGCGGCGCGACACCTCGGCCAGGCGCGCGCGGCTCGACGCGTCGTCCGGGTAGTTGGCCATGATGTCCTGGTAAATCTTCACCGCCCCCGCCTCGTCGCCGTTGTTCTGCGCGATGACGGCCAGGTTCTCGGCGGCCTGTCGCAGCGTGGGCTTGCGAGAGAGCGCCTCCTTGTACAAGGCCACCGCCTCCTTCGTCTTGCCCTGGCGCTCGGCCAGCACGCCGAGGTTGTAGGTCGCCTCGGCGAGGTTGGGATCGGCGTCGGCGGCCGCGCGGAAGCGCTTCTCCAGCGCCGGGTAGTCGTAGGCGCGGGCCTTCTTCTGCGCGTCGTACGCCTTGAGCGCGTCCTCGAAGAGCAGCTTGGCCTTGGCGTTGACCTGCGGCTGCACCTCGCCCTGCGCGGCGCCGCCCTGCACGTTGCCGACGCGGGGACCGGCGACGCCGACCGGTCCGCCCGAGGAGGCGGAGGTGGTGGTGCACGCGCCCAGGGCCAGCGCGGCGGCGGCCAGGGCGACGAGCGCGGAGCGCACGGGGGTGGTCCGTTCAGTCATGGCGGCCCTCACAGCACGTCCTCCGGCTCTTCATCCCCACTCCTGGGTTTGGTGGTGGCGGCGTTGGTGCCCCTCGGCGCGGGGGCCGGGGCGGGCGCCGTCTTCGGTGGAGGGCCGGGCTCGGGAGCGGTCAGGTCGATCTCCGGGGACGTCGTCGCCACGTCGCGGGCGCCCACCTCGCGGGCCTTCGCCTGCATCTCCTGCGCACGCTCGGCGGAGATCACCGGCACCGGTTGGATCGACGTCAGCAGGTCAGCGCCGATCGCCGGCGCCTGTTTGGCCTCGATCTTCAGCGTGAAGGTGTCCTCGGGCATCTTCGGGAACTGCGTCGGCGCGTACTTGGTCCGCAGCATGTCGAGCGCCGCCCGCGTGCACGGGTTGAACACGTCGAGTTCCTGGCTCTTCTGCACCACCGCCGCGAAGGCCTCGGTGGCCTTGGCCTTCGGCTGCTCGGCCTGCTGCTCGAACTGCGGCCGCAGCTCGATCAGCACCTCTTCCGGCAGGCCCTTCGGCACGGGGAAGTTGACCAGCTGCTCGGCGAACTGGTCGTACGCCATGCCGATCTTGTGGAGCGCGCAGATCGCCGGGTCCGCCGACTTGAGCGCCACCGTACGGGTGTAGGCCTTCTGCACGTCCTGTAGCGCCTCGCCCTTCACCTTGATGGAGCTCTTGAGCTCGCCGATGTTCTGCAGCTTCGACCACTTGAGCTTCACGCCGACGTACTTCTTCCAGTCGTCCTCGTTCTGGAGGAAGGACGCGCGGGCGACCGCGTCGAGCGCCTGGATCTCCAGGGTGTCCTTGAGGCGCCTGGGCAGCGAGTCGTAGTACTTCCAGATGCGCTCGTAGACGCCGCGGGCGGCCTTCGCGTTCTTCAGCTTCTCCTCGTAGATGGTCGCGATTCTGCCCTCGGTCGTGAGGATCTTGTTCGCGTCCTTCGAGTACTTCTTCTCGTAGGCCTCGAGCCCGTCGAGCACCTTCTTCCAGGCGCCCATCTTCTCGTAGAGGTCGATGATCGACTTCTCCACGGCCTCGGCGTCCTTCGACCTGGGCCAGAGTTCCAGGTACTTCTCGCGATCCTTGAGGGCGACCTTGTACTGCCCGAGGCCCTCGCGGAAGACGCCGGCGTTGAAGAGCGCGTCCTGCGCCTTCTGCTCTTCCCACACCTGCTCGGCGGCCGGGCCGTCGTCGGCCTTGCCCTTCTTGCCCTTTTGCGGCGCGGCCTTCTTGCCGCCGCCCGTCTTGCTCTTCTCGTAGGCGGCGGCGTAGGCCTCGTAGTAGTCGGCGGCGGGCGCGAAGTCGGCGATCGCCTCGTAGCCCTCGGCGAGCGCGAACATCGTCTGCGGCACGTACTGCGACTTCGGCGCCTTCTGGATCAGCTGCTTGCGGACCTCGATGGCGCGGTCGAGCATCTTCGCGTTGTAGAAGTCGATGGCGGCGTTGAAGAGCGCCTTGTCGGCGAACTCCGACTTCGGCCACTCGTTGACGAACTGCATGTACTGCTCGCCGGCCTTCGCGTACTCCTTCTTCGCCTCGAGTTGGTTGATCAGCTTGAAGCTCGACTGCTCGATCAGCTTGGCCAGCGCCGCGCGGAACTCACCCTGGGCCAGCTTCTCCTCGGCGTAGAACTTCCGCGCCCACTCGTTCACCTTCGCCCAGTCACCGAGCAGGTTGTAGGAGTCGAGCACCAGGTTGGCGGCGATCTCGCCGGCCCTGGAGCCGTCCTCGAACTTGTAGTCGGGAGACTTGAGCGCGATGTCCGCGAAGCGCACGACCGCTTCGTCGAGGTGGTTGTAGTCGTAGTAGATCTTCGCGGCCTTGTACTGGATCTCGACCCGCTTCTCGCCCTTCTCGATGTACTGGAGGTAGCGCTCACACGCGTCGAGCAGCCCTTTCTTCTGCGGGGGAATGTCGAGCTTCTGGTTGGGATCCGCGATCGCCTGCTGCTTGATCGCGCCCGACGCGGTGGCCTGCTTCACCACCTCGTCCCAAGCGAGGATCGAGTTGTACGCGGCGTTGGTCATGTACTTGCCGGGCTTCGCGTCGCCGCCCTTCTTCAGGGCTTCGATGTCCTGGCTGAAGACCTTCGTGTACTCCTCGGCGGCCTTGTCGTACTTGTTCAGGTTGTCGTTCAGGAGCTCCGCCCAGAAGAAGCGCAGCGCGTACGCCTTGGGGTTCTGCGGGAAGAGCGTCAGGTAGTCGGCGTAGACGGCGTTGGCGAACTCGAAGGTCTGATCGTCGCGGGTCTTCTTCGCCTCGTTGTGCCAGTTGACGGCGAGGTTGGAGATCGTGCGCTCGGACAGCTCGCGGGCCTCGTCGAGCGACTTCTTGTCCTTGTCCTCGAGCTTCGGGTTGCCCTTGAGCACGTCGTCCATGATCTTCACCAGGCGACGCACCTGCTGGACGGTCATCTGCTTGTTGCCGGCGCGCATGACGCAGTCGACGATGCGCGACTGGAAGCCGGGCGCGTCGGGGCTGATCGGGCGCTCCTTGATCAGCATGTCGTAGGCGAGCGCCGCTTCCTTGTCCTTGCCATCCTCGTAGAAGAGGCCGGCGAGCTGCTTCATCATGGTGCGCAGCTCCTCGGGGTTCTTCGCCAGCTTCGAGAAGCGGTCCTTCGCCTCGGTCGGCCCGCCGCCGCCGCGGGAGTAGGCGCGCACGTAGTCGGTGCGGGCTTCCTTGGCGAGGCCCGCGCGGTTCGACTTGCCGCTCTTGCCCGTGGGCCCTTCGACCTCCTCGGCGCCCGCGAACTCCGCGTAGAGGACGACGGCCTTGAACTGGTCCATCGCCTTCTCGAAGTCGTTCATGTTGAAGTAGCACCAGCCCTGCTTGTACAGCGCGTAGCCGTACACGGCGTTGTCGGTGAACTTCGCGGCGTTCTTGTAGTTCTCGAGCGCCTTCTCGAGCATGTCGCGCTTCGACTTGGAGTTGTTGAAGTAGTACTCGCCGACCGCGAGGTACGCGTCAGGCAGGTACTTGGACTTCGGGTACTTGTCGATGAGGCGCTTGTAGGCGACGAGGCCGCGCTTCTCGTCGTTCATCTCCATCAGGTTCAGGCCGAGGAAGTAGAGGACCTCGTCCGTGCGCTCGTAGTCCTTGTAGTTCTGGACGATGGTCGAGTACTCGACGATCGCCTTCTGCGCGTACTCCCTGGACTGGTTGAGGAGCTCCTGCTTCTCGGCCTCGGCCCGCTCGACGCCCGCCTTGTCGTCGGCGTTGAGCGCGCGGATCTTGTCGTCGTCTTTGCGGTTGGCCTCGAAGAAGAAGTACTTCGACTCTTCCCAGTAGAGCTCGCCGAGCCGGAAATGCAGCGCCGGCTTCTCCTTCTTGTCCTGCGACAGCTCGATGATCTTCTGGAGGTCTGCGATCTGCTCGCGGCGCTTGCTGGCCACCTGCAGCTCGATGCCCGTGCGGAACTGGTCGTACTTCATCGCCGGGGCCTCTTCGCGCTTCTCCTTCTTGCGCGTGATGTCGCCGGCCAGCCCCTTCTCGGGCGCCAGGCTCGTTTCCTTCTTCTTGAGCTCGGTGTCCTTCGCTTCCTTCTTCTCCGCGGCGCCGGCGGCCACGGACAGCGCGATGACGAGGGTGGCGATGAGTCGATGCATGGTGACCTGCTTCGAGGTGCTGGTGGTGGTGAGACGCCTGGCGAGTCGCAGGCGGGCGGAGTCCGCGCTGTCCCCGTCCCCCGACGGGGCCGAACCACGACGTGTGGAGATCGGCAACTGGGCAGGACTCCTTGGGAAATCCCTTTGAAAAACCGCGGGAATCATCCCCCTGAGGGACCCGCAGGGTCAAGCGTGCGCTCGCCTCAACGGCCAGGGCCAAGTCCCAGCCGCTCGAGGAGCTTGCGGGCCCGGGACGCCTTCGTCGCGTCGGCGCCGACGCGAAGGACGAGCTCGAGCGCCGGGTCGCGGACGACGAGCGACTGGAGGAGCCACGGCTCGACGTCGTCGCCCACCACCACCCGCGTGCCGCGCCCACAGGGGAAGACGTCCGCGCTCATCGCCAGCAGCGTCGCGACGTGGAGCTCGAGCGACGGCAGCGCCGCGTCCCGCTCGGCGCAGCGGGTGGCCAGCACCTCGGAAGGCGCCGGCGCCCACACCTTGCGGCCGGGCAGCTGGCGGAAGAGGCCCCAGCCCAGGAGATCGACCGGGGCGCCCGGCTGCCAGCGGATGAAGGACGGGCGCGCGGCGCGCAGCCGCTCGGCCAGCGCGGCGTCGAGGGGGCCCGCGACGTCCACCGCCAGCCGGCGCACGCCCGGGGCGCGGCCCAGCACGCCGTCGAGCTCCTGCGGAGGCAGCCACAGCCCCGCCTTCGGCGCGCGCGCCAGCACCCGGCCGTCCGTCTTCGACAGCGGCGCGCGCAGCTGCACCCAGGCTTCGTCGAAGCGCGCGAGCTGCTCGACGGTGGACTCGCGCAGCGTGTTGGAGCGCGTCTCGAGCCACAGCGTCACCTGCGGGCGGGCGAGCGCGCGCAGGGCGTCGGGCTCGAGCTCCTCGGAGGCCACGACGTGCACGCGCACGGTCGCCGCGACGAGCGCCCCGGGGCTGCCGCGGGGCAGCGGGCGTTGGTCCTGCGCGAGCGCGGCGCCGGCGGCCAGCGCGAGCAGCGCGGCTACTGGTTGGACTCGAGCCACTTCGAGAACGCGTCCGCCTTCGCGGCGGCCTGCACCTCGGCCTGCTCCCAGAGATCCACGCCGACGGCGATCTGCTGGCCCCGCTGGAGCTCGACGAAGCGCGCCTCCCACTCGTCAGCGGTGATCTCCTTCGGGCCGGCCACCTCGACGCGCGGGCCCTTCTTCGCCGTCGTGGCACCCTTGAGCGTCTTCGCGATCGCCTTCGTGGGGTGCACCGCGACGACGCCCTCCACCACGCGGACGATCGACGCCCGGCGGCCCTGGCCGCGCGCGGCCTTCACCAGCGTGTCGGCGTCGATGCGGAAGATGGTGCCGCGCACGCCGGCGACGGCGCGCTCGGTGGTGACCTCGAACTTCCCGCCGCCGAGCGCCTTCTTCACCTTCGTCCACAGGCTGCCCGCCTTGAGGAAGGCCGAGAAGCCCTTGCGCTCCTGGCCCTCGAAGTCGGCTTCGGTGATCTCCAACGTCGACTTCTCGGCGAGCGCGATGACGCTGCCGTCGTTGAGCTCGAGCTTGAGGTGGCCCTTCTTCACCTCGACGACGTCGCCGAGCTCGATCTCCGAGCCGACCGCGAGCGCGGCCGCCGCCCCGCCCTTCGGCGTGCGAGTGCCGGACCCGTCGAGGACCTGGATCTTCCCCACCGCGGCGAACGCCTGGGTGGCCAGCGCGATGCACGACAACGCGACGAGCCTGCTCATGGGGTGCCGCCTCCGTTCGGAATCAACGCCACGTTCATCACCACCCGGGTCCCGTCGGCCTCCAGCCAGCTCTCCCACGGCTGGAACCCGCGTTTCTTCACCTGGACCCGCCGCGGCCCCTTCCCCAGCCCCAGGCCCGCCGGGTCGCCGTCGAAGTCCTCGCAGGTGCCCTGGGGCACGCCGTCCAGCCACACCTCGGCGTCCTGCTCCGAGCACAACAGCACCAGCTCCGCGCGGCGGGCCGGACGCTCGGCCGGCAACGCCACGCCGGGCACGAGCGGCGGCGGCTGCTGCGTCGCGCACCCGATCAGCGCGAGCACCAGCGCACTCCACCTCATCTGGCGACCTGGATCTCCAGGCTGTTGTTGGTCAACGAGGTGACCGTCAGCTTCTTCTTCTTGAAGGTCGCGGCTTCGACCGCCAGCGCCAGCTCCTGCGCCGAGCCGAGGTAGGTGACGATGAAGCGGGCGGTGCCCTTGTCCAGCTTGGGCGCCGACGAGGCCTTCACGCCCTGCAGCGTCTCCACGCTCCTCTTGAATTCGTTGGCCGCCGAGAAGCCCTGTAGGCCGGTCACCGCGAGGTTGTACTCGGCGCCGTTCACCAGGCTGTTCCGGAGGAACTCCAGCACCTGCAGGCGCAAGGGCCCGATGATCTCGTCCCGGCGGGCGGTGACAAGGTTGACCGCGGTGCGGTCGTAGGACACGAGCTGCTTGGCCGGGTCCTTGAGCGGGTTCAGCTTGCCCATCACCTTGCCGATGTCCCGGCCGGTGTCGGTGGCGAACACCGTCAGGTCGTACTCGCCGGTCACCGGGAACACGTTGTCGTTCGCCGACGCCGGGTTGAAGTCCTGGTGCCGCAGCGTCGCGTTCCCGTAGAGGATGAACTCGACCTTCGAGAGATCGGCGATCTCCCGGGGATCGATCTTCCCGCCCTGAATGACGCCGGCCTGCACCACGAGCTTGCTGTTGGCCCAGTTCGGATTGATCACGTCCCAGCCGTCGGCCTTGAGCTGCTGCTCGATGACGGTGGACATGGTGTTGGTGTTGATCACCGACTTCTCGGACAGCGGGATCGTCTGCTCCATGATCACCACGGCGATCGACGGCTTGCCCATGCGGCGGACGAGCGCCCGCGCCGCCTCGATGTCCTTGTCGAGGTTCTCGGTGATCACCTCGGCCCTCACGGTGACGGTGACGACGCCCTTGTCCACCTTCTTCGCGATGACCTGGAAGCTCTTCACGAAGCCCGAGGTGTTGGCGAACACCTGGTCGCGCACGAGCTGGTTGTTCACCACCAGCGTGTCGGCGTCGAGCTTCACGCCGGCCGCCTGCTCGACGGCGGCGCGGAGCGCCAGCTGCTGGGCGTCGTGGAAGGCCTTCTGCTCGTCCTTGTTGACGATGGCGGCCTCGCCGGTGCCCTCTTTCGTCACCACGGTGGCCTGCGCGAAGGCGAGCGCCGACAGGGACAGCGACAGGAGCGTCAGTCGAAGTGCGGTCATTTCCAGATGCTCCCGTCAGTTGAGGACGATGACGACCTTGCCGTCGGCGAGGAAGCTGGTGTTCAGCGCCGCGAGCCTCTTCGCGTCCTCCGGGGCGAGCTGGAGGTCGGCGCCGTCGGCCTTCGCGGCCTTGAGCACCAGCGGCTTGTCACCCGCCTTCGGTGATTTGTGCGCGTCGTCCAGCGAGGCGACGTACGCGGCGACGCCGCTCGTCTTGCGCGCGTCCGCCGAGAGGGAGTCGATCGAGTAGAGCGCCTTGCCTTCGGCATCCAGGACGCGCGGCATCAGCGCCGGCGTCACCTTGAGCCCGCGGGCGTCGATGACGAGGCCCGTCGCCGACTTGTCGCCGTCGGGCTTGCCCACCGCCAGCACCTGCGCCGCGTCGGGATCGATCACGTCCGCCAGCATGGCCAGCGGGACCTCGACCTCGATCTCCACGCCGCTGTCGGAGAAGTACCGCTTGCTGACGATCTTGTAGCCTTTGACAATCCCCTCGACGCGGGCGCGGATCTCGTCCTTCTCCATGAGATCGCCCATCTTGCGGGTGCCGTCGACCGACGTGCCCTTCACCTGCGCGAGCAGGTTGCGCAACGCGTCCATCTTCGCGGCCATCTCCGCGCCGAGGCGCGCCTGGGCCGGGTTGGCCGCCTTCACGTCCGGAGCGCCCGCCCCCGTGGCGCGGATCACCTGCCCCGCCCAGTTCACGCCGGTCCTCGCGTCAGCGGGCTTCGCGGCCTTCGCGTCCGTGCCCTGGGCCAGGGCCGCGCCGGCACTCACCAACGCACACATCAGGATGAGTCTCATCACGGTCGTCGCCTCCCCCGGTTGGGAACGTGGAACCCGCGAGGACTCTACGTGTTGCGCTCGGAAGGCTTCAAGGCGGACGAACCGCCGCGCGGTCGGTCACCCGCCGGGGAAGCGCGAGACGTACTGCTCGATCAGCTTGCGGTGGCGCTCGGTCAACAGCGTGAAGCGCACGCCGGAGCCCTCCTCGCGTTCCGACAGGTCGGCCCACTCACGGACCACCTCGCCCTCGGCGTAGATGACCTCTTCGCAGCCGGGCAGCTGGAACTGCAGCCCCACCCGCTTGCCGGCCAGCTCCGGCTCGATCAGGTGTGACAGGCCGACGCCTTCGCGGGAGATGTCGGCGGCGCGCGCCATGTACGGCACGCCGGCCACGTACTTGTTCAGGTAGACATCGAGGGGAACGCGGGTCTGCTTGCGCTTGTCGCTCATCGGAGACGGGCCCTTTCGCGGTGTGGCTCGCTGAAGCGAGCTGTCGCGAAGCCTACGGGCCTGATCCGGGCCGTCAAAAAAAGCGTCGCCGATCAGCGGAATTGCTCCACGTCGCTGATCACCGTGACGGGGCCGAAGGCGGCCAGCGCCGGCTCGAGCGCCTTCGGGCCGAGCACGACGATCTGCAGCCCTTCCGAAAAGCGGCGCGCGCCCTGGTTGACCTGGGCCAGCGTGACGGCGGCCGTGCGGTCGCGGAACGTCTCCAGGTAGTCCGCCGGGTAGCCCAGCTGCTCGTAGAGCGCGCGCTCGAAGCCGACCCGCGCCGCGGTGTCGAAGCGGAAGGCGAACGCGTTGAGCGACATGTCCACGGCGGTGGCGAGCTCGGGCGCGGTGAGCGGCTGCGCAGCGCCGGCGCGCTCGAGGATCGACAAGCCCACCTCGAGCGCTTTCACGGCCTGCGCCGGGCGCGTGTCGAAGCCCGCGAGGAACAAGCCCGTCGTCGGGCCGGGGCTCACCTGCGAAAACGCCGAATACGCCAGCCCCCGCTCGTCGCGGATCTCCCGGTACAGGCGCCCCACCCCGAAGCTGCCGAGCGCGGCGTTGGCCAGCCGCAGCGCGTATTCCTCGGGCGCGTTGCGCTGAAAGCCCCACGTGCCGATGCGGATCTTCACCTGGGCGACCTCCCGCGGGACGAAGATGACCCGGCGCGAGAGCTTCGCCGGCGCGGGCCACGTCCTCGCCGGCGCCGGCGGGCCCTTCCACGACGACAGGTGCAGCTCGAGCAGCGCCTTCACGGCGCCGGCGTCGAAGTCCCCGGTGATCACCAGCCGCGCGCCGGTGGGCGTCGACCGGACCGCGTAGAAGCGCTTCACGTCGGCCGCGGAGATCGCCTCGAGGTGCTTCGCCGACGGCTCGCGCGCCAGCGGGCTGTCCGGGCCGAACACCGCCTTGCCGAGGGCGCGGCTGGCCACCGCGTCGGGGAAGTCCTCGCGGCGCCGCACCGCCTCCAGCGCGCGGCCGCGCACCACCGCGAAGCGCTTCTCGTCGAAGCGCGGGCGCTGCAGCACGTCGGCAAACACCGGGAACAGCTTCGCGAGATCCACGGCACGCGCAGACAGCGTCACCGAGGCGTACTCGTCCGACACGCCGCTGCTCACGTCCGCCGCGTGCTGTTCGAGGAGCGCATCGAAGGCATCGGCGGACAGCGCGCCGGCGCCGCCCTCGGTGAGCAGCTCGGTGGTGAGGCTCGCGAGCCCCAACTTGTCCGCGGGATCGTCCACCCGGCCGTACGGAAGGAGCGCGCGCACGAGGACGATCGGCGTCGCGTGATCCTCGACGAGGAAGACGACGAGGCCGTTGGCCAGCTCGAGCCGCTCCGGCTTGCGGATGCTGAGCTCGAGCGGCGGCGCGGCGATGGTGGTCGGGTCGACGGCGAGGCCCTCCGGGAGCGGCGACGACGCCACCGGCAGCTTCGTGGGCGCCGACTCGAGGCCCGGCATCGGGCGCGTGATGACGGCCGGCTCGGGCGTGGGCGGTGTGGTCGCGCACGCCGTGAGGAGCAGGGCCACCGGCAGGGCGCGGTTCATTTCTTCCCCTCTCCCCGCCCCGCTGCCCCGATGGGGGAGAGGGAGACGATGACGTTGTTCTCGCGCACGAAGTACTTCGCCGCGGCGGCCTTCACCTCGTCGGCAGTGATGGTCTCGATCGTCTTCGGCAGCGCCTCGACGTAGCGCCAGTCGCCCAGCAGCGCCTCGTAGCGCGAGAGCGCGCCCGCGATGCCCGCGTTCGTCTCCAGCGTGCGCGCGAGATCGGCGGTGACGCGGTTGCGCACCTTGTCGAGCTCCTTCGCGTCGGGACCTTCGCGGCCGAGCCGCTCCAGTTCGTCCCACAACGCGCGCTCGACCGCCTCGGGCGCCACGCCCTCGAGCGGCACCACCGAGACGATGAAGAGCCCGTCGAAGCGGCTGCCCGGGCCGCTGAAGGTGCCGACGGACTGCGCGAGCCGGTCCTTGAAGACGAGCCGCTGCTGCAGCCGCCCGGTGTTGCCTTCACCGAGCAGCACGTCGAACACGTCGAAGATCGCGTCGTCGCGCGACGGCGGCGGCGGCTTGCGGAAGCCGAACAGCAGCCGCGGCTTCGCGTCGAAGGTGAGCGCGCTCCGGCGCTGCGCGCGCGACGGCGGTTCGGAGAACACCGGCGCCGCCGGCAGCGGACGCGCCGGGAGCAGCCGGAACGTCTTGTCCAAGAGCGCCCGCACCTCGGCCACGGTGACGTCGCCCACCACACAGCCCACGGCGTTCGACGCCACGTAGTGCGCGTCGAAGAAGGCGCGCGCCTCGGCCATCGACAGCGCCTTCAGGTCGCCGGCGTAGCCGACGGTCGGCCAGCGGTACGGGCTGGTCACGAAGGCGAGCTGCATCAGCTCCTCGTACATCGCGCCGCCGGGGTCGGTCTCGATGCGCCGCAGCCGCTCCTCCTGCACCACCGCGCGCTCGGTGTAGAAGTCGCGCAGCACCGGGGCGGCCAGGCGCTGCGCCTCCACCGTCATCCACAGCGCGAGCCGGTTCTTCGGGAGGCTCACGTAGTAGCTGGTGAGATCCTTGTCGGTGGTGGCGTTCAAGCCCACCGCGCCCGCCGACTGGTACAGGCGCGCCAGCGCGTTCTCGTCGGTGAGCGCCTTGTGCGCCTTCGACAGCCGCTCGAGCTCGAGCTTCAGCGCCCGGCCTTCGTCGGAGTCGGCCTGCCCTTTGCGCTCCAGCGCCGCGAGCGCGTCGCCCACCTTCGCGATCGCCTCGAGCAGCGGCGCCTCGGCGGCCCAGTCCCTGGTGCCGAGCACCGGGGTGCCCTTGAAGGCCATGTGCTCGAAGAGGTGCGCGAGGCCTGTCTGGCCGGGCGCCTCGTCGGCCCCGCCGACGCGCAGACGGACGAAGCCGGTGAAGACGGGCGCGTCGTGGCGCTCGACCACCAGCCAGCGCATGCCGTTGGGCAGCGTGAGCTCGTGGACCTGGTCCGACAGGCCCCCGGTGACGAGGGCGAACCCCAGCGCGAGCGCGGCGATCATTTCTCGAGCGCCGCCTTGGTGGCGCGCAAGAGCGGGCCCGCCGAGACGCCCTCGCCGCTCGCCCTGGTCATCCACAGGTCCGGCGACACCATGCCCACCGTCGCCATGCGCTCGATCTCGGGGCCGATCGTCCCGGTCTTCTTCACCTGCTCCTCGATCTGGAACGCGATCAGGTGCCCGAGCGGGTAGTTGAAGAGGTACATCGGGTAGCTGATCATGTGCGAGTAGATGCCGAGCAGCGGCGTGTCCTTCCCGCCCAGCACCGGCGCGTAGTGCTGGTTCCAGATCTTCTTCGCGATCTCCACCGTCGCGTCGCGCAGCTGCTGCGGCGTGGCCTTCGGGTGCGCGTACATCCAGTGCCAGACCTCGATGTCGACCAGCGCCACGCCGGCGATCTCCCAGGTCATCCAGAAGTCGTTCAGCACGCGCAGGCGCTCCTGCTCGGCGTCCGGCTTGCCCACGCCGAGCAGCTCGAGGTCCTTCGCCTGGAAGACGAAGGCGATCGCCTCGGTGAACGCGGTGTTCGGCACTCCCGCGAGCAGCGTGTGGTCGACGTCATACAGCGAGAAGACCTGCTCGACGTTGTGGCCCAGCTCGTGGATGGCGATGTTGTAGCCCTTGTAGTTCATCCCGTCCTTCTCGACGCGGGTCCGCAGGCGCGGAAAGTCGCCGCGGCGGGCGGACTGCATGGCGTGGCCGGCGCCGCGCGACGGGTCGACCTTGATCCGCTCGGCGAGGTACTTCGCGCGCGCCGCCGGGAAGCCCAACGCCTGCAGGATGCGGGGAATGTCCTTCGCGAAGGCCTCGGCCGTCGGGTACTTCTTGCGCGTCCTGGCGTCGAGCTCGCTCTCGGGGATCGCGCCGCGCGGCAGGAAGCCGTTGTACCAGAGGTCCGTCGGCTCCAGCTTGCGGCCCAGCCGCTTCTCGATCTCCGCGGCCACCTTCGGCACCAGCGGGCTCTTCAGCACCTCCTCCAACAGGCCCTTCACGCGCGCCTCGGGCATCTCGGCGCCGAGGGCGAAGGCGCGGTCGATGGCGGTGGGCGCGGTCGGCGAGTACGGGTCCGCCTTCCTCTGCGCCGCGTAGTTCGCCCACAGCTTCGCGTACCGCGTGTACGGCTCGTTCTTCGCGTCCGTCGTCACCGGCTTGTTCGGCGCGTCGGCCTCGAGCTCCTCGGCCGGCGTTTCCGCCAGCGTGTTGGTGAAGGGGTTCCAGTCGACGCGCGGGTTGTCGATGACGGCGGCGGGGATCGTCTGGGTGACGATGCGCTCCATCACCTTGATGATGGTGCGCTGCTTGTCGAGGCCGTCCTTGTCCGCGTAGTTCGCTTTGAGCTCGTCGCGCAGGTTCCAGTGGCTGATGAGCCGCTTGCCCTTCGGGAAGAGCCGCTCGCCCTTCTCCGACAGCACGTGGTGCATCCACAGGTTGTACTCGGCGATGTAGAGGTCCGCGGCGGCCTGCGCGCTGGTGATCTCCTGCTGCACCTGTGCCGGGACGCGGCGGGCGAAGCGGCCGGTCAGCCGCGCCTCGGCCCACTGCCTGCGGGTCCATGACGGGCCGTCCTCGAGGCGCTGCTCGAGCGTGGTCTGCGGGTAGTTGAGCAGGGCCACGAAGGCCAGCTTCGACGCGAAGAGATCCTCGGTGAGGTGCGCCGAAGGATCGTACGCGGCGAAGAGCGGATCGACCTTGAGCAGAGGTCCCACGTCGAGCTCGGTGGGCTTGCGCAGCTCGCGGCCGATCTCCAGGAGGTGCCCGTCGAGCTGCTCGAAGTTCGCCTCGAAGCGCTGGAAGGTGGCGTCGAGCTCCTTCGGATCGACGAGGAAGTGCTGCTTCACGAAGGCAGCGAGATCTCCGTCTTCCCGACGCCAGAGCGCCGCGACCTGGTCGACGCCGCGCTCGATGCGCGCCTTCTGGGCCTCGCCGTGCTGCCGGAGCAGCTCGGCCTTCAATGCGCTGGTGTTCACGGGGGTCGCCGCCAGAAGCAGGGGAAGGACGGAGTGCAGCATCATGGCGGCGGACCCAAACGGAATCAGCGCGCCAAATCAACCCTCAACGTCGGCGGTGCAGCAGCGACGTCCGACTCCAGAAATACGACGACCTGGCGAAGTGTCCCCCCCGCCAGGCCGCGTGAAATGAGATTCGAACGAGGCGTGGCTCAGGTCGCGCGGACGTTCTGGGCCTGCAGGCCCTTGGGACCGCGGGTGACCTCGAACTCCACCTTCTGCCCTTCCTGCAGGGTGCGGAAGCCTTCCATCTGGATGGCGGTGTGATGGCAGAACACGTCCTCGCCACCGCCGTCCTGGGTGATGAAGCCGAAGCCCTTCGCGTCGTTGAACCACTTCACAGTACCGGTTGCCATGCTTGATTCGTCCTTCAGTAAGACCTTCCCATGAGCAGGAAGGAGCTCGAAAACTTAGGAGAGGGGTAAGATGGTTGTCTACCCCCTCCGTTCACTTCTGAACGCGACCAACGATTTCATGACCTTTCAGCTCACTCCCAGCCGCACTGCTGGCCCTTGTTCTGCTCCTTGAGCCACGCCTGCAGGGGGGCGAAGTACTCGAGGATCGCGGTCGCATCCATCTGCCGCTGGCCGGTGAGCGCCTCGAGGGCGTCGGGCCACGGCTTCGAAGCGCCGAGTTCCAGCATGGCCTTGAGCTTCGCGCCGGCGGCCTTGTTCCCGTAGATGCTGCAGGTGTGGAGCGGCCCCGTGTGGCCGGCGGCCTGGCAGAGCGCGCGGTGGAACTGGAACTGGAGGATCCGCGCGAGGAAGTAGCGCATGTAGGGGACGTTCGCGGGGATGTGGTACTTCGCGCCGGGATCGAAGAAGTCCTCACCGCGCGGGCCGCCGGGCGCCGCGACGCCCTGGTACTTCAGGCGCAGCGCCCACCAGTGCTTGTTGTACTCCGACGGCTTCACCTTCCCGCTGAAGACGTCCCAGCGCCACTGGTCGATCATCCGCCCGAAGGGCAGGAAGGCGACCTTCTCGAGCGCGTCCTTCATCTGCACGTTGATGAGGCCCTTGTCGTCCTTCGGCAGGCGGTCGATCAGCTTGAGCTGCTTGAGGTACTCCGGGGTGATCGACAGCGTGAGCGCATCACCGATCGCCTCGTGGAAGCCGTCGTTGGCGCCCGCCTGAAAGAGGACCGGCTTCGTGTAGTAGTTCATGAAGTAGTAGTTGTGGCCGAGCTCGTGGTGGACCGTGACCAGGTTCTCCTCGTCGATCTCGATGCACATCTTGATGCGGAGATCGTTCGAGAAGGTCACGTCCCACGCGGACGCGTGGCAGACGACGTCGCGGCCCGGCGGTTTGACGAACTGGCTCTTCTCCCAGAAGGACGGCGGCAGCGGATCGAAGCCGAGGCTGGTGAAGAAGGACTCGCCGAGGCGCACCAGCTTCTTCGGATCGTACTTCTGGGCCTTCAGCTTCTGGGTGACGTCGAGGCTGGGCTGGCCGCCGTAGGGCTCGACGAGCGGGTACACGTTGGGCCACTCCTGCGCCCACATGTTGCCGAGCAGGTGCGCGGGGATCGGGCCGGTGGCCGGCACCTTGTCGGCGCCGAACTTCTTCGACAGCTTCGCGCGCACGTAGCAGTGCAGGTCCTCGTACAGCGGCTTCACCTGCTCCCAGAGGCGATCGGTTTCCTTCTCGAAGTCCGCCGGGCTCATGTCGTAGGCCGAGCGCCAGAGCTCGCCGAGGTCGGCCGCGCCGAACTCCTTCGCGCCCTCGTTCGACAGCTGCACGAGCCGCTCGTAGAGCGGGCGCATCTCCTTCGACGTCTCGCGCCAGCCGGTCCACGCCTCGAGCATCTGCTCGTAGGTCGCGGGCTTCTTCGCGTTGCCGACGCGGGACAGCACCTCGGACAGCTGTTGGAGATCGCGGCACTGCTTCGCGTCCTTCTTCGGGTCGGCGCCGGGGGTGTAGTCCTTGCCGCACCACTTGCCCTTGCCGTAGAGGCCTTCGAGCTTCGCGGCCAGCGCGGCCAGTTCGGCGCGCTTCGCGGCGTCGGACGGGGCCGGCAGCGGCGACGAGACGCGCAGCAGGTACAACATGCGCTCGGTCTCGGGGTCGAGCGTGAGGCCCTTGAACTTGAGCGACTCCTTGATCGCCGCGGTGGTGTAGGCCATCAGGTCCTCGTTCATCGCCGCCGCGTTCCGCTCGGTGTCGTCGGTGATGTACGTGGCCTTGATCCACTCGGCCGTGGAGGAGCGCACGTAGAGGCGCTTGAGATCGGTGTCGAGCTTCCTGGCGAAGGCCTGCGCGTCCTTCGCGGTGGGCGCGGGCTTCGCGGGGGTCTGGGCCAGCAGCGCGCCGGCGAGCATCAGGGCGGTGGTGTGCATGCCGCGCCTTTAGCCGCTTCCGTCCCCGATGGTCGAGGAGAGAAAGGCGCGCGCGTCAGGGCCGCTCTTCCAGCGAGTCGAGCGTCACGACGACGTTCGTCTCCTCGCCGGGCTTCACGTCGACGTCGACGACGCGGATCGAGCCGTCGGGCTCCTTGAGCTGCAGCGTGTGGCGGCCCGAGGGCACCCACGCGCCGGTGGGCGTCGCGCCGAGCGACTGACCGTTGAACAGCACGTCGGCGGGGCGGTCGCTGCGTACGGACACCCGGCCCAGCGCGGCGCTCGACGGCGACGGGCCCGCGAGGCGCTTGAAGAGCAACGCACCGCCCACGGCGCCCAGCGCCAACGCGACGGTCGCGGCGATCACCAGCGGCACCCTCGAGCCACTCTGCGAGCCGGGCCGCTTCACCGGCGCCCGGCGCGGATCCGTCGGCACGTCCGCCACCGAGGGCAGCGAGCGCTGGCTGCCCTGGATGATGCGGGTCTTTTCGGGCACCTCGTCGATGTCGGAGAACAGGTCGGCGTGCGACAGCGACTGCTGCGGCTTCTGCGGCGTCACCGGGCGGGTGTCGGTCACCGGCTCGGCGAAGGGATCGGTGTTCGGCGGCGGGGGCTGAGGTTGGGGCGGCTGCTGGGGGGGCGGCCGGCGCTCGCCCAGCGGGCCCTGGTTCACCAGCGTCCGCGCAGCGCCCTCGTCGTCGGAGAGGCTGGGCGCCGGGCCCCGCTGCACCACCGTGCGCCCCTCCGGGAACGGCGGCGCGGCACCGGGGATCTTCGCCAGGAGCTTGTCGATGTCTTTCTGCCGCGAGGCGAACTGCTGGCGGGCGAGCTCGGCGCAGCGCTCCTTCGACCAGGTCGTCGATCCGGCGGCGAGCGCCAGGTCGCGCACGAACTCGAGCGCCGACTGGTAGCGCTTGTCGATGCGGCGATCGAGCGCGCGCATCACCACCGCGTCGAGCTGCCTGGGCACGCGCCGATTCACCTTCGACGGCGCGGGAATCTCCCCTTCGTACACGGCGGCCATCTCCTGCGCGGGGTTGCCGCGGTGGAACAGCCGCTGCCCGGTGAGCAACTCGTGGAAGATGATCCCCAGCGAGAAGAGATCGGTGCGGGGATCGAGCTCCTTGCCGATCGCCTGCTCGGGCGACATGTACGCGGTGGTGCCGCGCACCATGCCCACCTGCGTGCGCCGCTCCGAGCCCTTGGCCCGCGCGATGCCGAAGTCGAGCATCTTGATGGCGCCATCGAAGTCCACCATCACGTTTCGCGGCGTCACGTCGCGGTGGATGATGGGGACCGGCTCGCCCCTGGCGTTCTTGTGGGTGTGCGCGTGCCCCAGGCCCTGCGCCGCCTCGCGGATCGCCGCCAGCGCGAAGCCCAGAGGCACCGCCTCGTTCCGCGCCTTGTAGACGTCCACGACCTCCTCGAGGTTGGCGCCGGCGATGTACTCGATGACCAGCAGCACCTCGTCGTGCTCGACCTCGAGATCGAGCACCTGCGCGACGTTCGGGTGGCTCAGCGTGGCGGTCAGCTTCGCCTCGTCGATGAGCATCTGCAGCGCGGCGGGATCCTCCCGCTGTTCCGAGAGGATCCGCTTGAGCACCACCGGACGGCCGACGAACGGCCCCGATCGCGGGAAGCCGAGGAAGATCTCGGCCATGCCGCCGACCGCGATCCGGCACAGCACTTCGTACTTACCGAAGCGCCGCCCGGTGAATTCGTCCGTGCTCAACTTCATGGGAGGGTGACCGCACTCTACGGCGCGGCTTGAAGGTGCGGAAGAAACTCACCAGCACGGCCAGCCAGGCGGGCTCCCGCCCCCCGCCGCACCCACAGCCGCGCCGTCGGCGCTGCGGAGGATCCAGTGGCGCCCGGGCGCCGCGAGCTTCTCCACCGTCGAGCTGAACCCGGCGCTCCAGGCCGGGCGCTCGCCCTCGGCGAGGCCGATCGCCTCCTCGCAACACCCAGCGAAAGGACGGCCCGTCGTCGCCGGTGGGGACGGCGCCGAAGGTGGTGGACACCAGCGTGCCCGCGTCAGCCGCGCCGGTGACGCCCAGCGCCCGAAGCTCCGCGCCGTGCCCGTCCGCCGCGCCGGCGACGCACGCCGCGGCCAGGAGCGCGGCGCGGCCGGTGCGCCTACCGCCCAAGCCCACGAACGAGCGCCTCGATCCGGTGGACGACCTCGGACAACGGGAGCTCGGTGGAGTCGATCTGCACGGCGTCGGCGGCGGGCTTGAGCGGCGCGACCGCGCGCTCGGAATCTTCCTTGTCGCGCCTGTTCTGCTCGGCGAGCACCTCGCTCACCGGCTTCTCGTGCCCCTTCTGGAAGAGCTCCTCGTAGCGGCGCTTCGCGCGCACCGTCGGGTCCGCGAACAGGAAGACCTTCACGTCCGCGTCGGGGAACACCACGGTGCCGATGTCGCGCCCCTCGAGGATCGCGCCCTTCTCGGCGGCGAGCGCCAGCCGGCGCTGCAGCTCGAGCAGGCCGTCGCGCACCACCGGGCGGCTCGACACCTGGCTCGCGGCCAGCGAATTCTCAGGCAGGCGGATCGCCGACGACACGTCCTCGCCGTCGAGGAAGACGCGGTTCAGCTCCTCGTCCATCTTGAAGCGGACCTCGAGCCCGTCGAGCAGGCGCTTCAAGCCCGCGTCGTCGTCGAAGGCCACGCCGGCCCGCCGGGCCTTGAGCGCCACCGCGCGGTAGATGGCGCCGGTGTCCACCAGCGTGAAGCCGAGGCGCAGGGCGAGGATCTTCGACACCGTGGACTTGCCCGCGCCCGCGGGCCCATCGATCGCGACGATCACCGGGCGTGCCACGTCACTTCTCCAGGAAGGCGCCCATGGCGCGGAACTTGGCGTAGCGGTCGTCGACCAGCCGCTGCGGCGACATGCCCTTGAGCGCGGCCAGGTGCCTCTCGAGCGCCGCGCGCACGTTCTCCGCCGCCTTCGCCGGGTCGCGGTGCGCGCCGCCGGGGGGCTCGGGGATCACCTCGTCGATGACCTTGAGCGCCTTCAGGTCCTGCGCGGTCAGCTTGAGCGCCTCGGCCGCGCGATCCGCGTGCTTCGCGTCGCGGAAGAGGATCGACGCGCAGCCCTCGGGGCTGATCACGCTGTAGATCGAGTACTCCAGCATCAGCACCCGGTTGCCCACGCCGATCGCCAGCGCCCCGCCCGAGCCGCCCTCGCCGATGACGGTGCTGATCACCGGCACCGGCAGGCCGGCCATCACCTCGAGGTTTTTGGCGATCGCCTCGGCCTGGCCGCGCTCCTCGGCGCCGATGCCCGGGTACGCGCCCGGCGTGTCGACGAAGGTGAAGATGGGCCGGTTGAAGCGCACCGCGAGCTCCATGAGCCGCCGCGCCTTCCGGTAACCCTCGGGCCGCGGCATGCCGAAGTTCCGCAGCATGTTCTCCTTGGTGCTGCGGCCCTTCTGGTGGCCCAGGACCAGCACCGGCTCCCCGCCGAAGCGCGCGAAGCCGCCGACGATGCTCGGGTCCTCCGCGAAGCTGCGATCGCCGGCGAATTCGCAGAAGTCGGTGAAGCACGCCGCGAGGTAGTCCGAAAAGCACGGCCGCGCGTTGTGCCGCGACAGCTGCACCACCTGCCACCGGGTGAGATCGCTGAAGATCTCTTCCTGGAGGCGGCGGGCCTTCTTCTCCAGCCGGCCGATCTCCGCCGACATGTCGACGGAGGACAGGGACTTGAGCTCGTCGATCTTCTTCTCGAGCTCGAGGATCGGCCGTTCGAACTCCAGCGCGTAGGTCAGGTTGATCGCCATGCGGCGGCAGGTGTCGTCGACCACCGCAACGCGGTCAAGTGGTTTCCCCGACTGGGTTCCGGCGCTCCGCAAGGAGCCCGGCTCCGGGGCCGCTCCGCCGACTACGCGGCCTTGATCTTCGAGTTGCCGGCCGACAGCGCGTACCAGGACGTGCGGAAGGCCTTCAGCTCGCGCAGCCCCGCCGGGTGGCGGCCCAGGGCGGGCGCCATGGTGACGGGCAGGCCGATCTTCTTCTCGATCACCTTGGCCACCTCGAGCTCGTTCTTCCGGCGCTCCTCGGTGACCGGGCAGGTCGTCTTCGGCAGCACCCGGTTCACCAGCACGCGCTCGACGGGCAGCTTCTTCGCGCGCAGATTCTCCACCAGCCGCTCGGCCGCGGGCACGCCCAGCTCTTCGCCGCGGGTGACGACGACGAAGCGACACTCGTTCGGGTTGAGGATCGCCTGCTCAAAGCGCGCGATGTGCTTCTGCAGGTGCTCGATCCACGCGAGCAGCGGGCCCGCGCCCTTCGCCTTGTACTTCGCGGCGATCGCGTGGAGCGCGCCCAGCCACTCCTTCGCGACCGCCGGCAGCTCCAGCAAGCGCAGGTTGTTCGACGACGGCGCCGGATCGACGACGATGCGCTTGAAGCGCTCCTGCACCAGGGCGTCCGTCAGGCACCACAGCGCCGCCAGCTCGTCCATGCCGCCGGGCGCGGCGTCGAGCAGGTTGCGGAACAGCTCCTTGTCGAGCGCGAACGCCTCGCCCTTCGCCTCCGGCCCGAAGATGGGCTCGGCGAGATCCTTGAACTTCTTCCTCAGGTTGCCGAACCAGGTCGCGAAGTCGATCTCGCGCGCGTACAGGCCCTTGGTTCCCTTCACCTGCGTCTCGGTGTCGGTGAGCCGGCTCTGCAGCACGTCGGACAGCGAGTGCGACGGATCGGTCGAGATGAGGAGCACCGGGCCCTCCTTCTCGGTCAGCGTCACCGCGGCGGCCGCGGCGCAGCTCGACTTGCCCACCCCACCCGAGCCCACGAAGAAGATGAAGCGCGTGGGCGGCAGCGGCGGGGCGGCGATGGGCGGCATCGACGGCGCGCGCACCAGCGCCGGCGGCGCCTCGGCGGGCGAGAAGGCCAGCGCCTTCGTCTCCTTGCCGCTCGCCCAGTCCTTCCCGAACTTCCTCACCTCGTCCTGGCCGCGCGGGCCGACGATGCGGCGCTGCAGCAGGTCCACCTTCGGGTGGAGCGTCTGGTACTTGCGCACGTGCGGCGCCTGCAGGCCGCGGCGGTTGGCCACCTCGCGGCTCGCCTTCCCGTCCTCGATCATGTTGGCGATGATCTCGACGATCGTCACGCCGCGATCGGTGAGGCCCTTCACCAACAGGCGCGTCTGCGCGTCGGCGACCGGCTCCGCGATGGTGACGAGGTACAGCCCGAAGCGCTTCGGATCTTTCAGCATCGCGGTGACGGCCTCGGCCTTCGCGGCGAGCTCGTCGACCGGCGTGGGCGGGCGGGCTTCCTTCTTGTTGCCGCGGGTCGGCCTCTCGCCGCGCACGAGGCCCAGCAGCCGGCGGAGGTTCGCCGCGAGATCCAGCTGCCGCAGCGTGTGGGTGGTGGACAGCCCGTCGACGACGACGCGATCGAACTCCTTCGCCTCGGACAGGTCGAGCAGGTGGAACATCAGCGCCAGCTCGCCCGCGTTCGCGAGGCTCGCCCCGAGCACCTTCTTCAGCTCATCGTCCGAGAGGAGCGCGCCCTTCGTCACCGCCGCCATCAGCGCCGGCCTGTGGTGCTTCACGAAGTCGGCCTCGAGGTGCGCGAGGTCGACCTCGGCCACGAACAGTCCGCCCGCTCCCTTGCCGGCCGCCAGCTTCGCCGGCTTCGCCGACAGCTTCTTCTTCAGCAGATCGCTGGTCCCGCCCGGCTGCTCGAGGGAGAGGAGCAGGATCTTCTCCTTGCCTGCCGCGTCGAGCAGGTTGTGGGCGTGCGCGGCGGCGAGCGTGGACTTGCCTGCTCCGCCCTTTCCGGCAAAGAAGTGGATCACCGGTCCATGACTCATGTCGAGACGACCTTCCTGTTGGTTCTGTCGGGCAACGAGCCCCCGCCGACCCTTCGCACGCCAGCACTCCGCTGACGTTTGCTACGCACAGACACACTGACTTTTCGGACACTTGCCGACAGATCGAGGGCGCGAAGTTTCCCCAATTCCCGCCTGTCGGTCAAGGTGGGAGGCCTCTTTTTCAGCGGGGTTGCAGGCGACCGCGGTCCACGAAACGGACCTCGGATCGCCTCGGATTCAGGGCGGAAATGAGCGCCTGCACGCCTTCCCTCGGCAGCGTCTTCCCGCAGGTGAGGAGGTCGACCGAGGCGTAGCCGTGCTCGGGCCAGGTGTGGATCGCCAGGTGGCTCTCGGCCAGCACCAGCACCACGGTGACGCCCTGGGGCGTGAAGTGGTGGCGGGCCGCGTGCAGCACCTCGCAGCGGGCGGCCTTCGCGGCGTCGTGCAACAGGGCCTCGAGTCGCGCGACGTCGTCGAGCACCGCGGGCTCGACGCCCCAGAGGTCGGCCAACACGTGGGTGGCGAGGCCCTCGCCCGAGGCGCCGTCGGGCAGATCACGCATAGCGCTTCTTCATGAGGAAGACGATCGCGTCGCGGGCGGAGCCGTCGGTGTAGCCGTAGCGCTGCGCCATGCTGTCGAGCGTCGAGCGCACCGCCGCCTGCTCCCTGGCCGACAGGCTGCCCTTCTCATCCGAGAGGAACTTGAGGATGTTCTCCACGTTCCGCTTCAGCTGCTTCTTGCGCTCCTCGTAGAAGTGATCGGACAGGCGCTTGAAGAGGTCGGGGAAGATCTGCCCGTAGTCCACCGGCGCGGTGGGGTTGTCGATGCGCCAGGCGCCGATGGTGGCGATGATCGACTTGCGGAACTCGCTCGCGTCGTCGCCGCGCGGCATCACGAAGCCCTCGAACTCGCTCATGCGGCTCTCGTCGGGCTTCTCCAACTCGCCGGTGAGGCGGTTCTGCATCTTCTCGCCCTTCACCCAGTGCGAGACGGTCTGCACGTAACGCTCGAAGAGCTCCTTGTACTGGCTCTCGCTGACCAACCCCATCGACTCCCGCACCTCGCGGTCGACGATCTCCAGGTACTCCTCCTCGACGATGCGAACGAACTCCTGGTGGTCGTGGTAGCCGTCGACGATCTCCTGCTGGAGGAACTCGTACACGCTCTTGTCCCGGGTGATCGCCAGCAGCTCCTTCAGCACCGCGAGCGGGTGCAGCGAGTCGTGCTCGGAGCTCTGCGCGGCGTTGAACAGCGCGGTCTTGATCTCGCGCGCCGAGGCGCCGGTGCGCCCCTCGTAGTTCGGGTACGCGTCCGACTCCTCGTACAACACGGGGATCAGCTTCTTGAGCTCCTTTTGCTGCTGCAGCGTGAGCCGCGAAGGGGCGTCGCCGTCCTGGTACAGCTTCAGCTTCTCGAGCGGCGACAGGCGCTCCACCAGCGCGCGCGCCTCGGGCGGGTAGCGATCGGGGATCGGCTTCTTGAGCCGCGTGAGCACCGCCCACATCGCCGCGACGCGCGTGGCGTGCGGCGCGACGTGCCGGCCCACCGTGCGCTCGTTCACCTGCGCGTCGTAGATCTCCTGCTCCACCTTCCAGCGGCGCAGGTACGGCACGCGCACCAGCTCGATGCGCCCCTTGAACGACGCGAAGTCCGGCAGCTCCTTGAAGGCCGCCAGGTGCTTCTCGTTCGACGAGGCGATCAGCACCTCGTCCAGCTGCAGCACGGTGGTGTCGAGGCTCACCTCGGCCGTCTCGGAGAAGCCCAAAAGGTACTTGAAACTCTCGAGCGGCCGCTTGAGCAGGTCCGCGAACTCGATGAGGCCGCGGTTGGCCGCCACCACCGGGCCGTTCGGCTCGAACAACACCGTGTTGTGCAGCGCCGGCGGGAAGTTCGCCTGGCTGCGATCGACGGACAGCTGGTGCAGGCCCGCGTCGACGCTCATCGCGGGCTCGATGGTGAAGGTGCCCACCTGGTAGCGGCGCGACACGTAGAAGCGCTCGACCTGCACGTGCCGCAGCACCTTCAGCCAGTCGCCGCCGTAGCTGGACAACAGCGCGTCGAAGATCCGCTTGTTCTTCGCGGACAGCTCGCCCTCGAGCAGCGACGCCGGGATGATGAAGTCCTTCACGCCCTTCTCCGCCAGCGCCTGCTCGATCAGCCTCTTGCGCTCGGGCCGGGGGATCAGGAACAGCGGGTGCTCACGCAGCGCCGAGGTGACGCGCACCTCGATCTGCTCGGCGTCGAGGTGCGCGTAGCTGGCGAGCGACGCGCCGCCCCCGCCCTGCCCCGCGAACCCGATGCTGCCCTTCTCGAACTTCTGCGTCGGGAAGATCCAGTTGAACGTGTACAGCGCGCCCTCGGGCTGCCGGGAGTAGTGCTCGAGCCCGCGCTTCAAGGCCTCGACGAAGGACGACTTCGCGGAGCCGTTGGGGCCGTGCAGGAGGATGAGCTTGTTGATCCTTCCCGCGCGCACGAAGTTGCCGAGCAGCCGGTAGAAGGCATTCTGCACCTCCTCCTGGCCGGCCACGCGGCCCTCCCCGCCGGGCGTCGCGTCGAACAGCTTGAAGCGGCGCACCGGGCCCGACGGGTGCGGCACCTGCTCGGCGCCGAAGAAGTCGATCGCGTCCTTCAGGTACTGGGCGGCGTTGCGCGCCTGCTGCTGCGGCGCCTGGAAGAACAGCTGCAGGTACTCCTCGAACGAGAGGAGCATGCGGTTCTTCACGAAGTCGGCGGAGACGGTCGAGCCGATCTCCTGCAGAAACCTGCGGGCGTCCATGGTGACGAAGCAGCTTACCCCCGGCGCTCCCCGCGCAGGGGACTCGTTCGAGCGCCCGCCCGAACGCGCGGGCGCCGGTCAACCGCGGCGGCGCGCGCGCCGGGCCGCGCCGGCGAGCGCGAGCAGGGCAACCACCTCGAGGCCGCCGGTGGCACCGCAGCCGCAGCCAGGGCGGATCTTCCCGGTGTCGTTCGGCACCAGCGTGTCCCACTTCGACGGGCCGGCGTCGGGAGGGCCCGCGTCCACCGGCGCCTCGCCGGCGTCGACCGTCTCGCCGGGGCCGGCGTCCTCGGGCTGCCCCGCGTCGGGTTCGCCGACGCCCGCGTCTTCCTCGGGCTGCCCCGCGTCCACCTCGGGCAGGCCGGCGTCGACGCCCGCGTCGGGCACCACCACCCCGCCGTCCGGCGGATTCACGAGGCACCCGTTGCCCAAGATGCGCGTGTCCATGGTGCCGCGGCCGTCGGTGGCGAAGTTGAACCACGGGCCCCAGCGCGCGCGGTAGCGCTCGACCTTCTGCAGCATCGCCGCCGGCATGGCCGTCTGGCCCGGCGCGAGCACCACCACGAAGGCCACGCGCCAGCAGTTCTTCGCGTTCGGGTAGCCGGGGATGCGGCTGCCCATCGCGCGGATGATCTCGTCGGCGGAGATGTCGTGGCGCACGAGGCCCGACACCGTGGTGGGGCTCGCGTTCGCTGACAGGGCGATGGTGTCGACGCCCTTGCCCGGATCGTTCGGGTCCTCGAGCACCATCATCGGCGTCACCTCGGACGCGGCGCGCAGGCCCATCAGGTACTGGTCGATGTGGCTGTACTTGCGCGGGCAGCCGCGGATCTCGAACGAGCCGTTGCCGAGATCGGTGATGCACTCGCCGTACATCACCGACCGGGAGTCCGCGTAATGGCTGTAGTGCTGGTTGGGCGAACCCTGCTGGCCGCCCTCGGGATCACCGCCCGTGAAGGCGCGGATGAAGGACTGCCGCCCGCGCCCATCGTTCTGATCGAATTCGATGCCCATCAGCCAGTGGTGGCCGTACTCGTGGCCCAACATCTCGATGCCGGTGAGGCTGGACACGCCGGGGATCGGAATGCCCAGCGACGGGCTCCACGCGCTGTCGGGGTTCGACGGCAGCGCCTCGGTCCCCGGCAGCCCGGGGATGAAGCCGGCCGTCCGGCCGAGGGTGCCCATGAAGACGCACTGGCTGATCTTCTGCCCGTTGTACGTGTTCACCCACGGCGCGTTCGCGCGGCCGTAGCCGGTGCCGTCCGAGCGCACCGGGCTGCCCTGCCACACGTTGTTCATGTCGGTGAGGGCCTCGGACGTCGTGAAGCTGATGATGCCGTCGTACTCGTCCGGCAACACCGTGCGCATCGCGTTGTAGGCCGCGCGGCAGAACTGCTCCTGCGGGCTGGGGAGAATCGCGCCATTCATGCCCGTCACGAGGTTGGTGATGGCGCCCGTCGGGTCCTGCACCACCACGATGTCGCCGACGACCGAAACCTGCGCGAAGGCCACCGAAGCGGCCAGGGCACCTGCCAACGACACGAGCCGCATGAAACCTCCGGGCGGGAAGGTTTCGGCCATAAACCACACGCGCCGTCACCGGCGCAAGACACTCCACCGTCACCCACGCGAGACACGGCGTCTTTCCAACGGGTTGGCGCTCGCCGGCGGGCGCTGGGCGCGGTGTATGGTGTGCCGCATGCGCCGGCTGCTCCCCGCTGTCCTCCTGCTCGGTGGCCTCGCCTCGTGCCCACCGGTCAACTCGCAGCCGTGCGCGACGGACACGGAATGCCGGAGCGATCAGCGCTGCCGCCGCGGCGCCTGCGGGCCGATCTGCCTCGACGACACCGAGTGCGGCCCAAATCAAGTGTGCACCGGCGCGGGCGTGTGTGGCGCGCGGCCGGAGTGCGCGAAGACCACCGACTGCGCCATGGGCTTCGGCTGCACCGACGGGCGCTGCACCTGCCTCGGTGACGAGGCGTGCGCGGCCAACCAGCAGTGCGTCGCCGGCGTCTGCCAGGCGCGCAAGCCCTGCTCCGCCGACGCGGACTGCCTGGGCACCGGCGGCCGCTGCGAGGTGACGCAGGGCCTGTGCCTGCCGGTGTGCGTCGTGCCGCAGGACTGCGCGCCCCATCTCGATCCGCGGCTGGCCTTCGCCATCTACACCTGCGTCCAGGGCACCTGCACCCGGCGCTGCACCACCGACGTGCAGTGCGGCGGCGCCGGCTTCATCTGCCGCAACGGGCTGTGCCAGAAGGCCGACTGCGCCACGGCGGAGGACTGCCCGCAGGGTCAGTACTGCACGTCGAACACCTTCGGCCGCTGCGAGGCGTACACGCTGTGCACCTCGTCGTCGCAGTGCCTGCGCAACTACGAGTGCAAGCGCTTCGAGCAGGGCCAGTGCCCGCCGGGCTTCGACTGCAGCCAGCGCCTGTGCCTCGAATTGCCGCGCTGCCTCGCCGACGCCGACTGCGTCACCGGCACGCCGCCGATGCTGACGCCGTCGGGCTACTGCGAGGAAGGCCACTGCCAGGCGTCGCCCGCGTGCACGGTGACGGCCCAGTGCGGCGCCGGGAAGGACTGCATCGGAGGGCTGTGCGTGCCGCACGTCTGCCGCGGCCACGCCGACTGCGGCGCCGACGGCCGCTGCATCGACGGCGCGTGCGTCTCGGCGCCGCTGCCGTCCGAGGTGAACCTGCTGCGCGTCACGCCCACCTCCGGCTGGCTGGTGGAGGGCGATTCGCTGCAGCTGACGCTGCTGGCCTTCAAGCTGGACGGCACCAGCTTCCCGCTCGGCGCGGCGACGTGGGAGGTGACGGACGCCGCGGGCCAGCCCAGCACCTCCGCCACCGTGACGCCCGCGGGCCGCGTGACGGCGGTGACCGCGGGCACGGTGAAGGTGAAGGGCTCGGTGAGCGGATCCGCGGTGGCCGGGGCGACGGCGACGCTGACGATCGTCCCCGCCGTGACGCAGGGCCGGCGCGTCATCGTCGTCGACGCCGCCTCCCGCGCGCCGCTGGCGAACGTGGCGGTGCGCGCGTGCGCGACGAGTGGCTGCACCACGCCCACCGACGTCACCACCGGCGCCGACGGGCTGGCGGCCTTCCCCGCGCTCGGCGCCGGGGCGCTCACCGTCACCGCCGTCGCCCAGGCCACGCGCAGCGACGGCCTGCCGGCGTACGAGCGCGCCTCCGTCCTCGGCACCACGTCCACCGACGTGCTGCTGGTGCTGCGGGAGAACCCGGTGCGCGCGCAGGCCGGGCTCAACTCGTCGATCAGCTTCTCGGACGTCAGCACCACCGGCTCGTACTGGGCGGGCTTCGTCATCGCGTCCGCGTCCGACGTGCCGTCGCTGACCGCGCAGGGGCTGCTCGGCGACAACTTCATGGTGGAATTGCCGGGCGTCGGCCAGCAGGTGCCGGTCCCGGGCGCGATCGTCCTCTACACCTCGCCGGGCTTCGGCTTCCCACAGGAGGTGAAGGGCCGCGCGCTCTCGCCCGCGCAGCCGGGCACGCGCTTCACGGCCGCCTGGGCCGGCCGCGCGTACCTCGAGTCGCTGCTGTCGCTGCGCTCGACGGACTTCCTGTCGTACCTCGGCAGCTTCGACTACGCGCTGGGCACCGGCGCCACGCCCGCCGCGCGGCCCTTCGTGCCCGACGCCACCGACGTCAACGGCAATGGCCGCTGCAGCAACGCGCAGAAGTGCCCGCTCGGCGAGGAGGACGTACCCGACTACGCCGCCTTCTCGATGCAGTCCTTCCAGCCGCGCCGGCAGCAGAAGCGCCGCACCGAGGTGGTGCTGCCGCGCGTACCGTCCACCTTCGACACGGTGCTGGTGGCGGCGGTGGAGATCGATCCGGCCGCGGGCATGCTGCCCACCGGCTTCGCCAACCGCACCGCGGGCGCGCCCGGCCAGGACGGCACCCGGCCCGTCGACGCCGTGACGCTGCGCAGCGGGCCCGCCTACAACGGGGTGGAGATCGCCACGCCCGGCCTGTGGGCGCTCGCGCGGAACGCGGGGGGCAACGCGCTGAGCGGCCGCCTGTCCCGCGGCCCCACCCTGCCCGAGCGCGTGCTGGTGACACCGTTCCTCCCGGCGCCGGCCGACGCGTCCTTCTCGCCGGCCGCGCGCGCCTTCGACACCGGCCAGCCGGCGTGGGCGTCCATCGTCTCGACGGGGGGCGAGCTGGCCCGGGTGGCGCTGACCGGCACCGAGGTGCGGCACGTCATCTACTTCGCCATGGAGGGCCAGCAGACCTCCGTGCCGTGGCCCCTGGGCCCCGCCGGGCCGGGCGTCGATCCCGCGACCGAGGCCGGCGCGAAGCTCGAGGTGGTGGCCGTCGATCTGCTGTCGGGCATCAGCGTGGAGGACGTCTTCGACGTGCCCGGCGTGAGCTTGTCAAGTTGGGTCACCGCCCTCGACGGCTACTCCCGGCTCGACAGGTGAGCGTTTCCGCCTAGCAGGTTGCTGAAAAACGCCTCGAGACGATCGACTGGCCGTACCGAGGCGTGATCTGGTGCTGGCCATGCGTGGAACGAACGACGGACAGGGCTCGATGCTGGTGCTGATGTCGCCGGACTC
>JBFMAB010000084.1:0-25000 GCA_040755835.1 Myxococcota bacterium
ACCACAGCGATTGGCGACCTACACATCGGCACCGCAGCGGCAGCATGCCCGAGCATGGCCACCGCTGCCGAGCCCTGTTTCATCCCTCCATGGTGCGCCAAGAGGCGCGTGACGACGTCAGTCGTCGCGCGCCACGTCGGCCACCACGGTGCGCTCGAGCTCGTCGGAGAAGTCCGGGTCCGCCTGCCGGATCACCTCGAGCGCCCGTTGCGCGTGCTCCTGGTGGGCGTCACGCGTGCGGGCGATGATCACCCGCTCCGGGAACGGGCAGCGCTCCTTGAGGCGCTTGCGGCACCACAGGACGACATCGAGGTCCTCGAACAACGTCTCCACGGCGCTCGCCACCTGGCGCATCAGCGCCGCGGGGAGACGGGCCGCCGTGACGGTCATGCCTTCGCTCCTCTCGCGACAATTCCGACCGTGAGAGCCCTGCGACGGCGGCGAGGGTGCGCGGCGCCTCGCGAAACGCGCGCGGCCGGCCCCCGTGCTGGGAGACCGGCCGCCGCCTGTGCTGCGCTGGCCTTCGACTACTTGAGGAAGCCCGTCACCGCGTCGGCCTTCGTCTCACCGCCCGCGGGGTCGATGACGACGCTCTTCCCCTTCGCCACGACGATGATCAGGCGATCCGACAACGCGAGCGCCGCCTTCAGGTCCGGCCGCGCCTTGAGCAGCGCGAAGTACGCGTCGGACAGGTACTTCACCTTGAGCTGCTTCGCGGTGCCGCCGAGCGCCTCGGAGTCGATCCACCCGCCCGACCGGAAGATGAACGTGCGGCCCGACGCGACGCGCACCGGCTCGTTCACCTTCTGCGCGACCTCCTCGTCCTTCATCCTGCGCACGGCCTTCGACGCGGCGATCGCCTCCTTGCCGTCGGACGCCTCGAGCGTCTTCTTCTCGGCGCCGACCCCGCCGCGGCCGAAGGCGCTGGCGAAGTCGTCGGCGTCCGGCTCGGCCACCGGGGCCATGGGCGCAGGCGCGGCGGCGGTGGTGCCCGGCTGGCTGCGGAGGAACCCGCCGGCGGATCCCCTGGGCGCCATGTCGCGGCGGCTCTCCTCCATCGGGCGATCACCCCACGGGCGCGGCGGCGGCGGCGGGCGGTTCTGCGCCACCGGCATCGGCGTGTCCTCGACGACGAGGTACGAGGTGTACGGCGTGACGATGCCGTACTTCTTCCCGAGCGAGACGATCTCGTCCTTCAGCTCGGCCTTCTCGCCGTGGAGGCGGATCTCCTCGAGCAGGTAGCCCACCTTGCGAATCGCCCACAGCCGCGGGACGAAGTCGTAGGCCTTGCCCTCCTTCACCATCTCACCGCGGTACTCGAACACCGTCTTCTTGCCGTTGACGTTGCCCGACAGCACCACCGTCGACTCCTTCGGCGAGCGGTAGCGGCCCATCACCACGAGCTGCTGGCCCTTGAAGAGGTCGCCCAGGCGGCGCGGGTACACGTCGTAGGCCCCGAAGGCGGCGAGGTCGAGCGACACGTCGGCCAGCACCGGGTTCGCCACCTTGTCGTAGAAGCCGCCGATCTTCAGCTCGAAGTCCCTGCCGTCGCGCACGTAGTCGCTGGTACCGGCGCCGTCCTCTGCGATGCGGTCCAGGAGCCGAGCGTTGAGGTCGTCACCCACGCCGAACGTGAAGACGCGGCTGCCCTTGTTGGCGCTCCTGGCGTGCGCCGCAATCGCCGGCTCCTCGGTCTCGCCCACCGTCGGGTGGCCGTCGGTGATGAACATCACCATGTGCGGGCGCTCACCGCGGTTCTCGCCGTCCTTGAGCGCCCGGGTGAGCGCCTCGTCGATCGCCGTGCCGCCGATCGCCTCGAGGCCCGAGACGAACTCCAGCGCCTTCTTCACGTTGGCCTCGCTGGCCAGCTGCGGCTTCTCGAAGAGCGCCTCGACGTCGGTGGAGAAGCGCACCACGTTGAACTCGTCGCGGGGGTTCAGCTTCTGCACGCAGTACTTCAGCGAGTCGCGCGCCAGCTTGATGCGGTCGCCCATCATCGAGCCGGACGTGTCCATGACGAAGGTGATCCGCTTGGCGATCACCTCGTCGGCCTTCGTGTCCGCCTTCGGCGAGATGAGCGCCATGAAGAAGCCCGGCTGCTCGGTGTCGGGGCGGTTCGAGAGGATGGTGAGGCCGACCGCCTTGTCGGACACCGTGTAGAAGAGATCGAGGTCCTTCGAGATGTCGGTGCCCGGGCCCATTTCCAGGCCGGCCGTGGCGTCGTTGTCCGACCTGCGCGACACGCCGATGCGGTGCGTCGGCGAGTAGATGCTGCGCAGCGGCGTCTTCGACTTGATGGTCGCGGAGAACGTGAAGTCCTGCTGCACCGCGAGGCGCGGCGCGCCACGGGCGCTGGCACCCAGCGGGTAGTGGTACTGGTAGAGGCCGCCGGTGAAGTCGAGCACCTGCGAGAAGCTGAGCTCGATCTTCTGCTCGCCGTTCGCCGGTACCGGGAAGACGCGCGCGCGGAAGGCGTCGGTGTCGATGTACTCGAGCAAGCCGGGATCCTGCAGCCGGCGCACGATGCCCTCGTAGATCTCCGTCGCCTTCTGCTTCTCGAGCACCTCGCCCTTCGTCCGCTTCCCGTTGATCCACAGGTAGAAGTCCTGCAGCGCCGCGCCCTTCGGCAACGGGAAGACGTAGTGCGCCTCGAGCTGCCGGTTCGACGTGTTCACGAAGACCTGCTCGACCTTCGTGACCGCGGCGCCGTCGACGATCTGCGCCGACACGCGCTGGTACTTGATGCCCAATGGGCCCAGCGAGCTGTCGGTAGGAATGAGCATGCCCTGCGCGAGCGCGAGCGGCGCACACAGGACGACGGCAGCCAGGACCGGTCGGTTCATACCCCCTCCAACGCGTGGTCTCGCCGAACGATCTCACACTCGACCCCGGAAAGGCCGAGAACTTCTCGAGGGCTTTCGAGCACTTGGCGCGGCGAAGCAAACTCCCTACATTGCGCCGCCGTGACGAGCGCCACCGCCCGAAAGACCGAAGACGACTTCAACTGGGACGTCTGGGGCCCGCTGGGCGTGCTGGCGCTGGTGGGCCTTTTGGCGCTCAAGTTCGTCGGCCAGAGGCCTTTCGGGCTCGACAACGACAGCTCGGCGCAGTGGCTGCAGTTCGCCATCGCCGCGGCGGTGCTGTGGGTGTTGGCCTGGGGCTACCAGCTCGCGCGGGAGGGCAGGCCGGCGCACAAGCAGCTCTTGCGCGACCGGCTGCTGGTGGCGCTCGGCGTGTCCGCCTTCTTCGGCTACTTCAACTTCGGCCACCTCCACTTCCACAACTTCGTCCACGTCTGGGACACGTACCACTACTACATGGGGGCGAAGTACTTCCCCGAACTCGGGTACGAGAACCTCTACGACTGCGCCGCGGTGGTGGATTCGGAGAACGGGCGCCTCGATCAGCTCAAGCGCCGCACCTTCACCGACCTCCGCACCAACATCATCGTGAAGCCCGACGCGGTGCTGGCGAACCCCGACGCCTGCAAGTCGCGCTTCTCGCCGGAGCGGTGGGCGGCCTTCACGAAGGACGTGAACACCTTCCGCAGCTTCGTGAACGAGACGCGGTGGAAGGAGATCCACCTCGACCACGGCTACAACGCGACGCCGGTGTGGACGCTCGCGGGCATCGCACTCACCAACACCGGGCCCGCGTCGATGGAGCAACTCACGCGGCTGAACCTCCTCGACCCGCTCTACCTCGCGCTGACGCTGGCGATCATCTGGTGGGCCTTCGGACCGCGGGCCTTCGCCATCGCCGCGCTGGTGCTGGGCACCAATTTCCCCAACCGCTTCTACTGGACGGGCGGCGCCTTCCTCCGCCACGACTGGCTCTTCTACTTGGTGGCGTCGATCTGCCTGCTCAAGAAGGAGAAGCCCTTCCTCGCCGGCTTCGCGTTCTCGTACGCAGTGCTGTTGCGCCTGTTCCCGGGCCTGGTGGCGATCGGCCCGGCGATCGCCGCGTTCGAGTACTTCCGCGTCCACCGGAAGCTCGATCCCCGCTTCCTCCGCTACGTGGCCGGCGGCGCCGTGGGCACCGCGTTGCTGGTGGGCGCGTCGCTCGCCTTCTTCGGCGGGCCCGACACCTGGGTCCGCTTCAAGCAGAACACCGTCAAGCACGCGAACACGCCGCTCACCAACCACATGGGCCTGCGCACCGTGCTCTCGTGGCGGCCCGACACCATCGGCCAGAAGACGGTGCAGAGCGGCACCCTGGACGCGTGGGCAAAGTGGAAGGCCACGCGGCTCGACAACTGGCACCGCAGCCTCCCGCTCTTCCTCCTCATCTTCGCCGGCGCGATCTACCTCGTGTGGCTGGCGCTCAAGCAGAGCGGACCCGACCCCTGGCTCGCCTCGGCGCTCGGCATCGGCTTCATCGTCGTGGGCGCCGAGCTGACCAACTACTACTACTGCTTCCTCGCGGGCATCGCGCTCCTGCACGCCGTGCGGCGAGAGGTGGGCATGATCATCGCCGGGCTGTCGATGCTGACCTTGTTCATCAACTGGCACCCGCTGCCGTGGATGAGCGGCTGGCTCGACGAGCAGTACGTCACCATGTCGCTCGCCACCCTGTTCGCCGTCGGCGGCATCGCCTGGCTGTTCACGAAGTGGGGCGTGGAGGCGGCGATCGCGCCCGAGCCCGAGCCGGCCGTCATCTTCGCCCAGGCGCCCGCCGCCGCGTCCTCCGCCGCCGGCGACGGCAAGCGCGACAAGAAGAAGAAGAAGCGTTGAGCCGGCTCCTGAAACACGACGGGGCGCCCCTCCACGCCGGAGGAGCACCCCGCGGGCGCGACTTCCAGGCGTTCGTCTACTTCTTCTTCGCGGGCGCGGCCGCCGGAGCGCCGCCGTCCTGCTTCACCAGCTCGGCCTCGATGGCGAGGTCCACCTCCTCACCGACCATCAGGCCGCCCGCCTCGAGCGCCACGTTCCACGTCAGGCCAAAGTCCTTGCGGTTCAGCTTGCCGGTCGCGGACACGCCGCGCGTCACCGCCTTGGTGAACGGGTTCTTCACCTCGTTGGTCACCACCGCATCCAGCGTCACCGGCTTGGTCACGCCGTGGATCGTCAAATCGCCGGTGACCTTCAGCTTGTCGCCGGCCTTCTCGATCTTCGTCGACTTGAAGGTGATCGCCGGGAACTTCTCCACGTCGAAGAAGTCCTTCGAACGCAGGTGATCGTCGCGCTTCGGCTCCCGGGTGTTGATGCCCTTCACGTCGATGCTGGCCTCGACCGCCGACCTGGTGACGTCCGCGTCGTCCAGCATCACCTTGCCCGTCACCTTCCCCAGCGTGCCCTGCACGTTGGAGATCATCATGTGGCGGACCGAGAAGTTCGCCGCCGCGTGCGCGGAGTCGATCTCCCAGGTGGAGGCAAACGCGAACGGCGAGGTCAGCAGGGCCACGGCCAACAGCAGCTTCTTCATACGGTGTTTCTCCTCTTTCGATGATGAACCGCCCGACGATCGGGCGGCGACTGGTTCAAAGGCACAGCAATCTTCCGGCCGTCTTCTAACCGCCTGATTTCCATACGCACGATGAGATGCGACCTTACCCTTCACTTGTCATTTCGACGGCCATGCTGTCGTTTTGAGAGTCTTCCGGGCGGGCGTTTTCGCGGCGGGGGCGGGCCCTTCGTGCGCATATACAGGGCCATGCTGCGAGCGAGCGTGATGACGGTGGCGGTGCTGGGCGCGGCCCCCGCGTGGGCGGAGGCGGCGGCCCCCGACGCCGGGATCGGGGAGCCGCTGCCGGGCCAGAGCGTGGCGCTGGCGAAGGCCAACTCCGCCCTGGTCGAGGCGTCGGTGGGCCTCCGGGGCAGCCTCCCCCCGTGGTTTCGGGAACACTGGCTCCTCGGGCTCGATCGCTGGCAGTGGCTGGGGTTGCCCGCGGTGTTGCTGCTGTCGCTCGCGCTCGCGACGTTGCTCGCGCGCGTCACCACGCAGCTTTTGGCCCGCCTCGCGGCGCGCACCGACACCCGCGTGGACGACGCGGTGGTGTCGCAGTTGGCCGGGCCCGCGCGCCTGCTGTGGTTCGGCTTCATCGGTGACCTCTCACTGCAGACGCTGGCGCTGCCCGCGAGCGCCGAGAGCTGGGGATCGCGGCTGTTCCGCGTGCTGCTCGTGCTGGGCTTCTTCTGGGGCGTCGCCCGCGCGATCACCACCTGGACGGGGCAATACGTCGTCAGCGACGCCGCCGCCCAGCGCCCCGGCACCAGGGCCCTCGTCAACCTGGTGGGCCGCGTCACCCAGCTCGCGGTGATCGCCATGGCTGCGCTCGCGACGCTGTCTCAGCTGGGCTTCTCCGTCACCAGCGCCCTGGCCGGCCTCGGCATCGGCGGCATCGCGCTGGCGCTGGGCGCGCAGAAGACGCTGGAGCACCTCTTCGGCGCCTTCGCGCTGGCGGTGGACCGGCCGTTCTGCGAAGGGGACTTCGTGCGGATCGAGGATTTCGTCGGCACGGTCGAAACCATCGGCCTGCGCTCCACGCGCATTCGCACGCTCGATCGCACCATCATCAGCGTGCCCAACGGCAAGCTGGCCGACATGCGGCTCGAGACCTTCGCCACCCGCGATCGCTTCCGGCTCCACACCTTCCTCGGTCTCACCTATGGCACCACCGCCGCGCAGGTGCGCCAGGTGCGCGACGGCCTCGAGGCCGTGCTGCGCGCGCACCCGAAGATCTGGCCCGACGCCGTCTCGGTGCGCTTCGGGCAGTTCGCCGACTTCTCGCTCAACGTCGAGGTGATGTGCTGGTTCCTCGCGAAGGACTTCGAGGAGTTCAAGCAGATCCGCGAAGAGGTCCTCCTGCAATTCATGGAGGTGGTCGAGAAGGCCGGCTCCAGCTTCGCCTTCCCGACGCGCACCGTGCACCTGGTGCAGGAGCCGGCGCCCGCGGCGCGCCCCGCGAAACCCGGCTGAGCCGGCGTCAGTCGCCGTCACAGACGAGGCGCCCGAAGTCGGCGCGGCACCGCCCGCCCGGCACCTGGCTGCAGCGCACCTGGCCCAGGCCCGCCACGCAGCCCCAGCCGCAGGCCAGCGCGCCGGAGTCCCGCAGGCACTCCGCCGGGGGCACCTCCACTCCGGGCGCCACGGGCACCAGCGGATCCCAGCAGTCCACGCGGCCGAAGTCGGCGATGCAGAGCCCCTGCGGCGTCTGGGCGCACTTCACGTCGGCGCCCACCGCCTGGCAGCCGTAGCCGCAGGCCACCACGCCCTCGGACACCAGGCAGGCCGCCTGCGGGTGCCGCCAGCCACCCTCGGGAGGATCGAAGCACGTCACGCCCAAGGCCGTCCCGTGGCACACGCCGGCAGGCGTCGCGGCGCACTGCACCTGTCCACCAGACGCCGCGCAGGCGTAGCCGCAGGCCGTCCGGCCGAAGGCCGTCAGGCAGGACGGTAGCGGGTGGGACAGGACCAGCGCGGCGAGGTAGAGGGCGACAGTCATCACCCCCGGCCGACGGGCGGCCCTGGGCCCCTATTCAGGCCGTGCCGGACAGCCGCGAGGCCCTCCGCGGGGTGGTCACGCCGGGCGGGCCTTCACCTGCCCGCCGTGACGGGCGCGGGCGGCCTCGCGCTCGTCCAGCCAGATGACGAGCGGACTGGCGATGTACACGGAGGAGTACGTGCCGACGATGATGCCGACCAGCATCGCGGCCGCGAAGTCGAAGATCTCACCCACCGAGAAGATGAGCAGGCCAACCAGCGACAGGGCCGTGACGCCACCCGTGAGCAGCGTGCGCGACAGCGTGTCGTTGACGGCGATGTTGATGATCTCCGGCAGCGGCTTGCCCTTGTACTTGACCATCTCCTCGCGGATCCGGTCGTAGATCACGATCGTGTCGTTGATGGAGTAGCCCAGCACCGTCAGCAGCACGGCGATCGACGTGAGGTTGAACTCGCGCCGCGTGACGAGGAAGTAGCCCGCCACCATCACCACGTCGTGCAGCATCGCCAGCAGCGCGCCGGGGCCGAACTTCAGGTCGAAGCGGAACGCCACGTAGAGGAGGATCGCCACCATCGCGTACAACAACGCCATGATGCCCTTGTTGCGCAGCTGCTTGCCCACCTGCGGACCGACGTAGTCGACGCGGCGCACCTCGAACTGCGCGCCCGCCATGCCCGTCTTGAGCGCCTGCTGCACCTTCTCGGACATTCCCGCCGAGACCACCTGGTAGTCGAACGCACCGCCCGCCTCGCCGAGCTCGCGCACCTCCTTCACGCCGGTGCCCGACGCCTCGACGGCCGCCTTCAGCGCGGCCGGATCCACCTTCGCCTTGTAGCGGACGTTGATGATGCCGTTGTCGAGGTCCTTGGTCAGCGAGGCCACCTCACCCGCGCCGCGCAGGGCCGCCTCCGCGGCCTTCTCGGATTCGTCGGTCAGCTGCGTGACGCCGCCCATGCGGAGGATGAACGAGTTCTCCTCCGCCGAGCCAATGCCCTGCACCTGCGGCTCCTTCAAGCCCCCCTTGACCGCGCCCTCGCGCACCTGCTCCGCGCTCGTCGAGGCCGCGAACTTCACCTCCACCAGCGTGCCGCCCGCGAAGTCCACGCCCAGGTTGAACCCGAACAGCAGGATGCCGATCAGAATCGCCAGGTTGATCACCGTGGAGATGTAGATGGCGACCCGGCGCTTGCCGATGAAGTCGAAGTTCGTCCTGCCCTTGATGATCTGCATCATGGCCGTATCTCTCCTGTGGGCCCGACGGCCTTAGATGGACACCGTCTCGGCGTTGCGGCCGTGGACGACCCAGGTGGTGATCAGCCGCGTCACCACGATGGAGGTGAACAGCGACGCGATGATGCCGATGATCAGCGACGTCGCGAACCCGCGGATCGGGCCCGTGCCCGTGCTCATCAGGATGAAGCCGGCGATCAACGTCGTCACGTGCGCATCGAAGATGGTCCAGAACGCGCGGTCGTAGCCGTTGTCGATCGCCGTCCGCGCCGACTTGCCCGCCGCCAGCTCCTCACGCACCCGCTCGTTGATCAGCACGTTCGCGTCGACCGCGATGCCCAGCGTCAGCACGAAGCCCGCGATGCCGGGCAGCGTCAGCGTCGCGCCGAACAGCGCCAGCCCGCCGAGGATGAGCGCGCCATTGAGGATCAGCGCCACGTCCGCGATGAGGCCCGACAGCTTGTAGTAGATGGCCATGAAGACCACGACCAGCAGCAGGCCGACGATCGCGGCCAGCGTGCCCTTCTTGATCAGCTCGTCCCCCAGCGAGGCCCCCACCTGGCGAATCTCACCGGTGGTGACCGGCGCCGGCAGCGCGCCCGCCTTCAGCGCCAGCGCCAGCATCTGCGCCTCCTTGAGCCGCTCCTGCACCGCGCCGCGCCGGCCCAGGGTGATGCGGCCCGAGCCACCGCTGATCTTCTCCTGAATCGTCGGGGCCATGACGACGTTGTCGTCGAGGACGATCGCCATCCGCTTGCCGACGTTGTTCCCGGTCAGCGCCTCGAGGTCCTGCGCGCCCTGCGCGTCGAACTGGAAGTTCACCTGCACCGAGTTGTCCTGCGGGTTCTGGCTGGCGTCGGCGTTGGTCAGCGAGTCGCCCGTCAGCGGAACGTCCTTCCCCACGAGAAACGTGTAGTACTTCGTGCAGCTCTTCCCGTTCTCCGCCTCCACGCAGTGCAGCAGAATCTGCTTGCCCTCGGGCGCCTTGCCCTTGACGTACGCCGCCAGCGCCTCGCGGTCCGTGCCGACGAGGAACGGCGTCGGCGGCGCGCTGCCGTCATCGTCGACGCCGCGCGCCGAGACCAGGGTGATGCCCGCGCTCGCCTCTGGCGGCGTGCTGTCGTACAGCGACTTGAAGAGCTCGGGGTTCTCGTCCACCAGCCGGAATTCGAGCTGCGCGGTGGTGCCGATCAGCTCCTTGGCCTGCTCGGGATCGGACTGGCCGGGCAGGGAGATCTGGATCGAGTCGGTGCCCAGGCGGCGCACGTCCACCTCCGCCACGCCCCACTTGTCGATGCGCTTGCGGATGACGAGCATCGCCTGCTCGACGGCCTCGTTCATGAAGTAGTCGACCTGCGCGTCGTTCAGGCGCAGCACGAGCGAGGCGCCGTTGCGCGACTCCTTCGAGAAGTCCTCGAAGGTGCCCACCAGCTCCTTCTCGATCGCGTCCATGGTGGCCGGGTCCTTCGCCGTCAGCGTGACCAGGAGGTTCTCGGGGTCCGTCGACGAGGTGACCTCGCCCAGCTTCTTGGTCTGCACCCAGTTGGCCATCTGCAGGCCGCGGCGCTCGGCCCGCTTCATGAGCGCCGTCCTGGTGTCGACGCGCATGACCATGTGAATGCCGCCCTGCAGGTCGAGGCCCAGCGACAGGCGGTACTTCGCCGGCGGCGCCCAGGCGGGCAGCGCCTCGTCGAGCTTCTTGAGGTTGTTCCGGTCAGCGCGCTCCAGCACGAAGAAGGAGTAGTAGCTGGGCACCAGAAGCCACAGGGTCCCCAGGGCGACCAGCAGGACGATGACCAGGCGCGTGTACCAGTTGCGGTCCATCGCTCACTTCTCCTCTTTCTTCGCGTCGGACTCGGCCTTCGCCGGCTCGTCGGTCACGGTGACCTTCGCCTGGATGCTGGACTTGAGCACCCGCAGCTTGACGCCCGAGGCGACCTCGAGCGTGACGACCTTGTCGGCGACCGAGAAGATCTTCCCCAGCATGCCGCCCTGGGTGACGACGTCGTCACCCTTCTTCAGGGACGCGAGCATCGACTGCTGTTCCTTCATCTGCTTCTGCTGCGGGCGGATGAGGACGAAGTACATGATGGCGAACAGGGCACCGAAGAACAGCAGGTTGGTGCTCATGCCGCCGCCCATGGCCTGGCCGAAGACAACTGGAATGGTTGCTGGGAACATGGTGTGCAAGAGGCGGCGCATATACCCCCCCGGGTGGCATGCAGCAAGCGCACACGGCGAGATCTGTGCTATGGGCCCCGGCCCATGATTCGACAGTCGTTCCTGATGGTTGTGCTCGGCGGTCTCCTCCTGTCCCTCGCGGGCTGCAACGCCGTGACGGTGGGCGTGTCCTGCGAGAAGCGTGACGACTGCGTGCCAGGACAGGACTGCTTCCCCGCGCCCGGCGGCTTCTGCACGCGCGGCTGCACCGAGCCGGGCGAGGGCCAGGACTGCCCGAGCGGCACCATCTGCGTGTACTTCGGCGGCTCGAGCCAGGTGTGCAGCCCGCTCTGCAACACCAACGCGGACTGCCGCATCAACTACGAGTGCGTCGAGGCCGGCGGCACCACCGCGCTCAAGGGCTGCCGCCCCGAAGGCGCCGTCAGGTAGCGCGCGTCACGGCGGTGACTGCGGCCGCGCATGGAACGCGGCCAGGAACTCCGCGTAGCGATCGGCCTCGATGGCCGCGCGCGCGTCACTCATCAGCGTCAGGAAGAAGTGCAGGTTGTGCAGCGTGTTGAGGCGGTTCACCACCACCTCCTGCGCGTTGTACAGGTGCCGCAGGTACGCCCGCGAGAACGTGCGGCACGTGTAGCAGCGGCAGTTCGGATCGAGCGGCCGCTCGTCGCGCGCGTACCGCGCGTTCTTGATCACCAGCTTCCCTTCGCTCGTAAAGAGCAGCCCGTTGCGCGCGCTGCGCGTGGGCAGGACGCAGTCGAACAGGTCGACGCCCGCGCCCACGCAGGTGACGAGATCGAGCGGCGTGCCGACGCCCATCAGGTAGCGCGGCTTGTCCTTGGGGAGCAGCGGCGCCGAAAACGCCACGCCCGCGTGCATCTGCTCGGGCGCCTCGCCCACCGCGAAGCCGCCCAGCGCGTAGCCCGGGAGGTCCACCGCGCAGATCTCCTCCGCGTGGCGCTTGCGCAGCGCTTCCGACAGCCCGCCCTGGACGATGCCGAACAGCGAGCTGCGCTGGCGGTGCCACGCCTTCACGCACCGGTGCAACCAACGCGTGGTGCGGTCCATGGACGCTTCCATGTACCGGCGCTCGGACAGCGCCGGCGGGCACTCGTCGAACGCCATGATGACGTCGGCGCCCAGCACCTCCTGGATCTCGATGCTGCGCTCGGGCGTCAGCACGTGCTTCGAGCCGTCGAGGTGCGATTGAAAGCTCACGCCTTCCTCGGTGATCTTCCGCATCTCCGACAGGCTGTAGACCTGGAAGCCGCCGGAGTCCGTCAGCATCGCCCCGTCCCACGAGATGAAGCGGTGCAGCCCCCCCATCGCCCCGATGAGCGCCTCGCCGGGCCGCAGCATCAGGTGGTACGTGTTCCCGAGGATGATGCGCGAGCCGAGCGCGTGGAGATCGTCCGGCGCGATCGCCTTCACGCTGCCGGCGGTGCCGACGGGCATGAAGACGGGAGTCTCGATGACGCCGTGGGGCGTGTGGAGCCGGCCCCGCCGCGCGCCCGTCTTGGCGTCCACGTGCAACAGCTCGTACCGCACCAGCGACGGCGACACGCGCTGGTCGCCGCGCCACTCCGGAGGAGGCAGTCCTTCCGTCACGGACGCGCTCCGCCGATGAACATGGCGTCACCGTAGCTGAAGAAGCGGTACCGCTCGCGCACCGCGTCGGCGTACGCCGCCAGCGTCGCCTCGCGTCCGAGGAAGGCGCTCACCAACATCACCAGCGTCGACTTCGGCAGGTGGAAGTTCGTCACCAGCGCGTCCACCACGCGGAACCGAAAGCCCGGGGTAATGAAGAGGCGCGTGTCCATCGCGCCCGCGCGCACCACCTCGGCGTCGTCGGCCAGCGACTCCAGCGTGCGCACCACCGTGGTGCCCACCGCGACGATCCGTCCGCCCTCCCGCCGCGCGCGGCGCAGGCGCTCGGCCGTCGCCTCGGGCACCAGGCAGCGCTCCGGGTGCATCACGTGCTTCGACACGTCGCCCTCGCGCACCGGGAGGAACGTCCCCGGCCCCACCTCCAGCGTCACGAAGGCGCGCTCCACGCCGCGCGCCGCCAGGGCCTCGAAGACGGCTGGCGTGAAGTGCAGCCCCGCCGTCGGCGCCGCCACGCTGCCCTGCTTCCGCGCGTAGATGGTCTGGTAGCGCTCGGCGTCGGCTTCGGTGGGCGCCCGCTCGATGTACGGCGGCAGCGGCAGCCGGCCGGCGCGGGCGATCGCCTCCTCCAGCGTCGCGAGCGCCGAGGTGAAGCGCACGCGGAGCTCACCGCCCCCCCTGTCCTCCAGCACCTCGGCGGTGAGGCCGGCGTCGAACTGAAGCTTCGCGCCCGGCTTGAAGCCCTTCGACGACCGGCCGAGACACGTCCACACCGTGCCGCCCGCCCCCGCCTTGAGCGCCGCCTCCGTCTCCACCTCCGCGGCCGGCCGCACCAGGAGCAGCTCCGCGCGCCCGCCCGTGCCCACCTTCTTCCCCAGCAGCCGCGCCGGGATGACCCGCGAGTCGTTCAGCACCAGCACGTCGCCGGCGCGCAACAACCCCGGCAACTCGGTGAAGCGCAGGTGCGCCCGCTGGCCCGTCGCGCGATCGACGTGCAAGAGCCGGCTCGCGTCGCGCTGCGGCAGCGGCGCCTGGGCGATCAGCTCGGTGGGGAGCGGGAAGTCGAAGTCGTCGGTGTGCACGGCGCGCTGCGGATAGCGGGCGGACGCGACGAAGACAAGCCGCCGCCCTCGGTCACTCGTAGAGGACCTGCAGCTCGGTGCCCGGGTAGTAGTGCTGGAGGATTTTCTCGAAGCCCCAGCCCTTCTCCGCGTAGACGCGCGCGCCCCACTGGCACATGCCGGCGCCGTGGCCGAAGCCATGCCCGTCGAGGCGGTAGCCGTCCTTCGCCTTCTCCACCTCGAAGTCGAGGCTCTTCAGCTTCATGTACCCGACGCGCTCGCGGAAGGTGACCGCGTCGACGCTGCGCGGGCCCACCGTCACGCGCTGCACCCGGCCGGTGCGCGTGCGGCCCTGCACCTGCAGCCCCGACGCCTTCTTGAAGAGGCTCGACAGCTCGCTGGACTTCAGCGTCAGCGTCCAGTGGCTCGTCGGCAGGCGGCCGCACGGGCAGTCCACCGGCTTCAGGTACGGCAGGTCGCGGCCCAGCGCGTCGGCGCCCGACTCGGTGCGTCCGCCGCAGCTCGCGTGGAAGTACGCCTCGATGGGCTGGAGGTCGTACGTGAGCACCAACCCGCGCGTCGCCTCTACCGCCTCGCGGGTGCGCGCGTCCTCGACGTCGAGGCCCTTGTACACCTGGCTGATGACCGAGCTGCCGAGGTGGTACGGCTGGCCGTATTGCTCCAGCTTCTTGTTGAGCGCGTAGGTGCGCGCCGCCACCGCCTGCGCCTTGAGCGCCTCCAGCGGGAAGCTCTTCGGCATCTCGCTGCCCAGCACGCCGACGAGGTACTCCTCGAGCGCCAGCACGTTGACCGCCACCAGCCGCGTCCTGCCCGGCAGCACCACCACGTCACCGCGCACGCGTGTCCCCATCGCTGTCAGCGTGCCCGGCGTCTCCGCGCGGAAGCGCAGCGACTCGCGCGGCAGCGGCTTGCCATCCACCGCGAGGTGCCCGTCCACCAGCGTCACCGTCGCCCGCTGGCCCAGCGGCTCGAAGCGCGCGTCGTCGGCGTCGTCGCCCACCGACAGGCCGTCGCCCGAGAGCACGATCTCCGACACCTCCGCGCCCATCGCGATGCGCATCGTCTCGGCGGCGTGCGCGGGCGCCGCGACTCCGGCGGACACCAGGAGAGCGAAGAAGCGGGCGGCCTTCATCGCCCGCCAGTGTATGAAGCATGGAGAATCGCTCAAGAAATCGGCAGAGTGCGGCGGATGCTGGACGAGGCCGCGCTCTACGAGGTGCTCGGGCAAATGCCGCCGCGCTCCGCGGAGATCGTCTCGCGCGTGGCGCTGGATGGGTGGTCGCTGCCCGAGCTCGCCGAGCGCTACGGCATTCCGGAGGCGAACGCAGCACGGCTGGTGCTGCGCGCGGCCCGCGACTGCGACGCCGCGGCGCGGGGCGCCTCCACGCCGGCGGCTCCACTCTCGGACGAGGCGGAGGCCTCGCAGGCGCCGGCACTCGCGCGCGCGCTGGAGCGGCTTCCTCGCCGCGGCGATGCGACGGGCCAGAGAGGACTGGGCGGTCCCCCCAAGACCTCCCCTGGGGGCGACGCACCTGGGCGGGCCGAGGACGACGGGACCTCGCACGCGCGCCAGGCGCGGCCCCGTCCGAGCGAAGAGCGCGACAGCCCTGCCGCGGAGCCCACGGCGCCGCACGCCCCGCAGACGGCCGCCGGGGCGCGCGCTGCCGGGCGGCACGAGCCGGGCGCCGCTGGCCTTCGCGGCGACGCACTCGAGCGCACCGCCGACGCCGCGCCGGCAGAGCAGGTGAAGCCGCTCGCGGACGTCCTCGGCGCCCTGGCCGCTCACCGGGACGGCCTCAAACGCCGCCTCGCTGACGCCGAGGCCGCCGCGGCCCGCTCGCCCGCTCGCGCCCGTGAGGTGTGGCTGCGACGGATCGCCATCGCCGTCATCCTGGCGCTCACCGCGTACTTCTACTGGCGCGACCAGCACGCCCCGCCTCCGCCGCCCCTGCCCCGCCCCGCGCTGCCCCCCGGCGGGCACTGACCTTTGACGTGGCGCAGCCCTCGCCCTAAGCAGGGGGGATGCGAACCCTCCTCGCCGCTTTCGCCCTGTCGCTGTGCCTCATCGCGTGCCCGAAGACGACGACGACGACCGTCATGGGCTCCGACGACGAGCAGATGGACCGTTACTCCGCCCAGCTCGAGGAGATCCGCACCCGCGGCGAGGTGACCTGCGCCGACGCCTGCTCGCTCAAGACGAAGGTGTGCGACATCTCGAAGTCCGCCTGCGCCATCGCGGCGAAGGCGTCCGACCGCGACGACTTCCAGAAGAAGTGCATCATGTCACAGGAGGAGTGCGCCTCCTTCAGCGAGAAGTGCGCCGGCTGCAACTGACGGGGTGGTCCCGCCGGAACGTCCTTCCGCTACACTCCCGCGGCGTGATGATCGCGACCCCCGCTCTCGTCGTGGTGTTGCTCGGCGCCGACCCAGCCTCGCGCTTCGGCGCCGCGTCCGCGAACCGCGTACCGGCCGATCAAGCCGCTGCCATCGCGCTCGACCAGAAGGCCGCGCAGGCCGAGGTGCAGAAGAAGTACGGCAACAAGAAGCCCAGCGAGCTCAGCAACGAAGAGCGCTCGCAGATGATCCGCGAGCAGGCCGCCGCCGAGCAGAGGGTCCTCGACAAGTACGGCGTCGACGCGAAGGCCTGGGCCCTTCAGCAGATGGCGCAGAGCCCGCAGGAGGCCGCCGCGCAGAAGGCGCGCGAACAGGCCCTGGCCGACCAGCGCCAGAAGGACGCCGAGGCGAAGGCGAAGGCCCAGGCCGGCGACCAGGAGATCCAGATTCAGCGCGGCTTCAGCGACGGCAACCCCGTCACCCTGGAAGAGAAGAAAGTCGATGGGGTTCCCGTGGAGGAAGGCCTCCCGCCGGACGCCGTCGCGGATCAGGCCGAGGCCGCCGGCGACGGCACCATGAACATGTCCGCCAGCGACATGAACGACAAGCCCGCGCCCTCGAAGGCGAGCAAGGGCCCATCGAAGGGCGGCCGGAAGCGCTGACGCCTCAACGCGCGCGCGCCTGCCACACCTCGTCGTACGGACAGCTGCAGTCCGTCTCCTCCGGCTCCGGGTAGGCGATCTGCGCGCCCCGGTAGTTGCGGAACACCGTCTCGCCTTCGCGCCGCGCCACCACGTAGTCCGGCTGCAGCGTCACCTTCCCGCCCCCGCCGGGGAGATCGACGGCCAGGTGCGGCACCGCCAGCCCGCTCGTCCACCCGCGCAGGGCCTCGAGGATCTCCACGCCCTTCGCCAGCGGCGTCCGCAGGTGCTCCAGCCCCTGCGCCACGTCCATCTGGTGCAGGTAGTACGGCCGCACCCGCATCTTGAGGCACTCGTGGTTCAGCTCGCGGATGATGCGCGCGTCCGAGTTGAGCCGCCGCATCAGCACCGCCTGGTTCTCCACCGGCACGCCGTGGTCGATCAGCCGCTCGCAGGCCTCGCGGGCCTCCGGGGTGATCTCCTTCGGGTGGTTGAAGTGCGTCACCACGAAGAGCGGCGCGTGGCGGCGGAGCAGCTTCGCCAGGGCGTCCGTCACGCGCATCGGCAGGCACACGGGGATCCGCGTGCCGATGCGGATCATCTCGACGTGCGGAATCGCGCGCAGCGGGCCCAGCACCTCCTCGAGCCGCACGTCCGACAGCAAGAGCGGGTCGCCGCCCGACAGCAGCACGTCGCGAACGGTGGGCGTCGCGCGCACGTAGTCGATCGCCTCCTTGAGCGCGCTCCGCGTCAGCTCGGCCTCCCCGCCCTTCGTGAGGCGGCGGCGCGTGCAGTGGCGGCAATACGTCGAGCAGCTGTCCGTCGCGAGCAGCAGCACCCGGTCGGGGTACTTGTGGACGATCGCCTCCACCGGGCGGTGCGGATCCTCGCCCAGCGGATCGAGCAACTCGCCCCGCCGCACCCGCGCCTCCTCGCGCACCGGAATGGCCTGCATGCGCACCGGGCAGAGCGGGTGCTTGGGGTCGACCAGCGAGAGGTAGTACGGCGAGATGCCGAGGCGGAACATCGCCGCCGTCTCGTCGAGGCCCGCGAGTTCGGAGGCCGTCAACGGCACCAGCTTCGCCAGCGCGGCGGGCTCCCGCACGGCGTTTCGCATCTGCCAGCGCCAATCCCGCCACTCGGCATCCGTCGCGTGCGGAAACAGCACCGCCCGGCGATCGGCCGCCGAGGCGCTCGACGCCTGCGTCCCGGCCCGACTGTCCGCTGCCTCGATGCTCACCGGCCCTGCCCTACCTCACCACCCGCGCCGAAAGGAAGGCGTGGACCGCTCAGGCGTGCACCGGGTGAGCGGCCGCCGAGGCCGCCGCCACCTGCTCCCGCCAGTACGCCTGGCCGGCCGCGGGCAGCGTGTACACCGGGTCGAAGTACTCGTACCGGCGCTGGAGCGCCTCGGGATCGTCCAGCTCGATGCCCGTGCGGTAGTTCTTCGTCCAGGAGCTGATGCCCCTCTCGCGGTCGTACGCGGCGACCTGGTGCACCCAGCGCTTCCCCACGTACGGCACGTCGCACACGATGCGCGGAGTCGCGAAGCCCGGCAGGTACCCCATGATGTCGTGCTGGAGCTGCTGCGCCTCGAACACCGCGACGCGCCAGTGCTCCGAGTTGGGGATCATGTCGCACATGTAGAAGTAGTACGGGAGGATCCGCGCGTGATCGAGGAGCATGAAGGACAGCTCCAGCAGGTCCTTCGACGTCGCGTTCACGCCGCGCAACAGCACCCCCTGGTTGCGCACGTCGCGGAAGCCGAGCTCGAGCAGCTTCTTCGCCGCCTTGCCGAGCAGCGGCGTCACCTGGTTCGCGTTGTTCACATGCGTGTGCAGCGCGAGGTCGACGTTGCGCTCAAAGGCCTTCACCGCCAGCCGCTCCAACGCCGCCAGCACGTTGTCCTGCAGCCAGTGCTGCGGAATGCCCATCAGCCCCTTCGACGCCAGGCGAATGTCGCGGATGTTGGGGATGTCGAGGAGTTGGCTGACGAAGCTCTCGAGCTGCGCGATGGGCACGTTCGCCACGTCGCCGCCCGACACCACCACGTCGCGCACCGTCGGCGACGCGCGCAGGTAGTCCAGCATCTCCTTCCAGCGCTCCTGCTGCGTCACCTTGAAGCGCACCTTCTCGACCTGCGGTACGTCGTTGCCGACCAGGTCCATGCGCGTGCAGTGGCCACAGTACTGCGGGCACGTCGAGAGCAGTTCCGCCAGCACCTTCGTCGGGTAGCGGTGCGTCAGCCCCTCGACCTTCCACATCTCCGCTTCGTGCAGCGAGTCGCGGGAGGCGCGCGGGTGGTTCGGCCACGTCGGATGACGATCGGCGATCGCCGGCAGCATGTAGCGCCGCAGCGGGTCGTTCCAGAGGTCGTCCGTGTTCAGCGTGTTCAGCATGTGCGGCGTGATGAGGATCGACATCGTCGCGCGCTCGCGCTGATCCTGGTCGATCGACTCCGCCAGCGCGTCCGGCAGCAGCGGCCCCAGCGCCGCCTTCAGCTCTCTCAGGTTCTTCACCGTGTGCTTGCGCTGCCACACGGCGCTCTCCCACTCCTGCTTCGTCGCGCTCTTGAAGCCGGGCAGCCGCGTCCAGTCCGGCTCGTAGAACTGCCGCTCGAGCGGGTACTTGAAGGGCTGGCCGGCGGGCGCCGGCGCGTGGGCCGGGCCAGGCGTGGACGATGAAGCCTGCGGGATCGAGTGCATGGGGACCTTTTGCCACGCCCACGCGCACTCTTGAAGAGGAAGCCCCGCCCGAAAGGGCGCCTCAGAGCTCCTGCTTCACGATCGCGACGTCGTTCTCCTTGATCTCGACGACCTGCGGAGGCGACGCCTTGCCCGCAAACTTGAAGTGCACCTTGTGCGAACCAACTGGAAGCTCGAGCGCCTGGCTCTTGGGCAGCGGCGTCTTCTTCCCGGTGTTCCGGCCGTCGACGTAGATCTCCGCGCCCACCGGATTCGACGTGCACGCCAGCTTGCCCATCGCCTTGCTCTTCGGCGGCGCCGGCGGCTTCGGCTCGACCTTCGGCTCGACCTTCGGCTCCACCTTCGGCGGCGGCTTGGGCTCCACCTTCGCCTCCACCTTCGCCTCGACCTTCGGCTCCACCTTCGGCGGCGGCTTGGGCTCCACCCTCGGCGGCGGCGGGGCCTCCTTCACCATCACGAGGCGGAGATCCACCGACGGCTTCTTGTCCGGATTCTCCAGCTTGAAGTTCAGGGGCTCGTAGCCCGCCTTGCGGGCCTGGCCGTCGTACGTTTTTCCTGCCGAGAGGTTCTCGAGCGCCACCTTCGGTGTCGTGCCCACCTTCTTGCCGTCGAGGAAGATGTCCACCCCCGGCTGATCGGTGTCGATCACCGCCTTGAAGGACGGGAACTCCGGTGGCTTCACCGCGTCGGGAGGCTTCACGGCGTCGGGGGGCTTCACCGCGTCTGGCGGCGCGGTGTCCGGCGGCTTCGGCGTATCGGGACCGGTGACCACCTCCGGCGGCTTCTCGGTGTCCGGCGGCTTCGGCGGCTCCGGGTTGGCGTCGGGCAGCTTGAGGAAGGTGACGGACACCCCGACGATCTTCCCCTCGGTGACGGTGATCGGCTTCTTGGTCGGGGCGTAGCCTTCCCGCGTCGGACGGATGTCGAGGGTGTAGTCCCCCGGCTCGAGTTCAAAGGCGCTCTTGCTGTTGTTGAACACCTTGTTGCCGGGCCGCACGGTGACCGAAAAGGGGATCTGCTGCGGCGAGGCGACCATGACGCCGCTCTTCGCGCCGGAAGCAAACTTCACCGCGGCGGCGGCGATGACGACAACGGCCAGGACGCCGGTGGCGACGATGGCAATCAGCAGGTTGCGCCGGCGGCGGTCGCCCGCGACGGCCAGCCTCTTCTGCGAGCTACGGGCGTCCTGTGCGCGGGCCTGCTCCTTCGCCTTGAGCGCGCGCCGCTGCCCGGTCGGAACCTCCTCCTGCTCCCCGGGCTCTTCGTCCTCATAGGCCTCCTCGCCCTCCTCCACCCCTTCGTCGTACGCCTCCTCCCCCGCGTTCTCTCCTTCCCCGGCGCCATCGTCGGCGTACTCCTCTTCGGCGGCCTCCAGCCCTTCCTCGTCGGCCAGCGGCGACGGACCGATGCTGGTCGCGCCGCCGATGGGCGCATCGCCGATGACGATCCGCGGGCGACCGCCGCTGCGCGGCAGCACCGTCTCCTCGGGATTCATCATCGGCTGCTCGCCGGTGTCGTGCTCCTGCTCTCCGTCCTCGCCCACCTCGAGCGCTGGCCGAAAGCCGGTCATCTCGATCGGCCGCAGGTCGTGCGAGCCGGTGTCGTCGTGCAGCGAGTTGCGCTGCGGCGGCAGCGTCTGGTCCGCCAGGCCGTCCCTCAGGCTCGAACCTGACGCCGCGGTCGGCTCGAGGTTGTCCTGGGTGGTGGAGTTGGTGGCGGCCGGCGTGGCGGGCCTGAGCTGGCGCGGCGGCATCGTCGGCTCGGGCTCCCGGCCGGCGAACGGTGAGAGGCCGATGGCCGTCTTGAGCGGATCCGCGTCCGCGCTCGACTCCACGATGACGGTACGGTCCCGCGACCCGTCCATCTCGGCCAGTTCCTCTTCAGTCGGCGGCGGGATGTTGAAGGCGGCGTTGGCCTGCATGCCGGTGGCGACGGCGCCGGCCCCGCCGGCCACCGCCACCGCCTGAGATGAGCGCGACCGCGGCGGCGGCGCGGAGACCGCCGGCATCGGCTGTGCCGTCGGCCTGCGCGGCGCGGGGGCCGACTTCACCGGTGAGGCGGTGATGCCCGTCGGCTCGACCCGCTCCGGGCGCTCCACCGAGGCGAAGCGCTCCATCTTCTCGGACTCGCGGAGCAGGTCCTCGGCGAACGCGTCCTTCATGAACGCGGCGAGGTGCTTCGAGGTGTAGATCGCGTCGCCCGCGAGCAGGAAGCGCATCAGGTCTTCCTGCAGGTCGCTGCACCATTGGTAGCGATCCTCGGGCTCGCGCGCGAGCGCCTTCAGCACCACCTTCTCGAGCCCCGCCGGGATGTTCGGGTTGAACTGCCTCGGCGCGGGGACCTCGGCGTTGCGCACCTTCTCGAGCGTGGAAAAGTCGGACTCGCCGACGAACAGCTTCTCGCCGGTGAGCATCTCGTAGAGGATCACGCCCACCGCGAACACGTCGGAGCGCCGATCGATCGGCATGCCCCGCACCTGCTCGGGGCTCATGTACCCGAATTTCCCCTTGAGGATCCCCGCCTGCGTCTTCTGGCTCCGGTTCGCCGCCTTCGCGATGCCGAAGTCGATGATCTTCACCTCGCCCTCGTACGAGAGGAGGATGTTCTGCGGCGAGACGTCGCGGTGGATGATGTGCAGCTCCTGCCCGCGTGCGTCCTTCTTCCGGTGCGCGTAGTCGAGGCCCTCGCACATCTTCGAGGCGATGAAGACCGCCATCGCCGTCGGCATGATCTCCTTGCGACGCCGGTACCGCTCGAGCAGCGCCCGCAGATCCTTGCCGGACACGTACTCCATCGCGATGTAGTAGGCCTCGTCGTGCTTCCCGAGCTCGTGAATGTGCACGACGTTCGCGTGGTTCAGCTGAACGCTGATCCGCGCTTCGTCGATGAACATCGTGATGAACTCTTCATCCTCCGCCATCGTGGGGAGGATCTTCTTGATGGCCAGGATCCGCTCGAAGCCCTCGACCCCGAAAGCCTTCGCGATAAAGACCTCGGCCATACCTCCGACGTTCAGCCGCTCAAGGAGGAGGTACTTGCCGAAGACGGTAGGCTTCTTCATCGGTCGTTTGGACGACAGCGAGCCGGCGACGGGTGCACCGAGCCGACGAGGGAGAAGAAAACCATAGTCGTTACAGGCAGGTGCGTCAATCCGGCCGCTGGGCGTCGACTTGGCGCAGCCCTCCATCCCCCCCACCATCGCTGGCCCGCCCGCTGCTCGGGTCCTGCGGAGATGCTGGCGCGCTGGCACGACCAGAGCCCAGAAAAAAGAAGCCCCCAGCCCCGGTTTTCCCAGGGTGGGGGCAAGAAATCCGGCAGCGACCTACTCTCCCGCGCGGGTTACCGCGGAGTACCATCGGCTCTGGAGGGCTTAACTTCCGTGTTCGGGATGGGAACGGGTGTGACCCCTCCGATATAGCCACCGGAAAATCTGGCAGCGCATACGAAGGAAAACAGAATCCAACTTCGAGAGCTGTGAGTCTCGTTTCCGATTGCCCTGCTTGGGCAAAGGGCCTCGACCTCGACCTCGAGCTTCACGCCAGGCGAACGCCTGCGCCATCGAGACCAAGGTAAAGTAAGCCGCACGACCAATTAGTACCGGTTAGCTCAACACATTGCTGCGCTTACACACCCGGCCTATCAACGTCGTAGTCTACAACGGGTCTTCAGGGGGTTGCCCCCGGGAGGCCACGTCTTGAGGTCGGTTTCCCGCTTAGATGCTTTCAGCGGTTATCCAATCCGCACTTGGCTACCCAGCGATGCCACTGGCGTGACAACTGGTACACCAGAGGTGCGTCCAACCCGGTCCTCTCGTACTAAGGTCAGAGCCTCTCAAGCCTCCTACGCCCATGGAAGATAGGGACCAAACTGTCTCACGACGTTTTGAACCCAGCTCGCGTACCGCTTTAATAGGCGAACAGCCTAACCCTTGGGACCTGCTCCAGCCCCAGGATGCGATGAGCCGACATCGAGGTGCCAAACCTCCTCGTCGATGTGAACTCTTGGAGGAGATAAGCCTGTTATCCCCGGAGTACCTTTTATCCGTTGAGCGATGGCCCTTCCATACAGAACCACCGGATCACTATGACCTGCTTTCGCACCTGCTCGAGCCGTCGCTCTTGCAGTCAAGCTCCCTTATGCCATTGCACTCGACGCCTGGTTTCCAATCAGGCTGAGGGAACCATCGCGCGCCTCCGTTACTCTTTGGGAGGCGACCGCCCCAGTCAAACTACCCACCAGACAGTGTCCCTGTCCCGGATCACGGGACGAGGTTAGACACCAGAAACCAACAGGGTGGTATTTCACCGTTGCCTCCACTGAACCTGGCGGCCCAGCTTCAAAGGCTCCCACCTATCCTACACAGTCAATCCCTAGTGTCACTGTCAAGTTGTAGTAAAGGTTCACGGGGTCTTTCCGTCTTTCCACGGGTAAACTGCATCGGCACAGCTATTTCAATTTCGCCGAGTCCCTCTCCGAGACAGTGGGGAAGTCGTTACTCCTTTCGTGCAGGTCGGAACTTACCCGACAAGGAATTTCGCTACCTTAGGACCGTTATAGTTACGGCCGCCGTTTACTGGGGCTTCGGATCACCGCTTCGCTTGCGCTGACGGATCCCCTTAACCTTCCAGCACCGGGCAGGAGTCAGACCCTATACGTCGGCTTCTCGCCTTCGCAGAGTCCTGTGTTTTTGGTAAACAGTCGCTACCCCCTATTCTCTGCAACCCTCTTCGGCTTCGTTTGTACAACTACACCTACCGAGGGCACACCTTCTTCCGAAGTTACGGTGTCAATTTGCCTAGTTCCTTGGAGGAGAGTTCTCTCGGGCCCCTGAGGCTATTCGCCTCACGCACCTGTGTCGGTTTGCGGTACGGACGACCGCCAGACTCCCTGCGAGGTTTTTCTTGGAAGCAGAGTATCAGTGACTTCGCGCTAACGCGCTCGCATTCGGCTCTCGGAGATGACTGCCCCGCCTTTGTTCGTACGAGGCACTCCTACGACCTTGGACTGGCACAACCACACGCCAGCTCACCTAACTTTCTCCGTCGCCCCTCAGTTCGACGTCTGACAGCCGGCGCAGGAATATTAACCTGCTTGCCATCACCTACCCCTTTCGGGCTCGGCTTAGGATCCGGCTAACCCTGGGAAGATTGACTTGACCCAGGAAACCTTACGTTTACGGGGAGGGTGATTCTCACACCCTTTATCGCTACTCATTTCGGCATCAGCACTCGAAACCGCTCCACACGCCATTTCCATCGTGCTTCGCAGCAGTTTCAACGCTCCCCTACCGCCACGCATGTCAAAACATGCATGACCCGTAGCTTCGGTACCAGGCTTGAGCCCCGTTACATTTTCGGCGCGGACTGTCTCGACCAGTGAGCTATTACGCTTTCTTTAAAAGGTGGCTGCTTCTAAGCCAACTTCCTGGTTGTCAATGACTTTCCACATCCTTTCTAGTGTTCACTTAGCCTGAATTTGGGGACCTTAGCTGACGGTCTGGGTTATTCCCCTCTTGCCGATGGACGTTATCACCCACCGACTGCGTCCCGGGATAACACTTGTTGGTATTCGGAGTTTGGTACGGTTTGGTAATCTGGTGAGACCCCTAGCCGTTCCAGTGCTCTACCTCCAACAGTGAATGACCCGAGCCGATACCTAAATATCTTTCGGGGAGAACCAGCTATCACGGAGTTTGATTGGCCTTTCACCCCTACGCACAGCTCATCCCAGAGATTTTCAACTCTCACGGGTTCGGTCCTCCATGAGGTGTTACCCTCACTT
>JBFMAB010000084.1:27500-72409 GCA_040755835.1 Myxococcota bacterium
CCATCAGGCTTTCGCCCATTGTGGAAAATTCCCCACTGCTGCCTCCCGTAGGAGTCTGGACCGTGTCTCAGTTCCAGTGTGGCTGATCGTCCTCTCAGACCAGCTACCCGTCGTCGCCTTGGTGGGCTTTTACCCCGCCAACTAGCTGATGGGCCGCGGGCTCATCCTCAGGCGTAAGCTTATAAATAGAGGCCTACTTTTCTCTCAGAGCCCGAAGGCCCCGTGAGCTTATGCTGGTATTAGCTCGACTTTCGAAGAGTTATCCCAGACCCAAGGGTAGATTACCCACGTGTTACGCACCCGTGCGCCGCTCTACTCAGGTTGCCCTTTTCGCGCTCGACTTGCATGTGTTAGGCACGCCGCCAGCGTTCGTTCTGAGCCAGGATCAAACTCTCCAAAGAGAATTTGTTCTGGCAACATTCTCGGGAGCCGCCGACTCGCGTCGGTAGCACCGAGAAACGTCGCTAACGTATCCCCCGTGTGTGCAGGGGACACTTCAAGAATTGACTGCGAGACTCGCAGTACTTCTTGGGCTTGCTATCCGGTTTTCAAAGAGCGAACTGCGGACTGCTTGACTTCTTGTCGCTTCGGGCTTGCCCGTCGCGAGGGAGGGAGCTTCTACATCTGCACTCCGAAGGTCGTCAAGGTCTTTTCTCCGTCGACCCGGCGGTTTGTTCGAGGACCTCGAAGCTCGCCCCGGGGCGATGGTGACCCTGCCAGGAGGCCGACTTTCCGGCCTCGAAGCCCGTTCGCGTCACCCGACGGTCGACGCTGGGGGCTGATCAGGTGATCACTCACCTATTCGGTTGTTCGACGGGGTTCAAGCCGTCTTTCTGACTGCTGCCACTGACTTCGCCCGCTCGAGGGCAACTCCACCAACCACCCGTACCGCCGCCCGCCAGTCCCGCTCGCCGGCTTGGGTCCGTCGAGGGGGCGCGCCATATACAGATCCGGTTCCGAGGTGTCAACTCCCCGCGTTTCTTTTCCGAAATCCGCCGGTTCCCCAGGAATTCACGTGGGTTGCACCCTGAGAGCGCTCACGTCGACCCGCCCCCGCCGGGCACGCTCTGCGATCACGATGGCCTCGAGCACGCGGAACGCGTCCTCGAGGCGGTCGTTGACGATGAGGTAGTCGTAGGTGTCGCAGCCCTTCTGCACCTCGTTGCGGGCGGCCAGGAGGCGTCGGCGGATCACGTCATCGGCGTCCGTCCCGCGGGAACGCAGCCGTCGCTCGAGCTCCTCCATGGACGGCGGGAGGATGAAAATCAGTACGGCATCCGGGTACTTCCGCTTGATCGCGTTGCCGCCCTGAACGTCGATGTCGAAGACGGCGATGCCCCGGTGGGCGAAGGCCTTGTCCACGGTGGAGCGGGCGCTGCCGTAGAAGTGGCCGTGGACCTCGGCCCACTCGACGAACTCGTTCTGGTCGATCATCGCGTTGAACGTCTCGACGTCGACGAAATGGTAGTCCTTGCCGTCCTGCTCGGCGCCTCGCGGCGCGCGCGTGGTGTAGCTGATCGAGAAGTCCGCCTCGGGGAAGGCCTTCTGGATCATGCGCGCGAGCGTCGTCTTGCCGGCGCCCGACGGCGCGGACAGCACGAGGAGCAGCCCGGGAGACAGCTGCACGGGGATGTGAGGGTTGGTGTTCATTCGACGTTCTGGACCTGTTCGCGGATGCGCTCGAGCTCTGCCTTCAGCGCGACGACGCGCGCGGAGATCTCGGGGTGCTGGCTCTTCGCGCCGGTGGTGTTCACCTCGCGGTGCATCTCCTGGACGAGGAAGTCCATCTTGCGGCCGACCGGCTCCTTCGCGGCGAGCAGTGCCTCGAACTGCGCGATGTGGCTGCGCAGGCGCGTCATCTCTTCCGCGACGTCGGTGCGCTCGGCGAAGATGGCGACCTCCTGCGCGAGCCGCTGCGGATCGACGGTGACGCCCCTGGCGAGCTCGGCGAGGCGCTCGGCGAGACGCGCGCGGTGCTCCTCGACGGCCTTCGGCGCGAGGCCGACGAGCTCGGTGACGGTCGACGACACGAGCGCGATCCGCGCCGCGAGGTCCGCCTCGAGCGACTCGCCTTCCTTCGTGCGCATGGCGCCCAACCCGTCGAGCGCCGCCGCGAGCGCCTGGTCCAACGCGCGCGTCGCGTCGTCGAGGTTCACCTGCGCCTCCTCGACGCGGATGACGTTGGGCAGCAGCGCGATGTCGCGCAGGCGGACCTCGTCGGGCACGCCGAGCGCGGACGCGAGCTCGGACCAGGCACGGCGGTACTCCTTCGCGAGGCCGACGTCGGCCTGCGGGACGAGGCCGGTGCCGGTGCGGCCGGCGCGGCGCACGGTGACCTCGACGGCGCCGCGGACGACGCGGTCCTTCACGGTCTTCTGCACGTTCACTTCCAGCGCGGCGAGCTCGCGCGGGAGGCGCACCTTCACCTCGCAGAACTTGTGATTGACCGACTTGAGCTCGACGGAGATCGACTCGCCGGCCTGCGTGGCCTGGCCGGAGCCAAAGCCCGTCATGCTTCGAAGCATGGGAGGTGACTAGGAGGTTTCCCCCCGGAGATCAATTTCCGTCGGGCTCGAGCCGGGCGATCAGCGCCGTCGTGCTGTGGTCCTTCGGGTCGCCGGTGATGGCCACGCGGCCGCCGTAGGCCTCGACCTCGGCGCGCTCGGGGATCGACTCGGGCGTGTAGTCGGTGCCCTTGGCGTGCACGTCGGGCTGGAGCGTGCGGATCACCGCGCGCACGTCGGGCTCGTCGAAGATGAGCACGAGGTCGGTGCAGGCGAGCGCACAGAGCAGCTCCGCGCGCTCGCCTTCCGGCACCACCGGGCGCCCCGGCCCCTTGTAGGCGCGCGTGGAGGCGTCCGAGTTCACCGCCACCACCAGGCGGTCGCCCAGCGCCTTCGCGCCCTCGAGGTAGCGCACGTGCCCGACGTGGAGCAGGTCGAAGACGCCGTTCGCGAGCACGATGGAGCGCCCTTCGGCGCGCCACTGCCTCACCCGGGCGAGCGCTTCGTCTCGCGAGACGAGCTTCGTCACCGCGCCAGCTCCTGCCGCAGCTCGCTGGACGTGACGGTGGCGGTGCCCGGCTTGGCGACGGCGAGCGCGCCGGCGACGTTGGCCAGCGACGCGGCCTCGAGCGGGCTCGCGCCGGCCCCGAGCGCCACCGCGAGGGCCGCGCCGACGGTGTCCCCCGCGCCGGTGACGTCGACCGCCTCGTCCGCCCCGTGCACCGGGATCGCCACCGGCCGCGCGCCCGGCTCGAAGAGCATCATCCCGCGGCGGCCGCGCGTGACGAGCAGCACGTCGCACCGAAGCTGGCGGAGCGCGGCCTTGCCCGCGGCGACGACCTCCGCGTCGGTGCGCACCGGCAGGCCCGTCAACGCGGCCAGCTCGGGCTCGTTCGGCTTGCAGACGGCGAAGCCCGTCATCGTCGCCAGCGCGAAGCGCGAGTCGACGCAGACCGGCACGCCCCGCTTCGCCACGCGGCGAAGGGCGGCTCGCGTCTCGTCGCACAGCACGCCGGCGGCGTAGTCGGACACCATCACCACGTCGGCGGAGCGCGCCGCGACCTCGAGCGTGCGCGCCAGCGCCTTGCGCACGGGTGCGGGGAGGGGCCCGGTCGCGCCGCGGTCGATGCGCAGCATCTGCTGGCGCGTGGTGCTGACGCCGCCGGCCAGCACGCGTGTGCGCGTCTCGGTGGCGAGGCCGGGGCCGGAGACGGCCTTCAGGACGATGCCCCGTGCGCGGCACAGGCGAGTCAATTCAGCGCCCATCGCGTCACGGCCGACGACGCCGACGGCGGTCACCTTCGCGCCCAGCGCCCGCGCGTTGGCCGCGGCGTTGCCGCCGCCGCCCAGCTGCACCTCGTCGGACTCCTGGCGGACGATGAGCACCGGCGCCTCGCGGCTGACCCGCTCCGTCTGGCCATAGAGGTAGTGGTCGGCGAGGAGATCGCCCACCAGCAGCAGCCGAACGCGCGCGAACCGCTCCACGAGATCCATCGACACGCGGCTCATCTGTCACCCCCCGGTCGGCGGAACAAGGGCCTCGTCCAGGCCGAGCGCGTGCGCGAGCGCGTCGAGACCATCGAGCACCTCGAGCTCCAGCCGCGGCGCCACCGCCTCGACGTCCGCGGGGAGCCGCTCGAGGTCCTTCTCGGTCGTCACGAGGAGGGCGCCCGACGCGCTCGCGGCGGCGCGCGCGGCGTCGACGTCGGCGGGGGAGAACTCGCGGTGATCGGCGTGCGCGTGCACGGCGACCACGCGCGCGCCGGCGGCCTCCACGCTGCGAACGACGCGCTCCGGACGGGCGATGCCGAGGAGCAGCACGACGGGACGGCCCCGCAGGGAGGCGATGGGCTGGTGGACGCCGTGGCGATCGATGAGTGAGGAGAGCCGTGAACGGGCGCGCACGATCGGCTTGTCGAGCTCCGGCGCGTCGTCCGAGGTCCAGACGAGGCTCGCGCGGGCGAGCGCCGAGAGCGGCTCCCGCAGCGGCCCCCAGGGCAGGCGATGACCGTTGCCGGGCGGCGACCAGACGACGAGGTCGACGTCGCGGTGGAGCTGCCGGTGCTGAAAACCGTCGTCGAGGAGGAGAAAGTCCCGGCCCCGCTCCCGCGCGTCGAGGGCGAGGGACGCGCGGCGCGGGCCCACGCAGACCTCCACGCCGGGGCAGCGGCGCGCGATGAGGCGGGGCTCGTCTCCCGCCTCCGAGAGAGGCGGCAGCGCGTCGGCGGTGAAGACGAGGACGCTCGCGCTCCGTCTCCCGTAGCCGCGCGAGAGGACGGCGACCTTCCGACCACACGCGGCCGCCCAGCGGGCGAGGAAGATGGTCACCGGCGTCTTGCCCGCGCCGCCCACGACGAGGTTGCCGACGCTCACCACGGTCGCACCCTCGACGCGAACGGGCGCGCGGAGGCCTGCGGAGAACGTGGCGTTTCGCAGCGCGACGCCGGCGCCGTAGAGCCAGGACGCGGGCGCAAGCAGCGGCGCGGCGGCGAGGGCGCGCCAGGTGCGCGGCCCGTACCAGAGCGACTCCCAGCTCACGCCCGCGCCTCCGTCGAGCGGAGAGCCGCCAGCGCGTGGGCCGGCGCCAATCGCCGGAGCGCGGTGTGAAGCGACGAAGCCGAGCGGTGCGCCGGCGTGCCCGTGGCCTCGAGGCGTCCGAGCCTCGGTGCACCATCGCGCGCGACGTTCGTGTCGGCTCCGCGGAGCTCCGCGCCTCCCGAGACCGCGGCCGGAGTTCCGCCGGGCGCAGGAGCGTGCTCGGCCGGCTCCTCAGCGTCTCCGGCCCCTTCGACCGACGGACCACCGACCTCCGCGCGAGTCTCGCCGAACTCAGCGGGACCTTCGCCGTGTCCGGCAGGACCTTCGCCGTGTCCGGCAGGACCTTCGCCGTGTCCGGCAGGACCTTCGCCGTGTCCGGCAGGACCTTCGCCGTGTCCGGCAGAACCTTCGTCGTGTCCGGCAGGAACTTCGTCGTGTCCGGCAGGACCTTCGTCGTGTCCGGCAGGACCTTCGTCGTGTCCGGCAGGACCTTCGCCGTGTTCGGCAGGACCTTCGTCGTGTTCGGCAGGACCTTCGTCGTGTCCGGCAGGACCTTCGCCGTGTTCGGCAGGACCTTCGTCGTGTTCGGCAGGACCTTCGTCGTGTTCGGCAGGACCTTCGTCGAACTTTTCGACGTGGTCGCCCACGGTTGCGGGATGTCCGTCGAAGTACGCGGAGTGCGCACGGTGCACGCCCCGGTACGCGGTGCGCGCAGAAATCCGGCCTGCGAGCTGCGCGAGGGGCGTCGCGAAACCCGCGGGCCGTTCGTGCTGGCGACCGCGGCCCACACCGGGCGTCTGCGTCACGACTCGCGCCGACGTGGCGTCGTCGCGGGGGTTTCCGTCCGCGCGGTCGGCCCACCGTCGCGCGCTCATCGCCGCGTCACCTGCGCGTAGAGCCCGAGGACCCGCCGGGCGACCGACTCTGCGGGCTCGAGCTTCACCTCGCGCCGCTCCGGCTTCAGCGCCGCCGCCGCCACCGCCTCCACCTCGGGAATGACCAGCGCGTCCGCGTACCGCTCGAGGGCGCCCTCGTCGACCGCCACCACGCGCACGCCGCAGGCGCGCGCCTGCGCCGCCGCGCGGCCCGCGTAGTCATTGCCCAGGCCCAGCACCCAGACTTCGTCGAGCGCCCGCAGCCACGAGACGAAGCGCTCCCCCGACTGGTAGCCCGTGAAGGTCACCGCGTCGCCGAGCCCCAGGCCCGTCACCTGCGCGCGCAGCTCCGGCTCCAGCGCGCCGTCGCCCACCAGCACCAGGCGCGCCTCGGGGCTCGCCGCCCGCACGCGCGCGAACGCGTCCAGGCCCAGCGCGTGCCGGCGCGACGCCTGGAAGGTCGACACCATGCCGATCGTCGGCGCGTCGGGCAGGCCCAGCGCGCTTCGCACCGCCGCGCGGTCCGTGGGCGGAGCGAAGCCCTCCGGCACGATCGGCGGCAGCACCAGCACGGGCTGGCCCATGAGCTTCCGCGCGAGCTCCGCCGTCGGCACCGTCCACGCGTCGGCGGGTGGCCCCAGCCACCGCAATGAACGCGGCGCGTGAACCGATCGCACCAGCACCGCGCCCGGGGGCCGCCCGAGCCGCGCCAGCACGTGATCGTGGCTGAAGTGCACGTGCACCACCTCGGCGCGTGCGCCGCGCAGCGTGAGCACGTCCCGCATCATGGCCCACGGCGTCGACTTCACCGAGAGCTCGAGCGCCACGTCGGACAACAGGCCCAGCGCCTCGAAGCGCGGCACGGCGAGCTCCTCCGCCGTCGTCGTCACCCGCTTGCGATCCACCGCCACCGACACGTCGTGCCCCAGCCGGCGCTGCGCGAGCGCGAGCTGCGCGACGAGCTCGGCGGGCCCGGTGAAGTACGGCGAGGCGAGCAGATGGAGGATCCTCACCGCGCCTTCCCCCGCCTCACGCCGCCACCAGCCGCGCGAGGGCGTCGACATTGCGATCGCTCGCGCCCGACACCTGCCGCACGGCGTTGCGCGCCAGCTCGCCCAGCGCAGCGATGCTCTCTGGCCGCGCCAACAGATCGCTCAGCACGCGCGCGAGGTGCTCGGCGTCGTTCACCTGAATTCCTCCGCGGCCGACCAGCACCTGCACCGAGTCGCGGAAGTTCTCCATGTGCGGCCCGAAGAGCACCGGCCGGCCCTGCGCCGCCGGCTCGAGGATGTTCTGGCCGCCACGGGTGGTGAAGGAGCCGCCCACGAACACGACGGTCGCGAGCCGGTACGCGCGCGCGAGCTCGCCGATGCTGTCGAGGATCACCACCGGCGCGCCCGACGCGTTGCCCCTGGAGCGCAGCGCGCCGTGCAGTCCCGCCGCCGTGACCAGGGCCAGCACCCGCTCTGCCCGCTCGACGTAGCGCGGTGCGATCACGAGGCGCAGGTCGGGGGCGTCCTTCGCGATCCGCCGGTACACGTTCAGCAGCAGCTCCTCCTCGCCCTCGTGGGTGCTGCCTGCGATCCACACGCGCGCGTCGCGCGGCAGCCCCATCGCCTCCCGCAGCCCCTGGTCCTCGACCGCGGCCTCGAGCGGCGCCAGCGCGTCGAACTTCGTATTGCCCGTCACCTGCACCCGCTCGCGGCGCGCGCCCAGCGACAAGGCGCGTTCGGCCTCGTCCTCCTCGCGCATCAGGAACAGGTCGACGTCCGCGAGCGGGTTGCCGATCAGCGTGAAGAACGCGCGGTAGCGCGGCAGGTGCTTCGCCGAGAAGCGGCCGTTCGTCAGCGCCACCTTCGCGCCCGCTGCGTGGGCCGCGCGGATCAGGTTCGGCCAGATCTCGGTGTACTCCAGCACCAGCAGGTCCGGGCGGATCGCGCGGGCCGCCCGCCGCGTGGCGCCCCAGAGATCCCACGGCGCGTACACCACCGCGTCGATCTTGTTCACCAGCCGCTCGCGCGCCATCAGGTTCCCGGTGTTGGTGATGGTGCTCAGGATCACCTTCGCCCCGGGGAACTTCGTCTTCAGCCGATCGATCATCGGCGCCAGCGCGAGGAGATCGCCGGCGCTCGCGCCGTGCAGCCAGATGCGCAGGCCCGGGCCCTCGGGCAACAGGCCAGGCGGGTAGAAGCCGAGCCGCTGCCAGGCGCCGTCGCGCGTCTTCTTCATCAGCGCCAGCACCGGGAAGAGCACCGCGAAGGCCAGCCACGTGGCGAGGACGTACAGCAGCCGCATGCGTGGCTCGCACTTCTCGCAGCGCGCGTGCGGTGATGCAAGGAGCCCGCGGTGTTCAGCGGTCGCCCAGGCGCTCCAGCGCGACCCGGCACGCGGCGTGGAGCCGCTCGTCGTCGAGGAAGGAGGCGCTGGGCAGCGCCCGGCCGGACTCCAGCAGCGCGAGCGCGCGGTGGCATTCGCTGGCGGCGGCGGCGCGACGGCCACACGCCCTCCCGGCCCAGGCGCACGGCGGTGCCGTTCGAAACGTCGGCCGGCAGCGGCCACGGCGCCGCCGCCCGCACCGCGCCGCCGCCCAAGAGCGCCAGCAACAACACGAAAGGCGCGCCGGGCGCCCGCACCACCTCCCGCGCCGCCTCGGCCAGCGCCTCGCGCGACGCCGAGCTTCCCCTGCCCCAGCCCGCGCAGCGCCTTCGCGGCGCTGCTACTCGAGCTCGTCGCCCGCGACCTCGAAGACGACCGCGGTGACGCCGGGCAGCCCCCAGAAGCTCGAGCGCGTGCCTTCCGGAAACGTGAGCGCGACGCTGACGGCGGCGACGGCGATGACGATGCCGATGAAGAGGGCCGCGGCGCTGAGCGCGGTGAGGGAGCGGCCCCTCGAGGCGATCGCCGGCCCTCGCACCGCCTCCGCCTCCGGGGCGCGGAGGAGGCCGTCGAGCGCGGGCAGCGACACCACGGGCCACAGGCCGCCGGCCACCACGACGAAGCCCCGCAGCGCTCCGCCGACGAGGCCCGCGAGCACGCGCGGCACGGGGAGGAGGCGGAGCCGCTCGCCGTGTACCTCGAGCGCGCCCACCACCAGCGCGGCCGTCTCGTGGCGCAACAGGTGCGCGTCGGCGGGCGCGCTGGCCGCGCCGCCGAAGAGGCCGCCGGCGTGCGGCGCCTCGCCCGAGGGCCGCTCGACGCCGACGACGTCTCCGGCCAGCACCGCGAGGCGATCGCCGCCGCCCTGGCAGAGCACCACGCCCGCGAGGGTGTCGGCCGGCGAACGCGCGTCGTTCATGGTCCGCCGCGGGACAGGAAGTCGATGAAGCCGTCGGGATCGATCACCGCCACCTCGCCCGCCGGCGACGTCGCGGGCCCCCGGAGGTGCGCCTGCAGGCCCGCGTCGCCCAACCGCTCGAGCGCGCCTTCGAGTGACGAGACGCCGTGCACCCTGGTGGCCGTGAGCGCGACGGCGCCCCCGGTGCTGCGTACCACCACCGCGCGCTTGAGCTGCTGGTCGACGGTCTTCCCCGCGAGCCGCGGGAGATCGACCACGGGGAGCACCTCGCCGCGGTGCGCGAACACACCCAACACGTGCATCGGCGCGCCTGGAACGCGGGTCACCACCGGCAGGGTGACGACCTCGGCGGCGGTCTCGGCCGGAACGGCGTACAGGCTCGACCCACAGGCGAAAACCAGGTGTCCGCGATGCGTTTCGACCACGGCGGGATTCTGACCACACTTCACGCACGGGGCCAAAGGTGGTTGTGCGGCCCGGCGCCTTGTCGCTACAAGCCGCGCGGATCCAGATGATCTCCCTGTTTCGCGAGCTCCAGGCGTACGTCGGCTTCGGGCCGGAGGACGAGCGCCGCCTGCGGGCGCTCCGCGAGCCCCTGGCCCCGCACTTCCCGGCGATCGCCGAGGTCTTCTACGCGCGCATCCTCGAGCACCCCGACGCGCGGGCGGCGCTGATGCGCGGCGAGAAGCACATCGGCCAGCTCAAAGGCACGCTGACGCGGTGGATGAGCGAGCTGTTCGAGGGCCCCTGGGACGAGGCGTACGTCGAGCGACGCGCCCGGATCGGCCGGGTCCACGTGCAGATCCGCCTGCCCCAGCACTACATGATCACGGCGATGAACGTGATCCGGCTCGAGCTGCGCGATCGCCTGAGCACGATCCTCGACGAGACGTCCGCCGACGGCCGGGCGTCGCGCGACGCGGTGCAGCGGGTGCTGGATCTCGACCTCGCGCTGATGCTGCACACCTACCGCGAGGACCTCGAGGCGGCGCAGCAGCGCGCCGAGCGCCTGGCGACGTACGGCCAGCTGATGGGCAGCATCGGCCACGAGCTGCGCAACCCGCTGGGCGTCATCGAGACCTCGCTCTACGTGCTGAAGGCGCAGCCCGGCGCCTCGGAGAAGACGGTCAAGCACCTCGAGCGCATCGGCCAGCAGGTGACGCTGGCGAACGACATCATCACGCAGATGCTGGACCTGATCCGCGACCGCCCGCTGACCCGGCAGCCGGTGGACCTGGGCGCGGTGGCGAGTGACGCGCTGAGCTCGCTCGAGCGGCCCGCCACCATGACGGTCGAGCTGCACGGCTTCGACGCGCCCTGCCCCACCGTGGGCGACGCGACGCAGCTGCGGCAGGCGGTGCTGAACCTGCTGGAGAACGCGTTCCACGCCGCGGGCGCAGGCGGGCGGGTGGCGGTGACGCTGGAGCGCGAGGCCGACGAGGTGCGGGTGCACGTCGATGACTCCGGGCCCGGCGTGGATCCGGCGGTCCGCAATCGCCTCTTCGAGCCGCTGGTGACGACCAAGCCGAAGGGCATCGGCCTGGGGCTGGCCCTGGTGCGCCGCGTCGCGGAGCGTCACGGGGGCCGGGTGGTCCTGTCGCGCGCGCCACTGGGCGGCGCGCGCTTCAGCCTGGTGCTGCCGGGCGTGGAGGGTCCATAGGATGAACCGCCGCTATCTGCTGGTGGACGACAACGCCGCGTTCGTGGAGAACCTGGCGGAGATCCTCGAGGGCACGGGGGCGACCGTCGACGTGGCGGCGAGCGCGTCGGAGGCGCTGAGTCGGCTCGATTCACACCGCTACGACGCGCTCGTCACGGACATGCGCATGCCCGGGCTGTCGGGCTCGGAGCTGCTGCACCTCGCGCGGCGCCGCGACCCGGGGCTGCCGGTGGTGCTCCTGTCGGCGTACGTGCAGGACGCGCAGGTCGCCGAGGCGCGCCGCGAAGGGCTGTTGGCCGTGCTGTCGAAGCCGGGCAAGGTGGTCGAGCTGGTGGCCCTGCTCGAGCGAGCCCGGCGCGGTGGCATGGTGCTGCTGGTCGAGGACGACGCGGCGCTCGCCGAGAACCTCAGGGACGCGCTCGCCGACCGCGGGTTGACGGCGTGCACCGTGACCACCGTGCAGGAGCTGGAGGCGCTCGACGTGCAGCCCTTCGTCGCTCTCGTCGACCTGCGCGTGCCCGGCGGGCCGGTGGGGGAGTCGCTCGCGCGCGTGCGGCAGCGTTTCCCCGGCACGCCGACGATGGTGATCACCGGCGTCACCGATCCGCCTGTCCCGGCGGACGCGGCTCTCTACCGCAAGCCCTTCGACACCCACTTGCTGGTCGATCAGCTGGAGCAGCTCTTCACCCGCGCGAACGCTCCATGAGCGCCCACGTCCTGCTGGTCGAAGACAACCGGGACTTCATCGAGAACCTCCGGGAGATCCTCGAGGACCTCGGGCACCAGGTGCGCAGCGCGGAGTCGTGCGCCGACGCGCTGAAGGTGGGCCGCGGCTGGGTCGAGGTCGCGCTGGTCGATCTCAAGCTGCCCGACGGCGACGGCACCACGCTGGCCTCGCAGCTCAAGGACGAGAACCCGGACTGCGAGGTGGTGCTCCTCACCGGCCACGCGTCGGTGGAGTCCGCCGCGGCGGCGGTGCGCGCAGGCGTGTGGGCCTACCTGATGAAGCCCCTGTCCACGCCGGACCTCCTGGCGACGCTGGACAAGGCCGTGCGCCACGTGAAGACGCAGGTGGAGAAGCGCGAGCTGACCCGCCGCGCGCAGATGGCCGAGAAGCTGGCGGCGGTGGGCACGCTGACCGCGGGCCTGTCCCACGAGATCCGCAACCCGCTCAACGCCGCGGCGCTGCAGCTTGCGGTGCTGGAGCGCCGGGTGAAGAAGCTCGCTCCGGAACTCCAGCTCCCGCTGCTGCAGCCGCTCACCCTGGTGCGCGACGAGATCCGCCGGCTCGAGCACATCCTCCAGGACTTTCTGCAGTTCGCGCGACCGGCCGCGCTCACGCTGCGCCCCACCCACCTCAAGCCGCTGGCCGAGAAGGTGTGGGCCTTCCTCGAGACGGACGCGGAGCGGCGCGGCGCGAAGCTGGAGCTGTTGTGCGGCGAGGCGCCGGTGATCTCCGCCGACGAGGACCAGCTCCGGCAGGTGCTGATGAACCTGTCGCTCAACGCGCTGGACGCGGCGGGTCCCGACGGCACGGTGCGGCTCACCTGCGAGGACGATCCCGAGCGCCCCGACTACGTGCTGCTCCACGTCGACGACAGCGGCCCGGGCGTGCCCGACGACGCGATGTCGCGCCTCTTCGAGCCGTTCTTCACCACCAAGGCCAACGGCTCGGGGCTGGGCCTGCCGATCTCCAACGCGATCGTCTCGCAGCACGGCGGGCGCATCACCGTCTCGCGGGGCCCGCTCGGGGGCGCCCGCTTCACCGTGCACCTGCCGCGCAGCTGACGAAGCCGTCAGTTGTTCGACGGCCGCGACGCGTCCGCGTCCTGCTGCGCGTACTCCTTGAGCCGGTACTGGATCTTCCGCACGCTGATGCCCAGCACGTCGGCGGCGCGCGACGTCGAGCCGTCCACCATCTCCAGCGTGCGGAGGATGGCCTCGCGCTCGATCTCGTACAGCGTCGCGCCGGGGATGAGCGCGTCCGGCGAGCGATCGCGCGGGCGCGGGCCGCGCAGCGTCGGCGGGAGGTCGTCGCCGGTCAGCTCGGTGCCGCGCGCCAGCACCACCGCGCGCTCCACCACGTTGCCCAGCTCGCGGACGTTGCCCGGCCAGTCGTAGGACAACAGCGCGTTCAGCGTACCGGGGGCCAGCCCGCGCACCTCCTTGCCGTGCAGCTCGCTGTAGCGCTCGATGAAGTGCGCGACGAGCGCGGGGATGTCGCTCTTGCGCTTCCGGAGCGGCGGCAGCGTCACCGACACCACGTTGAGGCGGTAGTAGAGGTCCTCGCGGAACCGGCCGGCCTTCACCTCGGCGGCGAGGTCCTTGTTGGTGGCCGCGACGACGCGCACGTCCACCTTCAGGGTGGTGGTGCCGCCGACGCGCTCGAACTCTCGCTGCTGCAAGACGCGCAGCAGCTTCACCTGCAGGCTGGGGGAGATGTCGCCGATCTCGTCGAGGAACAGGGTGCCGTTGTCGGCGAGCTCGAAGCGGCCTTCGCGGCGGCCCACCGCGCCGGTGAAGCTGCCTTTCTCGTGGCCGAACAGCTCGCTCTCGAGCAAGGTCTCGGACAGCGCGGCGCAGGGCACCTTCACGAAGGGCTTCGAGCGCCGCGGCGACTCCTCGTGGATCGCCTGGGCGATGAGCTCCTTTCCCGTGCCCGACTCGCCGAGAATGAGGACCGTGGCCCGCGTCGGCGCCGCCCGCTTCACCACGTCGAACACCGCCTGCAGCTCGGGGCTGTCGCCGACGATGTTGGAGAACTGGTATTTCTCGCGGATCCGCTCCCGCAGCAGCTGGTTGTCGCGCATCAGCTGGCGCTTCTCGAGCGCCTTCTCGAGCCGCGCCGTCACCGCGCCGACGTCGAGCGGCTTGGTGAGGTAGTCCTCCGCGCCGCGCCGCATCGCCTCGACGGCCGTCTCGATGCTGCCGAACGCCGTCATCATGATGAACAGCGCCTCGTGGCCGTCCTCGCGCGCGCGCTTGAGCAGCGACAGCCCGTCCATCTTCGGCATGCGCACGTCGCACAGCACCGCGTCGGGGCGGAACTCGGCCAGCGCCTCGAGGCCTTCCTCGCCGTCGCCGGCTTCCCGGACCTCGTACCCCTCGTCCGTCAGCAGGCTCTTCAAGGCGTCGCGCGCGTTGCGCTCGTCGTCGACGATCAGTATCCGGTGGGTCATGTGCAGTTCCTGCGTCCGGCTGGACGGAAGTGCAAGGGTTGCGTGCCGCTTAGCGCACGACGAGGACGGGTTTCTTGCAAATGTGGACGAGCCGGTCCGTGGTGCTGCCGACCAGGACGCGGGAGACGGCGCCGCGGCCCTTGCTGCCGACGACGACGAGATCGTAGCCCTCGGTGTCGGCGAGATCGGTGAGGCGCTCGGCGGGCGAGCCGGTGAGGCAGACGCGGCGCAGGCCCGGCTGGCCCAGCTCTTTCGCGGCCTGTTCGAGGAGCAGCTCCCCTGCTTTCACGGCCTGTTCGGCCAGCTCCCCCGCGGCGAACGGGACCTCGGCGGGAATGAGCACCTGCGGCACGACGTAGGCCAGGGTGACTTCGCCGTGGGTCTTCGCGGCGAGCTGAAGCGCGGTCCGCGCGGCGTGGATCGCCGGCTCCGAGCCATCGATGGCGACGAGGATTTTCTTCATGGCGTCACCTCCAGAGCTGTCGACGCCCTGTGCGGTGCATGCCGCGGGCCGACGGTGGCCGGCGGGTTGCTTCCAGTCAGCCCTGGCACAGGGAGGCAGCCCATGAGGTGGACGCGCATGGCCGTGCTGGTGGTGGTGGCGCTCGCCGTGGCCTCGGCCGAGGCCAGCCCGCCGCCCGGGAAGGCGCCGCCGCCGAAGGATCCGTCGACGCCCGGGCTGAAGCCGCCGGACTACCTCGGCGAGTTGGCGCGGCAGCTGCTCAAGGAGCGCATGGGCCGGCACGGGCGCGACACCTCGCGGCTCGTGCAGGCCGTCGTCCTGCTCGAGCGCGACGTGGTGAAGGAGTTGGCGCAGTCGCTTGCCAACGAGCCGCGCATCACCCGGCCCACGCCCGGCGCCACCGACGAGTTGAACACCGCGCTCCCCGAGCGATTCTTCGTGCGCCAGGACGAGCTGCGCGAGCGCGCCAGGGCGCTGGTGAGCGCGGCGAAGGGCGGCACCGACGACGAGCTGGCCAGCCGCCTGGGCGACCTGGTGCGCACCTGCGTCGGCTGCCACTCGGCCTACCTCGAGCCCCCGGCCCGCTGACGGCGCAAAGGCTGCGGGGCGCTCCCGCGGTGGGCGGCCACGACGCGCGCCCTGCCGCGCGGCGAGGCTTGCCGCGGGTCACGCTGGGGCCCGCCGCTTGCAGGTTGCGGCGCGGACGATGTCGGCCACGGGGAGGCACAGCTTCACGACGGCGATGGTGCGCGAGGCCCGGCAGGCGCTCGAGGGTCGCCGCGCGTCGCTCCGCGGGCGGCCGACGACGCCGGACATCGAGCGCGAGCTGCAGGAGCTGGACGGGGCGATTCAACGCATCGACGCGGGCACGTGGGGCCGCTGCGAGCGCTGCGGTGGCGCCGTGGGGCGCGATCGCCTGCGGGCGCTGCCGGAGACGCGGTTGTGCCTGCCCTGCGCGCGGCTCCCGCCGGCGCCCTGAGCAGGCCGCCCGCGGCGGCTACGGCGCGATGCCCAGCGGTGCGAGGAAGCGGATCGTCTTCTGCCGCACCACGCCCGACGCGTCGTCCTTCACCTCGAGCACCAGGTCCACCGGCTTGCCGAGGTGCGCCTTGTCGATGGACACGGACACCGGCACCTGCGTGTCGCTGAGCGACGGCAGCTCGACGTCCGGCGTGCCGATGACGACGTCGGCGGGCACCGGCGCGGTGAGCGACAGGTGGAACGTCGCCGGCCCCGGGTTCTTGTTGAAGAGGTGCACCTGGAACGGGTTGCGCACGGTGGCGCCGTCGACGATGAACGGGTTCGCGCCGCGCGGGCGGAAGACGTTGGCCTCGAACGGCGTGCGGGTCGCCAGCGAGATGACCAGCGTGACGATCGACAGCGCCATCAGCGCGCCGTAGACGAGCACGCGCGGGCGCAGCACCCGCCGCGGCTGGCCCGCGAGCTCGGACTGGGACGCAAAGCCGACCAGCCCGCGGGGCTTGCCGATCCTGTCCATCACCTCGTCGCACGCGTCGACGCACTGGTTGCACGCGAGGCACTCCATCTGCAACCCGTTGCGAATGTCGATGCCCGTGGGGCACACCACCACGCAGCGCTTGCAGTCGATGCAGTCGCCCTGCTTCGGCGCGCCCGGCGGCGGGTTCTTCACCAGCTTCCCGCGCGGCTCTCCGCGGGCCTCGTTGTAGGAGACGGTGACCGAGTCCCTGTCGTGCAGCACCGACTGCAGGCGGCCGTACGGGCACAGCACCACGCAGAACTGCTCGCGGAACCAGGTGAAGTTGAAGGTGAGGATCGCGGTGAAGCCGGCGGTGAGGAAGAAGGCCTCCCAGTGGCTCGACGGGCCATCCTCGATCATCAGCCACAGCTCCCTCGGCGAGACGAAGAGCGCGGTCGCGGTGTGGGCGATCACCAACGACACCACGAAGAACGCGAGGTACTTCACCAAGCGGCGCGCGGCCTTCCCCGCCGACATCGGCTCGCTGGCCAGCTTGAGCCGCTTCTCCCGCGGGCCGTCGATGAGCCGCTCGATGGGCCGGTACACGCCTTCGAGGAACACCGTCTGCGGGCACGCCCAGCCGCACCACACGCGGCCCCGCCACGCGGTCACCAGGAGCAGCCCGAAGGCGACGGTGAGCGCGAACAGCAGCACCAACCAGAAGTCCTGGGCGTTGAAGGTGTTGCCGAACAGGTAGAAGCGCCGGTGCTGGACGTCCAGCTGGATCATCGGGTGCCCGCCCACCGGGACGAACGGGGCCAGCACGTAGAAGGCGATGAGCGCGCCGAACACGATCCGTCGCGCACGAATCCACCGGCCCTTCACGTCTGCCGGGTGCAGCATGAGCCGCGAGCCGTCAGGCTTCATCGACCCGAGGATGGGAGCGGGGGCTTGCATGGTGTCTCCAGCCTGGGGTGAGAGCCCCTGGGCGCCGAGGTGGTTCGACGCTCCATGACGTGGGGGCGGGCCACCTGCTGGCGCCCGCCCCCGTCAGCTCACGAAGACCGTCGAGGCGGTCAGTCGAGCGGCTCGCCCTGCGGCTCTTTCCCGGCGACGTTGGTGTTGCGGATCGACAGCACGTACGCGGTCACCTTGCGGACCTTGTCCGGCCCCAGCACCGGGCCCCACGGCGGCATGCCCTTGTCGGGGAAGCCCTGGTCGACGGCCCTGGCGAGGTCCGTGGGCTTGTTGCCATGGATCCAGAACTTGTCCGTGAGGTTCGGCCCGACGAGACCGTTCGCCTCCTGCCCATGGCAGGACGCGCAGGTGCCGGCGAAGACCTCCTTGCCGGCCGCGACCATCGCCGGGTCCTTCGCCAGGTCGGCCAGCGCTTCGTCGCTCATCGGGTTCGCCGCCGCGCGCGCCTTCTTCAGCGCGTCGACGTCCGCCCGGTACACCTCGGGCGGGTTCGGCATCTGCCTGGTGGTGTGGAACACGAACCAGTAGCCGAAGCCGAACACCATGGTGGCGAAGAGGATGAACAGCCACCAGTTCGGCAGCTGGTTGTCCTCCTCGCGAATGTCGTCGTAGACGTGGACGACCTTGTCGCTGTTGTTCTCAGGGGAAGTCACGGCGTCACCTCACGGTCATTGCGAACGTCGCGTCCATCGGACAGGGGCAGCTGCGCCACCGGCGAGAAGTCGGACTTCGACTTCCACGCGAAGGTGCGCAGCAACATCAGGGTGAACATCACGAGGAAGAGACCCAGCGCGAAGAGCGGCAGCGCGGTCCACTCCATGTTGGCGAAGAACTGCCGGTACATGGCCTAGCGCCCTCCTCCGACGTGCGGCACGCCCACCTCGGCGGTGGGCTGCGCGGTGTCGCTCAAGGGCACGCCCTGGTCGCGGCCGAGCCGCTGCAGGTAGGCGATGAGCGCCACCATGTCCGAGTTCCACTTCACCTGGACGCCGTTCTTCGCGAGGTCCGCGACGATCGTGTTGGCCTGCTTCTGCTCGTTCGCCTCGGCCGCGTCGATGTCCGCGTCGGTGTACGGCACGCCCAGCGAGCGCATGACGGACAGGCGCTTGCCCGCCAGCTTCGAGTCGAACGTCCACTCCGCGAGCCACTGGTAGGGGGGCATGTTGCTGCCCGGGCTGGTGGAGCGCGGATCCATCAGGTGCGTGTAGTGCCAGAGGTTCGGGTACCGGCCGCCGATGCGGTGGAGGTCCGGGCCGGTGCGCTTGCTGCCCCACTGGAACGGGTGGTCGTAGATGAACTCCTCCGCGCGGCTCGCTTCGCCGTAGCGCAGGTACTCGTGCACCATCGGCCGCACCATCTGCGAGTGGCAGACGTAGCAGCCTTCGCGCTGGTAGATGTCGCGGCCCTGCAGCTCGAGCGAGGTATACGGCTTCTGCGCGTTCCCCGTCTCGGGCACGGCCTGCTTCACGAGGATGGTCGGGAGCAGCTCGGCGACGCCGCCGACCAGCACGGACAGCAGCACCAGCACCGTGAAGCCCAGCGGCCGGCGCTCGATGATGCCGAACCACGACGGCTTTCCGGCCGAGCGCTCCTTCTTGTTCAGCACGTAGGCCACTTCGCCCACCACCAGCACGGCGACCGAGAGGCCGACCGCCAGGGCCGCGCTGTCCACCACGAAGAACACGAGCGTGAAGATGAGGCCGATGACCGAGAACCAGAGCGGCCGGCCGGTGATGACCGCCAGCGCGCTCTCGCCGGGCTGCGGCGCCGCGGGCGCCTCGACGGTGACCTCGACGGTGGTGTTCTGCGCGGACGCGCCGCTGAGCGTCTTGAGCAGGTTCCAGATCATCATCAAGAAGCCCGTCAGGTACAGCGTGCCGCCGAGCGCGCGGACGATGTACATCGGACGGATCGCCAGGAGCGTCTCGGTGAAGCTGGTGTACGTCAGCGTCCCGTCGGCGTTCTGCGCCTGCCACATGAGGCCCTGGTTCACACCGGAGACCCACATCGAGACCATGTAGAGGACGATGCCGACGGTCGCGAGCCAGAAGTGCGCGTCCGCGGCCTTCTTCGAGTACAGCGGCTTGTTCCACAGCCGCGGCGCCATCCAATAGAACATGCCGGCCGCCATGAGGCCGTTCCAACCGAGCGCGCCGCCGTGCGCGTGGCCGATGATCCAGTCCGTGTAGTGCGCGAGCGCCGACACGGACTTGATGGAGAGCAGCGGGCCTTCGAACGTCGACATGCCGTAGAACGTGACGCCGGCGACGTAGAACTTGAGCACCGGATCTTCGCGCACCTTGTTCCACGCGCCGCGCAGCGTGAGCAGGCCGTTGAGCATGCCGCCCCACGACGGCGCCCACAGCATGAGCGAGAAGATCATGCCCAGCGACTGGGCCCAGTCCGGCAGCGCCGTGTAGAGCAGGTGGTGCGGACCGGCCCAGATGTACATGAAGACCAGCGCCCAGAAGTGCACGATGGACAGCCGGTACGAGTACACCGGCCGCTCCGCCGCCTTCGGGAGGAAGTAGTACATGATCCCCAGGATGGGCGTGGTGAGGAAGAAGGCGACGGCGTTGTGGCCGTACCACCACTGCACCAGCGCGTCCTGCACGCCGGCGAACGCCGAGTAGCTCTTCAAGAACGACATCGGCAGCGCGAACGAGTTGACGATGTGGAGCACCGCCACCGTGATGATGGTGGCGATGTAGAACCAGATCGCCACGTACAGGTGCTTCTCGTTCCGCTTCGCGAGCGTCCAGAAGAAGTTGATCGCGAAGACGACCCAGACGAGCGCGATCGCGATGTCGATCGGCCACTCGAGCTCGGCGTACTCCTTCGACGTGGTGATGCCGAGCGGCAGGGTGATGGCCGCCGACACGATGATGAGCTGCCACCCCCAGAAGTGGATGCTGCTCAGCGTGTCGTTCGCCATGCGCGTCTTCAGCAGGCGCTGCGTCGAGTAATAGACGCCGGCGAACATCATGTTGCCGACGAACGCGAAGATGACCGCGTTGGTGTGCAGCGGCCGCAGCCGGCTGAACGTGAGGTACGGAATGCCGAAGTTCAGCTGATGCCAGGCGAGCTGGCTGGCGATGATCACGCCGACCAGCAGGCCAACCGCGCCGAACAGGATCGACGCGAACATGAACTTGCGGACGATGCCGTCGTCGTACTCGATGCGCTCGATGCGTGGACTCATGGTTTACGACTCTCCCTGGGGAAGCGACTGCCGAGGCTGGATGGGTGGGGACTCCGAAGTCGGACGTGCGTCGTCCTCGAGCGGAGCAAGCGAGAGCCGGTCCGCGTGCTCCAGGGTTCGCGACCGGACGGTGAAGACGAACAACACGACGGCGCCAGCGACCAGCAACAGGCTGACGAAGACCTGCAGGAGGATGACGCTCATCGGGGCTCCACGAGGGCCGGGCGCGAAAACTGCGCCAGCACCGGAAAACGCGCAGCGGTTGCGCCGGCAGGCCGCCGCAGCGTGGCGACCGTGTAGAAGAGGAGCGTCAGCGTGCTCGCAGGCATGCTGATGGCAGCGCTCACCGGGGACATCAGCCCCAGCAGAGACGCGGTGATGGCAACCGCGTTGTACGCGATCGAAATGCCGAGAATCCGAAGCACGGCGCGCCGCAGTTGCAGGGCGCTTGCCAAGGCGGTCTGCAGCGGGGCGAGGCCCTCGCCGATCAAGAAGAAGTCGGACTTCGACGGCATCACCGGGCGGTCGATGGCCGGCGTGCCGGCCGTCAGCGCGGCCTCGAAGGCGAGCGCGTCGTTGACGCCGTCGCCGACGAAGAGCGTGTCCCCACGATCGATTGCCCGCACCTGCTCGGCCTTGGCCTCGGGGGACAGCCCGCCGAGCGCCCGGGCCTCGGGTACCCCCAGCGCGGCGGCGAGCGCGGCGACGCGGGGCTGCGCATCGCCGGACAACAGCCACACCGCGTGCTCCGCCTGGAGCGCCGCCACCTCGCGTCGCGCGTCGGGCCGCAGGGCCTCGCGCGTGTCCAGGGACGTCAGCACCACGCCGTCGCGCGCGAGCACCGCGTGCCGGGCCTGCGTGCCCGGCGCGGCCCAGTCCGCGCGCCCGAGCCGCCACTCGCCGTCCGGGCGCTTCCAGGCGACGCCACGGCCGGGCTCCTCCACCACCTCGGCCGTCACGTCGTAGCGCGCCCGGCCCTGCAGCGCGCGGGCGACGCACTGGCTCACCGGGTGCGACGAGCGGACCGACAGGTTGAAGGCCGCGTCCCGCGCGTCATCGTCCAGCCCCAGGAGCGGCGCGGCGTCGACCAGCTCGAGGCGCCCGAGCGTCAGCGTGCCCGTCTTGTCGAACAGCACCTGCCTCACCGACGTGAGGCGGTCGAGAAGATCGGCGCTGCGCACATAGAAGCCGCCGCGCCGCAGCCGCGACTGGACGAGCTCGTACGCGAGCGGCACCGCGATGCCGATGGCGCACGGGCAGCTGATGACGAGCAGCGCCGCCGCCACGTTCACCGCGGCGCCCACGCCGTGCGGCAGCCAGGCCAGGAAGCCGAGGGCGGCGAGCGCCAGCACCGTCACCACCCACCACTTCGCGATCCGGTTCCACAGGCGCTGGTGGCGCCCGTCGCGATCGGCCCGCGGCGCGGGCTGACGGAGCAGCGCCACCAGCGGCGAGTCGGCGAACGCGGTGCGCGACTGCACGTGGAAGGCGGCGCGCCCGCCGTTGAAGCTGCCCGCGGGCACCAGCTGGCCGCGCTGAAGGCGGCGCGGATCGGCCTCGCCGGTGATCCAGTCGGTCGACACCTGCGCCGCCTCGTCGAGCAACGTCGCGTCGACGGGCACCACGTCGCCCGGCGCCACCAGCAGCACGTCGCCGGCCTGAACCTTCGGCGCGGACAGGGCCTCGAGGCGCTCGCCCGCCACGCGGCGCACCATGAGCGCGTCGGCGCCGTCGTCCTCGAGCAGGAAGCGGCGATTCCGGTCGAGCAGCCGCTCCTGCAGGAAGCGGCCGAGCAGCATCAGCGTGATGAAGGTGTTCAACGTGTCGAAGTACGCGAAGTCGCCGCGCCCGTGGCTCGCGCCCAGCTGCACCAGCGACATCGCGTACACGAGCACGATGCCCACGGCGATGGGCAGGTCGAGGTGCAAGACGCCCGTCCGCACGCCCTGCAGCGCCGCTTTGAGGAACGGCCAGCCGCCGATCACCACCACCGCCGTCGAGAGCGCCAGCGACAGCCAGGTGAACAGCTCGAAGATCTCCGGCTCCTGCGGCGACAACCCGAAGTGGAAGCTGACGGAGAACAACATCACGTTGATCGCCAGCGCCGCCGATACGCCGAGGCGCAGCGGCAGCTCGATGCTCTTCTTCGACGTCTTCTTCCGCGCGGGGCCGAAGCGGTAGCCGAACGCCTCGACCCGCTTCACCCACTGCTTCACGTCCAGCGCGCCGGCCTTCCACGACAGCGACACGGTGCCGAGCGCCGGGTTGACGACGATACCGCCCGCGCCCTCCTCGCGCTTGAACGTCTCGTTCATCAGCCACACGCAGGCCGCGCAATGAATGCCCTGCACGTCCAGCTGCAGCGAGCACAAAGGGCCTCCGGACTCCGCCGCTTGCGCCACGAGCGGCTCGAGCCACGCATGACTCGACGGCGCCGCTTCGGCCGCCGGCGTCACGTCCGCGCCCGCGAGCTCGTAGTACCGCCCAAGCCCCTGCTCCATGAGCAGCCGGTGGACGGCCTCGCAGCCGCGGCAACAAAAGCGCGCAGAACTTGCGCCCGCGGGAATCGGGCTCCGGCAGTGGAGACAGGTGCCGTCGCCCTGCGTCTCCGAGGTATCTGAATCCTGCGTCGTCACGTCGCCGGTTCCTGTTGCGAACGGCATGCCGATTGAAATGAAGAGCCACGCAATGGACCCGGGGTTCGCGACACCGTTGGTGGTGGCTGGCGCGTCGAGCGCGCTGGTGGCCGGTGTCACCGGCAGCCTGCATTGCGGGCTGATGTGTGGGCCGCTGGCGTGTGCGCCGCTGCCGAAGGCGGGCGGAGGCCGCCGGCAGGCCGCCGCCGCGTGGCACCTCGGGCGCGTGGTGGCGTACGGGTCGGTGGGTGCGCTGCTGGGCGCGCTCGGCGCCGGCGTGGCGCGCGCGCTGACGCTGTCGGTGCAGCCGTGGCTGCCGTGGGTGATGGCGGCGGGCCTGGTGGTGACGGCGCTCGATCTCGGTCGCTTCTTGAAGCCGCTGCCGGGCGTGGGGCGGGTATCGCGCGGGCTGGCGCGGTGGGGCGCGACGCTGCCGCCGTCGGGTCGGGCCTTCGCGCTGGGCGCGGCGACGCCGTTCCTCCCGTGCGGGTTGTTGTACGGCATCTTCCTCGCCGCGCTGGCGACGGGCTCGGCCCGGGGCGGCGCGGTGGTGCTGCTCGCGTTCTCGGTGGGCGCGGTGCCACTGCTCGCGGGCGTGCAGCTCGGCAGCCAGGCGTGGAACCGGTGGCCCGGCGCGGCGGCGATCGTGCGGCGCGCGGTGCCGCTGGCGGCGGCGATCCTCCTCATCGTGCGCGCGCTGTGGTTCCAGGACACGTCGGCCGGGTGCCACTGACGCCCGCGATTCGACTCCGCACCGGGGCGCGCTAGCGTCGCGCAGGTGAGCTACTTCGAAGTCCTGTGGATGGAGGCGAAGGACGCGTCGACGCCGTGGGTACTCGGCGTCTCGGTGCTCGCCTTCCTGCTCTCGAAGCTGTCGACCATCGACCGCGCGCGCTTCAAGGCGGCGCTCTTCTTCCTGGCAATGCACCTGGTCGCGCTGGCCATCGCCGCGGGCATGGCGGTGCGCGGCTCGCCGCTGGCGGGAGCGTTCCGCACGCCAGCGTGGGTGTTCGGCGCGGTGGGGCTGGTCGGCGCGAGCGCGACGCTGATCTTCAACGTGGTGCTGCCGCGCGTGCGGGTGAAGCTGCCGCTCATCCTCCAGGACGTGGTGGTGGCGATCGCGTCGGTGGCGACGGCGGTGGCGGTCGCGGGCCGCGCCGGCGTCAGCCTGTCGGGCCTCATCGCCACCAGCGCGGTCTTCACTGCAGTGCTGGGCTTCTCGCTCCAGGACGTCATCGGCAACATCGCGGGCGGGCTCGCGCTGCAGATCGACAACTCCATCGGCGAGGACGACTGGATCAAGGTCGGCGACGTCGTTGGCCGAGTGGTGGAGGTGCGCTGGCGCCACACCGCCATCGAGACGCGCAACTGGGAGACCGTGCTGATCCCCAACGCGGTGCTGATGAAGTCGCAGGTCACCGTGCTGGGGCGGCGACAGAGCCAGCCGCGGCAGCTGCGCCGCTGGGTGTGGTTCAACGTGGACTGGCGGCACCAGCCCAACGACGTCATCGACGTGGTGACGGCCGCGGTGCGCGCCGCGCAGATCCCCAACGTCGCGCAGACGCCGGCGCCCAACGCGGTGCTGATGGACATGGCCGACACCTACGGCCACTACGCGGTGCGGTACTGGTTGACCGATCTCCACGTCGACGACCCGACGGACTCGGCGGTGCGCGGCTGCATCTTCTCGGCGCTCGCGCGCGCCGGCATGTCGCCCGCCAAGCCCGCGCACGCGCTCTTCGTCACCGAGGAGAACCGCGAGCGCAAGGAAGAGAAATCGGCGCAGCAGCTCGAGCGCTGCCGCAAGCTGCTCGACGCCCTGCCCTTCTTCCGCGACCTCTCGTCGGCTGAGCGCGACACGCTGGCGCGGGGTATGCGCTACGCCCCGTTCGGCCGCGGCGAGGTGATGACGCGCCAGGGCGCCGACGCCCACTGGTTGTACCTGATGGAGGACGGCGACGCGGTGGTGCGGGTGGCCGACGGCGAGCTGCAGAAGGAAGTCGGCACGCTCAAGGCGCCCACCGTCTTCGGCGAGATGTCGCTGCTCACCGGCGAGCCACGCTCGGCCACCGTCATCGCCACGTCGGACTCCGAGTGCTTCAGGCTCGACAAGGCCGTCTTCCAGGAGGTGCTGGGCGCGCGCCCGGAGCTCGCCGAGAAGATCGCCAACCTGCTGGCCGAGCGCCGCGTCGCGCTGGACGCCGCGCGCGAAGGCCTCGACGCCGAGGCGGCCGCCGCCCGCAAGGCGAAGGACGCGACCGCGCTGCGCGAACGGATCCGCCGCTTCTTCGCGCTGTAATCGAGGGCCCTGCCCGTTACAGCAGCAGCCGAATCTCTCCGTGGAGCGCGGGGCTCCAAGAGGTGACGCATGAGCTACGTACGTGACGTGACGGAGGCGCAGTTCGAGACCGCGGTGCTGGCGCGCTCGCGCGAGGTGCCGGTGGTGGTGGACTTCTGGGCCGAGTGGTGCGCGCCCTGCCGCATGCTGGGGCCGACGCTGGAGCGCGAGGTGAACGCGCTCGGCGGCCGAGTGGAGCTGGCGAAGGTGGACGTCGACCGGGCGCAGGCGCTCGCCGGCTCGTTCGGCGTGCAGGGCATCCCCGCGGTGATGGCCTTCCGCGACGGGAAGAAGGTGGACGAGTTCGTCGGCGCGCGCGACGCGGGCTTCGTGAAGCGGTGGCTTTCGGGCCTCGCGCCGTCGGACGCGTCGAAGCGGTTGGCGAACGCGAAGACCGAGGCCGAGCTCGAGGCGCTCCTGGGTGACGCCGAGGTCGGGGGGAAGGCGGCGCTGAGGCTCGCGGAGAAGAAGCTCGCGGCCGGCAAGTCCGCCGACGCGCTGGCGCTGCTCGAGAAGGTGGACCCGCGCTCGGCCGACGCGGCGGCCGCGGAGGCGTTGCGCGCACAGGCGGCGTTCGCGGTGGACGCCGCAGCGTTCGGCGGAGAGTCGAAGGCGCGCGCGGCGCTGGCCGAAAAGCCGGACGATCTCGACGCGCGGTGGGCGCTCGCGTCCGCGCTCGCGGCCAGGGGCGACTTCCCCGGCGCGCTGGAAGAGTTCCTCACGGTGGTGAAACAGAGCCGGAAGTACCGGGACGACGGCGCGCGCAGGGCGATGGTGACGCTGTTCGATCGCCTCGGAAATTCGAGCGACGTCACGCGCGAGTTCCGGCGGCGGTTGCAGATCGCGCTCTGACCGAGGACCAGGCGCTCGCCGCCGCGGGCCGCCTCCGGACCCGCCCGAAGGAGCACGGGCGCGCCGTCGTCCATCGCCCGGGGCGCCCGGCGCGGGGCCGGCCGGCTCCGCGCACGTACATTTCCGGACGAGTTGCCGAGCGCGCCGTCTCCGTGCCACATCGGCCCCATGGCCGGGCTCATCCGCCCTCCGCGCCGACCTGCCGGCTGGACGCCGGGCGGTCCACTGCCCGCGGGCGATCGCGGCGAAGCGGACCTGCGGCCGCGCGACGACGAGGACCTGTGCTTCCTCGTCGGCGAGTGGCGGCTGTTTCAGAAGCAGCGCGGGCACCGCTGGAGCCTCGACGACCTGGTGACGGCGTGGGTCGCGGCACGGCACGGACAGTCGCTGGGCGCGACGCGCGCGCTGGATCTCGGCTGTGGGCTCGGCAGCGTGCTGCTGATGGTGGCGTGGCGGCTCGCCGACGCCGACGTCACCGGCATCGAGGCGCAGGCGGACCGCGCAGCGATGGGTCGGCGCTCCATTCGCTTCAACGGCGCCGAGACGCGCTGCCGGATCCTCGACGGCGATCTCCGCGACCCCGGCGCGCTGCCGGCGGGCGCGCGCTTCGAGCTCGTCACCGGCACGCCGCCCTACTTCCCGCGCGGCACCGGTACCGAGTCGGCGCTCCCGCACGCCATGCCCTGCCGCTTCGAGGCGCGCGGCGGCGTGGAGGACTACCTGCTCGCCGCGGCGCGAGTGTTGTCGGAGCGCGGCCGGGTGGTGATCTGCAGCGCGGCGCTCGAGGCGAACCGCATCGCACCGGCGGCCGAGGTGGCGGGGCTCCACGTGCTCGAACACCTCGTGGTCGTCCCACGCGAGGGCAAGGCGCCGCTCGTGATGGTGGACGTGTTCGCCCGCGAGCCCGCGTCAGTCCGCGAGGAGACGCTCGTGGTGCGTGACGCGCGTGGCCAGTGGACGCCCGCGTTCAGCGCCGTGCGCGCCGCGATGGGCATGCCGCCGACGCCGCCGGGGAAGTGACTCCCGGAGACGGGGCCTTCTCATGGCACCGGCGGACCGATCACCGGCTGCACCTGGTCGTTGAACAACACGCCTCCGTCCGCGCGCAGCACCGAGACGTCGGAGGTGTGCCCGGCCTGGGAGGTCCACCCCTGCGGGTTGATGCGAGTGGCGTACGGGCTGCCGTAGTTGGCGAGCAGCTGCGTCGTCGTGACGGGCTTGTCGACGCCGTTGTCCTTCACCACCGCGGTCGTGCCGTTGAGGTTCCACGCGCTGCCGTACGCCTGCACCGTCCACCCCACGGTGTCGATCGACGTGAGGCCGGGGTGCGTGATGGCCTCGATCGGCACGGGCCCCGGCGGCGGCCAGGCGACCCACGGCTTGGGCGAGGTACCGCTTCCGCCGATGACGACGTGGCAGCTTCCGCCCGGCGTCCCGCCGACCGCGCTACCACCCGCCGGCCGCGCCGCCGCCACCGCCCATCGAGCCACCACCCGCGCCCCCATCGTCGATGCCCGCGTCGTCCACGGGTGGCTCGTTGATCTCGCCGATCTCACCGACGCAGGCCGCCATCATCACGAGGGAGACGACCGCCAGCCCAAGGCGCATGCGCCGAGGATGCTCAGCCAGGCCCCTGCCCGACCGCCAGTCCCGCGGCGGTGGCCGACCTACCGAAGGCGCCGACAGTCCGTCGAACACCCGTCGCCGTCGACGTTGTTGCCGTCGTCGCAGACTTCTCCCGCGTCGAACACGCCGTCGCCGCAGCGCGGGATGGTGCAGTTCGACCGGCACAGCGACGCGGTGTCGAGCGCCTCGATCGTGATCGGCTCCGTCATGCGGAGCGGAATGCGCACCTTGTCGTCCCGCACCCAGCCCCACGTGGAGATGCCCATGGTGAAGCGCGGCGTGACGGTGATGCGCCAGTTGCCGGGGAACGGCAATGGCCCCAGCGCGCCGCCGTCGGAGTTGCGATCGAAGTTCCACCGGCCGAACGCGGTCCCGCCCATCCCCCGGAAGAACTCGGCGCCGTTGTCGTCGACGACATCGACGCCCGTGCCGGGCGGCAGGCCCGCGACGTCCATCTCCACGTGCGACGGCGGCTGAGAGATGCCCGTGCCGTTGAAGTCGATGCCGTGCGTCAAGACCAGCGACAGCCGCCCGGTGTTCGCGTCCGCGTAGAGGTAGATGCGGCTCTCGCCGACGACCTCGAAGCCCGTGTGCGAGCTCGCGGAGCGGTAGTCGTAGAACTGCTGCACCGTGCGCGCGCCGACGATGGCGTCGGTGCCGATCCGCGTGCCGGCCGATTGGGTGATGCGGAACGCCGGCGTGTCGCCGTTCGCCGGGCCGAGATCGCACTGCTCCGTCGTCGCCTTCCGGCCGTCGCCACAGACCGGCAGCTTGCAGCGGTTGTCGCAGCCGTCGAGGTCGACCTGATTCCCGTCATCGCACTCCTCCACGCCGCGCTGCACGAAGCCGTCGCCGCAGCGCGCCGGCACGCAGCCCGCCACGCACGCGTCGCCGTCGTCGCGGTTGCCGTCGTCGCATGACTCGACGCCTCGGTGGAGGAAGCCGTCTCCGCAGCTCGCCGCGACGCACGACGAGAGGCACTCGTCGCCCCGGTCCGCGTTGCCGTCGTCGCAGGCCTCCACGCCGCGCCACACCACGCCGTCGCCGCAGCGCGCCGGGATGCAGCCGGTGAGACAGGCGTCGCCGTCGTCGCGGTTGGCGTCGTCACACGCCTCGACGCCGCGGTGCACGAAGCCGTCGCCGCACGCCGCCGCCACGCAGCCCTGCACGCAGTCGTCGGTGTCGTCATCGTTGCCGTCGTCGCAGGCCTCCGCGCCGGCGCGCACGAAGCCGTCGCCACACGTCGCGAGGAGGCAACGCTTCAGGCAGTCGTCTTCCTGCGCGGCGTTGCCGTCGTCGCACTGCTCCGGTTCCTGCACCACCGCGTCACCGCAGGAGCCGACCGTGCAGTCGGCCGTGCACACGCCGGCGTCGGGGAACGAGCCCGGGTCGCAGAGCTCCGTGCCCCGCTGGACCCGGCCGTCGCCACACCGGGCCGCCTCGCAGGTGGACAGGCACTCGTCGCCGTCGTCCGCGTCGCCGTCGTCGCACGCCTCGCCTTCGTCCACCACGCCGTCGCCGCACGTGTCGATGACGACGGCGCCGGGGATCACCACCGCCGTCCGGCCACAGGCCGCGAGGACGATTAGCAGGAGCAGCGGCCGGCGCACGCGCTGAGTGTAGCGGTTCGCGGCCGAGACGGAGTGGGCGACCAAATCGCGGCGCTCGAGGCGCGGGTGACGACGTGGGTCAGCGTCAGGCGCACGCCGGATCGCTCGCGGTAGCGGGGCCGCGCCGTCAGGGTGCCGGTCCCGTCCATCGAGCCGCAGCTCCTCGGGTCGTTCGCGGCCGCCGACGTCGAGGCCGCCACGCGGCGGAGCGGGGACACGTCTTCTTCCGGGGTGCAGGTGGTGATGTCCGCGCACCAAAGGACCGCCCGCCGGCCGGCTTTCGTTCGCGCGCCAGCCGCTACGCCCGCTGCGCCGCGCGCTTGAGCGTCACGCCGTGCTTCTTCATCAGCCGGTAGAACGTGACGCGATTCACGCCGGCCGCCTTCGCCGCGGCGTCGACCTTCCCGCCGTGCTCGTCGAGCACCTCGGCGAGGTAACGCGCCTCGAGCGGCGCCAGCCACTCCTCGCGGAGCTCGGCCAGCGACCTGCGCTTCGGCTTCGCGGAGACCGGCGCCGCGATCATCTTCCCCTCGCGCATCGCCTTCGGGAGCGCGTCGACGTCGATCTCCTCGCCGCGCGCCATGATCACCGCGTGCTCGAGCGTGTTCTTCAGCTCGCGCATGTTGCCGGGGAAGTCCCACGCGCGGAGCACCGCCATCGCCGCCGGCGAGATGCTGGACACCTTGCGCCCGTGGCGCTGCGCGGCCTGCGTGAGGAAGACCTGCGCGAGGATCTCCAGGTTGTCCTTGTAGGTGCGCAGCGGCGGCAGCTCGATGGTCATCACGCCGACGCGGAAGAAGAGGTCGCCGCGGAACTTCCCGTCCTTCACCATCGCGGCGAGGTCGCGGTTGGTCGCGCTGATGAGCCGCACGTCGACGCGGCCCGGCGGCGCGTTCGAGCCCAGCGGCGTCACCTCGCCCTGTTCGATCGCCCGCAGCACCTTGGCCTGCAGCATGAGCGGCAGCTCACCGAGCTCGTCGAGGAACAGCGTGCCGCCGTCCGCCTTCTGGAACTCGCCCACCTTGTCGAAGGTGGCGCCGGTGAAGGCGCCCTTCACGTGGCCGAACAGCACGCTCTCGAGCATCGTCTCGGGGATCGCCGCGCAGTTGACGGTGACGAACGGCTTGTGGGCGCGCCGGCTGTTGAAGTGGATCGCCCGCGACACCAGGTCCTTGCCGGTGCCCGACTCGCCCGTCACCAGCACCGGCGCGTCGGTCGGCGACACCTGCTCGATGCGGCGCTCCACCTCGAGCCACGCCGGCGAGAGGCCCTTGATGACGAACGGCCGGCCGCTGTCGCGCGTGGCGCGGGCGAGCTGCGCGCGGCGGAGGAACTTGGCCGACGCCGCGGCGACCTCCTCGAGCGCCTGCACGTGCTCGTAGGTGAAGCGGTCGTGCCCGCGCGATGAGACCGTCAGGACGCCCATCGGCTTGCCCTGCCAGGGGATCGGCACGGCGAGCACGCTGCCGACGTCGAGGAAGTACCGCGCGTAGTTCGGGTCCTTCGAGGTGTCGTTGCAGAGGTAGGGGCTGGCCGACTCGAAGCACGCCAGCGCGATGCCGTTGGGCCGCCCGTCGCGCCGCGGCTTCAGCACGCTGCCCGTGCCCGGCAACGTGACGATCACCCCTTCCACCATGTGGAAGTCGACGGTCAGCCCTTTGAGCTTCGGATCCCACATGAAGACCGCGCCGTGCCGCGCCCCGGTGCGGGCGGTGGCCACCTCGACCAGGCGGCGGGCGACGGACTCGATGTCCGCGGAGTGAAGGGCGGCGTCGGTGTCGAAGACGGGCAACATATGTTGCACGAATCAACCAAGCTCGTTGCATTCATGCAACAACGCCCACCCGAGACGTCGAGATTTCAGTACTTTGCGGGGTCGTCTGGCGCGGCACAGGCAGTGCAAATAGGTCGGGCACGCAACACCACCCCTTCGAAACCCCCCTTTCTCTGGAGCCTGTCATGAACTTCCGTCTTCTCTCGCTGGTCTTCGCGGTCCTGTTCGCCACCTCGTTCTCGGCGTGCGGCGTCGACGACGCCTCGCTCGGCGGCGAGGAGTTCGCCGAGGAGACGCTGACCAACGACGAGCTCGCGCTCATCCACAATGGCCGGTTCGAGACGTTCCAGGGCCAGGACGGGCAGTACTACTTCCACCTGCTGGCCGGGAATGGAGAGAAGGTGCTGCAAAGCGAGGGCTACAGCCGCTTCTCGTCGTCGCAGAGCGGCATCACGTCGGTGCAGAGCAACGGCGTCAACGAGCGCCGCTACCTGCTCCGCGAGGCGAAGGACGGCAGCTGGTACTTCGTGCTGACGGCGACGAACGGTCAGATCATCGGCGTGTCGGAGCTGTACTCGTCGAAGGCGGGCGCGCAGGCCGGCATCGCCGCGACGATCAACGTCGTGAAGAACACGAACCTGCAGGGCCCGGCCGCGCAGGGCGCCGTTCGCTTCGAGATCTTCAAGGGCATCGACGCGCGCTACTACTTCCACCTCCGCGCGCAGAACGGCCAGATCATCCTGCAGTCGCAGGGCTACTCGACCCGCAGCAGCGCGACCAACGGCGTGGCCTCGGTGAAGGCGAACGGCACCAACACCGGCAGCTATGAGCTCCGCGAGGCGGCCGACGGCAAGCGGTACTTCGTGCTGAAGGCCTCGAACGGCCGCATCATCGGGGTGAGCGAGATGTACGAGTCGCTCCAGGGTGCGCAGAACGGCATCGCGGCGGTCATCAAGTCGATCAACGCGCTGCAATAAGCGAAGACGTCAGAAGGGGGTCGGCGCGGGTCGGCGATGAGCCGGCCCGCGCTGTGTTTTTCGGGCCCTTCGGCAGACTGCGTGGCCGAAGGTGTCGGCGCCGGAAGCGGTCGCCGCGGCGAAGAAGGGCAAGCTGGTGGCGGCCGCCTGGGCCCGCAGCCGTGCCTTCTCCTCTTTCGGAGTCCTCGCCAGCTTCGACCGTGACACACTCTGAGCCGCATGCACATGTTCCCGACTGCGAGACCGCGGCCCACGAAGAGCCACGCCGAAATCGGCGTGTACGCGGCTCTCGCGAGGTGCAGCGACCTCGACTGGTACGCGTTCCATTCGCTGCGCCTGCGCAACAGCAGCTCCACGTGGACGGGCGAAGGCGACTTCGTCATCGCGAATCCGACCGGTGGACTGCTCGTCCTCGAGGTGAAGGGCGGCCGCATCGAATTGCGCGATGGGCATTGGTTCCAGAATGGCAAGCCGATGGACGAGCCACCGCGAGATCAGGCGCTCGAGTTCGTCAAGTCGTTGATGAAGGAGCTACGGCGGGCGGGCGTCGAGACGCCTCCGTACGGCGTCGCCTGCGTGTTTCCTGATTGCGAGTTCAGCGTCCCTCCCACCAATGGTGACCTGCACGGCATCGTCCTCGGCGCCCGCGACCTTCCGTACCTTCCCGATGTGCTCCCGAGCGTCTTCACCGCGGCGGTCCCGCCGTACCGCCTGCCGACGAATCGGAAGTGGATCCAGCAGCTCAACACGCTGTGGGGCAACACCTGGGTCCCGAGCGTCCGGCTGACGGATCGGGTCAACGACGCCGCGGAGCGCTCCGTCGCGCTGGACTCAAAGCAATACGAACTCCTCGAGTACGCCGGAGAGACGCCGCGCGCGCTCGTCGAGGGGCCTGCCGGAAGCGGCAAGACGCTCGTCGCCACCGAGCTCTGCCGGCGTCGCGCGAAGGCGGGGCACAGGACGCTGTACCTCTGCTTCACGGACGCGCTCGCGCGAGCCGTCGCCGTGCAGTTCCAGGATCCGTCGATTGAGGGCGTTCGACCGCAGGCCACCTCGATCCGGCAGTACGCGGTGGACCTGCTGCGCGGGCGCGGCCTGCCGATTCCCCCGCCCGACAAGGCGTTCTGGGACGAGGTTTCGTTCAATGCCGCGGCCGAGGCGCTCCCGGCCGACGCCGACCGCCCACAGATGGTCGTCGTCGACGAAGGGCAGGACTTCGAGGCGAGCGATTGGATGCTCGTGGAGCAGCTCGCGGGCAATCGCGGCCTCTGGGTGTTCCGCGATCAACGGCAGGCATTCTGGACCGAGCGAACCCTGCCTTCCAGCCTCGAGACGACGCTGGCCGCGCGGCTCCAGTTGCAGCAGCGCTACCGCTGCCCGGCGGGGCTCGCGGCATACGCGGAGTGCTTCGCCAGCGGCGACACGCCGACCGAGCGGCCCTCGCCCGACCAGGTCAAGCTGGTGGTGGCGGCGCCGGAAGAGACGAAGGATCGGGTCCGCCACCTCGTCGACGAGCTGCGGCGACAGGGCGCGAAGCCGTCGGACATCGCCATCGTCTCGCTCGCGGGCCAGTCGCGCAGCGAGCTGTACAAGCTGCCGATGCTCGGGAGCCACAAGCTCGTCCACGGCGACTCTCCCGAGGCGCGCGACCACATCGTGATGGAGACGTTCCTGCGCTTCAAAGGCCTGGAGCGGCCGTTCGTCATCGTGTGTGAGACGTCGGGCACGCATCTGACGCAGTTCGCGACGAGGATGCACATCGGGCTGACGCGCGCGACGGTGGCCGCGACGCTGGTCGCACACCCGGAGTTGGTCGCAGCGGATCCGCGACTCAGCCTGCTTCAGTCGTAGCGTCCCTTGCCCTCGAACGCGCGCTGCCATGCCTGCCTCCGGCGGGCCACCTCGACCGGGTGCTCCGACTTCGCAACGCGCGCCTCGTAGGCCTCGCGAATCGCGCTGATGAAGTCGGGGGCCATCGTCACGACCGTCAACGCCTCCCAGGGGAACGAATCCAGACGTTCGAGCGCGAGCTTCCACTCCGACGTCCACGCCAGGGGCCTGGGCAGTCGGGGAGGGACGGGCCCTCGTCGATCATCGAGGGGGACTGATCTTCCACGCGAACGGCGAACTCGCGCACCTTGCCCTTCTTGCGCGTCACCAACTCGAGCGACCCGCCTTCAGCCATGAGTTCGAGGATCACCTCCGGCTTCGACGAGCGCGGCTTCCTGGGCGCAGAGATCATCGGTACGTCTCCACCAGCCACACGCCGAAGTCCTTCAGCGTCGACCGCAACCTCGCCGGCTCCACCACCTCCACCTCCTGCCGCCACGACGCGATCCACGCCAGCACCTCGTACGACTCCGCGCACTCGAACGTCAGCTCCACCCCGCCGTCCTCTCGCTCGGTCAGCTTCTGCGACGGATGCCACACCCGCTCGCGGATGTACGGCGCGACGGCCTTCGTGAAGCGCAGGTGGTACCGCACCGGCGCCGTCCCGGTGAACACGCCGAACGCCGAGTGCTCGAAGTCACTCGTCGAGTAGCCCGCGGGCCACTCGGCCTTCTCGGCGAGCGCCTCGAGCGACACCAGCCGGTGCAGGTTCAACGTCACCACCGAGCCGAACCGCGGCACCCACGCGTGCAGGTACACCGCGCCCTGGTGCACGAAGAGCCGGAGCGGCAGCACGCGAAACGACTTCCCTTCCGCACCCGAATTCGGCGCGCGGTACGTCACGCGACACAGCCGTTTGTCCGCGATCGCCGTCACCAGCGGCCACAGCACCTCCGGCGCCGCCTTCGCCCACGCGAACTTCTCCCAGGAGAAGAAGCACGCATCGACGGCCTTGAGCTGCTCCGCGCCGGCCTGGCCGAGGGCGCCTTCGATGCGCTGTGCGACGTCCTCGAGCGCGGCGAAGAGCGCCGACTGCTCCTTCACCACCCCGCCCTGCTCCATCGCCAGCCGGAGCGCGAGGTAGTGGCTCACGTCCATGAGCCGCGACAGGCTCTTCAGCGCCGTGCCGTCCACCGTCCAGCGCTTGCGCGGCCCGTCCTCCGACGGCTCCTCCGCGAGCGGAATCCCCGCCTCGCGCAGCGCGTCGAGATCGCGCCGGATGGTCCGCACCGACGTGCCGTACCGCTGCGCCAGCTCGTACAGGTCGACACCGCCGAGCCGCTCGAGCTCGCGCAACAGCCGCAGCACGCGGACCACCTGGTCATTGCGACCCGCCGCGCTGCTCCGCTTCCGTGCCCGCGCCCCGCCCGCCGCCATCGCCGCCTCCCCCTCGGGCGCGTTCGCGCCGTCCTCTACCGAGCCCACCTGCGGCTCACGCACCGACTCCATGCGCCGTCCCCTCCCTCGCCCTGTGCCGGTCTGATCCATCACCAGCCATCAAAACGGAGAACACTGACACCAAAGGACCCATCGCACCGGTGGCTGACACCTGCGGCTCACATTTCGGGCCGCCGAGCGCTCGCTTCCGGGCGAGCGCTTCGATGATGGCCTGTGACAGTTCAGGACATACGCCCTGCACCGGCTGTCAGAAGACGCTCGCCCGCGATTCTGAAGCCAAGCAAACTCACTTCGATTTCAAGGGGCCTCATGGGCAAGGCGGGGAGCGGGACGCAAAGCACGAAGGCGAAGTCGACTCGGCGCACGGCGCGAAAGCTGGTGACGAAGGACCTCCCGGTGAAGCTCCGGTTCCATCAGGACCTCATGCTCTACGCGATCGACGGAGCGGTTCCGCTCGCGGTCGCGGCGAGCTGGTTCGCGCTGTTGCATGCGGACCTCGATTCCGCGCGCAAGCCGGGCGACGAGTGGGCGGTCTTCGGCGGGACAACCGCCCGCCACTGGCGCGGGTTCACCACGTGGCTGGCGATCAGCCTGTCGGCGCACGATGCGCTCGGCGCGTACCTCCAGGAGCCGCTCAAGAAGTACCCGTTCGAAGCGTCGGAGTTCTGCCGGCCGGCGTCGGTCGCAGAGCTGGAGCCGATCTTCCGCGTGTCGGATGACGGCTTCGAGTTCCTCGAGGGCGCGTGCATCTCGCCGGAGTCGGAGCTCGGCGGCTTCGAGACCGACCTGCCGGTCACGACGAATCGCGCGTGGATCCGGGAGGACTGATGCGGCTGGTCTTCGACCCTTCCTTCGATGACGGGGCCTTTCCCGGACCGGGCTGGGGCGCGGAGGCCGTCGCCGGCGAAGCGTGGGTCGGCGTCGCGGGGCTCATCGGCACACTCGAGACCATCACGGGCCTGACGGCGGCACGCCCGTCCCGGGCCGAGCGTGCGGCGCGGCTGCTGCCTCGCGTGCGATCGACGGCGGGGTTCTGGTCGGCGTCCGCGAAGGCCGACGAGCTGTCGACGGCGATGCGGCTCCTCGACATCTACGAGGAGCTCTCGCTCGCGGGATGGAATGGCCAGCCGCTCGCGCCGCGCCTGGAGGAGTTGTCGCGCGTCATCGACACGGACGAGCACGCGCTCGGCGCACGACTGTCGGCGGTGGCGACCGCGCTGACGAAGTACGGCCGGGAGCTCGAGTCCGTCGACCTGCTGGTCGCGGAGAGGACGCTTCCGCTGCGGATCCAGCAGGTGCTCGCGGTGCTGCGTGGCCGTGGCGTCGACGTGCGCCACCACCCGCCGCCTCCCGCCGAGGCTCCGGCCGGATGCGACTTGATGACGCTGCGCAGCCCGAAGGCCGCGCCGACGGGCGACCGCACCGTTCAGCTCGTGCGTCCGTACGGCTGGCTGACCGCGGCCGATGCCGTCGCCGCCGCGCTCGCCGCGACGCCGGAGACGCCCACGCTCATCCTCGGCGCCGATCGCGTGCTGGACGCGTCGCTCCGTCGCTTCGGCTTGCCCACCACGGGCGCGGTCGGAGGAACGCACGACAACGCCGTGCTCCAGGTGCTGCCGCTCCTCGTGGCGGTTGGTGCGGCACCCATCGATCCGCAGCGCGCGGTGGAGCTGCTCACCCTGCCCGCCTCGCCCATCGCGCCGTCGGTGGCGCGCAGGCTCGTCCGCGCGCTGCAGCACGAGCCGGCCGTGGACGGCGACCACTGGCGCGTCGTGCTCGCCGAGGCCCTCGGGGACATCGAGCTGGACCGTCGTGAGACGGTGCGTGAGCGCGTCGAGACGGCCTTCACTCCACTGACGAAGCTGCGCGAGCCGTGGAACGTCGAAGCGCTGCTGACTCGCGTCGACGGCGTGCGCTCGTGGCTGCATGGCCGTGAGCAGCACGAGAAGGACCCGCTGCTCAAGGCGTGCTTCGCCGCGGCGCTCGCGCAGGTGAACGCCTTCACGTCGCTCATCGCGGCGGTCGACCTGCCTTCGCTCTCGCCGTCATTGGTGCGCAGGCTGCTCGAGCACGCGACGGCCGCGGCGCCGAGCGTCGCGCTGCACCGCTGCCAGGCAGGCTTCACCTCCGTCGGCCGCCCGGGAAGCATCGTCGGCCCCATCGAGCGCGTCGTGTGGTGGAACTTCACGCGCGACTCGGTCTCGCCGCCGCACGAGTTCCAGCTGACGAAGGCGGAGCGCGCGGCCCTCATCGCCGCGGGTGCGCAGCTCCCGACGACCGGCCAGCGCGCCGAGTGGGCCGCGGAGGCGTGGGCGCGACCGTTCCTCCAGACGCGGGAGACGCTCTGGCTCGTCTGCCCGCAACACGCGGAGAACGGCGACGACGCCGAGCCGCACCCGGCGTGGGACGAAATGCTGGCGCGCCTCGAGAATCCGCGGCTCGCGTCCGTGTTGACCTACCCCGCACCTGTCCCCGGGAAGGCGGTGAAACGGAGGCAGCGGACCCTGCTCCCGCTGCCGCAGCCGCTCTCGACGTGGAACGCCGGGCGCTCCATCCCCCCGCGCGAGGTGGAGTCGCCGTCGAGCGTGCAGGATTTCCTCGGCTGTGAGCTGCAATGGACGCTGCGCTACGCGGGCAACCTGCGCTTCGGCCAGACGGGCGCGCTGGACACCGGCTCGCAGCTGCTCGGAACGCTGACGCACGAGCTCATCGCGCGGGTGCTGCGGAAGATGCCGCTCGCGCCGCCGGAGGCCGAGAAGCTGGCGCTCGACCTCTTCGACACCGAGGGCCCGCGCCTCGCGACGGCGCTGTTCCTCCCCGGCGCGGAGGCCGAGCGGGCCGATGCGCGTTCCTCGACCGGAGCCGCCGCGAAGTGGCTGGCCAGGTTTCTCGCCGACGGCTGGAAGGTGGACCTGGTCGAGGACACGCTCTCGGGCACAGCGTTCGGCGGTCCCATCGAAGGCAAGGTCGACTGCGTCGTCTCGCGCGGCAAGACAAAGGCGGTCATCGACCTCAAGCAGGGCAGCGGCGCGTACTACCGCGACAGCCTCGCCAGGGGCACGTCGGTGCAACTGGCGGCATACGCGGAGCTGCTCCGGCAGGGCGGCGCGCAGGAGGTGCTGGTCGGGTACTTCATCCTCCGCACGCAGCAGATGTTCAGCGGCGACAAGCGCCTCGCGGATCCGCCGCTCAAGGTACAGCACGACGTCGAGGCGACGTGGGAGGCCGTGACCGCCGCGCACTCGGACCGCTGGGAGCGCGTGAAGGAGGGCCGCGTGTCCGCGCCCGGCGTACGGGAGGACACCGAGGACCAATCGTCACTCGAGGACGGCGTGCTGCACGTGCCTCCGGGCTGCCGGTTCTGCGACTACCAGGGCATCTGCGGGCGGCTGTACGGGATGGAGGCGGGCGATGGGGAAGATTGAGATCGTCTCGGCGAGCGCGGGCTCGGGGAAGACGAAGAAGGTCTCCGAGCTGCTGCTCGAGCGCATCCAGGCCGGCGTGGAGCCGGAGCACGTGCTGGCGACGACGTTCACCAACAAGGCGGCGGCGGAGCTCAAGCAGCGCGTGCGCTCTCGGCTCTTCGCGGAGGGCCTCGTCTCGCAGGCGCAGCGGCTCGAGGGCGCGCGCATCGGCACGGTGAACTCGGTGTGCAGCCGGCTGGTGTCGGACTTCGCGTTCGAGCTGGGGCTCTCCCCTGCCCTGCGCGTCCTCGACGAGGACCAGGCCGCGCACGCGCTGAGCCGCGCGCTGTCACTGGTGACCGTCAGCCATGAACAGGAGCGTCTGCAGGAAGCGGCGAAGCGCTTCGACAGAGACTTCTCGTGGATGAGTGCGGTGAAGCAGGTCATCAACCAGGCGCGGGCGAACAACCTCTCTCCGAGGCAACTGCAGACGTGCGCGGACCGGAGCGTGAGCGGCTTCGCGAAGCACCTGAAGAAGCCGGTGAAGGACGGCGACGGCCTCACCGAGGGGCTCATCGGGGCAATCGAGACGTGTCTCGACTCACTGGACCTCGAAGAGGACGAGACGAAGCAGACCAAGGTGGCTGTGGAGGACCTCCACGAAGCGCTCCGTGAGCATCGCGCTGGCCGTCTGCGGTGGAAGACGTGGGTGAAGCTCTGCCGCGTGAAGCCGGCGAAGAAGTCGAGCGAGGCGTTCAAGCCGGTGCACGAGGCGGCGGCGCGCTTCGCGGAGCACCCGCTCCTGCGCGAGGACCTCGAGCAGGTGACGACGATCGTCTTCAACCTCGCGGCGCGCGCGATGGAGGCATACGCACGGGAGAAGCAGGAGTCGGGGACCATCGACTTCGTGGACCAGGAGGTGCTGGCGCTGCAGCTCCTCGAGCGTCCGGAGATCCGTGAGCGCCTCGCGGAGACGGTGAAGGTGGTGCTGGTCGACGAGTTCCAGGACACGAGCCCGCTGCAGTTGGCGCTCTTCACGGAGTTGGCGGAGATCGCGGAGCAGTCGTACTGGGTGGGCGATCAGAAGCAGGCGATCTTCGGTTTCCGCGGGACGGACCCGGCGCTGATGGACGCGGCGATCGAGGCGGTCCTCTGCGGGAAGGAGCCGGAGACGCTGAGCACCTCGTACCGGAGCCGGCCGAAGCTGGTGGAGGTGACGTCGGAGGTGTTCGCGGCGGCGTTTAAGTCGCACGGGCTGCCGCGGGAGCGCGTGGTGCTGGAGCCTGCGTTGAAGGACGAGCCGGCGGGCCTGGGGCCGGTCCTCGAGCGCTGGGACCTGCCGGTGAAGAACAACGGCGACGAGAGTCTCGCGCTGGCGCATGGTGTGCGGCAGTTGCTCGAGGACGACTCGGTGCAGGTGCGCGACCGGGCGACGGGTGAGCCTCGCGCGCTCAAGCGCGGGGACGTGGCGGTGCTGTGCCGGACGAACGCGGCGGCGCAGGAGGTCGCGAAGGCGCTGACGGCGCACGGCATTCCGGCGGCGGTGGCGCATGGCGGCCTCCTCGGGACGCCAGAGGGGCGGACGGCGCTGCTCGCGCTGCGGCTCTTCGTGGACGCGCGCGATCGCCTGGCGGCGTCGGAGCTGGCGATGCTGCTCGAGTACCCGGACGACCGGGACGGGTGGCTGAAGCAGGTGTTGGACGACGCAGAGGTGGTGCGGGCGACGCCCGGGCAGCTGATGTTCAAGGACAGCGGCTTCCACGCGGCGGTGGACGAGGCGCGGGAGCGGTTTCAGGCAGCGGGGCCGCTGCTGGCGCTGGACGCGGCGGTGGAGGCGGTGGGCCTGCGGGAGTTGGTGCTGCGCTGGGGCGACTCCGAGCGGCGGTTGGCGAACCTGGACGCGCTGCGGAGCCACGCGGTGGACTACGTGTCGGGCGCAGAGGCAGAGGGTCGCGGCGCGACGGCGGCGGGCCTGGTGGCGTTCCTGGAGGGCCTCGAGCACGACGAGCAGGCGCGCGTGCTGGGCGAAGGAAGCGTCGTGGTGTCGACGTGGCACTCGGCGAAGGGGCTCGAGTGGCCGGTGTGCGTGTTGGGGAACCTCGACAAGGAGGCCGGCTCTCCGGTGTTCGGCGTGCACGTGGAGACGGACGCGAAGTCGTTCAGCCTGAAGGATCCGCTGGCGAAGCGGTGGGTGCGGTACTGGCCGAATCCGTTCCATCCGAACCAGAAGTACTCGTCGGTGCACGAGTCGGTGGAGCAGTCCGCCGAGGCGAAGCGCGCGGCGGAGCGAATGGAGGCGCAGGAGCTGCGGCTGCTGTACGTCGGGTGGACGCGCGCGCGGGATCGGCTGGTGCTGGCGACGAGGAACGGCTCGCTGACGGGCGCGGTGCTGGGGTTGCTGAAGAACACAGCCGGTCCACTGCTCAAGGAGCTCGAGAACGGCCGCGGGGAATGGGCGGGCGTGAAGGTGCAGGCGACGGAGCGCAAGACGGCCGCCGAAGTGCCGGACGCCCCGGACCCACGCCCCGATGCTGGACCCGAGGAGCGTGGGCCGCAGGAGCACCCGCCTGCGTGGGTGACCCCCTCCGAAGCCAAGGGCGCCGGCGCCGAGGTCGAGCTGCGGCAGATCGGCCCGCGGGCGCAGATTCACGGAAAGCACGAGATGGACGCGGTCGGCACGGCGCTGCACGCGTTCCTGGCGGCCGACCGGCCGGAGCGCTCCCGCGCAGAGCGCCTCGATCTCGCGCGCGGCTGCTTCGAGCGGCATGGCGTGGCCGGCGCGATGACGCCGGAAGAAGTCGTGGCGGCCTCGGACGCGCTCTCGGCCTGGGTCGCGAAGGAGTGGCCGGGCGCCACCTGGCACCGCGAATGGCCGGTCTGGCAGCGGAAGCAAGACGGCGCCATCATCCGCGGCATCGCCGACCTGGTGCTGGAGCTGCCGACGGGCTTCGTGGTCATCGACCACAAGAGCGCGCCGGGTGGCTCCGACGACAAGGTGAAGGCCAGGGCCGCCAGCTACGGGCCCCAGCTCGCGGCCTACGCCGAGGTCATCACCCGGTCGCTGGGGCGACCCTGCCTCGGGCAGTTCATCCACTTCGGCGTACTCGGGCTCATCGCGAGGATGGAACTCACCGGCGAGTCAGCCTGACCGCTGAGATGACGAATCTGCGGAAGGTGGACCGACCGCCCGTCGACACCTGACGTCAGTACGGCGACTCGAACACCAGGCGACGCGCTCGCTCGTGCGTCGAGTCGGCGTCCCCCAGCAACCAGGCGGTCTCCGACCGCCCATCCGTTCGAAGGAATGCCTCGAGCGCCTCCGTCACCGGCTCGCCAGCGAGATGCGCCGCGTCCAGCCCGGCCAGCGCGACCAGATCCGCGCCCCCTCGAATGGCCCGGAGGCGGTGAAGTGCCTCGTCGCGACGCCCCGCTTCCCACTGTCCACGGGCCATCCACCGTTCCCTCGCCGGGTGAACCCAATCATGGGCCCAACTCCACTCGGCGGAGTCCCACCAGTCGGCGGCGCCGGCGAGATCGCCCACCTGCGTGCAGGCACGGCCGAGCGCGAGCGCGAGGTAGCAGTTCGCCGCCTGGCCCCGGTCGTCGAGTCGCAGCTCGGACTGGACTCGGCGCGCGACAGGCACGACTGCTGCCTCGAGCCGCCCACGAAACTCGACGTCGTGCTCGACGCCCTCGAGAATTCCGACGACGCGCGCCCATTCCGTCAGCGGGTGGCTCGCCTGCCGCGCGTCGCCGATGTCCACCCAGGCTCCGACGACTTTCTCCAGCAGCGCCTGGGCTCGACGGTACTCCCGGCGGCGCGCCAGCGCGCGGCCCAGCGCCCCGAGGATCTCCAACTGCGTGGTCGAGGCCTCGACCGGCGCAGGCAGCTCGTCGAGGAGGCGAGTCACGAGGCCCTGGTCATCCGCCCCGCTGTCGCAGAGGTGCTGGACGCGCTGGGCGACGAGCTGATCCCGAAGCGGTCGCGGCAGATCTTCCGGCGGGTCGCGGTCGAGCGCGCTCGAGGGACGAGGCCGACCGTCGTGCCTCGCCGCGACGTCGGCCACCAGCGTCGCCCGCCAGCGCGCCGACTCCGACGCACCCGGGTCCTCGGCGATCCGCCGCGCCTCATCCTCGACGCGGGCCCATGCGAGGACGGGCCGCGTCGGCCGCGCGACGAGCACCAGGAGTCGACGCGATCGCTCCTCGGGATCCTGCCCGGGGTCGCCCGGCCGTGACGGGAACACCTCGTCGATCAGCTCGAGCGCCGTGTCGCAGGTGGCGACCTCGAAGCCGGCCTCGCGCACGAGGGCCGCCTGGGCTTTCGTGACGATGCATCGCGTGACGCCAGGGGCCCACCCTCGTACTGCGTCGAGCTTGGCGGTCAGCGCGTCCACCGGCTTGAGTTCGCCACTCTCTGCGAGGTCCGCGAGCGCCACGATGCTTGCGGGCAGCGGCCGGTTCAGCGCGCGCGACGCCGCGGCGAGCAAGAGCGCCGCGCCGAAGGACGAGCCTTCGAGCGTGAAACGGGCGAATGGGCCGGGCGCGATGAGCTGCGCGACAGGCCGAGGGGCTGCGACGCCAGCCGGCAGGCGCCACCCCGCCAGGTACTTCCCGGCGACGAGGCCGACGACGTCGCACGCTCGAAGCGCGTCGCCGACCAGCGGGGTCCGCCCGGCCCCTGTGCACCACAGCCCTCCCTGCTCGCGAGCAGCTCGGCCTCCCTCCGCGCGGGGAGTTCGGCAAACGGCGACGAGCAGCGCCTCACCCGGCTTCAGCGGCCGGCTGCCCCCGGGGCAGGCCTCGCGGGCGGCGGCGTGAAGCGGGTGGTCATCCGGCGGCCAACACCAGGGGAAGGCCAGCACCCGGCGCACGTCTTCGCGCGCAAAGCGTCCCTGGTGCATCCTCGCCAGCAGGTCGCTTAGCACGAGATGGCCCACCAGGCCTGAGGCTCTCTCCAGGACAGTTCGGCGAGGCGTTCGTCTCGCACGCAGGCGTCGGCGAAGACAGCGGCGCTTCCCCGTCCGGCCTCGTCCAGTTGGCCGAGCGTTGTACGCAGACCGTCCAGCGCGTCGGCGGGCTCTTGCGCCTTCTCGACCAGGAGGAGAAGCCCGTGGAGATCATCTCGCTCGATGAGCCAGGCGCGCGCGCGCAGCGATGCGTCAGCGCGCCGTGCCGCCACGGCCTGTTGCAGCGCGGACAGCTCGTGCATGAGCGCGTCCGCGGCGACGCCCGCGCGGTCGATGATGGCCTCGCGCGTGCTTCGCGGGCGGTCAGTCCACTCCGCCAGGGCCTCCGTCCACGGGGACTTCCCGTCGAGCAGGGACTCCAAAGGCACGCTGGCGAAACGCGCGATCAACGTCATCGCCGTGGCTCGCTGGAGCACCGACCCCTGCGCTGACGCCCGCGCCTGCGCGCGAAGCCACTCCGGCGCTGGCCAGGCCGCGAGCGCCTCGTCGACCGTGGGAGACGGAAGCGCGAGAGGGGGCGGTGGTTGCCAGTCCTCGAGGTCGACCTGCACCTCGAGGGTGAGGTCGCCCGTTGGCAAAAGTCTGAGTCGGAGGACCTGTTGGTCACGCCGCCACCAGACCCATGCCTCGCCATGCCTCGCGTCGATGATCCGGTCAGTGGCCGCCATTCCCGCGAGGGCCTCGACGCGGCCACCTCCGACCTGCACCTCCTGGTCGATCTCGAGGAAGACCACGGGCTCATCACCGGTGGAACGCAGCGCGATGACCCCCGCCTCTGCGGCGCCCTCGAGCACGACTGGGAAGATGGCCTGGTCCAGGCTCGGCGGCGGCTGCGCGGCAGCGGACAACCCGTGCGCACGGGCTCTGACTGGTACCTGGGTGGACCGCACGACGGTCCACGCCCCCGCTGATGGATCGATGAGGCTCATGACTCGCCTCCCTTGCTCTTCACCCGGGCTGGAATCCGCAAGCATTCGAGACCTGACACCTCGCCCGGGCGCAGAAACACCTGGTCGATGAACGCCTTCGCAAGCTGGGCGTCCTCGGGGCGCATTCCCGTCTCCGGAATCACCTCCACGAGGGCCTCGCGCAGCCGCCTGAAGGCCGTGTAGCGCTGGTCGCGTGTCTGGGCGGTTGGGACTTCGCCAGACGGCTGAACTGACCAGGAAAAGTAGATGTACTCACCCATGCGAAACTTTGGTGACGTCGAATCGATCCATGATGCATGTGCTTGGTCACCTCCCGCCGCGATGCTCGCAGCCTTCCGCACACCACGCTTGAGGAGCTTCGCCGCCTGGCCGT
>JBFMAB010000085.1:0-49031 GCA_040755835.1 Myxococcota bacterium
ACCGCCGCCGCCCGTCGCGCCACCGCCGCCGCCCGTCGCGCCACCGCCGCCGCCCGTCGCGCCACCGCCGCCGCCCGTCGCGCCACCGCCGCCGCCCGTCGCGCCACCGCCGCCGCCCGTCGCGCCACCGCCGCCGCCATTCCCGTCGTTCGGCATGCCGTTGAGGCACACGCAGCCGGTACCGCACGACATGCCGGCGCAGTACGGATCCGCGCAGTCGGTGAAGCCGTCGCTGTTGTCATCGACGCCGTTGGTGCAGTCCTCGACCGTCACCTGGCACTGGGGCGAGGAAAAGCACTTCGGATCGAGGCAGTCCGTCTTGCCGTCGCCGTTGTCGTCCTTGCCGTTGTCGCAGGTCTCCGGCCCGAGAGGACCCGGGGTGGGGGAGGCGCCGCTGCAGGCCACCAGCGCGAAGGCGACGGCCGCCGCGAGGATCCAGGTTGTCCGAGACGGCATCGCGCTTTCCGGAAGAGGCCCCTTCAAGACCCACTCTGTCTACCACAGGCCCCCGGGACCCGCTCAGGCCCCCGCTACTCGTCGCCGCCCTCGGCCGGCGCCCCGCCCATCTTCGCGAGGTCTTCCTTGTTCACCTTGCCGGCGTCGATCTTCTTCGTGGCGTCCAGCATCTTCTGGACGGTCTCGTCGAAGTCGAGGCCCGACGTGTCCTTCTTGAAGCGCAGGAAGTTCACGCGCGCGACCACGTAGTTTTTGAGGTACGGCGACTGCAGGCCCCTCGCCTTGAGCGCGTCGACGACCTTCACGACCTCGTCGTCCCACGCGAGCAGCAGGTCGGCGCGGGCCTCGCGCACGGCCAGCGCGTCCTCGATGGGCTCGTCGAGGAACGCCTCGAGCCGCTTCACCACCGGCGCGTAGGCGCCCGCCGAGTACCTGGGCCGCTTCTCGTACGCCGCGCCGATGGTGGCGAAGTGCGGCTCCTCGAGGAAGGCGATGTAGTCGCTCTCCTTGCCGGCCTTCGCGCCGACCAGCCCGCGCACCATGCGGATCACCTCGAGCGAGCGCTCCTTGAGGTTGTGCGCCTTCTCGGTGTTGAGCGCGAGGATCTGGTACGCGACGTCCTCGTCGGGTAGCACGAGCGCGACGATCGTCTTCATGCCGAGCAGCCGCGCCGCGCCGAGGCGATGGTTGCCGTTGGGCGTCCAGTACTTGCCGTCATGGCGCACCGCGATGATCGGATCGAGGAAGCGCTTCACCCGCTCGATGGCGCTGGCCAGCTTCTTGACGTGCGTCTCGCTGCGGTCGCGCTGGTACGGCGTGGGCTCGACGAGGTCGATGGGCAGCGCCGCGAGCACCACGCCCGCGCCGCCGAACGGGTCGCGGTAGCTGCCGATCACCGCGCCGCCGTCGTCGATGATCATCGCGCCCAGCTTCGAGCCCTCCTCCGTCGCGTGAGCGACCTCGGCGGGGCCCAGGCCCTGCGATTTCGCTTCGACCTTCCTGCGGCGCGGCTTCTTCGGCTTCGGCACGATCTTCTTCGCGGCCAAGGCGTCACTCTCCCGAGACGGTCAGTTCCTTGAAGCGGATGGTGGGGGCGCCGGTCGAGCCGTGGAACGTCAGGTCGCTGCCCACCGCGTCGAGCTGCTGCAGCATGTCGATGAGGTTGCCGGCCACGGTGACTTCCTGCACCGGGCGCGTGAGCTGCCCGTTCTCGATCCACAGCCCGTTCGCGCCGCGCGAGTACTCGCCGGTCACCGTGTTGGCGCCGTGGCCGAGCATCGCCGTCACGTAGAAGCCGTTGGGCACCTCGCGGATGATCTCCTCCGGGCGCTTCGTTCCGGGCTCGAGGTAGAGGTTGTTGGTGCCGATGCCCGGGAGGCTCCGGTAGCCGCGCGACGCGTTGCCCGTGGAGCGCGTCTTCGCCTTCCGCGCGGTGAACGCGTCGTAGAGGAAGTGCTTCAGGACGCCGCCCTCGACGATCGCCGTGCGCCGCGTCGGCACGCCTTCGCCGTCGAAGGGCGAGGTGCCCAGCCCGCGCGCCTTGAGCCCGTCGTCGACGATGGTGATCCACTCGGGCGCGATGCGCTGGCCGAGCCTGGACGCGAGGAACGACGCCTTCTTGTACACCGCGTCGCCGTTGGCCGCGGCCGCGATGCTGGCGACGAAGCCCGCCGCCATCGTCGGATCGAAGATGACGGGCACCTTCTGCGACTTCACCTTCTTCGCGCCGAGCAGCCGCACCGCGCGCTGCGCCGCCTTCTTCGCGACCTCCTCCGGCGTCTCGAGATCCTCGAAGAAGCGCTTCGCGTCGTACCAGGAGCTCGTCTGCAGCTGCTCGCCGTCCGTCGCGACGGGCGAGGCGTAGAGGTACACGCTGGTGCCCTGCCAGGCGCCGTGCGCGCCGGCGGAGTTCGCCAGGTACACCTCGTGGACATTCTCGCCCGCGCCGACGCTGTCGATCGTCTTGATGCGCGTGTCGTAGGCGCGGACGATCTTCTCCATCTCCACCGAGGCCTGGATCTTCCAGTCCGGCGGCAGCGACGCGACCTCGGGATCGTACAGCGCGCCCACGTCGGGGAAGCGGCCCAGGTCCTTCTTCTCGGGCAGCCCGTTGAGCGGGTTGGGCGCCGAGGCCTGCGCGAGCGCGATGGCCCGGTCGACGAAGGCGTCCAGCGTCGTGGCGTCGAAGTCGCTCGTCCACGCGAAGCCCAGCCGGCCCCTCACGAAGACGCGCAGGCCCGCGCCCTTGGAGGTGGCCTGGGTGAGATCCTCGATCTCCCCGTCGCGCACGCGCACGTCCGCCTGCCGGCCCACCTGCAGGAAGACCTCGGCCTGCGTCGCGCCGCGCTTCACCGCCTTCTGCACCAGCTTCTTCGCCAGCGCCTCGTAGCCGCTCATCGCCGGCCTCCCACCTTCGTGCCGCCCACCGTCATGTTGTCGATCCGTACCGTCGGAAGCCCCACGCCGACCGGCACGCTCTGGCCGTCCTTGCCGCAGGTGCCCATGCCCGGATCGGGCATGGGATCGTTGCCGACGCGCGTCACGTTCTTGAGCGCCTCGGGCCCCACGCCGATCAGCGTCACGCCTTTCAGGGGCCGGCCCAGTCTGCCCTTCTTGATCTCGTACGCTTCGGACACCTCGAAGACGAAGTTCCCGTTGGTGATGTCCACCTGCCCGCCGCCGAAGTTCGCGCAGTACACACCCTTGTCGACGCCCCGCACGATGTCTTCGGGCGTGTCCTCGCCGGGCGCGAGGTAGGTGTTCGTCATGCGCGGCATCGGCAGGTGCTTGAACGACTCGCGGCGCCCGCTGCCCGTCGACTTTGTGCCCATGAGCTGCGCGTTGAGCGAGTCGCTCATGTAGCCCTTCAGCACGCCGCGCTCGATCAGCACCTTGAACTGGGTCGGGTGGCCTTCATCGTCGACGTTCAGCGATCCGCGCGCGTTGGCCATGGTGCCGTCGTCGATGACGGTGACGAGCTCGCTCGCCACCTTCTGGCCCAGCTTGCCGGCGAAGAGCGAGGTCCCCTTGCGGATGAAGTCGGCCTCCAGCCCGTGGCCCACGGCCTCGTGGAGCAGGATGCCGCTCCAGCCCGGCGCCAGCACCACCGTCTGCTGCCCCGCCTCGGCGTCGGCCGCGCCCATCGACGCCAGCGCCTGGCGCGCCGCCTCACGCGCCACCATCTCGGGCGTGAAGGTGTCGAAGTGGGTGAAAGGCACGCGCCCGCCGCCGCCGTAGAAGCCGGTGCGCCGCTCGCCGCCCTTGCCCTCGGCAACCACCATCGTGGACAGGCGGCAGAGATCCTGCGTGTCCTCCGCGAGGTGCCCGCGGGTGTTGGCGATGAGGATCCGCTTCGTCGAGTCGGCGTACGTCGCCAGCACCTGCTTGACGCGCTTGTCGTAGGCGTGCGCGGCCTTGTTCGCGCGCACCACCAGCTCGCGCTTGTCCGCCACCGCCACGTCGGCCAGGTGCTTCTCGAGCCGGTAGAAGGTGGGCAGCGGCGTGCGCGACACCGGGAACGGCCGCTCGCTGCCGCCGCCCTGGGCGATGAAGGCCGCGGTGCGCGCCGCGCGGAACAGCGCCTCGTCGTCCAGGTCATCCGAGTAGGCGTAGCCCACCCTGGCGCCGCTGATGACGCGCACGCCCACGCCCTGCGACAGGCCGGCCTGCGCGCTCTTCACCTGCTGCTCCTCGAGCGTCACCGCCGTCGTCTCGTTGCGCTCGACGTACACCTCGGCGAAGTCCGCCCCGCGCTCCATCGCCGCCGACAGCAGGCGCTCGACGAGGCCCTGGGGCAGCAGCGTCCGGTGCTGCGCCGGCGCCGCCTTCACCACCTTCGACTGGGTTCGTGCCATGGCGGCGAAGAGTAACAACGAGCGCCGGCCTGACCTGCTAGAGTTTTCGACTGTCGCATGGCCCCCCCGAAGAAATCCGTGACCCGCGGTGGCGGGAACGTCGAGAACGATCCGGAGCGCGAGAACCGGACGCAGGCGCGCGCCCCCAACCCGGTCGCCGACGACCCGGAGAGGGCGAACGCCACGGTCGCGCGCCAGCCGAACCCGCTCGTCCGCGGAAAGACGGGCAGGTCCGCCGCCGTCGACGATCCCGAACGGGAGAACCGAACCCAGGCGCGCGCGCCGCGGCCGAGGCGCCCGGCGGATCGCGAAGAGGACTACCGCACCTCGTCGGAGTACGGCCTCGACGAGTCCGCCAGCGACTACCACACCGGCCAGTCCTTCCAGGCGATGGACGAGGAAGAGAGCCTCGCCGGCTCGCGCAGCCTCGACGGTGACGGTCTCGACGCGCTCGACCCCGAGGTCGGCTCGCACACCAGGGCGCTGCCGGCGCTCGAGCGCGACGAGCCCGCCGACTCGCAGGACGACGACGAGGGCGCCGACGACGCCAACGCCACCCGCGCGGGCCCGCCGATCAAGCTGGAGATCATCGCCGGCCCGGACGCCGGCAAGAAGCGTCGCTTCAAGGGCGTGCGGATGATCGTCGGCCGTACGCCGGGCGTGGACCTGCAGCTGTCCGACCAGTCGGTGTCGCGCCGCCACATCGAGCTCATCCACGGCGACGACGGCGTGATGATGCGCGACCTCGGCTCCGGCAACGGCACCAAGGTGAACGGCTCGCGCACCGCCGAGAAGAAGCTCGAGCACGGCGACGAGATCACCATCGGCAAGACGACCATCCGCTTCGTCGACGAGGTCGCCGCCTTCCAGAAGGCGCGCGAGGCCGCCGAGAAGAAGGAGGCCGAGGCGAAGGCGAAGGCGGAAGAAGCCGCGAAGGCCGCCGCCGCGAAGGCCGCCGCTGGCGAGGGCGGACGCGAGGCCGCCGAGTCCGAAGCCGGCGGCGGGGAGGCGGAAGCTGACGCCGGCGCGAAGACGAAGCCGCGCGGCACCCGGGAGCGCGTGCGCAGCCGGGCTCGCGACGAGGCGCAGGCCGGCGGGCTGCTGGGCAGGTGGAAGGCGCTCAACTCGAAGGTGCGCCTGGCGATCGTCCTGGCGGTGGGCTTCCTCTTCCTGGTGGTCGTGGTGGGCATCGCCGCGCGGCCGCCGCCGCCGCCGCCGATCGATCCCGCAAAGGTGCTGGCCGACCAGAAGATGCAGGAAGCCCGCAACGCCGTGCGAGAAGGCAACTACGAGGCCGCGGTCGCGCTGGTCGAGGAAGCCGAGAAGCTGGTCCCCGGCATCGACAAGACGCGCCTGGGCAACACCGCGCGCGAGGAGCTCGCGTACGTGCGGGCGATCGACGAGGCGCGCGGCTTCCGCGAAGCGAACCGCTTCGAGGACGCGCGCAAGGCGCTCGCGAAGGCCGAGAAGGGCAGCGCGAAGAGCCAGGAGCTCAAGGCGAAGGAAGTGGCCGAGCTCGAGGCCGCGGAGCTCAAGTACAAGAAGGAGAAGCTGCAGGAGTTCCTCAACGCGGGCGAGGTGGAGGCCGCCAAGGCGCTGCTCGCCGAGCTGCCCGTCGAGGAGCAGGCCGCGCCGGCCGAGGCGATCCGCGAGTTCGAGGCCAACCTCGCCGAGCAGCTCAAGCAGGAGGAGCTGGACGCGAAGCGCAAGGCGGCCAACGCGGCGGCCTACGCGAAGGCGAAGCGCGAGGAGGAGATCGCCGAGGCCTTCCGCGTCGTCGAGCGCAAGTTCGCCGGCGGCGAGTGGGACCGCGCGGCGAGCGAGTGCTCGCGCGTCATCGACGCCTACTCGGGAGACAAGGACATCTACAAGCGCGCCAAGATGCTGCAGGGCGCGATCCCCGGCTTCGGCCGCAACTACGAAGAGGGGATGAAGAAGTTCAAGCAGGGCGCGATCGCCCAGTCGGCCAAGCCCCTGCGCAACGCGTGGAATCTGTACAAGCAGATCGAGCTCCGCGCGAACCCGTACGGGCAGGAGATCAAGGAGAAGCTGGGGGCCGCGTCGGTGGCCGCCGGCAGGGAAGCGCTCTTGCGCAACGACCTCGTCACCGCGTGGACCAACTTCAAGGACGCGGTGTCTTTCGACTCCAGCGACTCGAAGGCGCGCGACGGGCTGGACCAGGTGTCGGCGAAGGCCGAGGACCTGTTTCAGGAGGCCTACGTGATCCGCGACCGCGACCCGCGCGAGGCGCTGCGGAAGTTCAAGATCGTCGCCCAGGTGACGGAGCCCGGCACCACGGTGCACGAGAAGGCGAAGAACCAGATCGCGGCCATGCAGCCTTGACGCCGCCGCGCACGCCGATGAAGGAAGGGACGGACCGATGAGCGGCTCCTTGAGGGAACTCGGACACGACTTCGTCGCCGAGGGAAACTGGGAGCGGGCTCTGGCGGTGTTCGCCGAAGCGGTGCGCCGGCAGCCCGCCGACCACCGCGCCCGTATGCAGGCGGCGCGCTGCTACGCGAAGCTGGGCGAAGCCGAGCGCGCCGTGACGGTGCTGCACGCGTGCGCCGAAGGTCTGCTCAAGCGCGACTACCTCCTGTCGGGCATCGCGGCCTGCCGCCAGGCGATCGCCATCGCCCCGAAGCAGAAGCGGATCGACGAGACGCTGGCCCGCATTCACTCGCGCGCCGCGAAGGCGGTGGGCGGACGCGCCGCCGTGCCGCCCCCCTTGCCGCCGGAGCACCTCTACGACGGAAAGGTGGACGCCGATCTGATGACGCTGCAGGGCAGCGACCTGTCGGACCAGGCGATCGCCGTGCTGGCGGCGCCGGACCCGGGCGGCCAGGCGGATCCGGACGCGCGCCCGCCGCTGCCCCTGTTCGCCGACCTCGAGCTCGACGCCTTCCTCGAACTGGTCGGGCTCATGGACTACCGCGAGCTCAAGGAAGGCGATGTGATCTGCCGGGAAGGCGAGGGCGGCGATCGGATCTACGTGCTGGTCGCCGGCAAGGCCGAGGTGACGCGCATGGTGGACGCGCACGCCAAGACGCTGGCCTTCCTCGGCGGCGGGGCGATCTTCGGTGAGATCAGCCTGCTCACCGGGGCGCCGCCCACCTCGACGGTGACCGCGATCACCGACTGCGAGGTGCTGGAGATCGAGCGCGAGGACCTGAACGTGCTCGCCCGCACCTACCCGTCGGTGCCGCAGGTGCTGGCGACGTTCGCCCAGCAGCGCATGGCGCGGAACCTGGTCGCCACCTCGCCGCTCTTCGGGCCCGTGCCGGAGGTCGAGCGCGCGGGGCTGTTGTCGCGCTTCACCTTCCGGGCGCTGGCACCGGGGGAGAAGGTGATCTCCGAAGGCGAGCCGGTGCAGGCGCTGGTGCTGGTTCTCGCGGGCGAGCTGGTCGTGCAGAAGGAGGATCCCGCCGGCGGCGTGGTGAGCCTCTCCATCCTCCGGGAAGGCGACATCGCCGGGGAGATCGCGCTCCTCAAGGGCCTGCGCGCCACCGCCACCGTCGCCGCGTCACGCAAGACGGCGGTCGCCACGCTCGAGCGCGCGGCCTTCGAGGCGCTGATCGCCCAGTACCCCGGCATCCGCGAGTACCTCGACGGCCTGTCCGATCGCCGGCTCAAGATGATCGGCGAGGCGATGCGCCCGGTGGAGGTGCTGGACGCCGACGAGCTGGTCGTCGAGGGCGACGGCGAATGACGGGGAACCGCCTCATCGGGCTGGCGCTGGGCCTCGCGGTCGGCCTCGCCGTCTACTTCTTCTGGCCGAAGCCGAAGCACACCCCGGAGGAGGAGGTGCGCGCGCTGGTGGCGAAGGCGGTGGACGCGGCGCAGAGGCGCGACGCGGCCGGCGTCACCGAGGCGCTGGCCGAGGACTTCCGCGGGCCGCAGGCCTCCTCGAAGCAGGAAGTGAAGCAGCTGGTGCTGGGACACCTGATGCGCAACCGGGACGCCGTGGTGGTGCTCAACCCGGTGCTGCACGTCACCGTCGAATCGCCCGACAAGGCGTCGTTCCAGGGCACCTTCATCTTCGCGCGCGCGCCGGTCGCCGACTGGCAGAACCCTGCGCCGGGCGACGGCGCGAGTCGCTACGACATTGGGGCGACGGTGGAGCGGCGCGACGGCGAGTGGGTCATCACCACCGCCACCTGGGAGCGCTGAAGCGGCCTCGACGTCAGCCCGGGTTGATGGGCGACGGCACCTCGCCCGCGTCCTCGCCGGCTGGATCTCCGGCATCCGGTGCGGCGAGTCCGGCCGGCCCCGCGTCGACGCCCACGTCCGCGCCGAGCCGCTCCTCGCACACCACGCGGCCCGACGGGTACTGCGACAGCGTCTGCACGCGCACGCGGCCGGTGCCGCCGTCGAGGTACGGCTCGACCGCGCCGTGCAGCGCCGCGCAGTCAGGCACGGGCGCACCCGGCGCGTCGGGCACCACGCAGGTGATGACGTAGTCTTTGCCCTCGACGGTGCCGTAGGCCTTCCAGCAGCCGGCGTCGCGGGCCACGCCGGTGCCTTCGGCGGCCGCGCGGGCCTCCAGGGTCCTCATGGTGCTGCGGAGGTAGAGCGCCGTGGCGCCGGCACAGAACAGGCCGGACACGAGCAACCCCAGCGCCACCTGCGCGAAGAGCGACGGGGCGCGATCCTTCGGCTCCTTCACGAGGCGCCCGCTACTGGATGAGGGGCTTCGCCTCTTCCATCCAGAGCTTGGCGATCTCCTTCTGCTTGGCGTCCTTGAGCTTCTTCTCGACGTCCGCGAGCACCTCGTTCAGCTTCTCGCGCGGCGCCTGCTGCATCTTCATCTTGGCGAGCGCGAAGGCGTAGTTCTGGCAGCCCGGACCCCACTCCTTCTTGGTGAAGAGCAGCTCGCCCATCGCCATGTACGCCTCGGCCAGCTGGCCCGTGCCGTCCGGCGGGGTGATGTCGAGGAGCAGCTCGCCGGCCTTGTCGATTTCGCCCTTCTGCATCAGCGTCGCGGCCTTCGCGTAGGTCGCCCGGGTGATGTTCACGTTCTTCGCGGCGATCGCCTTGTCGTAGGCGGCCAGCGCGTCGTCCAGCTTGCCGGCCGCGCGCAGCACGTCACCGCGGGCCAGGTAGTAGCGGTCGTCGCGGTCGAGGTAGGCCTCTTCCTTGCCGTCGGCCGTCTGGTTCTTCACGTTCTTGAAGAAGCCCTCGTACTTCGCGAGCACCGCGAGGGCCTGCTCCAGCATGCCGGCCTGCTGCAGGTCGGCGGCGCCCTCGAAGTAGAAGACCGGGGCCCAGGGAGCCTTCACCAGCAGCGCGTCGAGCGCCGCGGGCGCGCCCGGGTCCTTCTTCTGCGCGAGCCCGGCGGCCTTCACGTGCATCGCCCACACGTCTTCGGGGTTGATGCCCAGCGCCTGGTCGGCGAGTTGAATCGCCTGGTCCGACTGAGCCTGGATGAGGGCGATGTGCCCTTGCACCGCGGACGCGCGCGCCTTCTCCGCGACCGACAGCTCGGCCTCCCGCGCCAGCACCTCCTTCACGATCGCCTCGGCGTCGCCGACGCGGTCGCCCTTCTGTACGCGCGCCAGCGCGAGATCGAGGCGGGCGCGGAAGAGTTCGGGGTTCTGGCCGGTGGCCTTGTTCAGCGCGTCGATCGCGCCGGGCACGCCCTCGAGCATGAGCGCCTCCGCGTAGGCCGCCGCGAGGTTCACGTCCTTCCACTGCTTGTCCATGGCGGCCTTGAAGGCCTGGCGGGCCAGCTTCAGGTTGCCCTGCTTCTGCAGCGCGACGGCCTGGGCGTGGAACAGGCGCGCGCCGGAGCCGCCCTTCTGGCGGAGTGACTCGACGAAAGCGTCGGCGCCCTTCGCGTCGCCGGCCGCGATCATCTGCAGCGCCTCGGCGCCGAAGCGCTCGTCGGTCTGCGCGTCGGCCTTCTTCGCCTTGTCGAGGAACTCCTTCGCCTTCGCCTCGGCGCCCGGCTCCCGGTGCGTCAGCCAGAGGTCCGTCCACAGGGCCGCGGAGAACGCGAGCGCGTCGGGCGAGCTCGAGTCCTTCTCCAGCCCCTTCTCGGCCATCTGAAGCGCCTTGTGGAGATCCTGCGCGTTGCCCTTCAACGCCGTCGCGCGCGCTTCCTTCATGAGCTCGCTGAGCTCCTTGCGGTTCGCGCCCCGCTTGTAGACGAAGTAGACCGCGCCCGTGAGGAGCACGCCGACGATGAGGATCTGAACCAGCGCCGACCCGAAGCTCTCTCGCTTCTTCCAGTCGTCGGCCTTGGGGGTGCTTTCGGTAGTCATCGAAGCGCGCCTCGTCACAACGGGGAAAAACCAGGAAAAGCGCGGCCATATAGCGGTCGCGTTTCCGGAGTGTCAACGAAGGAACGGCCCCGGTGGACCGGCGGGCGGGATCGCCGCTGAAGGGCCTCAATACGGGGTGTAGTCGCTGCGCGGGTGGCTGACCCACTTGGCGACGGACGGGCGCGCCCAGTTGGCCTCGGCGTAGTCCCGCAGGTACGAGGGCACCTCGTCGCCGTTCTGGATCAGCCGCTCAAGCATCAGCGCCAGGTCCGTGTCGGCGAGGCACCAGGTGTCGAAGAGCGTGGTGCGGCCCGGCTTCACCAGCTGCTCACAGGCGGCCAGCAGCCGGCGCACCGAGTACTGCGCGTGCTCGGACAGCGGGCGGCTCACCGGCTGGATGAAGACGCTGGTGGTGGGGCGCTCCTCGCGGATCGGCATCAGGTCCGAGCGGATCCACGCCATCACCTCGCGAGCGACGGCGCGGTCGCGGATGGACTGGGGGAAGAGGCGCGGGTGCAACGGGCCGGGGAAGGCGTCGTCGAGGTACTCGGCGATGGCGTTGGACTCGGCCAGCACGAAGTCGCCATGCTGCAGCGCGGGCACGCGGCCGGTGCGCGCCTTGTACGTGGGCTGCTTGTGCTCGCCGGTGTGGAGGCCGACCTTCACCAACTGGTACGGCAGGCCCTTTTCCTCCAGCGCCACGAAGCAGCTCATGGCGTAGGGGCTGATGGAGAAGGCGTCGCTGTAGAGGGTGAGGGGCTCGCTCATGCACGCCCTGTAGCACGGGCGTCAGATGCCCGAGGTGATCTTCCACGTCTTCTCGTCGACCCGGATGAGCGTCATCTGCTTGAGATCGGTCTCGCTCTGGGTGCGCGCGCTGAACTGCGGCATGCGGAAGTTGAGCGTGTAGCTGTAGGTGACGCGCGCGCCGCGCTCGTCCTCGCTGAGCTCGATCCGCCGGACGTTCATCTCGAGGCGCACGTCCTGGACGCGGGCGAAGCGGGCCGACAGCTCCCGTTCGAGGTTCGAGAAGACGAGATCGTCGTCGGGGTTGGCGCTGCCGCCGTCATCGGAGAAGGACTCGTCGCACAGCGAGATGACACCCTTCGCGTCGCGGGCCTCCACGGCCTTGCGGTACTCGCTCAGGAGCCCCATCACGGCCCGCGTCTCCGACGTGTCGTCGATGTCGGTGCCGGGGATCTTCTTCGGCGAGCAGGCGCTCAGCGCGGCGGCGGCGACGAGGAGAACGACGAAGGACGATCGCATCGACGGTGCACTCCCACCTGACGGTTTTGCACGAGGGACCACCCGCCCGTGCCAAATTGTCACGGCCCGGGGCTCCGACAGGCCCGAATACGCCCCGGCGGGCGGGGGGGTGTGCACGGTCCGTGCCGCCGCGTCACCTGGAATCGAAGCGGCAGCGCTGCACCCAATCGGCGGCCTGGGCGGCGAAGGCGGAGCCGAAGCGGGACTCGGCGGCCAGGGCTTCGACGCGGTGGCAGTCGTGGGCGGCGTAGGCGGCCTCGAGCGACAGGCGCGCCGTCTCCCGGGCCAGCGTCTCGGGCAGCGCGGCGTCGCGGGCGACGTCGAGCCAGCGCAGGGCTTCGGCGCCTTCGCCGGCCTGCGTGAGGCGGCGGCCGAGGAGGTAGGCGACGACGGGCTCGCCCGGCGCGGCGAGGAGGGCCTCTCGCAGGCGGTAGAGCTGCACCGCGTCGTCGCCGGCGCCGAAGGAGGCGTCGACGGCGGCGCGTGCCGCGGGCGGCATGGAGAGGGCCGCGAGGCGCACGCGGGCAGTGCGGTCGACCGCGGGGCTGACGTTCTTCTCGACGAGCGCGGTGAGGAGCCGCTGCGCGGTGGCGTCGTCGTGCGCCTCCACGGCGAGCTGCACGCGGGGGAGGGCGGCGTCGGCGAAGAGGCTGGCTTCGGCCTTGAACCGCTCGAGCTGCGCGTCGAGGAGCGCGATGGCGTCCTTCGTGCGGTCGAGGCGATGGAGCGCGCGGGCCTCGGAGAAGACGTGTGAGGGCTCGTCGGGCTGCAGCGCGCGGCAGCGGGCGATGAGCTCGAGCGCGTGGAGCGGGTTCGACCCGGACTCGACGTTGGCCTGCGCGGACAGGCGCGCCACCTCGCGCGCGCACGGGCGATCGAAGATGGAGCCGCCGCGGAAGCGGGCGAAGGCCTGGTTCACCGCGCGCTCGTCGAGCGGCACCCCGTCGAGGAAGCGCTCGTACTCGTCGGCGAGGGCGGAGAGCGGCTCGCCGTAGACGGCCGCGAAGTCGCCGTGGCGGTACAGCGCCCGCAGCCTGGCCTTTCCCTTCGTGTCGGCGAGCCAGCGGATGAAGGAGCCGGCGGTGCTGTACGCGCGCGAGGCCGGCGCGGCGTAGAAACCGCGGGGCTCCATCAGCGTGCGTACGTCGGGCAACAGCCCCTGCTTCTTCATCGCAGCGGTCCACTCGTGCAGCGTCAGCTCGTCCGCCGGGTCGTCGGCGGCGACCGCGAAGCCCTCGACGATGCCGATGTGCGGCGCGAGCCCCAGGAGGCTGGCGGTGGCGCCGAATGGCGGGGCGCCCCACGGCGCGGCCATGGCGTGGACGAGCTCGTGCTTGATGACGGGGTGCGGGAAGCCGAGCGCGTTGACGTGGATCTCCCGGCGCCAGGGCTTCGCGAACTGCGTGCGCTCGGCGCCGACGAGCGCACGCTTCTCGGCGGGTGAGCGGTACCACCACACGCGCACCCGCCCCGGCGGCGCCTCGCCGAAGAACTCGACCAGCTGGTGGTGGCGGAAGCGCACGTCCTCGAGGAGGTGCGCGACCTCGTCCTTCGGCAGCCCGGCGGGGTAGTGGACGACGAGCGCCTCGTTCTCCCAGGTGCCGCCGAGCCGCGCAGCGAGCGTCTCGTCATTCATGCGGAAGCCGAGCGACACGCCGTTCCACTCGATGAGGACGAAGGCGAGGCTCGCCAGCGCCAGCAGACCCACGTCCCCTCTCCCCCATCGGGGAAGAGGGGAAACCCGGCGCGCCAGCGCGACGAACACGACGCTCAAGGCAACCGTCGCGAGCCGGAACCAGAGCAGCGATGCCGGCACCTCGAGCACCTCGTCGTACAGCGGCCCGGGCAGGTACCCCGCGAGGTGGTTGTACGCGTAGACCTGCGGCCCGAAGAGGATCGGCCAGACCGTGTGCACCGCGGACACGGCGACGAGGCCCACCCAGAGCAGCGTCGCCGTCCACCACCGCCGCGTGACGGTCCCGACCCACGCGCCCGCCGCCGCGGCCAACAGCCCCGACGGCAGCGTCAGCAGCGGGAAGAAGGCGACGGTGGCGAAGGGATCGCATGGGCTGAACACCCACGTCCGCAGCGTGGCGAGGACGAACGGCGGGACGAGCGCGGCCCACAGCGTGGCGGTGGCCGCCGCGACGGCGAGGCGCACCGAGGCCGTCTCCCGCCGGGCGAAGACGATGCCGACGACGCCGCCCACCAGGCCGTGCAGGAGCGACAGGCCGGCCGCCAGCTCGTACCCGGGCAGCCCCATCAGCGGCAGGGCCGTCAGTCCGCCCCCGGCCGCGGTGAAGAGGGCCAGGAAGATGGCGAAGGGCCGCCGCTGCAGGGCACCGCGAACGCGGGAGGCGACTTCGCGCATCACCTCACCGTATACTCCCGCCCGCATGCCAGGTGACCAGAAAGGCGGACCCGAGGGCCGGCAGCATCCGCGGGCGCCCATCGAGCTCAAGGTCGACTACAAGAAGCTGAACTCGTTCTTCGCCGACTACACGAAGAACATCAGCAAGGGCGGCACCTTCATCAAGACGAAGAAGCCGCTGCCGCTGGGCACGCGCTTCCTCTTCAAGCTGTCGGTGCCGCAGCGGGGCGATCCCTTCGAGCTCCTCGGCGAGGTGGTGTGGTCGACGGTAGAAGGCGAAGAGCCCGGCATGGGCATCAAGTTCGTCTACTCCGACGATCGCCAGCGCTCGGACTTCGAGGGCGTCGTCGAGCAGCTGATGGCGGACAGCCTGGGCGCGCACCTCGCAGGGCGCCTCCTCAACAAGTCGCTGAAGACGTGAGGTCGCTCCCGACCGTCGCGCTGCTGGCGCTCACACTGAGCGCGTGCCGCTCCGAGGGCGGCAGTCCGCCGCCGCCGCCGAAGCCGGTGACGCCGGCGCCGAAGCCGGTGCCCACCGACGTCACGGCGCAGGACTACCCGATGCCGGCGCTGCCGAGGGCGCGCGTCGTGCTGACGGACGCGTACGGCGGCAAGCACGCGGTCGACAGCGAGGTGGCCGCGACGCCGCAGGCGCGCACGCGCGGGCTCATGTGGCGCACGCGGCTGCCCGAAGGCACGGGCATGGTCTTCATCTTCCCGCAGCAGCAGGTGCTGACCTTCTGGATGAAGAACACCCTCATCCCGCTCGACATGATCTTCTTCGACGAGTCCTTCACCATCGTCGGCATCGAGGAGAACGCCGCGCCGAGGACGCTGTCGTCGCGCGGGCCCGGGGTGCCGGCGAAGTACGTGCTCGAGGTGCCCGGGGGGTGGTCGGCGAAGATCGGCCTCAAGCCCGGGCTCAAGGTGGAACTGCAAGGCGTGGCCGACGTGCTGGTGAAGTAACGCCGCACCCCGGTGCAGGCTGACGCCGAGAAGCAGTCGAGGCCGGTCGCGTCCCTCGAGGCGCCGGAGAGGAGCAAAGAAGATCTCGCGAGGTCCTGGCGACCGGAGCCCGGAGCGCAGGTGCGACCGCCCGTCGAGTTGGAAAGCCGTCCAGCGGCTCCTGGAAGCCGCCTGCTGTTCCCACGCGTCAGGCGACGATTCTGCGAGGCCGGAGCTCAGTTCTTCAGCGACTCGTCCGCCTTCGGCGCCACCGCGGCGTCGGGCTCGCTGGTGATCGGCGCTACGGGGCTCACGGACTCCAACGCCGCCTTCGTCTCCGCGTCGGCCTTCGCCACGTCGGCGGCCTTCAGCTCCGCCTCGGTGGCCACCTCGTGCGCCAGCTTCGCCTCGTCGGCCTGCGCCAGCGCCAGCGCGCTCAGCTTGCGCGACACCGCCGACATCTCCGCCGCGCGCACCGTGGCGTGGGAGCTGCGCATGCCGATCAACGCCACGCGCGCCCGCTCGAGCAACGCCACCTGGCTCTTCAGCTTCGCCAGCACGCGCTCGCGCTTCAGCTTGAGCTCGCCGAGCCGCTCCAGCTCCTCTTCCAGCGACTGCGCCGCGCCGTCGAGCTGCTGCCGGGCCACCGCGTCGCGCGCCGCCGCCGCGCTCTTCTTCAGCTCGGCGATCTCCTTTTTGAGATCCGCGTGGGCGCTCTCGTGCAGCTGCGCCTCGACGCCGGCCCACTCGCTGGCCAAGTCCGCCGCGTCCTTCGTCAGCTTCGACAGCGTGCGCGCCAGCTCCTCGCGCGCCGCCTCGCGGGGCAGGGCGGCCAGCTGCGTGCCGCACTGCCGGTACAGCGACAGCGCGCGGGCGATCTGCCCCTCGAACTCGCCGGACAGCTGCGGCAGCAGCTCCTCGCAGCGGGCCTCCACCGGGTCGCTCGACAGCGCGACGTGCGACGCGATGCTGCCGATGCCCGCGAACAGCGCCACCACCACGCCCGACACCGCGAAGTTGAGGACCGACGGGGTCGCCACGTCCTGCATGCGGGCCGAGAGGATCCGCGCCACCTCGGTGCCGGCCACCGCCAGCCCGCCGGTCGCCAGCGCGCCGGCGACGTAGTGGAAGGCGCCCGGGCGATGCGACGCCACGCTGCCTTCCTCCCCCTTCTCGGTGATGCGGCTCTTCACCATCAGGGCGCCGGCCGCCGCGCCCGCGAGCGCCACGCTCCACGCCGCCGAGAGGCCGAACAGCCACGGCAGCGCCGGCAGGACGATCGCGAGGCCCGCGAGCATCAGCCGGTCCATCTTGTCGCCGCGCACGCAGGCCAGCACCGTGCCCACCAGCGCCAGGAAGGACAGCGGCACCGGCAGGTGGAGCCGCTGCGTCAGGAAGGCCACCACCCCGGCCCCGGCGCCCGCCACCAGCGCGCGTGTCACGTTCCGCTCGAAGGTCTCACGCTGATGCAGCTGGAGAACTGCCGTGTTCGCCATGGTGTGCCTCTCGTTTCCCGGTCGTGCCCGGCCGAACTCCGACCTCAGTACGTCGAGCCCATCAGGCCGTAGTCGATGCGCGCCCTGCTGCGGACCTGCTTGGCCGCCGCCTTGCGTGACTCCTCCGTCTTCGCCTCGTCGAACTGCACCGCCTGCTGCTGCTGCGTGGCGATGTCCGCGGCGACCGCCGGCGCGCCCGCCACCGCCGCCGCCTCGCCGAAGATCGCCTCGTTCGTCTTGAACAGCGCCTTGGCGCCCTCGACGTCGCCCTCGCCCAACAGCTCGGCCGCCTTCTGGCTGTTCTCCGCCGCGCGGGCGCGGGCCGCGAACACCACCGCGTCCTTGTCCTGGTTCTTCGCGATCGTCTCGGCGGAGTCGGTCGTCATGGCGGCGAGGTGCGCCTCGCTCTTCACGCTTTGGTCCTTCAAGAGGTCGGTGTAGGTGAGCTCGAGGTCGCTCACGTTCACCGTCCGGCCCACCTGCGCCGCATCGACGGTGAGGTGCACCACCACGCGCTCCTGCTGCGCCGCCGCGAAGTCCGGCAGCGCGACGGTGACGATCTCCGTCGGGCCGTCGAGGGCTCGCGAGACCTGCGTGTAGCCCAGCACCCGCTGCAGCTGCGCGCCCGCCGGCACCTTGAAGGACAGCGCCACGCCGCGCGCCACCTGGGTGCCGGCCGCGTTCAGATCCTTCTGGAAGATGCTGGCGAGCTGCGAGGCGTCCTGCAGGTACGCGTAGGCGCCGGCGCCCACCTCGGCGATCGCCTCCATCAGCTGCTCGTTGAAGTCGTCGCCCACGCCGATGCTGGAGACCGACACGCCCACGCTGCGCACGTCGCGCACGATGGCGGTCAGCCCACCGAAGTCGGTGACACCCTCGGTGGGCTGGCCGTCGGAGATGAGGACGAGGCGGTTGACGCGGAAGTCGCTCTTCGCGGCGAGCAACAGGTCGCGGCCCGTCGACAGGCCCGAGCCGATGTTGGTGCCGCCGTCGTCCCAGATGCCGTCGATGAAGGCGAGCAGCCGCTGCTTGTTTTCCGGCGTCGCCAGCAGCCCATCCATCGACTTCACGTCGCTCCCGTAGTGGACGATCGCCAGCCGGTCGGCGCTGGTGAGCTGGCTCACGAGCTGCCGCGCGGCCTGTTTGGCCTGGTTCAGCTTGAAGCCCGACATCGAGCCCGAGCGGTCGATGACCAGCGCCAGGTTGACGGGCGCGCGCGTGGCGCCGGGCACCTCGACGGCGCGGAGGTCGACGGTGAGGAAGACGTCCTGCCGGCCGAGACCGACGAAGGGGTGCGACAGGCGCGCCGTCATGCCGAGGCTGCCGTCGCTCGCGGTCGCCGGATCGATCGGCGTCGCCGTGGTCGGCGGGTTGGTGATCGCGGTCGTCACGCCATGGACTCGCGGCACCGCGGCCACGACGGCCACGAGCCCCAGAATGCCTGCGGCCGCGAGAAAGATGCCGGTGCGGTTCATGTGCAACCTCCGAAAACCCCGTTGATGCGGGCGGTTGCGTCAGGACACCACGACCGCCGCTTCCGTTTCACGCATGAGCGGAACGGGCGATCTGATTGCGATTTCGGGGCCAGTCCGACCGGTGTAGCCGGTTTGTCTCCGGGGGCGACTCCAATTCAGGAGCCGGCGTCGGCGCCGCCGCGCGCGCAGAAGTACGGGTCGCGGACGTTGCCGGGGTTCAGGCCCTGGTCGGCCAGCGCCTTGAGCGTCTCGGCGTCGAGCAAGAGCGCGCGGCAGCGCAAGCGGTCGGCGCTGTCGTCGAGCGCGCTGTCCTGCGACGGGCACAAGCTGCCCTGGGTGCAGGAGCGGCTGCAGTAGCCGAACGCGGGATCGTCGGGGCCGGCGTCGGACTTGAAGTTGGTGTCGCGTACGCACACGAGGTCTTCGCACTCGACGGTGCCGAAGGAGATGAAGTCCTTGTTGGTGCTCGTCTTCGCGAGCACGTCCTTCTCGAGGATCGGCAGCGGCGTGCCGCCGTCGGGGTTCCGCTTCACGAGGCGGCAGGGGGTGTTCAAGTCGGTCGCGGGCCGGCAGCCGGTGACGACGAGGGAAGCGGCCAGCAGCGCGGCAGCGGTGACGAGGCTCTTCGACATGGTGCGGCGGATCTCCGGGAGGCGCCCTGTTGGACCGTTTCGCGCGGCGACGGTAGCACACGGCTGCTGGAGATCGACACTTCACAAGCGGCGTGCTCGGGGTAGAGTCCCCGCGCTTTGCGACACGAAGGGGTCCGGGCTCGAGGCACCGCATCACCCGGGCGGGAACGCGGTGGGGAGTCACATGTGATTCGCAACCTGGTGCTACGCAACCTGGCTTTCGCGTTGCTCGTGGTGCTCCTGGCCGGAGGGAGCCGCGCGTGGGCAAGAGATCAATTCGAGGGGCTCGACCTCTCGGGCGACGAGCCGAAGAAGGAAGAGCCCAGGAAGGAAGACGAGCTCGACCTGACACAGCCCGCGACCCCGCCGCCGTCGACCACGACGACGACGAGCACGACGACGACGAGCACCACCGCCGGCGCCGCCGCCGACAGGAAGCCGGGCAAGGACACCGCCGCCGTCGAGCGCGACATTACCCAGGAAGACCGCGTGAAGAGCGTGCAGCGCAAGCTGTACATGAAGCGCAACCGCTTCGAGCTCGCGCCGTACTTCGCGGTGAACGTGAACGACCCGTTCTACACGAAGATCGGCGGGGCGATCCGCGCCGCCTTCTACCCGCACGACAACCTGGCGATCAGCGCGCGTTTCACGCTGCTCAACACGCTGCCGACCGAAGACGTCCGCACCGCCAAGCGCAACTTCAACTCGCGCATCTTCTTCTCGGTGCCGTTCTGGACGGCGATGGCCGACGTCGAGTGGAGCCCGATCTACGGCAAGGTGGCGATCTTCAACTCCATCCTCCACTTCGACGGCTACCTGCTCGGCGGCGGCGGCATCGTCTTCACCGAGACGAGCGCGTCCACCGACGCGAGCCGCGCGGGCGTGAAGCCGGCGTTCGACCTGGGCCTCGGCTTCCGCTTCATCACCAAGGACTGGCTCGCGGTGAACGTGGCGCTCATCAACACCGCCTATGTCGACGTGCCCACCGGCTCGGCCAAGGGCAGCACGCAGAACATCATGCTGGTGCACGCGGGCGTCTCGATCTTCTTCCCGTTCAAGTCGACGTTCCGGGAGGCCGAGTGATGCGTCGCCAGAACATTTCGTGGCTCCTGCTCGCGGCCGTGTTCCTGGCCGCGCCGGCCCGGGCCGCCGAGGCGGGCGCCGAGGACGAGGCCGGCGACGTGTCCGAGGTCGACAAGGACGCCGCGGGCCCGCTGCGTGAGCGGATCCGCCCCGTGTCCGGGCACCTGTTCCTCATGGACGGGCGCTTCGAGGTCAGCCCGACCCTGGGCATCAGCTTCCGCGACGCCTTCTGGACGAAGCTGCTCTTCGGCGCCGCGCTCACCTACCACTTCACCGAGACGATGGCCCTGTCGGTGCACGGCGGCTACACGCTGTCGCTCATCGCTGGCTCGGCGCAGATCTGCACGCCGGCGATACCCGCGGACCCGGTCAACGGCGTCGCCGCGCAGCCGGGCACCTGCCGCTCGCCCACCTACGACGAGCTCACCCGGCAGGACGGCACGCCGCAGAACAAGGCGTACGGCCTCACCACGCTCCTGGCGAGCGTCGACTTCCAGTGGGCGCCCATCTACGGGAAGATCTCGCTGTTCGCCGAGAAGACGCTGTCCTTCAACATGTACGCGCTCGCCGGGCCCACCTTCGTCCTCTACGGGCCGAACGGCTCGGCGACGCTGGGCGGCAACGTGGGCCTCGGCTTCCGCTTCTTCGTCAACCAGTGGATCTCGGTGCGGGCCGAGCTGCGCGACGTCCTCTACTACGAGTCGGGTTTCCTCCCGCCGAGCGCGCCCGTGGGCACGCCGGCGGGCAGCTTCCGCAACCAGCTGATGTTCGAGCTCGGGTTGTCCATGTTCTTCCCCACCGTCTTCAAGGAGGGCTGACGCACATGAGCTTCGCGCGCGCGTTCGCCTTCGCCCTGGCCACCCTGGTGGCCGCTCCGTCGTTCGCCCAGATGAACTTCGAGGGCCTGGACCTGGGCGGCTCGAAGAAGAAGAAGACGAAGAAGAAGAAGGACGACAAGAAGGACGAGAAGAAGCCCGAGGAGGGCACCGGCGAGGTACCGCTGCCCGAAGGCGGGCTCGACCTGTCGAAGACGCCGCCGGCAGACGACAAGAAGAAGCCCGACGGCAAGGCCGCGCCGACCATGTCCTTCGACGCGGTGGACGTGTCCGGCAAGACGGGCGACCGGCAGCGCATGGACGCGGCCATCAGCCAGTTCAAGGACGAGTCGTATGAGGCGGCCGCGCTCGCCTTCTTCGAGATGACCCAGGATCCGAACATGGCGGGCATGGCCGCCGAGGCCGAGTACTGGCTGGCGAAGAGCCTCTACAAACTGGGCATGTACCACTCGGCCCTGCAGATGTTCTCGAAGGTGCTGGCGCGCGGCGACCGCACGAAGTTCTTCAAGAGCTCGCTCGAGTGGCTCTTCTTCATCTCCCGCAAGACGATCAACGAGACGGTGGTGCTCGACGAGATCGCCAAGTACTCGGGCTACGAGTTCCCCGAGCGCTTCCGCAACGAGTTCCGTTACCTGCTCGCCCGCTACAACCTGCAGCGCGGCAAGGCGCTCGACGAGGCCGAGCAGACCGGCGAGGCCGACAAGTCCTTCGACGAGGTGAAGCGCATCGCGCTGATGATCCCCAAGGGCGACCCGTTCTACGCGCGCGCGAAGTACCTCGAGGGCCTCGCGTACTTCCGCGAGGGCAAGCTGGAGACGGCGCTCGAGGCGATGAAGGAGGTCGTCCGCGTCACCCGCCAGCCAGAAGGCCCGATGACGACCGAAGCCAGGAATCTGAAGGTGCTGCGCGAGCTGGCCTTCATGCAGCTGGCCCGCACCCACTACGGCGCGCGGCAGAACCGTTACGCGATCTTCTACCTGCGGAAGATCGAGCGCGGCGGGCCCCAGTGGCTCGAGTCGCTCTTCGAGGCCTCGTGGGCGCACTACCGCATCGGCGAGTACGAGCAGGCGCTGGGCAACCTGATCACCCTGTCTTCGCCGTTCTTCCGCGACGAGTACTTCCCCGAGGCGATGATCCTGAAGGCGGTCATCTACTTCGAGAACTGCCGCTACAAGGAAGCGCTCACCGTCATCGAGGACTTCGAGAACATCTACGGCCCGGTGCAGGAAGAGCTCGAGATCCTGGTGAACAAGAACATGGAGGCCACCGAGTACTTCAAGGTGCTCGACGAGGTGCGCCAGAAGAACAAGGCGGGGATCAAGCTGTCGGGCACCGACGAGATCCTCGAGCGCATCTTGAACCTGGCGCTCACCGACAAGGATCTGAAGAAGACGGTCGACTCGATCACCGAGCTGGAAGGGGAGATCGACGGCATCGGTGGCAAGGGCGACACCTTCAAGTACTCGAACCTGTCGAAGTCGCTCATCGAGACGCTCAAGGTGCAGCGCGAGGAGCTGATCAAGAAGGCCGGCCTGATGGCGAAGTCGAAGCTGGCCTTCGAGCTGGGCGCCTTGAAGACGCTCCGCGCGAACGGGCTGCGCATCAAGTTCGAGACGACCTCGAAGGAAAAGGACTTCCTCGAGCAGATGCTGCAGGCGGGCGGCGAGGTCGCCACCGTGAAGAAGTACAAGTACTCGGTGGCCGTGCCGGACGACTACCTCTACTGGCCCTACGTCGGTGAGTACTGGCGCGACGAGCTGGGCACCTACCAGTACACGCTGACCAAGGGCTGCATCGACCGCGAGTCGGGCAGCCAGGCGCGGGAGTAGCCGCGCCGCACGGGGGAAGGGATGAGCCAGCCGCTGCGGCCCGTCACCATCGCCTTCGACGTCATGGGCGGCGATCACGGGCCCGCCGAGGTGGTCCGCGGCGCGGCGCAGCTCACCCTGGACACCCCCAACATCCACGCGCTGCTGGTGGGCGACCGCGCGCAGATCGACGAGGCCCTCGCCACGGTGCGGCACAACGCCGAGCGCGTCTCGGTGCACCACACCCCCGACTGGGTGGCGATGCACGAGAAGCCGGCGGTGGCGTTGGAGGAGAAGCCGAACGCCTCGGTCATGCTGGCGGCGAAGCTGGTGAGGGACGGCGAGGCCGACGGCATGGTGTCGGCCGGTAACACCGGCGCCGGCGTGCTGGCCTGCGCGCGCACCTTTTCGCTGATCCCCGGGGTGCGGCGGGCGGCGCTCGCCACCGTGTACCCGACGGCCGTCGGCCGCGGCGAGAAGAACGACCCGTTCTCGTTGATCCTCGACGTCGGCGCGACGGTGGAGGCCAGCGCGAGCGACCTCGTCGCCTTCGCCGTCATGGGCACCGCCTACGCGCGCATCATCAGCCGCAACAAGGATCCGTCGGTAGCGCTGTTGTCCAACGGCACCGAGGCGCAGAAGGGCCCGCCGCGGGTGGTGGAGGCGCACGAGAAGCTCAAGCGCCTCGACGGCGTGCGCTTCATCGGCAACATCGAGGGCGTCGACATTCCCAAGGGTACCGCCGACGTCGTGGTGTGCGACGGTTTCGTCGGCAACGTGTGCCTGAAGATGCTCGAGGGCGTCAGCGAGACGGTGATGGAGCTCGCGAAGTACGCCTACAAGGAGAAGCTGCTCTGGCGGGCGGGCCTCGCGATGCTGTCCGGCGGCATCGAGCGCATCAAGGAGATCACCGACTGGGAGCAGTACGGCGGCGCGCCCATCCTCGGGTTCGACCGGATCTTCATCAAGGCGCACGGGCGCTCGAAGGCCCGCGCGATCACCAACGCCGGGAAGGTGGCCGCCAAGGCCGTGGCGAACGACCTGTCGATGACCATCGAGAAGCTCCTGGCGGGGCGCGGCGCGTCGTGAGCGGGGAGACGCCGGCTCCGAAGCGGATCTACCGGTGGGATCTGGACAAGACCTACCTGCAGACCGAGTTCGACACCCTGCGCCAGCTGGTGCGGACCGCGCTGCAGAAGGCGCACGAGAAGAAGGCGGTGCCGGGCGCGGCTGCGCTCATCCGCGAGCTCAAAGCGTCGGGCGACGTCCGGCTGTGCATCGTCTCGGGCAGCCCGAAGCAGATGCGCAACGTGCTGATCGAGAAGCTGAAGCTGGACGGCGTGGAGTTCGACGAGCTGGTGCTGAAGGACAACCTGAAGAACCTCGTGCGCGGCCGCTTCAAGGCCCTGCGCGGGCAGGTCGGCTACAAGCTGCCGGTGCTGCTCGAGAGCCGCGCGCGCGCGCCGGCCGACGCCGAGGAGGTGCTGTTCGGCGACGACGCCGAGGCCGACGCCTTCGTCTATTCGCTGTACGCCGACATGGTGGCCCGCCGGGTGAGCGAGCCGGTGGTGTACCGCGTGCTCGACGCCGCCGAGGTGTACCCCGACGACATCGAGCGGGTGATGGAGACGTGGAAGTCCATTCCCGCCGCCGACCCGGTGCGCCGCATCTTCATCAACCTCGATCGCCTCACGCCGCCAGCGCACTTCTCGAAGTACGGGCCGCGGCTGGTGCCGATCTTCAACTATTTCCAGGCGGCGCTCGTCCTCATGGGCGACAAGCACCTCACCGCGCCGCAGGTGCTGAAGGTGATGCTCGAGCTGGTGCAAACGGCCGGCTACAACCTCTTGACGCTGTCCAACAGCTTCCAGGATCTGCTGCGGCGCGGGCTGCCGATGGGCGCGGTGGCCGAGGCGCTGGTGGAGGCGCTGCAGGGGCCCGGCGCGATGTTCCAGGCGGTCCGCCCGGTGCCCGACATCATCGCGGCCTTCTCCAAGCGCGTGGCCAGCCTGGGCGCCCAGCCGGCGCCGCCCAGGGCCCGCGACATCGACTACCTGTCCTTGCTGGACGACGCGCGGCCGCGCACCCACCAGGCCCGCCGGAGGAAGTGACATGCCCGCCCGTGCCCGTTCCCTGCCGGTCGCCGTCGCGCTCCTCGCGTTCGCCTTCGTCGCCTGCGGAGGCGGTGGTACGCCTTCGTCGACGCCGGTGAAGGCCACGCCGCTGGCGGGCACCTGGGCGGGGCAGAGCTGGACGGCGGCGACCGGCCGCGCCTCACCCTGGCCCTTCGAGGACGGCGGCGAGCGGTGGATCGACGTCAGCGCCAACGCCATCACCTGCCAGGACTTCGCGCCCGAGGGGCAGCTGATCGGCACCATCCCCTGGCACACCGGCGAGGCGTACGATCTCGGCCTCACGCGGAACCTCACCTTCGTGGTGCGCGGCGACGCGGGCATCGAGAACAAGGTGGCCTTCAACGGACGCGTCGAGGTGATCGCCGCGCCGGACGCGGGCGTGGGCACCGTTCGCATCCGCGCGCGCTTCAGCGACGCCTTCGACGTCGAGGGCGAAGTGCAGCTGAACGTCTGCGACTGACGCGCCCGCGCGAGGCTGGCGCGCCGCGGTAGATTCGGGGTAAGGCGGGCCCTCGAAGCGTCGCGACCGGCCACGTCATGACGGGTCGGGGCCCCGTCGGCGCGAGACGAGAACGAGCGAGATGAACGAGACAGCGCCGCAGCAGGCGATCGACACCGGCTCCCCCGCGCCCGAGGACACCGCGCGGCGGGAGGCGACGGTCGCCGCGCAGAAGCCCGAAGCCCCCGAGCCGAACAACAGCCACCCGGAGCCTGACGAGGGGCCCGACATCGAGCCCCACCGGCTCGATCCCGACGCCGTGCGCGTGCTGGTGCGCCTGCGGCAAAACCGCCACGAGGGCTACCTGGTCGGCGGGTGCGTGAGAGATCTCCTCATCGGACGCGAGCCGAAGGACTTCGACATCGCCACCAGCGCGACGCCGGACCAGATGAAGGCGCTGTTCCGCAACTGCCGCCTCATCGGCCGCCGCTTCCGTCTGGCGCACGTGTACTTCAAGGGCGGGAAGATCCTCGAGGTGTCCACCTTCCGGGCCATGCCCACGCTGGTGGAGGAGCCGCAGCCGTCCGAGGCCGCCGAGGGCGAGGTGCACAGCGAGGGCACCGAGCACATCCTCCAGGCCGATCGCGAGGCGCTGGACGCGATCGAGCACGGCGAGGAGGTGCCCGTCACGCCCGTCCCCGACGTGCAGGACGAGGAGACGCCGGCCGAGCGGTCGCCCGTCGAGGCCGCCGCCGCGCCGCCGGACCTGCTGATCACCGAGGACAACACCTTCGGCACGGCGATCCAGGACGCGCGCCGCCGCGACTTCACCATCAACGGGCTCTTCTACGATCCGGTGGCGGGGCGGGTGATCGACTACGTCAACGGCCTGAGAGATCTCGCCCGCCGGGAGATCCGCACCATCGGCGATCCCGAGGTGCGCCTGCGCGAGGATCCCGTGCGGATCCTCCGCGCGGTGCGCTTCGCGGCGAAGCTGGGCTTCGACATCGAGTCGCGCACCTACGCCGCGATGGAGGGCGCGGTGGAGGACCTGCCGCGCTGCTCGCCGCCGCGGCTGCTCGAAGAGACGTTCCGCCTGCTCCGTGGAGGCAACGCGGCGCCGGGCATGAAGCTGATCGACGCGCTCGGAGGGTTGAAGCTGCTCCTGCCGCCGGTCGGCGAGTACCTCGAGGGCGAGGACCGCGAAGGGGCGGCGGAGTACTGGCGTTTTCTGGAGTGCATGGACGCGCTGGTGAACGACGGCGTCGAGTTCGACGACTCGATGCTGCTGGCCTGCGTGCTGCTGCCGATCGCGCTCGACGAGCCGGACTCGGGCGACGAGGAGGGCGGCAAGCCCCCGTCGGTGGCGCAGGCGATCGAGGCGCTGCTCTCTCAGCTGGTGCAGCAGGCGCGGCTGCCGCGGCGCATCGCCGAGCGCACGCGGATGATCCTCATGGCCCAGCGTACGCTGGCGGGGCTGCGCCGCCGTCGCGGCGGCCTGGCTGGCTTCCGCGGGCACCCGCTGTTCCGTGAAGCGCTGGCCGTCTTCGAGGTGTGGGTGCTGGCCACCGGCGAGCACCGCGAGGCGCTCGAGAAGTGGAAGTCGGGTGGGGCGCCCACCCCGGCCCCCAACGCGGAAGGCCCGCGCCGCCGCCGCCGCCGCCGCCGCGGTCGCGACGATCGCCGTCCCGCCGCCAACGGTGGAGCGCTCGCCGAGAGTGGCGCGTCAGCGGAGGCTGAGCCGCCGCCGGCCGAATAGCCTTGGCGGTGGGATGAACCCCATCGTCCACGCGGAGCTCTCCTGGCTCACCGGGCAGCGCCTCGGCGCCCGGCGCGATCGCCTGCTGGTGACGCTGGCGGGCCTCTCGCCGGGTCTCGACGGCCTGTCGCTGCTCGCCGGCGAGGACGCGTACAGCCGCTGGCACCACGTGCTGACGCACGGCTTCCTGTCGGCCCTCGCCTGCGCCGTGGTGTGCGCCGCCTTCGCGCAGCAGAAGCGGCTGGTGGCGCTCCGGGGCTGCACTCCCTGTGGCCCTTCCGCGAGGACGAGTGGCTGTGGGCCGGGCAGTGGAACCTGGCAAGCTGGCAGAACAGCGTCATCGGCCTGGCGGTGACGCTCGCGGTGCTGGGGTGCGCGGTGCCGTTCGGCCGGACGATCGTCGAGCTGTTCTCGCTCAAGGCGGACGCGAAGGTGGTGGCGACGGTGCGCGCGCGGGTGAGGAAGTGAATTCCCCCTCTCCCCCATCGGGGGAGAGGGCCAGAACTCAACCCTCCTCGCCGGGCTCCCGCTCGACGGTGGGCCCCTCGTTCGCCCGCCTCCGCTCGGCCTCCACGGCCGTCTCCCGCTTCTCTTCCCGGTAGAACCCGTCGCGCGGCCCGTCACCGTCCTCGCCGAGGAGATCGGCCGTCACCACCGCCGTCGGGCCGAACTTCGACGCGATCTGATCGAGCGCGGCGTTCAGCTTGTCGCTGCGACTCTCGCTCTTCTCCTCGAACAGCCCGAGCTGCTCGTTTTCCCCGACCAGCTCCTGCCCGGCGACGCCGGTCAGCCGGATCCGCCGCGACAGATCGACCTTCGGCAAGAGCGCGAGCGCCTCGCGGTACAGGAGCTGCCCGTCGTCGGTGGGCGTCTCCAGCGTGCGCCGGCGCGTCACCAGCGTGAAGTCCTCGTACTTCACCGACAGCTGCACCGCCCGGGCCTTGACGCCGGCGCGGCGCAGCCGCCGGCCCACGCGCAGCGCCTGAGAGTGGATGTGCGGCAAGAGCGCCGCCTCGCCGAGCAGGTCCTCTTCGAAGGTGTCCTGCGCGCCGACGGACTTCGCCTCGCGATCGGGGACGACGGAGCGCGGATCGACGCCGTGGCTCAGATCCCAGAAGTGCTGCGCGGAGGGGCCGAGCTTCCGCGCGAGCCAGGCGATGTCCCTGGCGGCGACGTCGCCGATCGTCTCGAGACCCAGGCGGCGCAGCGCCTCCTCCGTCTTCGGGCCGACGCCCCACAGCCGCGAGACGGGCAGCGGCGCGAGGAAGGCCTTCGAGGTGCCGGGCGGGACCTCCTTCTGGCCGTTGGGCTTGGCGAGATCGCTCACGATCTTCGCGACGAACTTCACGTCGGCGATGCCGGCGGAGGCGGGCAGGCCGACCTCCTTGCGGATGCGCGCGCGGATGGTGGACGCGATGTCCCAGGCCTTCCCGAACAGCCCCACGGAGCCGGTGACGTCGAGGAACGCTTCGTCGAGCGACAAGGGCTCGATGAGCGGCGTGTAGCGCTCGAAGATGCGGAAGACGGCCTCGCTGGCCTCGACGTAGGCCTTGAAGCGCGGCGGCACGACGATCGCGTGCGGCGCGGCCTTGATGGCGCGGGCCATGGGCATGGCGCTGCGCACGCCGAAGGGCCGCACCTCGTACGAGGCCGCCAGCACCACGCCGCGCTGCGGGTGTCCGCCGACGATGACGGGCTTGCCCAAAAGCTCCGGGGCGTCGCGTTGCTCGACGGACGCGTAGAAGGCGTCCATGTCGACGTGAATGATGAACCTCATGAGCCTTCCACCAGTGTCGCATTGCCACGGCGTGGCACGGCGACGAACTTCTTTCCCGTGAGTGTCGCGTCACGCCCGCCGGTGCTCTCACCCGGGCCACGTCATGGTGGCGACCAGCGACGACCCGGCGTGGCTGCTGGCGCGCTTCCGCGAGCCCTCGGCCCGGAGCGTCCACCGCGACCAGCTGAAGGTGCAGGCGGTGTTGGGGCTGCTCGACACGCGGCGGCTTGCCGAAGACGCGCAGGCGGTGGGTCTGGCCACGCCGCGCACCTGGTTCCCGGCGGCTGAGCGCGCCCGTCACAGCCAGCCGTTCTCGCGGTACCACTGCACGGTCAGCTTCACGCCTTCGTCGAGGCCCACGCGCGGCCGCCAGCCGAGCGCCTTCTGCGCCTCCTCCGAGGTGGCGACGAAGTGCTGCAGCAGCATGTCGGCCTTCTCGGGCGTGAGCATCACCGCGCGGCCCGTCACCTGCCCGAAGGCCTTCACGCCGTAGGACACCGTCTTGAGCAGGCCTCTCGGCAGGCTCATGCGGATGAGCGCCTTCTTGCCCAGCGCGCTCTCGACGAGCTCGAGGAACTGCTTCTGGGAGACTGCGCCGAAGTTGTCGACGATGTGGAAGATGCTGCCGCTGGGGTGATCCTTCTCGATCGCCGCCGCGCACGCCTCGGCGCAGTCCGCCGCGTAGATGAAGCAGCCGAGCGTCTTGCCGCCGCTCACCGTGGGCATGAGGCCCCGTTTCACGCTCTTGAAGGCCTCGAGGATCTCCTGATCGCGCGGGCCGTAGATGGCGGTGGGGCGCAGCACGGTGACCTTGAACGCCTCCGCCGCCGCCAGCACGACCTTCTCCGACTCGAGCTTCGAGCGGCCGTAGGCGGTGACCGGCGCCGCCTGCGCGGTGGGGACGGGGCTGCCGTCCCGCGAGGGGCCGGTCGCCTCCAGGCTGGACACGTGCACGAAGCGCTCGAGCGACGACAGCGCCTTCGCGGCGTCGACGAGGTTCTGCGTGCCCTGCACGTTGGTGGCGTAGAACTCCGCCTCGCTGCGCGCTTTCACCAGGCCGGCCGAGTGGACGACGGCGTCCACGCCCTCCATCGCCCGGCCGACGGCCTCGCGGTCCTCCACGCTGCCCTCGGCGAATTCCAGGTTCGCCAGCTTCTCGAGGTGCGCCCGCTTGGACGTCTTGCGGACCAGCGCGCGCACGGTGTGGCCGCGCTCCGACAGGATCTGCGCCACCCACCCGCCGAGGAAGCCGCTCGCTCCGGTGACCAGCACTCGCATGGCTCGTCCCCTAGCCGGGGCGTCGGGCCGGGGTCAACCGCGGGCTCGCGCGCTCAGACGGGGATGACGGTGGGGCCCCGCGGCTTCGCCATGGGCGAGAAGTCCTCGAGCGAGCGATCGGGCAGGCGCCGGTCGAGGACCTTCCCCAGCTCTTCGGGCAGCTCGGCCTCCACCACCAGCCAGCGCCCGGTGTCCGGGTGCCGCACGCCGAGGCTGACGGCGTGGAGGAAGAAGCGCTCGAGGCCCTCCTCTTCGCGGCCGCCGTACAGCGTGTCGCCGACGATGGGCGCGCCGATCGCCGCGAGGTGGGCGCGCACCTGGTGCAGCACGCCGGTGACGAGCTGCACGTCGACGAGCGCGTACTCGCCGCGGCGCGCGCGCACGGAGAAGCGGGTGAGCGCGGGGCGGCCGGAGCCGTCGAGCGTGGCGTTGACGTGGTCGCCGGCGTGGGTCAGCGGCACGTCGATCTCCCCCTCGTCCGCGAGCGGGCCGGTGACGAGCGCGAGGTAGCGCTTGGTGACGGCATGGCGATCGTCGCCCGAGAAGGCGGCGCGCATGGCCTCCCACGCCCTGCGGGTGCGCGCGGCGAGCAGCACGCCGCTCGTCTCCACGTCGAGCCGGTGGCACAGGCCCGCCTCCCGGGGATCGTCGCCCACCGTCGCCATCTCGGGGTACTTCGCGAGCAGCGCGTTCACCACGGTGCCCGACTCGCCCGGCCTGAGCGGCTGCGCGGGCACCCCGGCGGGCTTGTCGACGACGACGAGCGAGGCGTCCTCGTACAGCACCGTCAGCGTGATGGCGGCGTCGGCCACCGGAGCGGTCGGCGCGTCGTCGAGCTCCACCTCGACGGTCTGCCCCTGCTGCACCGCGTGGCCTTTCTTCACCTTGCGGCCATCGACGCGGATCTTCTCGGCTTCGAACAGCGCCTTGAGCCGCGAGCGAGAGAGGTCGAGCCGTTGCCCGACGAACAGGTCCACCCGCTGGCCCGCCGCGTCCGCACCTACCGTCAGCGTCTGCTTCATTCGATCAACGCCTCGTACACCTCTTCGGCGGTCTGGAACCGGTCGTCGGGCTCCTTGCGGATCAGCCGGGCGGCGACGCGCGACATCACCCGGTCCACGCGGGCGTTGAGCGCCTGGATCGGCGTGGCCTCGGTCTCCAGCACCTTCTGCCAGAGCTCGTACGGCGTCTTCGCCTCGAAGGGCGGCCGGCCCGCGAGCAGCTCGTAGAGGATGACGCCCAGCGAGTAGAGGTCGGTGCGGGTGTCCAGCTTCTCCCCGAGGATCTGCTCGGGCGCCATGTACCGGAAGGTGCCGACGAGCCGCCCGTCGGCCGTCACCGCCGCGTCGTCGGCGATGTACTTCGCGAGCCCGAAGTCCATCAGCCGCACCACGCGATCCTCATCCACCATCACGTTCGACGGCTTGAGGTCACGGTGGATGAGCCCGTGGCCGTGGATGTACGAGAGCGCCTCGCACAGCTGCAGCATGACGTCTTTCACCCGGCCGGTGCGGCCGGGGTGGTTGAGCTGCGCGAGCTCCGCCTCGGACAGCTTCGCCGGCGGCGGCCGCTCGTCGGGCGGCGGCAGGTTCCACGGCACCGGGTTTTCCTGTGAGACGGACATGGCGGTGTCGGGCTCGTCGACCAGGTCCGCCAGCGCGCGAACCTTGTCGGGGCCCGTCTCGTAGTCTTCGTCGTCGCTGCCCGAGAACTCCTCGCTCGGCTGCTCCTCGCTGAAGGCCGAGAGGTTGAACAGGCCGCTGTTCGCGTCGGAGTCCTCCTCGTCGGCGGAGTCATCCTCGGGGTCGTCCATGGGCGGGCCGCCGCGGTGGACGTGGATCGCCCGCATCAGCGCCTCGTCGCTCGCGAGATCATCGTCCGACAGCGACAGGTAGTGGCGCAGCGTGAGGCCCTCCACCAGCTCCATCGCCAGGTACGGGTACCCCTGGAAGACGCCGGTGTCGTAGACCTTCACGACGTTCGGGTGCGACAGGTGCTGCAGCGTCTCGAACTCGCGCGCGAGCCGGCGCGCCGCCCTGGGATCGAGCGCGGGCCCGGTGGACAACAGCTTGAGCGCGGCGAGATCGCCCGTGCGGCGATCGATCGCGCGGTACACGGTGCCCACGCCGCCGCTGCCAAGCGTCTCCAGCACGCGGTACGGGCCAATCACCTTCGGGGGCATCGCGGCGCGAATGGTAGGGATCGCACCCTCGGCGGGTCAAACATCGGGCGCACGCGGCATCGGCTGTCCTGTCAGGCCGCTTCACGCAAGCAGAAAGCGTCGTTTCGAGGCCCGCTTTCGACCGCTCGGGCCCACCGTGGCCTGAAGGCGCACGCGGGCGGGTCACCCTTGGAGCACCCGAGGTCGTTCTCTCATGGACGCGGCGCGCCTATCGGGTAGGTTGCCGCTGCGCGTTATCGAGGTGTGTCGTGCCGATGGATTCGACTGCTGAGGCCGAGAACCGGGTGAAGTCGCGGGCGCTGCCGCGCCACGTCGGCATCATCATGGACGGCAACGGGCGCTGGGCCGAGGCCCGGGGCCTGCCGCGCATTGAAGGGCACCGCGAGGGTTCGAACAGCGTGCGCGAGGTGACGCGCTCGGCCCGCCGCATCGGCCTCGAGGCGCTCACCCTGTACGCCTTCTCGAGCCAGAACTGGGCGCGCCCCGCCGACGAGGTGGCCGGGCTGATGGACCTGTTGCGCGAGTACCTGCTCAAGGAGCGCGAGGAGATCCTCGACAACGACATCCGCCTCGAGGCGATCGGCGAGCTGGACAAGCTGCCGAAGTACGTGCGTGACCCGCTGGAGGCGCTCCGCGGAGAGAGCGCGAAGAACCAGGCGATGACGCTGACGCTCGCGCTGTCCTACGGTGGCCGCGAGGAGATCGTCGCCATGGCGCGCCGGGTCGCCGAGAAGGCCAGGTCCGGCGAGCTCGAGCCCGCGGCGGTGAGCGAGGCCCTGGTGGACGCGACCCTGTGGACCGCGGGGCTTCCGCCGGTGGATCTCGTGGTGCGCACCTCGGGCGAGCGCCGGCTGTCGAACTTCCTCCTCTGGCAGACCGCCTACGCCGAGCTCGTCTTCACCGACGTGCTGTGGCCGGACTTCCGCGCGAAGGAGCTGACCGAGGCGATCGCCGCCTTCCAGAACCGTGAGCGCCGGTTCGGGCAGACCTCCGCGCAGGTGCAGGCGCTCCCCATTCGCCGGGCGGGGACGTGAACGACAAGAACCGGAACCTGGTCGTCCGCGTCTCGACGGCGGTGTGGGCGCTCCCGCTCGTCCTCTTTCTGCTTTACAAGGGCGGGTACTTCACGGCGGCGCTGCTGGGCTTCGCGGCGGCCGCGTGCACCTACGAGTACCTCGACATCACGCTGAAGGTGCGCAACCAGGCGACCTGGTTCGCGGTGGCGGTGGCGGCGGTGGTGCCGTTCTTGCCGGTGGTGCGGCCTTTCGAGGCGACGGCGCTGGCGTGCGGGCTGACGGGCGTGGTGCTGCTCGCGGCGTGGACCTGGCACCTGCTCCACGGGCCCTTGCCCGAGGCGCCGGTGCGCACCGCGCACATCCTGATGGGCTTCGTCTACGGCACCGGCGGGCTGGTCTCGCTGATGGCGATCCGCCAGCTCCCCGACGGCATCTGGTGGGTGGTGGCGACGCTGGTGGTGACGTGGGGCAACGACACGTCGGCGTACTTCGCGGGCCGCCTTTTCGGAAAGCACAAGCTGTACCCCGAGGTGAGCCCCAACAAGACGTGGGAGGGCTTCTTCGGCGGCATGGCGGGCAGCATCGCGATGCTGCTCATCCAGCGGCAGTTCTTCTTTCCGGCGATGAACGTCGGCGACGCGCTGGTGATGGGCGTGCTGGGCGGCGTGCTCGGACCTGCGGGCGATTTGTGCGAGTCCATGCTGAAGCGCGCCTACGGCGTGAAGGACTCGGGGAAGATCATCCCCGGACACGGCGGCATGCTGGACCGCGTCGACGCGCTCATCTTCAACGCGCCCATGGTGCTGCTGTACGTGCAGTTCGCCCGTCCCGCGATGGGCCACTGACTGCGCGGGCAGAGGGGATGAAACCCCCGCCGCGCCCAGTTACAGTTCAAGCCTTCTCATGGGCGCCTTCCAGAACACGGTCTACTTCGCGATCTTCATCGGCGTCCTCGTGACGGTCCACGAGCTCGGGCACTTCCTCGCCGCGAAGTGGGCGGGCGTGAAGGTGCTCAAGTTCTCCATCGGCTTCGGGCCGAAGCTGGCCGGCTTCCGCCGCGGCGAGACGGAGTACGTCATCGCGGCGATCCCGCTCGGCGGCTTCGTGCGCATGGCCGGGGAGATCCCCGGGGACGACGTGCCCGAGGAGGACGTGAAGCGCAGCTTCCTTTCGGCGCCGTGGTGGAAGCGGGCAATCATCGTAGTGGCGGGCCCGGCCTTCAACCTCGTCTTCCCGATCCTCGCCTACTTCTTCGCCTTCATCGGCGATCACCAGGTGCTCTCGCCGCGCGTGGGCTGGGTGGAGCCGGACTACCCGGCGGCGCGCGCGGGCATTCTCCCCGGCGATCTCATCACGAAGGTGGACGGCCAGCCGATCCGCTCGTTCGACGAGATCCGCGCGGCGCTCGACGGCGTGTGGGAGCGCGAGGTGGCGGTGACGGTGAAGCGCGGCGACGAGGAGCTCGTCCTGCGCATCACCCCGATGCAGCACGAGGAGTCGACGCCGCTCGAGAAGGTGAAGCGCGGGCTGCTCGGCGTCTCGCCCATCGCGCGGCCGGCGATCATCGGCGTGCCGAAGGGCAGCGCGGCCGAGGCTGCGGGGCTCAGGACGTTCGATCGGATCCTCAAGGTCGACGACGAGGTGGTGCGCGACGAGGTGCACCTCGAGAAGGTGCTGGCGAAGAAGACGGGCGAGCTGAAGGTGCAGGTGATTCGCAGCGAGCTCGCCGACGTCGGCGGTGCGAACGTCGTCGTGCCGGAGCTGCTGACCTTCACCCTGCCGCGGGCCGAGGGCGCGGGCTTCGCGGCGCTGGGCGGCGCGGAGTCGGCGGACACGTACGTGTGGACGGTCTTCCCCGGCAGCCCGGCGGCGAAGGCGGGCTTGAAGCGCGGCGACAAGCTGGTGTCCATCGACGGCGCGAAGTTGGGCAGCTGGTTCACGGTGCAGACGCGGCTGCGAGCGGCGGAGAGGGCGCCGTTCACGCTGACGTGGCTCTCGGACGGCGAGGAGAAGTCCCGGACGCTGTCACAGGTGTCCGAGGAGGAGCTCGACGAGCTGAAGAACAAGTCGGAGATCCTCGAGCTGGGCGTGCGGCCGCGCGCGGCGTTCCAGGGCGCCGAGGTGCTGGCGGGCGGGCCCGAGGCCGAGCGCATCACCGTGCACATGGGCCCGGTGGACGCGCTGGTGGCGTCGGTGAAGACGGTGCCCGAGGGCATCCGGGCGATCGCGCTCATCATGGGCAAGCTGTTCACCCGCGACATCCCGCTCGAGTCCGTGGGCGGGCCGATCATGCTCTTCCAGGTCGCCGCGAAGTCGGCCGAGGCCGGCTACGAGGTGTTCCTCAAGAACATGGCGCTGGTCAGCGTGAACCTGGGCCTCGTCAACCTGCTGCCGATCCCCATCCTCGACGGCTTCGGGCTGCTCGCCGCCGTCTGGGAAGGCATCCGCCGCCGGCCGATCCCCGTGCGGGCGCGGGAGATCGCCAACATCGTGGGCCTGGCGATGCTGGCGCTGCTGGTGGTGCTCGTCTTCAAGAACGACATCACCAAGCTGCTGCGGTAAGCGCGGGCTCGTGCTGCTGTCGCTGGACACCTCCACGTTGACCTCGTCGCTCGCCCTCGTGCGGGAAGGGCGGGCGGTGGAGTGCGTCCTGCTGGGGCCTCCGCACCGGCAGTCGGACGTGCTGCCGGGCGCCATCGACGAGCTGCTCGGGCGCCACGGCGTGACGCCGGGCGCGCTGGACGGCTTCACGGTGGGCCTGGGGCCCGGCAGCTTCACGGGGCTGCGCATCGGGCTCGCGACGCTGAAAGGGCTCGCGTACGCGCTGGAGAAGCCGCTCGCCGGCGCGTCGTCGCTGGCGGCGATCGCCCTCGAGTCGCCCGAGGGCGTCGAGCTGTTCACCTGCGCGGTGGTGAAGAAGGGCGAATTGTACCTGGGGCGCTACGTGCGCCGCGGCGACGCGGTGGAGGCGCTGGCGCCCGAGGTGTCGCTGACGGTGGAGGCCTTCGCGAAGGCGCTCGTCATGGCGCCGGGCGCACGCGCGGTGGGGCCGGCGCTGACGGACTACCGGGAGAAGCTGCTCGAGCTCGGCGTGCCGGCGGCTCAGCTGCTCGACCGCCCGCTGGTGCCGTCCGCCGAGGCGGTGGCGCGGCTCGCGAAGCTGCCGACGGCGTACCGGAAGGAAGACGTCTTCGCGCTCGAGCCGCACTACCTGCGGGGCTCCGGCGCGGAGGAGAACCCGAAGTTCCCGCCGCTGCCGGGTGTGGAGCCGAAGGCGCGGCTGAAGGATGAGTGAAACCAATCCCCATTCCCCCATCGGGGGAGTGGTTCAGGGTGAGGGGACGTGACGATGTCGACGAACACCATCGCAGTCGTGGGCGCGACGGGCCTCATCGGCCGGCAGGTCCTTGCGAACCTCTGGCAGCACGACGTCGAGCCGGACGACGTGCGCCTCCTGGCGAGCGAGAAGAGCGAGGGCACCGAGGCGGACTACGCCGAGGAGACGCTGCCGGTGGAGCGCCCCGCGGCGGACAGCTACCGCGGCGTGAAGGCGGCGATCCTCGCGGTGCCGGCGGAGGTCGCGAAGGTGCAGGCGCTCGAGGCGCAGAAGGCGGGCGCGTGGGCCGTCGATCTCTCGGGCGCCTTCCGCCTCGACATGAAGGTGCCGCTGGTGGCGCCGGGAGTGAATGACGGAGTGCTCGATCGCCCGTTCCCCGGGCGCGTGGTGAGCGTTGCGTCACCGGCGGCGCAGGCGTTGACGCTGGCGCTGGAGCCCTTGCGCGCGGCGTTCGGCCTCGCGGTGGTGGACGCTACGGTGCTGCACGGCGCGGCGGCGAGGGGCAACGCGGGCACGGAGCGCCTCAGCCTGCAGACGGCGGCGCTGCTCAACGCGAAGGAGCCGGACGTCGACGTCTTCCCGCACCGGCTCGCGTTCAACGTGATCCCCGGCGTCGGCGACTTCGAGAACGGGCTGTCCGCGGCGGAGCGGCACCTGCTCGTCGAGGTCGCCCGCATCTGGGGCGGCGAGAATCCCCTCTCCGCCCGGGGAGACGCACAGGGGTTGCCCGCGGTCACCAGCACCGCGCTCTTCGTCCCGACCTTCCACGGCGCGACGCTCATCATCACGGCGCACCTGAAGACCGCCGTCGACGTCGACACGGTGCGCGCCACGCTGAAGGCCTCGACGGAGCTCAAGGTCCTCGACGATCCCTCCACGCACATCTACCCGATGCCCATGCTCACGACGGACGACGCGGCGGTGCACGTCGGCCGTCTCCGAGCGCAGGGCACCCGCGTGCAGCTCGTCGCCGCGGTGGACAGCGCCTTCCGGGCGGCGGAGACCGCGGTTGACCTGGCGCTCGAACTGGCCGACCGCGCGTGACAAATTGTCACGAGGCGGAGCGGACGAGGCCCCCTGAAGCTCTTGAAATGACGTTGTTTCCCGCTCTATTCGGGTGGCCTTGAGTTTGCTCACCCGAGACCCTCCGATGGAGACGCGGTCGATGACCAGAGTGGCGTTGGCGGTGGGCCTCGCGGTGGCGGTGTCTGCCCAGGCGAGGGAGATCGCCGGCGAGAGCGAGCGGTCGATGTTCCTCGAGGCGAAGCTGTCGCCCTACACGCCGCTCATCGATCGCTCGTTCACGAGCACGACCGGGCCGTACCAGACGATCTTCGGCGGCGGGCCGATGCTGCTCGGCGAACTGGAGCTGGACTACCAGTTCTTCCAGAAGGTGGGCTCGCTGGGCGTGGGCCTTTCCGGCGGGTACGCGGAGAAGTTCGGCCGGGCGATCGACGCCACCACGGGTGCGCAGACGAACCAGGCGACGGGGCTCAAGCTGGTGCCGCTCAAGGCGCTGATCGTCTACCGGTTCGACTGGCTTTCCCTGAAGACGGACATCCCGCTGGTGCCGTACGTGAAGGGCGCCTTCGTGATGATGCCCTGGTGGGTGGTGAGCGGCTCGGAGATCGAAGTGGCCGATGGGCTGCGCGGCTCCGGTCTGAGCTACGGCCTCGCCGGCGTGTTCGGCCTGTCCCTGACCTTGGACTTTCTGGACCCGCGGCTCGCGCGCGACCTCGACACCAGCGTGGGCGTCAACCACTCGTACCTGTTTGCCGAGTTCACCCTGCAGGAGATGGGCATCTTCACCCCGGACGCGATGGATCTCTCCAGCAGGCATTGGATCTTCGGGCTCGGCTTCGAGTTCTGACGCGGGTTGGGGTACGACCCTGCGCGTGCGGCTCTCCCTGGTCCTCGCGTGCGTGGCGCTGGCGCTGCCGGCGTGTGCGCCGCGGGTACGCGTGACGACGCGGGAGACGCCGCTGGAGGCGGGCGTGCCCGCGCCGTTTCTCTCGGAGCGCGCGACGCGCTGGGACTTCGGCGACGGGACGGCCACGGCGCAGGGCGCGCAGGTGACGCACGCCTTCCGCGCGGCCGGCCGCTACGAGGTGCAGGGCTTCGACGGGGAGGATGTCGTCGAGCGCGTGTCGGTGCTGGTGGAGCCACGAGCGGTGTTCCACACGATCCCCCCGGACGCGGACCTCGCAGTGGCGCTGCGGACGGCGGACGAGCTGTCGCCGGCGGTCGATTTCCTCGAGCGGCTGATGGGCGGCGAGGTGACGCAGAAGCTGCTCGAGCGCTGGCCGGCGTTCGGCTTCGCGGTGGACCAGGCGCCGGCCGGTGACTCGGTGCTCGACGCGCGCGAGGGCCTCGCGGCCTTCACCTGGCCCGGGCGAGAGCTCGAGGTCAGCGCGGTGGGCGTGAAGGACGACGAGGCCGCGCTGAAGGCCTTCGCCGCGTGGCTCGGCGAGCGCGGCTGGGGGGACGCGGGCGTGGCGGGCGGGCTGCACCGCTTCGAGCGCGACGGGCGCGATCTCGACGTCTTCGTCGATCGCGGGACGCTGTACGCGGTGGCGGCGCCGCCGCGGCACCGGGAGCCCAGCGCGCAGGCGCGGCTGGCGGCGATGGACGGGCGCGGGCTGGAGGCGGACGGGCCGACGGCGGCGGCGCTGGACGGGCTGGCGGCGGGGGGCCTCGTGGTGCTGGCGCGCTCGACGCCGGGGACGTCGTGGTCGCTGCTGACGCTGGCGGTGAAGGTGCTGGGCGATCGCGCGTGGGTGGCCGGGCGGGCGCACGCGAAGGGGCCGTTGTGGACCGCGCCGAAGGTGCAGGCGAAGCGGCTGCTGACGCAGGCGCCGGCGGGGCCGATCGCGGTGGCGTCGGCGACGCTGTCGCCGGGCGCGCTCTTGTCGCTGGGCGGGCTGGGGCGGGGCACGCCGCGGTACCGCGAGCTGGCGGGCGCGATGGCCGCGGAGGGCGTCGATCTCGAGGCGGCGCTGGCGGGCTTCGAGGGCGCGTTCGACGCGGCGGCATACTTCGACGTGCCGGGTTTCGTGCGCAGCACCCTGGCGAACGACGGGCGGCCGGAGCCGGAGGTGAGCCTGCTGGTGGAGGCGCCGGTGAAGGCGAACGACGCGCTGAAGCGGCTGGTGGAGGTGCATGCGCGGAACGGGCTGGACGGCGCCAAGCGGCAGGAGGAGGGCGGGGTGACGCTGTGGCGCGGGGCGTGGCGCGGGCGGCCGGTGGACGTGGCGCTGTCGAAGGAGGCGCTGTTCGTGAAGGCCGGCGCGCCGGTGGACGATCGCGAGCCGGTGGACCTCTCGACGGAGCTCGGGCAGCGCTACGAGGGCGCGTTCGCGCCGGGGCACGTGTCGCTGTTCTTCGACGTGGGGCAACTGCGGCGCGAGCTGATGATGCCGCGGTTGATGGACGACGTGGATCCGCGGCGGGCGCTGCCGGCGCAGGCGCTGGCGGTGACGTTCCTGGATCGGCTGACGCGGCTGGACTCGGTGATGCTGGACGCGGCGCCGGACGAGCAGGGGGCGGTGTTGCACGCGGTGGTGACGCTGCGGGCGGCGGACGCGAAGTAGCGGCGTCCCCTCTCCCCCTGGGAGCGGGCAGAACACACACGGAGTGCCCCCACTCGACAGCGTCATGGAACTTTCCGGGGGGCGAAACGCCTTGACGTGAACGAGCGCGAGGAGTCTCGGTCGCGTCATGCGCGCGATTGGGGCCGATTGGTGTTGTCCTGCTGTTGTCGTCGTGTGAGCGCAAGCCGGAGCCGCCGCGGCTCGACGTGGTCGGTCCACGCGTGCCGGTCCCGCAGACCGTGGTGGCGGCGTTCGGCGCGGACCCGTGGTGAGGGGGTCAGGAATTCGGTGTATCGGCCGGACCGCGCGCGTGGCGAAGGACCTCGGGGAAGAGACGCCTTTGATGGAATGACACCTTTGGGGGGAGGGCGAGGTGGGCGCGGTCGGGCAGTGAGCTTGCGGGCGTATGCCTCGGCCCCGGGGGAGGGAGCTACTCGCCGAAATTGAACTGGCTCTGCGTGCTGTGCGCAGGCTTGAAGAGCACCGCGCACGTGCAGCAGCCGAACAGCGCGAACAGCACCGCCAGCACGATGACAATCCACCTGCCGGTCGAGCTGGTCTTGCCCGGCGTCGTCCCCGGCGCCGAAGCCACGGGCGTGCCCAGCTGAGCGGGTGGCGGCGCACCGTTCCATCCGGTCGACGGTCCGCTCACCGCGGGCCCGGGGGGATTCGACGACGGCGCCGGTGTGCCGCTCCAGCCTGTCGATGGACCGCTCGGCCGCGGCGCAGGCGCCTGGGAGGCGGGTTCCGGCGTCGCGACCCAGCCGCTCCCTGATGGCTGCGCGGGTTTCTGCCCCTCTCCCCACTGCGCAGAAGGGACCCTCTGCGGCGTGTGCGTCTTCTCCAGCCCCACCGCGTCCGCGGCCGGCGGCAGCGTCCCCGGCGTCACCCGCACGAAGGCCGGAGTGCTCCCCGCCGCGGGCAGCCCCGCCGCCGAGCGCAGCGCCTGCGCGAACTCCGCCGCGCTCTGCCACCGGTGCTGCGCCTCCTTCGCGAGGCCCACGGTGATCACCTGCGCCAGCGGCGGCGGAAGCGACGGCGCCACCGTCAGCAAGGGCGGCGGCAGTTCGCTCTTCACCTTGATGATCAGCGCCGCGTAGCTCTCCGCGTCCAGCGGCAGGCGCCCCGAGAACAGCTCGTACGCCATCACCGCCACCGAGTAGACGTCCGCCCGCCCGTCCACCGCCCGCGCGTCGAAGAACTGCTCGGGCGCCATGTACGTCGGCGTCCCCATCGCCACGCCCGTCATCGTCAGCCCGCTGCCAGTCCCGTCTCCGTGCATCTTCGAGATGCCGAAGTCGAGCAGCTTCACGAAGTCGCGCTCCGTGCCGCGCTCGTCCCGCCGCCGCGTGACGAACACGTTCGCCGGCTTCATGTCCCGGTGGACGATGCCGCGCGCGTGCGCCTGCGCCAGCGCGTCCAGCACCTGCAGGAGCAGCAGCACCAGCCGCACCTGCGAGAGCGACTCGCGCTGCGACAGCTCCTTCAGGTCCATCCCCTCGAGGAGCTCCATCGCGAGGAAGGCCTGGCCGTCAGACGACACGCCCGCGTCGCTCACCCGCACGATGTGCTCGCTGCCGATCGCTGCCGCCGCCTTCGCCTCCCGCAGGAAGCGCTCGATCATCTGCGCGTCGGCGCCCATGCTGCGCTTGAGCAGCTTCAGCGCCACGCGCGCGTCGGTGTGGATGTGCCGCGCCCGGTACACCGCGCCGAACCCGCCGGAGCCGAGCAGCGCCTCGATCTCGTACCGGTCGACCTTCGAGCCGATCAGCCCGGGCATCGACATCGAGTCGTTCGTGTACGGACACTGTCCCGTGCCCGGTGGATGCGTGCGGCCGCAGTGCTGGCAGGGACCCATGGCGCTCTCGCCCGCAGTCATACCGCGCTCGTCGCCGAAACGGTGCTATCCATCGCGCGCCGTGGCCGACGAGCTCCGCGACCCGCCTGCGCCGAAGACCCCCTGGCCCGAGGTCTTCGCGGCGGCCTCCCTCGCCATCCTGCACGCCGTCGTCCTGTCCGGCCGCCTCCACCCCGACGAGGTGTACCAGTCCCTCGAGCCCGCCCTCTACAAGGCCTTCGGCTACGGCGTCCTCGCGTGGGAGTGGGTGACGCCGCCGGAGCCCGTCCGTCACCTCCAGCCCTGGGGCATCCGCAACTGGGCCGTCCCCACGCTCTTCGCGTGGCTCCTCCAGGGCGCGCACGCGCTGGGCATCGACTCCGTCTGGGGCCGCCGCGTCGTCGTCGCGCTGCCGCAGTGGGCGCTCCACGCCGCCATGCTGGGCGCCGCCTGGCGCTTCGCCGCCCGCCGCGTGGGCGAGAAGCTGGCCCGCCCGGCGCTGTGGCTCCTCGCCCTCTACGCGCCCGTCGTCTGGTTCGGCGGCCGCACCATGTCCGAGTCCTTCTCCGTCGCCTTCCTCGCCTGGGGCCTCGAGCGCCTCGACGACGAGGCCGACGCGCGCGGGCACCAGGCCTTCCTCGGCGGCCTCTTCCTCGGCTGCGCGCAGGTGACGCGCTACGGCTCCGCCGCCGTCATCGCCCCGGCGATGCTGTGGCTCCTCGTCACGCGCCGCTGGCGCGTCTTCGGCCTCGCCACCGCGGGCGGCCTCGTCGTCGCCGTCGCGCTCGGCGCGCTCGATCTCGCCACCTGGGGCGAGTGGTTCCATTCCTTCCGCGCCTACGTGGACTTCAACGTGCTGTCCGGCAGGGCGGCGCAGTCCTTCGGCGCCCTCCCGGCGTGGTGGTACTTGCCGCGGCTCCTCGTCGCGCCGTGGGCGGTGTTGGGCCTCGTGCTGTGGCGATGGAACAAGCCCGCCCGCTCATGGCTCTTCGTCGTCGCCGCCGTCGGCTACCTCGCGGCCATCAGCGCCACCGCGCACAAAGAAGAGCGCTTCCTGTACCCGACGCTGGTGCTGCTCTCGCTGGCCGGCACGCCCGCCTTCGTCGAGTGGGTGTGGCGCCGCCGCGCCGTGCCAACGGTGCGCATCGTCACGGTGCTGCTGGCGCTGGGCAACGTTGCCTGCTTCGTCTTCCCCAACCCCTTCGCGCCGCAGCGCAAAGAGCAGTTCCAACTCGAGCGCCTCGCCAGCGAGGACGCCACCGGCCTCATCCTGATGAACGAAGGGCAGTGGGGCGCCGGCGGCTTCTTCTACGTCGGCGGGAACAAGCCGTGGTGCACCTGCGACTTTCCCCGCGATCCCTGCTTCCAGGTCTTCGCGCGCGATCCGCGCGTCAACCGCGCCATCTACTGGAGCGGCGCCAACCCCGCCGAAGGCACCCGCGACCAGGACTCCATCGCCGCCTTCGAGGCGTTCGGCTTCCGCGTCCTCGAGCGGCGCGGCCAGGCGACGCTGCTGGGCCGGTAGCTGAAAACACGAAGAGCCCGGCGGCGCTCGACAGCACCACCGGGCTCTTTCAAAAAGGACGGCCAGGGCACACGCGAAGTAACGCTACCGTTGCTTCCTTCCGGACCTGGCGGGGTTCACGGCCCCGCGTTGCCCTGACCAGAAGAGCTGTCGCTTGCGACTGTACCACCTGCGAGCGGAGAGGGTGGGATTCGAACCCACGATACCTTTTCAGGTACACACGCTTTCCAGGCGTGCGCCTTCAGCCACTCGGCCACCTCTCCCGAAGGAGTTGCCCACTCAGCGGAGAGCGTAGGATTCGAACCTACGATACCGTTTCCGGTATGCCTGATTTCGAGTCAGGTGCCTTCGACCACTCGGCCAGCTCTCCAGTCACTTCTCTTTCTTCTCTTTGTTCCGGGCCCGCAGGGCCTGGAAGAACTGCTTCAGCTTCGCGCCGCACTCTTCGGCGAGGACGCCCGCGGTGACGCTCACCTGGTGGTTGTGCCGGGCCTCGCGGGCGAGATCGTAGAGGCTGCCGACCGCGCCCGCCTTCGGATCCACCGCGCCAAACACCAGCCGGCCGACCCGCGCCTGCACCATCGCGCCGGCGCACATCGCGCACGGCTCCAGCGTGACGTAGACGGTGACGGCCGACAGCCGCCACGCGCCGACCACCTGCGCCGCCTCGCGCATCGCGAGCAACTCGGCGTGGGAGAAGGGATCGCGATCGATCTCCCGGCGGTTGGAGCCCCGCCCGACGACCTGCCCGTCCACCACCGCCACCGCGCCGACCGGCACCTCGCCGAGCGCCGCGGCCTCGTCGGCCAGCGCCAGCGCCGCGCGCATGAAGCCCTCGTCGGCGGCAGTCTGCGGGTCCATCCAAGGGGAACTGCGCTCCCTGGAGGATTCGAACCTCCGGCCTTTGGATTCGTAGTCCAACGCTCTATCCAGCTGAGCTAAGGGAGCTTGTGCTTCCGACCACCTGTTGTGCGGAGAGAGAGGGATTCGAACCCTCGATACCCTTTCGAGTATACAGGTTTAGCAAACCTGCGCCTTCAGCCACTCGGCCATCTCCCCACAACGCTTGATGAAACTGCTGCGTCCAGCGGCTGGGGGTCCGCCGTCCGCACATTCTGACCTGTCAAAGACCACGACCACTTCACGGAGCAGGTAGGATTCGAACCTACGGATGCCTTTCGACATCTGCGGTTTTCAAGACCGCTGCCTTCAGCCGCTCGGCCACTGCTCCTGACTGCGTGTGACCGACGCCCCTGACCGCCTGACTCCGACGAGCAGAGGGCGCCCACCTACAGCACCCGTTTCGGGACTGCAACTAAGACTTGGGGCGCCTCATCAGGCGAGCGGCTTCAGCTCGGTCAGGCCGCCCATGTACGGGTGCAGCGCGGCGGGCAGGGCGACGGTGCCGTCCTCGCGCTGGTAGTTCTCGAGGATCGCCACCACCGTGCGGCCGACCGCCAGGCCCGAGCCGTTCAGCGTGTGCACCAGCCGCGGCTTGTCGCCCGGCTTCTCGCGGAAGCGGATCTTCGCGCGGCGGGCCTGGAAGTCGGTGAAGCACGAGCAGCTGGAGATCTCCCGGTACGCGTTCTGCCCGGGCAGCCACACCTCGAGGTCGTACGTCTTCGCCGACGCGAAGCCCATGTCCCCGGTGCACAGCAGCGTCACGCGGTGGTGCAGCCCCAGCTTCTCCAGGATGCTCGCGGCGCTCTGCACCAGGTCCTCGAGCTCGTCGAAGGACTTCTCCGGGTGGGCGAACTTGACGATCTCCACCTTGTGGAACTGGTGCATTCGGATGAGGCCGCGCGTGTCCTTGCCGGCGCTGCCCGCCTCCGCGCGGAAGCACGGGGAGAACGCCACGTACTTCACCGGCAGCGGCGCCTCGATGATCTCGTCCGCGTGGTAGTTGGTGACCGGCACCTCGGCGGTGGGGATGAGGAAGAGCTCCCGTTCGCCGGTGGTCTTGAAGGCGTCCGCCTCGAACTTGGGCAACTGCCCCGTGCCCAACATCGAGCCGCGGGTGACGAGGTAGGGCGGGAGCAGCTCCACGTAGCCCTGCTTCGTGTGCTCGTCGATCATGAACGCGGTCAACGCCCGCTCGAGCCGCGCCAGCGCGCCCCTGGAAAACGCGAAGCGCGGGCCCGACACCTTCACCCCGCGCTCGAAGTCCAGCATGCCCAGCTTCTCGCCGATCTCGAAGTGCTGCCGCGGCGTGAAGAGGAAGGTGGGCTTCTCGCCCCAGGTGCGCACCACCTGGTTGCCCGTCTCGTCCAGGCCCTTCGGCACCGACTCGTGCGGCACGTTCGGCACGTTGAGGAGCAACTCGTTGAGCTCGTCCTCGATCGTCTTGAGGCGGCCCTCCGCGTCCTTGATCTCCGCGCCCAGCGCCTTCATCTCGGCGCCGACCTTCTTGCGCGTCTCGTTGTCGGCCGTCTTCAGCGTCTCCTGGACCTTGTTCTTCTTCGACTGCTTCGCCTCGAGGTCGATGTAGAGCTGCTTGCGTTCGGTAAAGAGGGCAGTGAAGCGCGAGAGATCCAGCGCGCCGCCGCGGTCGTTCAGCCGGGCCACCACGGCGTCGAAGTTCTTCGCGATCTCCTTCAGGTCCAGCACAGGGGGCTACTCCTTGGTCAGGTAGATGATCTCGTCCTCGATCTCCTTCTTGTTCTCGGCCTCGGGCCTGAGCTCGAGGTAGCGAGTGAAGGAGGTGACGGCCTCTTTCTTCTTCTTGGTGTCCTTGTACAGCCAGCCGAGGCGCAGCCACGCGTCGGCGTCCTCGGGGTTCAGCTTGATCGCGTGCTTGTAGTGCTCGATCGCCCTGGGGAACTGGCGCGACTCCTCGTAGGCCTGGCCCAGCTTGAACCACGCGCCCTTGAGCTCCGGGTCCGCTTCCAGCACGCGCTGGTAGCTGGCGATCGCGCCCTTCCAGTCCTCCATCTTCATCTGGGCGTCGCCGATCGCCGCGCGCGCCTCGAGGCGCGCGGGGTCGGCGGCCAGCGCCTGCTCGTAGTAGCTGATCGCGCGCTTGAAGTCGTTCCGCTCGAGGTACACGGTGCCCAGGGCCTGCAGCGCGTCGGCGTACTTGGGATCGATCTCCAGCGCCAGCTTCCACTCGGCGATCGCGTCGTCCGTCTTGCGCGCGTCGTTGTACACGCGGCCCATCCAGTAGCGGTACAGCGGGTTCTTCGGGTTGTAGTCGAGCGCGCGCTTCATGGCCTCGATCGCCTGGGTGTGCTCCTGGCGCGAGTTCTTGAGGCGGCCGAGGTAGAAGTTCGCGTCCGGGTGGCCGGGCTCGGCGATGAGCGCGGTGTTGAGGTGCCCGAGCGCGGAGTCGAGGTCGCCTTTCTCGAACTCGACCGCGCCCAGGGTGACGATGAGCTGGGTGTTCTTCGGGTCGTCCGCTCGGGCCTGCTCGAGCTCCTTGATGGCCTCGTCCAGGCGGTTCAGCTTCCACAGCGCCATGCCGCGCTGCAGCCGCCCGCCGGGGATGCGCGGGTTGAGCTCCAGCGCCTTCTCCACCTGCGCCGCGGCGAGGTCGTACTTGCCCTGCTCGAGGCTCACCCGCGACAGGCCGAGCTGCGCGTCGGCGGAGTTGGGGCTCAGCTCGACGGCCTTCTTGAACTCCGCCTCGGCGCGCGCGAGGTCGCGCTCGTGGTAGGCGAGCTCGCCCATGCCGACGCGCAGCGCGGCGTTGTCGGGCGCCTTCTCGAGGCCTGCCTCGAGCTGTGGGCGCGCCTCGGCGAAGCGGCGGAAGCGCACGTACAGGCGCGAGAGGTACAGGTACGCCTCGGCGATGTTCGGATCCGCGGCGATCGCCCGCTTGTACGCCTCTTCGGCTTCCTTCGGGTTGTCGAGCGCGTCGGACACGCGGCCCGACAGGTACGACAGCATCGCGTTGCCGGGGAAGCGCGCGGTCGCCTGCTGCACCACCCGCGTCGCCTCGTCCATCTTGCCCACGGCGATCAGCGCCGAGAGATAGCCCTCGGTGTAGTCGAGCGACTCGGGCGACGCCTGGGTGGCCTTCTGGTACAGCGGCACCGCCTTCTCGGGCTGGTGTAGCTCGAGCATCGCGCGCGCGAGCCGGGCCTGCGCGAAGGCGTTGTCCGGGTCGGCCTTGAGCGCCTCCTCGAAGGGGCCCACGGCCTCCTGCAGCTTGCCTTCCAGCACCTTGAGCTCGGCGCGCAGCGCCAGCGCCTTGCCCGTCTCGGCCCTGCTCAAGGTGCCCTTCGCGTCGTCGGCGAGCGCCTTGTCCAGCAGCTCCGCGCCGCGCGCGCCGTCTTTGCGCTTCAAGATGGTGATCTCCGCCAGTTCGACGGCCGAGGCGAGGTGGCCCGGCGCGACCTCCAGCGCCTCGGCGAACTTGCCGGCCGCGTCGTCGGCCTGGCCCTGCGCGGCGAGGAGCACACCCAGCGCGTGGAGCGCGCGCGCCGACTTCGGGTCCTTCTTGAGGATCGCCTCGTACTCGCCCTTCGCCTGCTGCGCCTGCTTCTTGAGCAGGTACGCCTCGGCGCGGAGGAAGTGCGCCTCGAGGTCGCCCTCATCACGGGCCACCAGGTCCGAGATGTACTTCATCGCCTCGTCGGCGTTGCGCGCCTGAAGCGCGTCTCCAGCCATGGCCTTGAGCACCTCGGGGTGCTTCTCGCCGAGCAGCGCGATGTTCACCAGCTCGCTGCGCGCGCGGGAGAGTTCGAGCGGGTCGGCCTTCCTGTACTTGCGGTCGAGGTAGAACACCGCCTGGCACCACACCGCGCGGGCCTCCGGGTACTCCTTCACCGCCAGCGCCTGCTCGGCCGATGCCTTGGCCTGCGTGTAGGACTTCCAGGTGTCGGTGAGGAAGCCCTTGCGCGCCTCCTGCAGGTAGCCGAACTCGCGCGAGTCCGGCTTCACCTTCGCGGGGAAGAGCAGCTTGAGCGCGAAGAAGCCGTAGGGCGTGGTGCCCAGCACCAGGCCCGTCACCAACACCGCCGCCACCACGACGCCCGCGACGATGTACGGGACGCGCTTCTTGAAGGGCACCGGCTCCTTGCCCTGCACGACCGCGACGGCCGCCATGCGCCCCTCGTAGAGCTGCTTGAGGCGGTCCATCGACGGGCCCTTCTTCTCGTCGACGGCGGGGAGCTGCTGCGCGGTGGCCGCGCGCGACGGCGCCTCCATCAGCTTGGCGATGACCGCCTGGAAGGTGGGCTCCGAGCCGATCGGCTGCCAGCTCTCGGCGTCCAGCGACACCTCCTCGTTTCCGAGGAGTTGGCCGTCTTCCAGCATCTTCACGACGACGGCCTCTTCGAACGGGCCGAACACCTTGCCGCTGCGGCGCTTTACGTGGAAGCGCCGCACCGAGGTGGCCGTCTCCACCGGGGCGCCGGCCTCGCGGGCCGTGTCGTCGATGAACGACAGCATCTCGAGGCCGTCCGACGGGCCCCCGGCCGAGGTGGCTGGCGCGGTGGGCAGCGGCGCGCTCAGGTCGGCCTCGAGATCGTCGCCCGCGCCCTTCGGGCTGGCCGTCGGGTCGAACTCGAGATCATCGCTCTTGCCGCCGGAGCTACCGCCGAAGTCCACCTCGCCGAAGCCCAGCGACACGCCGGACGATGACGATGGGGCGGGCGGCGGAGGGGCGCCGAAGTCGAAGGCGCCGGAGGAAGACGAGGGCGCCGGCGGCGGAGGGGCGCCGAAGTCGAAG
>JBFMAB010000086.1:0-10216 GCA_040755835.1 Myxococcota bacterium
CCGGCACAAACAGCCAGCCCTGGTCTCGCTGCGGCTCCTTCGTGCGGACCCTCGGACTCACGTCGTCATGATCGAGCGCGATCAGTCGAAGTTGCGGACGGCCTGATTTTTCGACTGCTCTTCAGCCCAGTCAGACGACGCGCGCGGCCAGCAGATCCTGCACGTCCAGCAGCCCCACCGCGCAGCCTTCGCGGTCCACCACCGGGAGCTGGTCGATCCTCGCCTCGCGCATCAGCGCCGCGGCGGTGAGCACCAGCTCGCCGGGGCCGATGCACCTCGGCCGCTTCGTCATCACGTCGCGCACCTTGGTCTTCAGCGACAGCGCGCGCCGCTCCGCCAGCCGGCGCAGGTCCCCGTCGGTGAAGATGCCCTTGAGGCGCCCCTTTGCGTCGACGACGTTGGCGGCGCCGGGCCGGCCGGGGGTGTTGGTCATCACCACCACCACCTCGCTCAGCGTGGCCGTGTCGCGGACGAGCGGGTTCGCGTCGCCCGCGCGCATCAACTCCTTCACCGTCATCACGCTGCGGCCCAGCTTCCCACCGGGGTGGAAGCGGGCGTATTCGGTCGCCGTCACCTCTCTCCGCCACGCCACCGTCATCGCCAGCGCGTCGCAGATCGCGTGCAGCGCGGCGGAGCTCGCCGTGGGCACCAGGCCCATCGGGCACGCCTCGTCGATGGTGCCGATGTCGACGACGACGTCGGCGCCCTTCGCGAGCGGCGAGCGCGCGTCGCCGGTGACGACGATGAAGGTGACGCCCACGCGCCTCAGCGGTCCGACGAGCCGCAGGAGCTCCTCGGTGGCGCCGGAGTTCGACAGCGCGATGACCACGTCGCCCTTCGCGACGCGCCCCAGGTCGCCGTGCGCGGCCTCGGCCGGGTGCAGGTACAGCGACGGCACGCCCACCGAGGACAGCGTGGCGGACAGCTTCTGCGCGATGAAGCCGGGCTTGCCGATCGCCGTCACCACCACGCGGCCCTTCGCCCGGTCGACCGCGTCGACCGCCGCGAGGAAGTCGTCGTCCAGCCGCGCGCCGAGCGAGGCGATGGCCTTCGACTCGGCGTCCAGCACCGTGCGGGCCCAGGCCAGTTGGGCGGCCTTCCCGTCGCGCGCGCTCTGCTTTCGGCGAGTCATGGCGCGGGGGCATTACATCGGCTACGAGGCGGGCACCAGCCGGGCGTTGCTCCGGCCGCCCGCACTCACCCCGAAGGAGCGACCATGAAGTTCTTCATCGACACCGCCGACGTGAAGGAAATCCGCGCCGCTCACGAGATGGGCTGCGTGGACGGCGTCACCACCAACCCGTCCCTCATCGCGAAGACCGGGCGCCCGTTCGAAGAGACGATCAGGGAAATCTGCTCCATCGTCGACGGGCCCATCTCGGCCGAGGTCGTCAGTCTCACCGCGCCGGAGATGCTGGCCGAGGCGCGGGGGCTGGCGAAGATCCACCAGAACATCGTGGTGAAGATCCCCATGACGGTGGAAGGCATGAAGGCGGTGAAGACGCTCACCGCCGAAGGCATTCGCACCAACGTCACCCTGTGCTTCTCGGCGAACCAGGCGCTGCTCGCGGCGAAGGCCGGGGCCACCTACATCTCGCCTTTCGTCGGGCGGCTCGACGACATCTCGCAGGACGGGATGGACCTCATCCGCGACATCGTCGGCATCTACGAGAACTACGGCTTCGCCACGCAGGTGCTGGTGGCCAGCGTGCGCAACCCGGTGCACGTGCTGGAGTCCGCGCGCATCGGCGCGCACGTGGCCACCGTGCCGTTCAACGTCATCCAGCAGCTGGCCCAGCACCCGCTGACGGACGCCGGCATCAAGAAGTTCCTGGCCGACTGGGAGAAGGTGCCGAAGGCGAAGTGAGGCGTCAGGCGCGGGCCGAGGTGCGCCCGGCCCGGCGCGCCGCTACTGGATCGTCCCGGAGATCAGCCCTGAGCCGGCGACGCCCCGCACCGAGACGGTGACGGTGATGGTGTCGGCCTGCGGCGCCGTCATGTCCGTCGTCGGGGCGCCGGTGACCCGGAGCTCTCCAACGTCCCCGCGGAACCAGTCGCCGAAGATGGTCTTGAACGAGCAGACGCTCTGCGTCGCGTCACACGGCCCGGTCCCATTGGCGTTCACCAGCCGGCGACCTTCCAGCTCGAAGCCGTAGCCGTCCAGGCCCAGGTTCAGGTTCTGCAGCGCGGCGGCCCCCTTCGTCGCCACCCGCGACAGCATCGCGACGGCGCCCGACTCGACGTGGTTGTAGTTCTGGTCGGGCATAAGGAGCCCGATCGTCGTGAAGGTGCCCTTGGGGACGTTGAACGACGAGGGGATGAACTCCACCCGGCCAGGACTCACCGCGCCCGTGTACAGGATGTGCGCCACCGTCCAGATTTTCGAGTTCGCGTCCCACGTGCCGTTGGGCGGTGTCCACATGTTGCTGCCATCGACATCGACGTAGGTCTCGCCCGAGTCCCACACGTTGTTGTCGTTCGCGTCGACGAAGGGCTCGCCCTGGTCGATGAAGCGCTCGGTCGGATCACGCTGGCCGTTCGCGTTGTCGTCGTAGAAGTGCTCCTCGCCGTCGGTGTACGCGAGCAGCGTGACCAGGCCGTCGCGCGGGTTCTGCACCAGCGCGCCCGCCACGGCCGATGGCTCCGCCGTGCGCGCGTAGGGATACTGGGTCGCGTCGGCCGGGAGCGGCGGTACGTCGAGCGCCGGGAACGGGCCCACGGTGCTGAAAGTGAACGTGCCCTTGCCCTCGTTCATGTTCGAGCCCATGGTGCTGAAGCCGGTCGTCATGATGTTCGCCGGGACCGCGCCCGCCTCGGAGTTCAGGTTCACCGACGTCACGCGACCGACCGGGTTTCCAAGCCGGTCCACGAGCGTCACGGTACAGCTCTGGGTGATGGCCAGCGGTGGCGCAGGGCTGACGTACGCGGCCAGGTTCACCTTCTGGCACTGCAGCGTGAAGCCGAGGTTCGACGGCTTCGCGCCGCGAACGCCGATCGTGGGGCTGGTGCCACTGACGGTGCCGGCCACGGTCGCGGTGACGGTGAAGGTGCCGACCGAGAAGCCGGACTGCGCCTGCGTCGACACTACGCCCTGCGCGTTGGTGACGCCTGCCGGCGTGATGGTGAGGCCGGCCGGCGCGTTGTTCGCCGTGAAGGTGACCGGCACGCCCGACAGCGCCCTCCCGGCCGCGTCCCGCGCGATGAACGAGATGGTCGCGGTCTCGTTGAAGCCCGAGTTACGAATCCCCATGACGGTGCAGTTCGTGACCGCGCCGCAGACCGTGGCGCTGTGGGTGATGGCGTTCACCTCGAGCACGGCAATTTGGGTGCTGCCCATCGCCCCGCCGTCGAGCGCCGTCGCCGTGATGGTCGCCGTGCCGGCGGTGCCCGTCTCGGCGAAGGTGACGTTCGCCTGGCCCATCGCGTTGGTCGTCGTGACCAGCGTGGATCCGGCCGAGCCGCCGTCGTTGAGGGAGAGCTGGCCGAGGTCGGTGGAAAGGGTCAGCTCGGTGTTCGGGGCAGGCATGCCCGGCGCCGCGTTCACCGTCGCCGCGATGGTGGTGGTGTCGCCGACCGCCTTGAAGATGGTGGTACGCGCCGGGCTGAGGACGATGCTGGGGCCCGCGTCGCTGCCACTGCCGCCGCCCGTTCCGCCGCCGGTGCCTCCGCCGGTGCCACCACCCGTCCCCGCGTCCATGCCGGCGTCGGCGCCTCCGCCCCCGCCTCCCCCTCCGCCCGTCCCGGAATCCGGCGCCGAGACGGTGATGGACACGCTGGCCTCGAGGCGCTTGCCCTCGACGAGCCACTCGGCGGTGACGCGCACCTGGCCCCTGCAGGCCGGGTCCGCGGATGCGTCACAGCTGAAGCTCGCGACGGCTTGCCCGCCGGCCAGATCCACCTCGACCGGGGTGACGAGGCTGCCCGCCGGCGCCGAGAAGCGCACCTTGCCGGAACCGACCTTCCCGTCGGCGCCGGTGGCGGTGGCGGTCACCTCCGTCGTCTGCCCCATGTTGTCGATGAAGCGGGGCCGCGCGGTGACTTCGAGGGTCGGCTCGCCCGCGGGCCCGCAGGCATAGAAAACGACAGCCATCGCACCCGCGACAGCGGCAACGCGAACCTTCCAGGACATGGAGCGCTCCCTGTGAGACGTGCGGACAAACCGCCAGTCGGCCGAACAGGGAGTATTCGTGCGGCTTCACGCGCGGTCAATCTTCCCGAGAAGCTTCGCGGGCGCTTCCCGCAGCCGGCCCGAGGCCCGTGTGCTATTCGCGCCGACATGAACTTCGCCCTCACCGACGACCTGAAGGCCCTGCAGCAGACCGCCCGGAAGTTCGCCCGCGACGTGATGCGCCCGAAGTCGGCGCACTACGACGAGGCCAGCGAGTTCCCGAAGGACATCATCCGCCAGGCGGCCGAGCTCGGGCTGATGAACCTGTGCATTCCCGCGGAGCAGGGCGGCCTGGAATTGCCGCACCTCGCGCAGGTGGTCATCGCCGAGGAGCTGGCCTGGGGCTGCTCGGGCATGGCGACGTCGATGATCGCCAACGACCTCGCCAACCTGCCCATCATCCTCGCCGGCACCAGGGAGCAGAAGGACCGCTTCCTCAAGCCCTTCACCGAAGGCTTCCGCCTGGCGAGCTTCGGCCTCACCGAGCCCGGCGCCGGCAGCGACGTGGCGGGCCTGCGCTGCACCGCGCGCCGCGAAGGCGACTTCTACGTGCTCAACGGCCAGAAGCAGTGGATCACCAACGGCGAGTACGCGGACCAGTACTCCGTCTTCTGCACGACGGACCCGGCGAAGAAGCACAAGGGCCTCATGTGCCTCGTCGTCGAGGGCCGGCCCAAAGGCTTCACCGTCGGCAAGCACGAGAACAAGATGGGCCAGCGCGCCTCGAACACCGTCACGTTGACCTTCGAGGACGTGAAGGTGCCGGTCGCCAACCGCATCGGCCAGGAAGGCGAAGGCTTCATGATCGCCATGGCCACGCTGGACAACTCGCGCCCGCTGACCGCGTCCATCGCCACCGGCATCGCCCGCGCCGCGATGGAGCACGCCATCGACTACGCGAAGCAGCGCCAGCAGTTCGGCAAGCCCATCGCCGACTTCCAGGCCGTGCAGTTCATGATCGCCGACATGGCCGCGGACATCGAAGCCGCGCGCCTGATGACGCAGAAGAGCGCGTGGCTGCTCGACCAAGGCCAGCGCAACACGCTCGAGTCCAGCTACGCCAAGCGCTTCGCCGCCGACATGGCCATGAAGGCCACCACCGACGCGGTGCAGATCTTCGGCGGCTACGGCTACTCGCGGGAGTACCCCGTCGAGAAGCTCATGCGCGACGCGAAGCTGATCCAGATCTACGAGGGCACCAGCCAGGTGCAGCGCATCGTCATCGCCCGCGAGCTGCTCAAGGGCTGACCCCCACCGTCCCCCTCGTACAGCGCCGAGAAAAGCGTTGCGCGTCACCTGGTTGATACGTAAATCAACCTCATTCAACACAGCGCGTCATGAAGCGGCGCTGGTCCACTCTGGAGGAAGCCGATGCCGTTGAAGATCCTGGTCACTGCGAAGCGGGTGGAAGACTCGGAGTCGAAGATCAAGGTCAACCCGCAGGGCACGGGCATCGTGCCGGAGGGGCTCAAGTACAAGATCAACCCGTTCGACGAGATCGGCGTGGAAGAGGCGCTGCGCCTGGTCGCCAAGCACGGCGGTGAGGTGGTGGTGGTCTCGGTCGGCTCGAAGGACGTGCACGAGCAGCTGCGGCACGCCCTGGCGATGGGCGCGCAGAAGGCGATCTGGGTGAACCACGCGGGCCCGATGGACCCGCTGGGCGTGGCGGCGTGCCTGCAGAAGATCGTCGAGAAGGAGAAGCCGGATCTCTGCATCCTCGGCAAGCAGGCCATCGACGACGACCAGAACCAGGTCGGCCAGTACCTCGCCGAGTGGCTCGGCTGGGCGCAGGCGACGTTCGCCTCGAAGGAAGAGTCGCTCGAGTCCGACGCCGAAAAGGCGAAGACGCCGGCGATCGTGCTCGAGGCCGACGGCAAGGCGATCACCGTGGTGCGCGAGGTCGACGGCGGCCTCGTCACCGTGAAGGCGCCGCTGCCGGCGGTCGTCACCACCGAGCTGCGGCTCAACCAGCCGCGCTACGCGTCGCTGCCCGGCATCATGAAGGCGAAGTCGAAGCCCATCGAGGAGCACACCCCGGCGGCGCTCGGCGTGGACATGGCGCCGAAGCTCACCGTGACGAAGATGGCGAAGCCGCCCGATCGCAAGGCCGGCATCAAGGTGCCGGACGTCGCGACGCTGGTGGACAAGCTCAAGAACGAGGCGAAGGTGCTGTAGGCCACCACCTTCCGGACAAAGGACGAAAGACACCATGGGCAACGTTCTCATTTTCATCGAGGCCAATCCGGACGGTTCGCTGCGCAAGGCGAGCCTCAACGCGCTGGGCGCCGGCGCGCAGCTGGCGAAGGCCGTCGGCGGCGAGCTGCACGCGGTCGCGCTGGCGAAGGACGCGACCGGGCTGGCCAACGCCGTGAAGGAGTACGGCGTGAAGGCGGTGCACGCGGGCTCCGGGGCGCACCTCGAGCACTATGTGGCCGAGAGCTACGCGCCGGGCTTCGTCGAGGCCGTGACGGCGTCGGGCGCCGAGTGGGTGGGCGCGGCGGCGACCTCCATCGGCCGCGACCTGTTGCCGCGCGTGGCGGCGAAGCTGAAGGCCGCCATGGCCTCCGATGTGATGTCCGTCGAGGGCTCCGGCGCCGACGTGGCCTTCACCCGGCCGATGTGGGCCGGCGCGGTCATCGCCACCGTGAAGCTGTCCAGCCAGGTGAAGTGCTTCACCGTGCGCGCCACCGAGTTCGCCCCGGCCGAGAAGGGCGCGGCGGGCGAGGTGAAGGCGTTCGCGGCGAAGGCGCCGGAGAAGGCGCTGACGCAGTTCGTCTCGTTCAAGGAAGTGAAGAGCGCGCGCCCGGCGCTGACGGAGGCCCGCGTGGTGGTGGCGGGCGGCCGCGGCACCAGGGGCGACTTCAAGCCCATCGAGGGCCTCGCCGACGAGTTGAACGCGGCGGTGGGCGCCTCGCGCGCGGTGTGCGACGCGGGCTGGCAGCCGAACGACCTGCAGATCGGCCAGACGGGCAAGGTGGTGGCGCCGTCGCTGTACATCGCGGCGGGCATCTCCGGCGCGATTCAGCACGTGGCCGGCATGAAGGGCTCGAAGACGATCGTCGCGGTGAACAAGGACCCGGACGCGCCCATCTTCCAGGTCGCCGACTACGGCCTCGTGGCGGACCTCTTCAAGGCGCTCCCCGAGCTGCAGGCCGCCATCAAGGCGGCGAAGTAGTCATGCATCACCTCCCTCTCCCCCATCGGGGGAGAGGGGCGGGGTGAAGGGAAGAACCCGAGCGCGATGCACGGCGACACCACGCCCGTCGACGAAGGCTTCCTCTCTTCCCTCGGCGTCCACCGCATTCCGATTCCCGTCCCCTTCGCCGAGGCGGGCGGGCCGGTGAACGCCTGGGCCATCCTCGACGAGGACGGCCGCTGGACGCTCTTCGACACCGGCGTCTCCACGCCCGACGGCATCGCGGCGCTGCGCGGCGGCGCGGCGGAGGCGGGCGTGGACCTGCGGCGGCTGTCGCGCATCATCGTCAGCCACGGCCACGTCGACCATTACGGCAACGCGCAGCTGCTCGCCGAGGAGAGCGGCGCGCGCGTGTACGTGCACCCCGACGACGTCACCAAGGTGCTGGGGCAGGAGCGCTTCCACTTGCTGCTCACGCGGCACCGCGGCTACTTCCTGTCGGCGCTCGGCGTGCCGGCCGAGCTGATGGACCGGCTGACGGCGCAGGCGGCGGCGTCCCGGCCGGTGTCGCGCGCGGTGGACGAGGCGCGGCTCGAGCGGCTGTCGCCCGGCCAACGCTTTCGCTTCCGCCACTTCGACGGGGAGCTGCTCCACTGCCCGGGGCACACGCCGGGGCTGGTGTGCCTGTACGCGGCGGGCCCGCGGCTGTTGTTCGCGAACGACCACCTGCTCGCGAAGGTGTCGCCCAACCCGCTGCTCGACCTCTCGCAGGGCGAGGGCGACACCAAGTTCCGCGCGCTGGTGCGGTACGTCGAGAGCGCGCAGGCGGTGCGCGCGCTGGACCTCGCGGCGGTGCTGCCGGGCCACGGGCCTTCCTTCACCGGGCACCGCGCGCTCATCGACGGGCTGCTCGCCTTCTACGTCCGCCGGCAGGACAAGCTGCTCGCGCGAGTCACCTCGTCGCCCGCCAGTGTCTACGAGGCGCTCGAGGCGCTCTTCCCGAGGCGCGAGCCGCGGCTGTTGGTGCTCATGCTGTCCGAGGTGCTGGGCAACCTCGAGGTGCTGGAGACGCAGCGGCGCGTTCGGCGAACGCAGGACGGCGACGTCACGCGCTACGCGCCCGCCTGACGCGACCGGGGCGGCCGGGCCCGCGCGAAGTTCGAGCGCGACGCGTCGAGGGCTCAGCGCCGGCCGACTTCGCCGAGCGCGGCTGGCTGGGTGAAGCGCCCGGCGGTCACGCCGCCGGCGACTTCGCCTGGGCCTTCAGCGCCCGCAGGCCGGTGACGCCGCGCGCCAGGACGATGATGAAGAAGACGCGCATGATGATGCCACCGGCGCCCGGCTGGCCGCCCGCCGTCACCGCGCTGAAAAGCGTGGCGATGGCGTCGAGCCCGTACAGCGCGATCGCGGTGATGAGCGCGGCCAGCGAGCGTTGCATGGTGAAGAAGCCGCACACCGCGAAGACGAAGCCGAGGGCGATGCTGAACAGTCCGACGCCGTTCACCTGCAGCACCTCGACGTTGAAGGCCACCGCCGCCGCGCCCAGCAACGCGTTCAGCGCCGCGAGGAAGTACAGCAGGTACGCCGCGTTCTTCACCATCGAGGCCGGGTCGTTCGCCGCGCCGGGGAGCGGCTGGCCGTTGCGCGACAGCTCGAGGCCCGTGTTGCCGAAGCCCCGCCTCAGGTGCACGTACAGCGTGCTGCCGTCCGGCAGCGGTACGTCCTTGCCGGCCTTCAGCTCGTCGGGCGTCAGCGCGCCGATCTGCTTGCCGTCGAGGGAGACGGTGAAGTTCTTCCAGAACGCGCTCCAGGACAGCGTGAGGCGCTTCGGTCCATTGGGCTCGAGGGCGAAGGTCTGGCTGGGCATGTCGTGGCTCCCGGGGGGAAAGGCGAGGCTCGCACTCTAGCTGAGCTCGCGCAGCGCCCACACCACGCCGAGCGCCAGCATCACCAGCGACACCACGCCGATGGCGCGGGCCAGCGTCGCGTTGGCCTCGCCGGCGGCGCTCGACTCCCCGCGGCGAATGCGCCCGAGCTCGCGCTGGGCCAGCACCAGCCCGAACAGCCCCGGCACGCCGAGGCAGAGGCCGAACGTCGACAACAGCAACGCCACGTTCGCCTCCCGCGAGGGCTTCTCGCCGAGCCGCGCGAAGCACGCGCCGCACAGCCGCTGCTCGGCCTGCCACTTGCTGCACGCGTCGCACACGAAGCCGCCGCAGCGCGCGCAGGTGCCGGTGGCCGGGGCCTGGTGCTTCGGGCAGCGCGCTGCAGCGTCGGGCGTCACGGCGGCCGCCATGCTACCCCGAACGACTGCTGCGTCGGCGCGCGCCCTCGCGCAGCGGGCCCGGGCTCGTCATCGCGCGCCGCCACCTCGCGCGGCCGCCGACGAAGGGGCCGCGCGGCCCGTCCGCGCTACGCCGGGTGGGGCCACAGCCACCCCCATGCGACCGCCAGCGGGTTCAGGTACCCCAGCGCCAGCGCCGCCAACAGCAGCGCCAGCGCCATCCACCGCGCGCGCACCCACTCGGCGGGCGCCTCGCCCGCGAACACCAGCCAGGGCACGCAGAGCGGCAGCGCGTGCCAATAGCCGTAGCTGCGGTCGCTCAGCGTGACGGCCCAGGCGGCGAGCGCGCACGCGGCGGCGAGCGCCTGCCGTCGTTTCGCCAGGACGGCGGCGGTGCCGAGCACCAGGGCGGCGAACAGCAGCGGCCGCGGCCGGCCCGCGAGCAGGTGGGACAGGTGCAGCGGGTTGTGCGCGGGGATCTGCCCCAGCGACGCGGCGACCGTCGCTCCGGCAGCGAGCGCCGGCAGCACCGCCCCGGCTGCCAGCACCGCCGCCGCCCACGCCCGCGCGCCGTACGCGCGGCGCGCCTCCAGGAGTGCCACCACGCCCAGCGGCGCCAGCACCAGCG
>JBFMAB010000087.1:0-27049 GCA_040755835.1 Myxococcota bacterium
CCCACACCACTTCGACGGCCGCGACCGCGAACGCCTCGCCCGGGGCCTCGTTCGTCGCCTCCGCAGCCTCGGCTACGACGTGCCCGTCCCGACGCTTGCGTAAGCTCCCGCCTGTTTCACCTGACGGGCGCTCTGAAAAGGGCGCTGGGCCGTCGCTTCAGGTTGCGGGCGCGGGCGAGTGCGGCGATCCTGCCGCCCGGCCCGGTCGGCCTGCACCCCATGAGGACGGACCTCCTTCCGGCGATGCGTCGCGGTGCCTTCGTCGCCGCCTGCCTGCTCGTGGTGTGGAGCGCCAGGGCCGAGGAGCGCGTGGCCGCCGCCGCGCCCGGTGGCGCCCTGCCCGCGGCCGCCGCCACCCCGGACGTCGTCACGCAGGACGCGCCGGAGGATGCCGGCGTCGAGGCGCCGGAGCCCGCCGAGGTGCCTCCGCCCGTCGAGCCGGCGCCCGAGCCCGTCGACGCCGGCCCCGCCCCGGACGCCGGGACGAGCGACGCGGGCCCCGACGCCGACGCCGGCGCCGCGGACGCCGGAGAGCCCGCGGTGCTGCGCGCCGCCGAGGTGCGCGTCGGCGACACCATCGTCTTCACCCTCTCGGTGCCGCGCGGCACGCAGAGCCCGGAGGTCCGCGCCCGCCTGGCCAACGACGCCCTCGCCGAGGTGGTGGGCACCGCGCGCCCCGAGGACGTGCGCGTCGAGCACGCGGGCAGCGTCTCCGTCGTCTACGTGGGCGCCGCGCCGGTGGTGCAGCTGACGGCCGAAGACGCGCAGCTCGCCGGTGACGCCAGCCTCACGGTGCACGCCGACCGCGTGGCCGCGGACATCCGCCAGGCCATGAAGGCCGAGCAGCAACGCACCGCCGTCGCCAACACCATCTTCAACGTCTCGCTGGCGGTGCTCTTCGCGGTGCTGGCCGTCTTCCTCCTGCGCCGCGCGTGGGAGTTCGGCGATCGCGCCGAGCACTGGCTCGAGCAGAACCCCGAGCGCGTGCCGGCGCTCAAGCTGCGCACCGTCGAGGTGCTCAACCGCGGCGCGGTGCGCGGCGCCCTGTCGCTCATGGTGGGCGCGGGCCGGTGGATCGCCCTGCTCGGCCTCATCTACGCCTGGCTCATCGTCACGCTGTCGCTGTTCGAGGCGACGCGCGGCCTCACCGAGACGCTGTCGGGCGCGCTGCTGGCCCCGCTGGCGTCGCTCGCCTCGCGCGTCGCCGCCGGCGTGCCGCTCATCGTCGTGCTGTTCTTCGCCGGCCTCACGCTGGCGCTGGTGCTGCGCGCGGTGCGCCTCTTCTTCACCGAGGTGGCGCAGGGCACCACCACCGTCGCCTGGCTGCCGAAGGACCTCGCCGCGCCGACCGGCGTGCTGGCGCAGCTGGGCCTGGTGATGCTCGCGCTGGTGCTGATCGCCCCGGTCATCACCGGCGACCCCGACGGCGCCTTCACGCGCATCGGCCTCGTGCTGCTGGTGTCCTTCGGGCTCGCCAGCGTGCCCGTGGTGGCGACGACGCTCGTGGGCGCGGTAACGCTGTTCGGCCGCCGCCTCAAGACGGGCGATTGGGTCGAGCTGGGCGCGCGCACGGGCCGCGTCATCAGCGTGGGGCTCCTCGAGACGACGCTGCGGGACACCGCCGGTGTCGAGCTCAAGGTGCCGCACCTGTCGCGGCTGTGGAACCCGACGCGCGTGCACGGCCCCACGCCGCGCGTCACCGCGTCGCTCACCGTCGACCGCGCGCTCGCCACGCCGGCGCTCGCCACGCGGCTCGAGCGGGTGCTGGGCGGCATCGGCACCAGCGCGGTGGTGCGGCTGGTGAACGTCGAGGCGACGCACGTCACCCTGGAGCTCACCCTGTCCAGCGCCGCCGCCGACGCGCGCTCGGCCATGCTGTGGCTGGCGATCGCCGAGGTGGAAGCCGCGAAGCAGGAGAGGCAGTGAACGCCTACGCCATCCTCGTCGGCCTCCTGCTCCTCGCGTGGGCGGGGGACGCGCTGGTGAAGCCCGCCGGCCGGCGCGCCTTCGGCCTGTCGTCGGGCACCGAGTTCCTGCTGGGCGGCATCCTTCTGGGGCCGCTGGGCCTCGGCACCATCTCCCGCGGCACGCTGGAGGCGCTGTCGCCCCTCACCGCGGTGGGCGCGGCGTGGCTCGGCCTGCTGGCCGGCACGCACCTCGGCTTCGCCGACAACCGCCGGGTGCCGCTCAAGCACTTCTTCGCGGGCCTCTTGCTGGGCGCCGCGGCCTTCGCCGCGTGCGCGCTGGCGGGCTGGGCGCTGGCGCCGCGGATCCTCCCGCTGGACGACGACTCGCGGCTGTTGCTCGCGCTGGGCCTGGGCGCCGCGGGCAGCGAGACGGCGCGCGCCGCGGTGGTGTGGAGCGCCGAGCGCGAAGGCCCCCGCAGCCCGCTCCTCGACCTCTTCGCCGACCTCGCGGAGGCCGACGACGTGGTGCCGCTGGTGGGCCTCGCCGCGCTGTTCGCGCTGGCGCCGCGCCCCGAGGGGACCGCGCTGGCCGGCGCGCCGGGCCTCGCCCTCGTCCTGACGCTGGGGCTCGGCGTGTGCCTGGGGGCCATCGGCGCGGCGCTCACCCGCGTAGAGGCCCGCGCCACCGAGCGCTGGGGCGTCCTCCTCGGCACCGCGCTCCTCGGCGTGGGATTGTCCGCCCGGCTGGGGCTCGCGGCGCCCGCGGCCCTCTTCGTGATGGGCCTGACGTTGAACCAGCTCGCCGAGGACGGCGCCGTGCTCCGGCAGATGCTCGACCGCACCACGCGCCCGGTGCTGCTGCCGGTGGTGGCGCTGGCCGGCGCGAGCCTCGACCTCCGCGACGGCCGCGCGGTCTGGTGGGTGGTGGCCGCGGTGCCGCTCGTCCGCCTGGCGGTGAAGCTGCCACTGGGCGCGCTGTTCCGCGGCGTGGTGGGCCGGGGCGTCCAGACGTCGCGGTGGATGGGGCTGGGCCTCATGTCCAGCGGCGCCATCACCGTGTGCGTCGGCATCACCGCCGCCGAGCGCTTCGATGGGCCGGTGGGCCGCCTGGTGCTGGCCGCGGCCCTCTCCTCGGTGGTGGTGGGCGAGCTGGTCGGCCCGCCCGCGCTGCAGCGCGAGCTGAAGCTGGCCGGGGACTGGACCGGTGACGCGCCGGGCCCGCGGCCCGCGGAGGAGGGCCGCTCGTGAGCGCTCACCCGACGAGGACGTGGCGCGGCCGCGCGGTGCAGGCGGCGGTGCTGCTGGTGAGCTTCTCGCTCATGTACCTCGCGCAGGCGGGCATTCCCCACACCGCCGGCGTGCTGGACGCGATCAGCGGCCTCGGCTTCTTGCTGCTGGCCGGCACGCTGCTCAGCGAGCTGGTCGAGGTGGTGGGCCTGCCGCACCTGTCCGGGTACCTGCTGGCGGGCATCGTCGCCGGGCCGCACGTGCTGCACCTCGTCGACCACCGGAGCGTCCAGCACATGGGCGTGGTGAACGCGCTGGCCCTGGCGCTCATCGCGCTGGCCGGCGGCGCGGAGCTGCGCCTCGAGTCGCTCAAGCGGGTGCTGAAGAGCCTCGCCTGGGCGACGCTGATGCAGACGGTGCTGGTGACGGTCGTCACCGGGGCCGCCTTCCTCGCGTTGAGCCCCTTCATCCCCTTCATGCGCGCGCTGCCGTGGGCCAGCGCGGCGATGGTGGCGCTGCTGTGGGGCGCCATGGCCACCAGCCGCAGCCCCGCCGCGGTGCTGGGCCTGATGAGCCAGCTGCGTCCGAAGGGGCCCCTGACGGAGTTCTCGGTGGCCTTCGTCATGCTGTCGAACGTCGTCGTCATCGTGGTGGTGGCGCTGGTGGTGGCGCTGGCCCGGCTGGTGCTGGACCCGTCGGCGACGCTGGAGCCCGCGGCCTTCTCGGCGCTGGGCCGCGAGCTGCTCGGCAGCGCGGCGCTGGGCACGACGCTGGGCATCGTGCTGGCGGTGTACCTGCGGCTGTTCGGCGGGCAGCTGCTGCTGGTGCTGCTGGGGCTGGGCTTCGGGCTGAGCGCGCTGCTCGAGTACGTGCACCTCGACCCGCTCCTGTCCTTCATGGTGGCGGGCTTCGTGGTGCAGAACTTCTCCAACGGCGGCGAGAAGCTGCTCACCGCGGTGGAGAAGACGGGCGCGGTGGTGTTCGTCGTCTTCTTCGCCACGGCGGGCGCCCACCTCGACCTGTCGCTGCTGGGCCAGGTGTGGCCCATCACCCTGGCGATGGTGGCGGTGCGCGCAGGGGCCACGTGGGGCGCGGCGCGCCTCTCCAGCCGGGTGGCGAAGGACGAGCCGGCGGTGAGGCGTTGGGGCTGGTCGGGCCTGGTGGCGCAGGCGGGGCTGACGTTCATCCTCATCGTCATCGTTCAGCGCGCCATCCCCGAGTTGGACGCAGGCTTCGCGACACTGGCCGTCGGCGTGGCGGCGGCGAACGAGGTGCTGGGGCCCATCGTCTTCAAGCTGGGCCTCGACCGCGCGGGCGAATCGGGGAAGGCGCTCGAGCGCGATGTCTCCGAGGCGCCGGCGGAGCCCGCGAAGGTCTGACGGGCCTCAAACTTCGGGAGGGCTCGCCGAAACCGTTGGCGCGCGCGTGCGAGCTGCCGCGCATGCGATGGCACCGGTGCGTCCTGATGGTCGCGCTCGCGGGCTCTGCCCCGGCGTCGGCCGATAGCCCCGGCCCGAGGAGGTGCTCGGCGAGGCGCTGCGGCGCTTCCTCGACACGGCCCACGACGACGACTTCGAGAAGGCGGCCGAGTGGCTCGCGCCGGCGCCCGCGCAGGGCAAGGCCTCGACGCCAGCGCGCCGCGCGGCGCCTGATGTTTCCTCTTCGACCAGCACCTCGAGGTGGACCCATCGCAGCTGAAGCACCCGGTGGACGGCGCGGGCCCGGTGCGCGCCGGCGAGCTGGTGCACCACGACGGCACGCCGCCGTGGCGCTGCGGCCCGCGCACGGTGCGCAACATCGACGCCGTCATCGCCGAGCACGGCCCCCTTGTGGGATCTGTTGCCGGCGTGGCTCGTCACCCGCGGTTTGTGGGTGCTGGGCCACTGGCAGTGGCCGGGGCCGCTCGTGGTGCTGGACCTGACGGTGCCGCAGCGGGTGGTGAAAGCCGTCCTCCTCGTAGTGGGCGGCGCGCTGGTGCTGCTTCCGCTCGCCGCGGTGCGGAACACCCGCCTGTCGCTGCTGGCCTCGGCCGGCGTCGCCGGCATCGTGCGGGGCCTCGCGGCGCAGCGCTCCATCAGCGACCTGATCGCCGGCATGCAGGTCTCCCTCACCGCGGCCGGCGAGCGCACGATGACGCTGCGCGCGCCAATGAGCAGCGACGACGCCGGGAAGAACCGGGACCTGCGGTGCCCTCGTGCGCGAGAAGCGGGTCGCCTGGCTCGCGAAGCAGGCGCCCGGGGCGCTGCCGCGGCTGCGCGGGGAAGGCCTGGACGGCCGGGCGGCGGGCGCCGGGGCGTAGACCGACTCGCGGAGCCGAGGCCGCCGCGAGCGCGCCGGCGGTCACGCGCGCCGCGACGCGCTGCGCGAACGGGGCGCCACGCTCGCCGACGTCCACGCGCCGCCCGCCCGACGTCCCACGCGCTCGCTTCGGCCGCCGACGTCCACGCGCCCCGACGGCGCGCCTCACCCGCCGACGTCACGCCGCCCGTGGACGCCGCGCGAGCCGACCCACCACCTCCGGTTGGACACCATCGCGTGTCGCCCGCGCCACGGCCCGCGTCAGGCCAGCGACGCGCCGGCACGAGGTGCGGCGTTCGAGGACTACGCGCGCGCAGCGACCGTTGTAGCCTCGCCGTGCGCGTGATGAATCACCTCGACGAGGACCAGCTGCTGCAGCTGACCCTTGGCCAGCTCGACGACGCGTCGGCGGCCGAGGCCGCGCAGCACCTCGCCGGCTGCGACGACTGCGCGCGCCGGAAGGAGCGCCTGTCCTCCATCGTCTTCGCGCAGACGCAGGCCGGCTCCAGCGGCGGCGGCGAGCAACCCGGCACGCCCACGCGCCCCGACTCACCCACCGCCGGCCCGCCGCTCACCCGCGGCACCACGCTCGGGCGCTACGTCATCCTCGAGCGGCTCGGCACGGGCGGCATGGGCGAGGTCTTCGCGGCGTACGATCCACACCTCGACCGCAAGGTGGCCTTGAAGCTCCTGCGCGGCGGCGCGCTGTCGGCCGAGGAGGGGCGCGCACGCCTCTTGCGCGAGGCGCAGGCGATGGCGCGCCTGCAGCACCCCAACGTCATCACCGTGCACGACGTGGGCGTGCTGGACGATCGCGTCTTCATCGCCATGGAGTTCATCGAAGGCGAGACACTGTCGGACTGGCTCCGCGGCGATCGCGCGTGGCTCGACGTGCTGAGCGTCTTCCGCCAGGCCGGCGACGGGCTGGCCGCCGCCCACCGCGCGGGCCTGGTGCACCGCGACTTCAAGCCCGACAACGTGCTGGTCGACCGGGACGGCCGCCCCCGCGTACTGGACTTCGGCCTCGCGCGGCAGGCCACCAACACGCCGGCGCCCGTGCCACGCACGCTGTCCGGCGAGCTGCCCGAGGCGATCGCCGACACGCCAGGCCTCGGCGTGCCGCTGACGCGCGACGGCGCGGTGATGGGCACGCCCGGGTACATGGCGCCGGAGCAGCTCGCCGGCCTCGCCACCGACGCGCGGAGCGACCAGTTCAGCTTCTGCGTCGCGCTGTACGAAGGGCTGTACGGCAAGCGGCCGTTCGGCGGCGCCACGCTGAAGCAGCACGCGCAGGAGATCGCCTCGGGCAAGCTGCCCCCCGCGCCGTCCAACACGCAGGTGCCGTCGTGGGTGTACGACGTACTCAAGCGCGGCCTGGCGCATCAGCCCGACGCGCGCTGGCCCAGCATGGACGCGCTGCTCGCCGCGCTGCGGCCCCGCGGCCGGCGCACCGCCCAGCGCACCGGCGGCGCGGTGGCGCTCCTGGCGCTCGCGGCGCTCGCCGTGGGCTACGGGCTGTGGACGCAGAAGCGCCTGCGCGTGTGCGGCGGCCTCGAGAAGCGCCTCGAGGGCACGTGGGACCAGGGCCGGCGCGATCGCCTGAGGAAGGCCTTCATCGCCACCGGCCTCGCCTACGCGCCCGACGCCTGGGCCTCGGTGGAGAAGGCGCTCGACGCGTGGGCGCTCGACTGGGTGGCCACCGGCCGCGAGGCCTGCGAAGCGGCGCGGCTTCGGAAGACGGACAGCGAAGAGCTGTACGAGCTGAAGAGGAGCTGCCTCGACGACCGGCTCTTGCGCTTCGAGGCGCTCGTCACCCTCTTCGACGGCGCCGATCGACAGGTCATCGCCAACGCGCCGGTCGCCGCGCGCTCGCTCGACTCACCGAAGGTGTGCTCGGCGCGCCTCGACCTCGGAGCCCGCTCGGTGGACGCCAACGAGCGCCGCGCCGACGCGGCCCTGCGCGCGGCGGTGAGCGAGGCCCGCGCGCTGTTCGACGCCGGGAAGTACGTCGACGGGTTGAAGAAGCTGCGGCCCGCCGTGTCCGCCGACGCGCCGTCGCGCACCCGCGCCGAGGCGTACCTGCTGCTCGCGCGGCTCGCGATGCGCAGCGGCGACCCCAGGCGCGCGCGCGCCGACAACCTCGCCGCCGCGGAGCAGGCGCTCAAGGCCGCCGACGGCGCGCTGGAGGCCCGCGCGCTCAGCCAGCTGTACGCCAACGAGGGCTTCGACGACGACGGCAGCGACGACGACGCCGAGGCCTGGGGCCGCCTCTCGCACGCCGCCGCCGCGCGCGTGCCCGGCGACTGGGAGGTGCAGGTCGAGCTCGCCAGCAACGACGCCCTGGTGTCGATGAAGAAGCGCCGCTTCCCCGCCGCGCTGGCCGACTTCGAGCGCGCGCTCGCGCTGCAGCAGGCGCGCCTGGGCCCCGAGCACCCCGACGTGGCGATGACGCTCAACAACATGGGCATGGTGCTGGCGGTGCTGGGCCGGGCCGACGAGGCCATCGCCAGTTACCAGAAGAGCCTCGACATCCACCGGGCCATCGAGGGGCCGGGGCACCCGAACACTGCCACCGCCGAGCACAACCTGGGCGTGCTGCTCCGCAGCCGCGGGCGCTACGTCGAGGCGCGGGCGGCGCTCGAGCAGGCGCTGGCGGTTCGGCGCGCGACGCTGGGCATGCACCACCCGGACACGCTCAACACGCAGCAGGCGCTCATCAAGGTGTACCTGTCACTCAGGGAGACGGACCTCGCGCGCGCGGCGCTGGACGACCTCCGCGAGGCGCGGCTGCTGACGGTCGGCCCCGCGTCGAAGGAGATGCTGCAGGTCATCGAGCTCGAGGGCCAGCTGTACCGCGACGCCGGCTACTGGCGCGAGGCGCGCACCTCGGCGGACCGCGGCGTCGCGCTGGCGAAGACGTTGAAGCTGGACAGCGCGCGCGAAGGCGCGAACGCCCTCCTGAGCGTCGGCCTCGCGGCCATCGAGCTGGGGCAGTGGGGCGACGCGCGCTCCGCGCTGAGCCAGGCGTGGAAGGTGCGCACCGCGCTGGGCGCCGAGCGCACCGAGCTCGCCGAGGTGGAGGACGCGCTGGCCGAGCTCGAGCTGCGCCAGAGGCACCTGCCCGAGGCGCTGGTGCACTTCGAGGCGGCGCGCGATCTCCGCGAGGCGGGCAACAACCCGGCGCCCTTGCCGCTCGCGCGCAACCTCCTGGGCATCGGCCGGTGCCTGGTCGCGCTGGGCCGCGGCGCCGACGCGCTCGAGGCGCTCGCCCGCGCCGAGCAACTCTTCACGCAGGTGGAGCTCCCCGAAGGCCTCGCCGAGGCGAAGGCGCTGCGCGGACAGGCGACGTGGCTCGCGCGGCCCGACGAGCGGGCCCGCGCCGTGGAGCTCTTCATGAAGGCGATGCCCAACCTGTCCCCGGCCCGCCGCGCGGAGCTGTCCGCGTGGTTGAACGCGAACGGCGCGCCGGCGCTGGACGCGGGCGTGGCCGACGCCGGGCACTGAATGTGGGGCGTCACTCGGAAGACAGGATGTTGGCGACGCACATCTCCTCGTCGCTGCCTTCGCCCCAGTTGGTGTCCACCGACGGCTTGCCGGGCCCCGCGCGGCCAGGCGAGTTGTCGAAGACGCACCTCACGCGGAGCTGGTCGCCGGGCTCGAAGCGCACCGCCTGGGACAACTGGTACTCGTTCTGCCAGTGGAAGTCCCAGTCGGGAATGTCGAGCACCTTGATGCGCCGCTTGTCGGCCTTGTCGAGCCACAGCTCGCCGCGCTTCCCGAGCTGGTGCATGTGGAACATCACCGCCTCGAGGTTGAAACCGTTCGAGGTGTCCAGCGGCGAGCCGAGCAGCGAGAAGAAGGCGCGCGGATCCGCCGCGTACGTGAAGGAAACGTCGCTGGCGTTCGCAGGAATCTTCATCTGCCCGGCGACCCACGCGACGTCGAGCAACGGTTGGTACGCGAGGCGCCGCGTCACTGTGCCCGCGAGTTGAAACTGCACCTCCGTCAGGTCCGCTTCCGGCTGCGGCAGGTTCTGCAGGTTGTAGTGCAGCTGCATGACGAGCGTGGCGCCGGGCTCGACCAACACGCCGCCCCCGCGCGGGAAGGTGGTGCCCTGGTAGCCGGGGATCCACGCGGTCAGCAGGTTGACGGCGAACGTCTGCGGCCGGCTGCCGAACGGCCCGCCGAAGCACTGGTAGCCGGGCGTCGCGTCCTCCGCGTCCCACTGCGCAGGCAGGTCCGCCGAGTCGGGCGGCACGAGGTACAGCGCCAGGTGGTGCACCTGCTGCGTCACGCCCGGCACGGTGTTGACGCCGGTGACGTACACCGGCGTGTCCTTCGGCCAGCGCAAGACGAAGCAGCGGTAGTCGTCCGGCTTCACCGTCGGCGTGTAGGCCTCTGCCATCTTCAGCGAGAGGTCGACGCGCTCCATGCCGCCGCCCACCGGCGCCAGCGGGGCGCCGGGCTTCGACGTGTCGCCCTCGGGCGCGCCATTCTTCGCCCAGGCGGAAATCGCCGCCTTCTGCTCGTCGGTCAGCGACGGGTTGCGCAGGTACGTCACGTCGGCCGGGCCCGCCTTCCACGGCGGCATGCGGCCCGTCTCGACCGCGTCGGCGATCGCCGCGGCGAAGCGCTTCGCGTCGGCGTACGTGTCCAGCTTGAACGGCGCGATGCCGCCGGCCGCGTGGCAGTTGACGCAGCGCCCGTCGAGGATCGGCTTCACGTCCTGCGCGTAGGAGGGGCCGGCGGGCTGGCAGGCGGCGAGAGCGACGGCGAGCAGAGCGGGGGCGAGAGCGCGCATGGCGACCGGCGCTTCTAGCAGCGCCGCGCGCACCGGCGCGAGGGCGGACCGTCAGAACAGGTCGTACCGCGCGCCGACGAGCACCTTGTCGTTGCGGCCGAGGTAGCCGAACGGCGTCCAGCTCTTGCCCACGTAGAACTCGGCGGCGGCGTACAGCTCGAGACCCGGCACCACCTCCCAGCTCACCTTCGGGCCCACCGAGAAGCTGAGCTGCACCGGCTCGAAGCCCGCGCGCACGCTGACGTCCAGCTTCTTGTCGAAGAAGCCGTAGCCCACGGTGGCGAGGAAGAGATGGAAGAAGGCGGTGCGCGCCGCGCCGACGGCGGTGGCCGGCTCCATGAGGAACAGCTGCTCCTTCGCGCCGACGTCGAAGACGGCCGTGCCGAAGTACGCCACCGTGTAGAGCAGCGGCGAGTCCGACGCCTGGCTGTAGCCCACCACCCAGGAGAGCGCCGACTTGTCGAGCGGCGTGAAGTCGACGTCGAAGTACGTCTGCCGCGGCGTGAAGGTGGCGTCGACGTCCAGCTGCCCGGGCCCGAGCAGCGCCGAGGCCTCGAGCGAGAAGAGGTGCGTGCGCTTGTAGGTGCCGGAGTACAGCGTCTCGCCCGCCTGGAAGCGGTTCGCCACCGACGCCGCGAGCGCCGGGTCCACCGGCGCGCCCCGGCCCTGCGACGCCAGCAGGGCGCCGAGCTCCTGGTCCATCACCACGCGCGGCAGCTTCTCGTTCATCCACACCCACGAGGCGCCCACCTTCACCCGGCCGTTGCGCACCGCCCGCAGCGCGAGGTCGCCGGCGAACGGCGGCGGCCGCTGCGTCTCGAGGAGGCGCGGCTGGACGTAGTCCTCGATGCTCGGGTCGATGCGCGTGTTGTCGAAGACGGGGCCCAGGCCGGGCTGCAACAGCGCCTCGTCCTGCCCGAAGACGAAGTAGCGGTGCGGCGTGAAGAACGGCGCGTACGCCGCGAGCCACGACACCGTCCCCACGTCGCCCTGCGCGCGCAGCGCGAAGACGGGCAACAGCGTGTCCTCCAGCTCGCCCGAGATGAGGCTCTCGCGGAGATCTCTCGGGTTGAGCGCGTCCCCCGGCGCGAGCGCGGGGTTGGCGCCCAGCGGGATGCGCTGGTTGCCGAGGCGCAGGTCCACCTTCGACGTGTAGACGTCGACGAAGGCGTCGCCCAGCATCGGCTCGAAGAAGCCCTTGGCGCGGTCGAACTCCCGCTGCGCGACGACCCGCACCTGCGCGCGGCCTTCGACCACCAGGCGCAGCCGCTCGCTCAGCTTCACGTCGACGCCCAAGAGCGCCTTGAGCCGCCCCTCCGCGACGTTCTCCGCCATCGGCGCGCCGCGCGGCGAGTCGAAGGAGGTGTCGAGCGCCCCGTGGCCCCACGCCCAGCCGTAGACGCGCGCGGTGGGGCTCCACGAGCTGCCGCCGAAGGACTCCAGCGCCGGCGCCTCCACGACGCCCGCGTCCACCGGCGTCGTGTCGAAGGACTCCACGGCCATCGCGCCGCCGTCCGTGGGCGGCGCCTCGAAGGGCTCGATGCCCATCGCCGGCTCGCCGGCGTCGACGTCCTGGGCAGAGGACGACGACGCGAGCGCGAGGCTCACGAGCACCGCGGCCCAGGGGTGACGTCGCGACGCGGTCAGTGTCTTCCCCTCTCCCCGGCCCTCTCCCGCGATGGGGGAGAGGGAGAATTCAGCCGCGCTCCAGCGCGCGCTCGGTGAAGGCCTCGTCGCCCAGCGTCGCGTCCTCGAGCTTCAGCACCGTCATCTGCGTCTTCGAGCCCGACTGCAGGTTCTCCATCACCGACTCGGCGGCCATCACCCGGTCGCGGAAGCTCTTCAGCTTCAGCGTGCGGTACCGCTTGAAGGGCTTGCCCGCCTTGTCCTGGTACTCCACCTTCATCGGCACGTAGGTCTGCTGGTCCACCCACAGCGTCACCTCGCCGTAGGGCGAGCCGTCGTCGCCCTTCCCCTTCAGGACGAAGCACGGCCGGCCTTCCACCTTCTCGTCGGGCAGGCGCTTCAACGCGTCGTCGCTCGCACCGTTCGAGGTGATGTCCGCGTACGCGAAGTCGGTGTCCATGAAGGACTTGCCGCGGTCGCTCTTCGCCACCTTCCGCACCCGCTTGAGTTTCGGAAGGTACAGGGACACGTCGTCGCCTTCGCCGGGCGCACCTTCGATGGTGAGGACCGCCACGCCCGCCACGCCCGCCGGCGCCGAGAAGCGGGCCAGCGCGTGGCTCTTCCCGTTGATGGTCTTCGAGGTGGTCGACAGCACCTGCTCCTTCGCCTTGCCGTCGCTTGACGTGGTGACCAGCCTCAATTCAGCGGTCAGCCCGACGAGGTTGAGCGCGCCCTTCTCGCGCGACTTCTTCGAGATCTCCTGCGCGGTCTCCTCCGCGCGGGCCGGCAGGGCGCCCAGGGCGACGGCGACGGCCAGGGCCGATGCGAGGGGGCTGCGTGGCGTCATGGGCGTGTCTCCTACTCGAGTTCCGGCAGCGTCGCGCGCAACTTCGCCTCCGCCGCCCTCAGGCGCTCGTCGTTGGGCGCCGCGGCCCGCGCCTTCTCGAGCCGCTCGAGCGCTCGACGGGGGTGTCCCTGGGCCAATTCACAACGCGCGTCGGCCTCCAGCGCGAACGGATCGTCCGGGGCGTAGGTGAGCGCGGCCAGCGTCGCCGCGCACCCGCGCTCCACTTCGCCGGCGGACAGCCACGCGCGCGCCAGCAGCACCCGCGTCGCCACCGACGACGGGTCGACGCGCACCGCCGCCGTCAGCGCGTCCGCCGCCGGCAGGGCCTCGCCCTGCTCCAGCAGCGCCTGCCCCAGCCGCGCCAGCGCCTGCGGCGAGTTGGGGAAGAGCAGCGCCTCGGCGCGCACCACCCGCAGCGCCCGCGGCTCGACGAAGCGCACGCCCGCCATCATCTGCTCCACCACCTGCCCGTACTTCGGCAGGTCCGCCGGCCAGAGAAAGACGAGCTGGTACACCCACGTCCCGCGCGGGACGAACCACGCCATCACCCGCGTGTCGCCCGTCGTCTCTTCGATGGTGGCCTTCACCCGCACCGCGTCGCGCTCGCCCACGCGCACCGTCTCGGGCTTCTCCGGCCGCACCGTCAGCACGTCGGGCCCCAGCGCGCGCGGCGCGAGGCGCTCGTCGAGGAACGCCGCGGCCTGCGCGTGCGCGTCGGCGCCCTCGGCCATCTCCACCGCCTCGGCGGCAAACGACGCGCGCCCCAGCCCTGACAACCCGTTGAACCACGCCACCGAGCCCAGCGGGTCCGCCCCGCGCACCCAGCCGCGGGGCACCGGCACCACGAGGCCGAAGGCGTCGTCGCGCTCCGGCTTCAACACCGGCAGCGTGCCCCCGAAGAAGAGCTGCTGCCCGAAGAAGACCACCGCGAGGATGCCCAGCGACGGCGCCGCCCGCAGCGCGGGCTCCCACCAGAAGCGCCGCGCGTCGGTGAGCAGCCGCGGCCGCATGAAGGCGCCCGTCACCAGCCCGGCCAGCAGCCCGCCGATGTGCGCCCAGTTGTCCACGCCCTGCGACGTGAGGCCGATGAGCAACAGCCCCAGCACCGTCGGAATCGCCGCGTCGCCGAGAATCGAGCGGTACCGCGACGGCAAGAGGCTCCGGTACTTGAGCCCGAAGGCCACCACGCCGCCGAGGCAGCCGAAGACCATGCCCGACGCGCCGATGGTGACGGCGTCGTTGAGCAGCAGCGACGCGCCCATGGTGGCGATGCCGGTGAAGACGAGCAGCCACAGGTAGTCCAGCGTCCGGTAGGTGTTCTCGAGCGCGCCCCCGACGTTGAAGAGCACGAACATGTTGAGGCCGAGGTGCAAGGCGTCGCGGTGCAGGAAGTTGGCGGTGAACAGCCGCCACAGCTCGCCCAGGTCCCGCACCAGGGGGCCCACCTTGCCCCCGTAGCGGACCATGTCGTCGAGCTCCATCTGCGCGCCGCCCGCCGTGAAGAGGAAGACGGCGACGTTGAGGAGAATCAGCGCCGACGTCATCCACGGGAAGCGCACCAGCGAGAAGGCCCGGCTGAAGTGCGCCAGCTTCGGCTGGTGGAGCCGCCTGAAGATCTCCAGCTCGCACGCGGGCACGAAGGCCTCGCCCGTGACCGCCGGCAGCCGCACGAGGCTCTGCGGCGAGACCTCCCCCCGCCGCACCCGCGCCTCGAACTCCGGCAGATCCAGGTGCTCGTCGCCTGCGTCCGTCCTCAAGGTGACGTGGCCGGCCATCTGTCCGATGGCAGCGTAGCCCGGTCCGTGCCGCCCCGCCCCCGCCGCCCCACCTGAATGAGGGAAACGCCCCCTTTTTGTGCAAGTGGGCGACCCGCCCACCCCGGCCGTTGGCACTTCGCTGGACCGTACAGTGGTGCTAGAAACCGAGGTCGCGTGCTGAAGCTGATCATCGAAGACGACGAGGGGCGCAGGACGGTCGTCCCCTTCGCGCGGGAAGAGCTCACCATCGGTCGGCAGGAGGGGAACACCATTCGCCTGACCGAGCGGAACGTGTCGCGTCGGCACGCCCGACTGCTCAAGCAGAACGGGCACGTGCTGATCGAGGACCTCGGCAGCTACAACGGCATCCGAGTCAACGGCGACCGGATCTCCGGCCAGGTCCAGGTGAACGACGGCGACCTGATTCAGATCGGTGACTACGACCTCGCGCTGCAGTCCGACCAGGTGGCGCCGACGGTGCCGCTCGAGCAGCCCGCCCCGCGGGGCTCGGGCCAGCACAAGCAGCTCGAGACGCGCAAGATGGTGGAGCCGCCGTCGACGTCGGCCACCGTGCCGGCGCTCCCGCAGGTGGACGCGCCCGAGGCGAGCGACGACGACGTCGAAGAGGCCAGCGCCGACGACGTGTCCGAGCTGGGCCCGCCGCCGGAGCTGCCGAAGAACCAGTCGACCGCGGTCATCCGCCTTGACCAGGTGGAAGGCAGCGGCAAGAAGCGGCCGATCGTGGACATCGACGTGGCCGAGGCGCCGCGGCTGGTGGTGCTGAACACCGACTTCGCCGGCAAGGACTTCCCCTGCACCCGCTCGGAGATGCGCATCGGGCGCACCGACGACAACGACATCTCCGTCGATCACCGCTCGCTGTCGCGCACGCACTGCAAGCTGGTGCGCGAGGAGACGGGCGAGTGGCGCGTCATCGACATGCAGTCCGCCAACGGGCTCATGGTGAACGGCGAGCCGTACGCGCAGGTCACCCTGCGCACCGGCGATGTGCTCGAGCTGGGCCACGTGAAGATGAAGTTCGTGGGCCCCAACGACGAGGTCGCCGTGCCCACCACGTCGAGCTCCTCCGTCACCCAGGAGACCGGCGGCGGCTCGAAGGCGCCGCTCGTCGCGGTGGTGGTGGCGGGCCTCGTCATCATCCTCGGCGGCGGCGGCTACGCCTTCTGGAAGAGCCGGCAGACGGTCACCCCGCCCCAGCCGCGCGTCGAGCGCCCGCCGAAGACCGACCCCGGCGCCCAGCCGCCGAAGGAGGACCCCGCGGTCGCGAAGGCGGCGATCGAGAAGAAGCTGGGCGACGCCCGCGCGGCCATCGCCGCGATGGACTGGAACCGGGCCGAGCTGCTGCTCAACGACTGCAAGCTCGACGGCACGGTCCACCCCGAGGCGCGCGCGCTGCTCAACCAGATGGGCGCTGAGAAGGGCTTCAAGGTGGCGCTCGAGGAGGCGGCCGCCGCGCTCGACGCCGGCGACCTCGACCGCGCGAAGACGCAGCTCGACACGGCCACCGCGACCAAGCTGCTGGCGGACCGGTACAACGAGCTCGAAGCCCGGCGCGCGGACGAGGTGAAGAAGAAGCTGGCGATGGCGAAGAACCCGCCGCCGAAGAATGACCCGCCGAAGGTGGACCCGCCGAAAGCCGACCCGCCGAAGGCGAACGCCGAGGCGCAGTCGCTGCTCGACGAGGCGAGCCAGCTCAACAGGAGCAAGAACTACGAGGCCGCGACCATTCGCCTCGAGCGGTGCATCAAGATCGCCCCCATGTTCCACCCCTGCTACAAGGTGCTGGGCAGCACGTACGCGCGCATCGCGTCGCGGGACCAGAGCCAGTCGGACATGGAGAAGGCGCGCAAGTACTACGAGCGCTACCTCGAAATCGCCCCGCCCGATGAGGATGACGTTCCGAAGGTCCGGAAGATCCTCGAGGCAGCGCCAAAGTAGGACCTACGTTGGGGGAGGCGTCACGTGCGCGGCTCGCAGCAGATCCGCATCCTGGTGGTGGACGACGAGGTGGACAACGCCGAGCTGTTCAAGGCGTTGCTGGTGCGCGAAGGCTTCTCCGTCACCACATTGTTGGACCCGACGAAGGTCATCGCGACACTGAAAGACGGCAACTTCCACCTCGTCATCCTCGACATGATGATGCCGCAGATGAGCGGCACCGAGGTGCTCGAGCAGATCCGCGGCTTCGACGACGACATCGCCGTGATCGTCGCGACCGGCTTCCCGACGGTGGAGACGGCGGTGGCCAGCCTCCAGCTGTCGGCGTCGGACTACGTGAAGAAGCCGGTGGACCCGCAAGTGTTCATCGACACGGTCCGCAAGACGCTCGAGAAGAAGGGCATCACCCGTGACCCGGAGGCCGAGCTGCACCGGGCGATCGGCCGCTACATCCGCGAGGGGCGAACGCGCCAGAACCTCACGCTCAAGCAGCTCGCGCGACGCACGGGGCTGTCGGTGTCGCTGCTCTCGCAGATCGAGCGCGCGGAGTCGTCCGCATCCATCTCGTCGCTGTACCGCATCGCCAGCGCGTTGCGGGTGCGCATGAGCGAGCTGTTCGCCGAGGTCTGAAAAGCGCCCTCACGCGCCCCGGAAGCGGGGCGTGCGCTTCTCGAGCGCCGCGTCGCGGCCCTCCCTCGCGTCCTGCGAGTTGAACGACGCGCGGCGCAGCGCCTCGTACGCGGCGCGCTGCTCGCCGGTGCCGCCGCCCTCTTCGAGCAGCGCGAGGCCCTGCTTCATGCCGCGGACCGCGAGCGGCGCGTTCGACGCGAGCTCGTTGCACAGCGCCAGCGCCTGGGCCTCCGCGTCGTCGGCCAGCACGTCGAGCAGCCCGCAGCGCAGCGCGTCGTCAGCGGCGAGCCGCCGGCCGGTGAGGAACATGTACCGGGCGCGGCCTTCGCCCACGCGCGCGATGAGCCGCTGCATGCCCTTGAGCGCGTACACCACGCCGATCTTCGCCGGCGGCATGGCGAACAGCGCGCGCGCGTCGCCGACGCGGAAGTCGCAGGCCACCGCCAGCTCGCAGCCCGCGCCGATCGCCGGGCCCGTCACCAGCGCCACCGAGGGCGCCGGGTGCCGCGAGAGCGCGTCGAGCACCTCGCCGAGCCGCTCGTCGGGCAGGGGCGTGCCCGGTTGGTAGTCGGACAGCGACGTCAGGTCGTAACCCGCGCTGAAGATGCCTTCGCCCGCGCCGCGCAAAAGCCACGCGCGCACCTCGTCGGCGCCGGTGAGCGCGCGGTCGAGCTGCTCGAGCAGCCCGTCGTCGAGCGCGTTCTTCCGCGCGGGGTTGGACACGGTCAGCGCCCGGACGCCGCCGGGCAGATCCTTCACCTCGAGGGTGGCCGCCATGACGCGCGCGTACCACGAAGCCGGTGTGCTATGCGCCGATGCCGATGTCGAAGCGACGCAGCCACCCTCCGAAGCCCCGGCCGTCCACCAGCTGCGCCACGCCGCGGCCGTCGCCCCCCCGCCCCGCCCCCGCTGTCGTCAGCCTGTCCGATGCGCGCCTCGCGCGGCGCCTCGCCACCTACCGCGAGCGGCTCGACCGCGTGCTGCGCGCCAACAAGCGCGCCGTGGGCCAGCTGTACGTGTCGGGCGCGCTCTTCACCCGCGCCGGCACGCGCGCCGGGCGCGACCTGCTGCTGGCGCACGAGCACCTGCTGCGCGTGATGCGGCTCCTCGACCGCCTGGCCGACGCGGGCGACGTGCCGGCGCCGCGCCGCGCCGCCGAGGTGAACGCGATCTTCTCGGAGCTCGACACGCTGCTCGATCGCACCGACGAGCTTGCGCGCCACACCACCGAGCTGCTCGGCGAGCTGAAGGAGCCCTGAAACGCGGCGCGCCCCGACCTCTCGTCGAGGCCCGGAGCGCCCGGTTCGGACGACGCGCGGCGGCCTGGCTACATCGTGTAGCCGACGTTCAGCGCCACCGCGTGCGCGCTGCCGGCGTAGGTGCCGGAGAAGCCCGGCGCGGTGCTGGCGATCGGCACCAGGAAGACGAACTGGTACGCGAGGTCGGCGAAGAGGCCGAACGACGACTTCCAGCCGGCCCCGCCCGAGAAGCGGAACTTGGTGGCGTCGGGGAGATCGGGCGTCAGCGTGTCGCGCGGCGTGCCCGTCGGGTCGAAGCCGAAGCCGAGGCGCGCGCGCCAGGCGTCGGTGACCTCGTACTCACCTCCCAGGGCGATCGACGCCACCGTGTCCCAGCGCTTGGGCAGCGGGTTCGTGAGAGCCGGCTCTTCGAACTCGATCTTCAGCTCCTTGAACGTCGCCCACGTCACCGCCGTCACGTCGATGCCGACGCGCAGCTTGTCGGAGGCCTTGACGCCGATGCCGATGCTGGCGACGTCTGGCAGGGTGATGTCCGAGGTGATCGGCTGGTCCTTCAGGCGCGACTGGAACTCCAGCGGAACGTCGACGAAGTGCGAGTTGCCGCGGAAGGCCATGGGCGCACCGCTGCGGTAGCTGCCGCCCAGGTACAGCCGGTCCTCGCACAGCTCGAGCTGGAAGCCCATGTTCCACCCGAAGCCCGTGGCGCTGCCGCCCAGCTGCACCAGGCCCTGGCTGTCCACGAAGTTCAGACCGCGCTCGATGAACACGCTGCCCAGGAAGACCTGGAAACCGCCGCCGATGCGCAGCCGCGGGTGGACCTGCCAGGCCAGCGACGGGTTGATGTCGAACACCTGCACCGTCGAGGTCAGCGCGCGGCCCGCGCCTTCCCAGCCGGTGGGCCACGACGCGCTGGAGCCGAACGGCACGAACATGCCGACGCCCAGCGTCAGGTTCTCGAAGAGGCCGTACGTCGCGTACAGGTTGAACGGGGTCGACAGCCTCGTGTTGACCCACGTCGTCGCGCTGGTGTTGTCGCTGGTGAAGGCGAGCGACGGGATGATCAGCGAGATGCCCGCCTGCAGCTCCAGGCCCTTGCGTCCGGCCAGGCCCGCGGGGTTGTAGTACAGCGCGCTCGAGTCATCGGTGAGCGCGGTCACCGCCGCGCCCATGCCCAGCGCGCGGGCGCCGTGCCCCTCGAGCCGAAAGCCGCTCGCGAACGACGAGGAGGCGGCGAGGACGACGCAGACGGCCAGTGTCTTGAACGAGTTCATGGTGCGGGTGGCCTTTCGATTACGGCGCCATACCGGTGGCAAGGAAGGTGACCAGCTTCGTCTGCGCAACGACGGTGGCGCAGCTGGCCGTCATCGGGTTGCACTCCGGGTTGCCAGCGGGGCTCAACAGGAACCCGTGGCGCGACGCCACCGGATAGCTCGCTGGAATGAAGCCCGCCGCCGGAGTGCCGGAGTGCTCCGTGAACTCGAACACCTGCGCCTGCCGCGTGCTGTCCTGGTTCGCCGCGTTGATGAAGAGCTCCGTCGTCGCGTTCGGCAGCACCTGATCGTCCTGGATGTACTGGAGGTACACGCGGCGGTTCGCGTTCGACGAGTGCACGGCCTCGTAGCCCATGTTCTGCGAGTCGGCCGGGTCCATGATGGTGCGGGCCAGCACGATGAACTGGTCGAAGCCCGGCGTACCGGGCACCAGGCCCAGCTGCGCGAGGCTCGCGAGGAACGCCGTGCGCTGCGCCGCGAAGCCCGGCGCGGTGAGCAGCACGTCCACCTGGCTGGAGCCGGGGACGTTGAGCGCCACGCGCGTCACCGCGGGGTTCGCCGCCGCGAAGACGGCGCCGTTGAAGCTGCCCAGCGACTGGCCGGCGTAGTGAATCGAGTTGCCGTCCAGGCCGGCCGCCATGTTGAGCGCCAGCTGCGCGTTGAGCGACGTCGCCGACGTCGACTTGATGACGCGCACCACCTGCGCGAAGTCGACCGCGCCGGTGTAGCGGAAGTTGTCGCGCGTCGCGAAGAGGTTCACCAGGTTGAGGTAGTTCCACGCCGCGATGACGGGCTTCCCGTCGGCGCCGCGGAGGAAGTCACCGCCCTCGCACTTGCCCGCGTTCGGGCCCGCCGCCTGGCACTGCCCGAGGCCGGCGGCGAAGCACACCGCGTCGCCGTTGCCGGCCGGGTTGCACGGCGTCGCCGTCGACTGGTCCCGCGCGATGCAGCGGCCGGTGGTCGCGTCGCACGTCTGGGTGGTGGGGTTCGCGCACGCCGCGTCGTCGCTGGCCTGCATGGTGGCCGCCCGCGAGCCGACGCAGGTAGCGCGGTCGCCGTGGTAGACGACGTCGATCGCGAACACCGCGAAGCCCGCCTGCGCGATGGAGTTCGCGATGGCCATGGCGTCGGTGCGGGTACGGCCCAGGCCGTGACCGAAGATGACGACCGGCCAGCCGCCCGAGGGCGCGGCGCCCGCCGGCTGGAACAGGAGGAACGGCGCCTTTCGGCCGCCCCACTGCGCCGGGTTCGGGTTCAGCGTGTCACCGGCGCCGTTGAGGCCAAACGGCAGCACGATGTTACCGACGAAGATCGGCCCGATGGCGTTGCTGGGAATGCCCAGGCCCGTCATCTGCGCCTTCACCGGGGTGGTCGCGTCGATGAGCATCGTCGGAGAGTCCGGCAGCGCCGTCGCCGGCAGCGAGCCGACCGTGTTCGCGAGCAGTTTCACCACGCTGGTGGTGGCCTGCGTCGTCACGCAGAAGGCCAGGGAGAGCTTCTTGCGCACGAGGCCCTGCGCCTCGAGGTCGTCGAGGCACGTCTTGAACTTGAGGCGGTACGGCTCGAGCGCCTGCGCCTGCGCGTCGCTGAGGACGGGCAGCGTGCTCTTCATGTTCGCGTCGAGCAGCGAGTTCTTCAGGCGCACGATGGCGAAGGTCTGCGACGGCGCCGCCGGGCGGCCTTCCGTGTCCTTCAGGTCCTGGGTGACGTAGGCGCCGTAGCGCGAGTTCTCCTCGAGCGGCAGCTCGGGCACCCACTGCAGCTGCTCGGGCTGGGGCGCGGCGCCCGCGCTGTCGGTGCAGTTGAGGCACGTCTTCACCCTCGGCATCAGCGGGCCCGCGCCGCCCAGCTTCTTGAAGCCGGTGCCCGCCAGGAGCGTGGTGTCGTCGATGTGACCTTCGTCCAGCGCGGTCAAGGTCGCCGAGTTCTCCGAGACGATGGGCGCGGTGGTGGAGAAGCCGCTCAGCGTGTTGAGGCCCGCGAAGAGCGCGCCCGACGGCCCGGGGGGTACCGGGAAGGTGAGGTGACCCGCGGGATCGAGGTCGTCCGCCGTGCGGAGGAACTGGTTCGACGGGAACGGGATGACCGGCGTCGCCGCCGCGAGGTCGAACGTCACCTCGGGCTGGTTCACCGTCGAGAAGACCCACAGGCCCGACACGACCGTGCGCGGGTAGCCGCCGGCCTGCAGCGCGTCGAGCACCGGCTTGTACGCCCGGCGCAGGCCTTCGAGGCCAATCGCCTGCAGGTCGCTGATGGGCGCGGCCTTCACCACCGACTTGCAGCCGGGGCCCAGCGTGGCGCAGTCCACCAGCGGCGAGGCGGAGCGCGCCAGCGCCCATGCGTCGGACGCCGCCAGGCCCTGCCCGTTGGTGCCCTTCACGCCGTCGGCGCCGCCGATGACCGCGATGGCGATCGTGTTGCCTCGGCCCCAGCCGCCCGCGGGCGGCAGCACGTTGATCTTCCGCGCGGTGGCGTCGTACGAGATGGTGGCGGCGATGGGCGTGCCCGGATCGGTCACGTCGAACACCAGCACCGTGTTCTCGTTCACCGTCGAGCCGTCGACGTCACCGCCGATGATCGTCGCCTGACCGGGCGAGCTCACCGGGAAGCCGTTCAGCTCGTTCAGGTAGTCCGCGGTGAACTCCTGGTAGGCGGGCGAGGCGTTCGGGTCGATGGGAATGTTCACCTTCCCGTTCGCGACGATGAGGTTCGTCGGCGTCGGCACGCGCGGGGGCGTCGCGGCGGGGTTGAAGTCGAAGGTCGGGTTGGTGGCGATCTTGAACGTCCAGAGGATCGCGATGTCGGTGCGCGCCACGCCCTGGCCGATGAGGTGGTCGACCGCCGGCTTGTACTTGCGGCGCAGCCTCTCGAGCAGCAGCGCCGACTTCGTCTGGTCGGCCAGGCGGTTGGCCTGGTCGTCCTTCACGTCCGACGGGATGATCTCCGTCGTCGGGCGGCAGTCCGCGCTGGTGAGATCCTCGCAGGTGACCAGCGAATGCTCGAGGCGCAGGAACGCCCAGGTGGCGCTGCCCACCACCGGGCGGCCGTCGGCGCCCTTCACGCCGTTCGCGCCGCCGAGCACGGCGATGGCGTAGCGGTGGCCGCTCGTCCACCCGCCGGGCGGCGGGGCGACGCGGAGGATTCCGGGGGCCTCCTCGAGCTCCTGGTCGGCGTAGGAGACGGTGGTCGAGACGTCGGCGTTCGACGCGTCGAGATCGAACACGCGCACCGAGGCGCCGGCCACGACCGACGCGGGGTCCAGCTTGCCGTCGAACGTCGTCGACGCGCCGGCCGCCGCCGGGAAGCCGTCGAGCGTGTTGAGCCAGCCGTAGAAGGCCTTGTCGGCGCCGCTGGCGTCCGCGGGGATCGGCACCGCGAGGAGGCCCGTCGCCGGGTTCGTCGCGAGATCGTTGGGCGACGGCACCACCGACGGCGTGCCCGAGGGATCGAAGCGCGCGGTGATGACGGGTGTCGGCGGCGTGTTGGGAATGTTCGGCGAACAGGCGGCGAGAGCAAGCATCGCGCCTACGAGGAGTCGCTTCATGTGAAATCCCCCTGCGGCATTGAACGGCCGCCGCGCTTCATAGCCACGTTCCTCTGTGAAGCCCCGGGAAAAGCGATTACGTGGTGCGTCATGAACGTGGTGCTGGTCTACCTGCGGCTCTACGGCAGCTGCCTCGCGGACGCCTTCGCGGCGCTGGCGAAGAACCTGTGGACGCTGGTCCTCCCGATGGGCCTGGCGGTCGCGTTCTTCCTCCTCGCGAGCCTGCTGGGCGGCTCGGGCTGGGCCGGCGGCATCGTGATGGGCCTCGCCATGTCCGCGGCGTGCAGCGTCTACACGTTTTTTCTCGCCGGCGTGGTCGCGCGCGACCGGGTGAACCTGGCCGACCTGAAGGCGAGCCTCGGCGCGTACTTCTGGACGTGGATCAACCTCTTCTTCGTGCTGTGGATCGTCGACCTGCTGCTCGGCGCCACGTTGGCGATGAACCCGCAGCGAAGCGCCATTCTCAGCGTCGTCTTCCTGATGAAGCTGCTGGTGCTGAACGCGACGCCCGAGACCATCTACCTGAAGCGCACCTGGGGCGGCCTGGACACGATCACCCGCAGCTTCCGCTTCCTCCAGGAGAACTGGATCGAATGGTTCGTGCCGAACGGGCTCATCGTGGCCGGGGTGTACGCCTTCGCGACGAAGTGGCTCGCCCTGCTCGGCGCGCTGGGCGAAGTCATCGCCATGCTGGGCGCCGGCGCCATCTTCCACGTGGTGATGGTGTTCCGCGGCTTCCTGTACGAGGCGCTCGACGGCAGCACGCACCGGCAGCGCATGTTCCGCTACCGCAGCGGAGCCACCGCCGGTTAGGACATCGGCCGGTTGGGGCGCGATGCCCCGGCCCCGTCGCCGCGATACCCGGCCGGAGCGGCTCCTGCGCCGACCCCGCCGGCGCAGGTTGAGGGGATGCCGGAGCGGCGCTTCTGGATCTTCACCGACGGCGAGGGCATCACCCACATGGTGGACGCGGAGGAGAAGATTCCCCGAGCCTACCGAGCCACCGCGCGCCGCCTCCACTGAAGGCCACTGCCGGTGGGCGACCCGGCCATCGTTTGGGCTGCGCGCTACTCGCGCTCGGCCGCGGCGACGAGGTCGAAGTCGGGGATCTCCTCGCGCATGTACTTGCGCATGCGGTCGATGAGACCCGCTTCAATCTGTCGCGCGCGCTCGCGCGACACGCCGTAGTGCGCGCCGATGTCCTGCAGCGTCATCGGATCGTCGGCGATGAGCCGCTTCTCGAAGATGAAGCGCTCCTTCTCGTTCAGCCCCGCCGCGAAGTCGGCCAGCTTTTCGCGGAAGATGGCGCGGAGTTCGGCGTTGCCCAGCGACTCGTCGGCGGCGGGTCCGGTGGTCGGCAGGAGCCGATCGGCGCGCGTCGCCTTCTCGTCCTCGCTGCCGGGGAGCGGCGCGTCGATGGACAATTCGTCGTGGCCGAGCCGCTGGTCCATCTCCACCACGTCCTGCTCGGTGACGTTCAACCGCTCGGCGAGCAGCTTCGGCGTCACCTCGATGCCCTGGGCCGCCAGCCGATCCTGCTCCTGGCGCAACTTGAAGAAGAGCTTCCGCTGGGCCTCCGTCGTGCCCAGCTTCACCATCTTCCAGTTGTCCATGATGTAGCGAAGGATGTACGCGCGGATCCACCATGCGGCGTAGCTCGACAGCTTCACGCCGCGCTCGGGGTCGAACTTCTTCACGGCCTGCATGAGGCCGATGTTGCCTTCCTGCACCAGGTCGAGCAGCGACAGCGGGTTGCGGTGGTACTCGTGCGCCAGCTTCACGACGAGCCGCAGGTTGGAGGCGACCAGCTTGTACGCGGCCTTCACGTCGCCGGTGTCCCGGTAGCGCCGCGCCAGCTCCACCTCGGCCTCGCGGGTGAGCAGCGGGTGCTTCGTCACCTCGTACATGTACGCGGCGAGCGGATCGGCCCGCGCCATGCGCGATCCGGTGGGCAGCGGCGCCAGCGCGGCCGTCTCGGTGTCGGGCTCGAGCGCCTCGAGCTCCTCCGGCGCCGGCTCCACGTCGATGCCCGGGGGCTCGCTCTCGGCCTCCTCGCGCGCCTCGGCGGCGTCCTCGCTCTCCTCGGCGGGCCGGGCGACAACCTCGTCCCTCGCGTCGGTCTCCGCCACGGCCTTCTTCCGGCCGCGCCTGGCGGCCGGCTTCGCCTCGACCTCGACGACCGGGGCGTCGACGTCGGCCGCGTCCACCGGCTCCACCTTCTCGACCTTCGCCACCTTCGCGCGGCGGGGCTTCTTCGGCGGGGGCCGGGGCGCGGACGGGGCCGCCTCGACGAACTCGGCGTCGACGACGTCGTCCGGCTTGCCTGGAGCGACTGGCGGCCGCTTCTTGCGCGAGGCCATAGGGCTCCTTCCTTAGCGCACCGTGGGAGCCGCGCCACCAGAACCGGGGTTTGAGTGCGTCATTGCCACGGGGGGATGCGGGGGGTACATGCCGGGGCACCCATGAATCCGTCGTCTCCCTCGTTCGAGCTCCCCACTGGCAGCGCCGACCGGCCCCGGGAATACGTCGCTGAAGCCACCTTCGACGACCTCGAGCTCTCTCCGGAGCTGCGCCGCGCCATCGCCGAGCGCGGCTACGTATCCCCCACCCCCGTGCAGGTCCGCGCCTTCCAGCCCGCGAAGGCGGGCAAGGACCTGATCGTCCGCTCGAAGACGGGCACCGGCAAGACGGCCGCCTTCGGCATGCCGATCATCGAGCGCATCCCCATGGGGACGCGCGAGGTGAAGGCGCTGGTGCTGTGCCCGACGCGCGAGCTGGCGCTGCAGGTCGCCACCGAGCTCGAGGCGCTCGCGAAGTACCGCGACGTGACGGTCACCGCTATCTACGGCGGCGCGTCGATGAAGCAGCAGGAAGACGCGCTCACCGCCGGCAGCGCGATCATCGTCGGCACGCCTGGCCGCGTGTACGACCACATCCGCCGCGGGAACCTGAAGCTGGGCGCCTGCACCCACGCCGTCCTCGACGAAGCCGACGAGATGCTGAATCAGGGCTTCTACGAGGAGGTGACGCGGATCCTCGACTGCCTGCCGGAGGGCCGGCAGGTGCTGCTCTTCTCGGCCACGGTGCCCGAAGACATCCAGCGGCTCATCGCGCGCTACACCACCGACGCCGAGACGCTGCTCTTGTCGGGTGACGTGTACACGGTCGAGCACATCAAGCACATCCGCTACGACGTCTCCGACGCGTACCCGAAGCCGCGAAACCTCCTGTACGTGCTGGAGATGCACGACCCGGAGAACGCGATCATCTTCTGCAACACCCGCGACGACACCGAGCTGGTCACGGCGGTGCTGAACCGCAACGGCCTGGACGCCGAGGTGCTCAACGGCGACCTGCCGCAGAAAGAGCGCGAGCGCGTGATGGGGCGTGTGAAGCGCGGCGAGTTGGCCTTCATGGTGGCCACCGACCTCGCGGCCCGCGGCATCGACATCTCGGACCTCGGCCACGTCATCAACTACTCGCTGCCCGAGGACCCGGCGGTGTACCTGCACCGCGTCGGCCGCACCGGCCGCATCGGCAAGTCGGGCACGGCGCTCAACCTGGTGTCGGGCCGCGAGCTGGGCACGCTGTCGGCGCTCGAGAAGAAGTACGGCGTGAAGTTCGAGCAGCGGCCGATGCCGACGCCCGAGCAGGCCGCCAGCCTCTGGGAAGAGCGGCACGTGCGCCAGCTGAAGGAGGCGGCCCAGGGCTCGATCTACGAGGGCTTCCTGGGCCTCGCGTCGAGCCTCAAGGCGCGCCCCGACGCGGACGACCTCATCGCCTTCATGCTGCGGTACTTCTTCACGCACCGCCGCATGGAGCGCGCGCAGCACGCCGGCGAAGCGCCGGCGGCGGAGGGGCGGGAGCCGCGGGAGTCGCGCGACAGCCGCCGGGGCCGTGGAGAGCGCGGGGAGCGTGGCGAA
>JBFMAB010000088.1:0-17218 GCA_040755835.1 Myxococcota bacterium
ACCATCAAGACCGACCGGGAGCTGTTGAGGTCCTTCTTCGAGCATCCCGATGTCGCCTACGTCAAACAGGCAATTTCGTGGTAGCGATTGATGCGCTTTCGATCTCTAACTTTCGCAAGGGTGGATAAAGGCGACACAGCGTCCCGAAGAACGCCGAGTTCGTGACCAGTTGTTGCCGACTCAGGAGTTGCTCCGCGGCCTCTCCGTGCTGATGCATCTTTCCGGCGAGCACAACCCGCGCGTCCGGCCCATGCAGGCCCACCAGCAACCAAGGCGTTCGAACCAAGTGCCGATAGCTGCGCTTGTAGTCGGGCGAAAGAATGTAGCGGTCGTCTGCCCCGACGTTACGACGATTGCCCGCCAACGGGCAGAGCTGATCCGCAAAGTACAGCGCGAGCCAAGTCCAGAGGCCACAATGGTCGGCAAACGAGCCAAACTGAGCCCAAGGCAGCAGCGTGTTGAGGTGCTGCCCGAAACTGAGCCGATCCACGAATAGTTCGGGCGGAGCGATCTGACGCTCCACATCGAACCGGATAGAACTCGCTGGATCGTCGAGAATTGACTTGGGAGCCGGAGCTAAGCTGCCTGCCCTACATTCGGCGAGCCAAGCACGGAACTGCTCAATCCCGCTGTCGTTGAGGCAACGGATCAAGCTCATGACGCGACCTCCTGCTTGAAGCGCTCGGCCGCTTGCAGCTGACGCGCCAGTCCCTCCGCTGCCGCCTCAATCCACGCTCGCGCGGCCGTGTTGTCCTCCGCATTCGGAACCGCGTCCCCTGCCAATTGCTCGGCCAAAGAGATCCACTTGCCACGCCAGGACTCGTCATCAGGCTCCGGCTCAGCTCGTTCGACGAAGAGAATGTGGGTCAGCACGTCACGAACGGCTTGGGGCATTACCATCGACACAAACACCGGGTGCGTGGCGAGCATCCTGACTCCCAAGTCGTCGGGCCGCGCCAGGGTCTCGTTGATCACAAGAGTAGGAAATTCGTGTCCGTCTTCCGGTAATTCGACTCGATACACCAGTTGACCCAAATTCCTCGTCGTGACGTGTAGGAGAGAACGGGCGTTTTGCGGCTCGTTGCCCGCGGTCGGGCGTATCGCTCTTGCATGTGCGGCAATCCGGCCCCTCGGATCAGCGGGCTCTACAGGCTTCAATCGGAATAGCGGCGGATTTGTAGCGGCAAAGCCTGTTAATTCCCTTGAGACAAGCATCTCCTCCTGAGCTTCACCGAATTCGAAGCGCTCGAACCTCGGCCCGTCATATGCCTCAACAATCAACCGACATCCAGCTGGGAGCGGAGGAAGGACGTTCTTCAAGTTCAACCTGAGGGTGAAGCTAACTACGCCGGTAGGCGAGACAGTCAGATGAACACCGACATCCGACTCTGGAATCTTCCTGCGACCGGTGTAATTGAATCTCCTCATGACGAACTCCCGAGTTGCGTGGTCCAACGGTGACGAACGATCACATCGCGTGTTGGACTGAATCCGGTTACCCGGGCTCTCATGGCTTGACCAGGGCGTAGTCGCAGGCGATTGCCTTCCGCACGCACGACCGTTCCATCCTCTACCTCGACAGTCAGGTCCTTCCCGAACTGAAAATCGAACTCCTCCCACGCATTGAACGGGTCAGCTCCGACGCAATCGTATGCGACTTCGACGAGCAGCTCCGCCGACTCGTCCTCCAGCGGGATCTCGGGGCGACGCGTAATGCTAAAGCCTCCATCGATGCGTGAAATAGTGATCGGTTTTGGCGGCGGCGTGGGCGGCAAACCTCGTGTGATCTTCCTTTTGCCTTTCGTCTTGCCGCCTACGCTGACTTTTGGAGCTGATTCCTGGGCAGGCTCAGGGAAAAAGTCGGCCAACATCTCGGTGTCTACCTTTGAGCCAGAGTCGATCAGTCGTCTCAGCAACCATCTGGGCGCACCAGTAACAAGTTCGATTCGCGCAGGACCGCCATGGTACCGACTCTTCAGTTTCTCGCTGCGTGGATTCCAGCGAGTGTGAGCGGGATTCTCTGAGTCTCTGAGCAGGCGACTTAGCTCGTTGTCATCAACGAGAACGATTCCCGTCAAACCAGTTCCAGGAACACCCGCCACCTCTGTAATTGTCAGGCCCTGGCGAATGAAGTGCACGGCATTCGGAACGGATGACTCCCTCTGCTGCAAGAACACGCGAAAGCTGGCGCGCGTCCTTTCCCCATTTTTGGGCCGAACAATTACGGGCACCTGAAAGCCCACTGCTCGGCGCTCAAGAAACCGAGCTCTTGCGTCAGCCAAAGCTGGTTTGGGGATTTCCAGATTCTCCAGCGCAGCGCCAACTGTGTCGTTCGTGCCGAGTTGCACAAGCTCAGAGGCGTCCGTCAGTGCCCATCTGGTCAGGTCCAGCAGGTCCGAGATCTGGCGACGCTTGGTTTCTTCGTCGCGCCAGTCGATCTCCGAAAGCACTTCTTCAACGGTGTCGGCACTGATGCAATGTGACCTATTCGGACTGCAAATGTCGACCTCGAGTTGTCGCGCAATCAGCGGAAACGCAAAATGGAGAACGGTCGCCTTGGTGAGGCGGCGGAGGCCGTCGGTGCCCAAGAACTCTTCGCGTGGAAAAGGAATTACGAGCGAAAGTCCTCTTGCATAGTTATTGCGTGGGTCGCGTTTAAGGTGGAAGTCGTCCCGGAACGCATCGATGAGCGCTGGGTCTTCGGTCGGCGTGGCGAATGATTGATCGTCTGGGTCGCGGTACTGGCCATAGAACCCATAGGCGTCATGCTGGCGGATTTTGCCAGAAGAGTCGCGCAGCGCATGAAGCCGAAGCCCGGCTTGGCCCATTAGAACGCTGCTGGGCTTGGACTGCCGGATGCTCCAACCGAGCATGGAGTGGATTCGCGAACTGGCGCAATACACCGCCTTACCGAGACCCCAACTGCCTCTTTCGTTGCCGGACTTGCCGGTAATGCCGACGTTTCGCCAGAAATAGAAGAAGTCCGCACGCTCTCCGTCCGCCAGATCCACTTCGCGAGCAACGTCTACTCGTCCCTCCAATCCGCGCGTGTTGAAGTCTTCCACGGACACGAACGGCATCGGAGCAGTCAAATCTGGGAGGTCGTCAACTACCTTCTCTAAATGCGGGTGGAGACCTATAAGCCATTTGGCGGCCCGATCACTCGGCACAGCCGCTTCGTCGTTCGAGACGAAGAACCGGACGCGTACCGGCTTACCGACTTCACGAACACCGGCATCTAATGAGTTTTGGATCGCTTCTCGCACCAAGGCGTCGACATCCTCAAAGAACTGAGCCTCCACCGGTGCTCGGTTCTGCTCCGATTTCGACATGACTCGAAAACGCCAATCTGCCAAGGATTCCCCCCTGGTAAGTGAACAAACGGGCCGAATCACGAACAAGCATACCAATCTTGTTCAGAAAGAGAATAGAGAAGAGAGGTGTTGAGCAGGTCGGCAAACATGGCGCGAATCAGGGCATCGGACACTGAGCCGGAGCTCGCGGTGCGTCGCGCTCTTCACGCGATGAGCCTTCGCTTTCGCGTTCAGTTCAAGACCGCCGGCGGACGAGCAGACATCGCTCTCACCCGCCGGCGCTTGGCCGTATTTGTTGACGGCTGTTTCTGGCACGGCTGCCCCGAGCACTACGTCCGGCCACGCACGCGCAATGAGTTCTGGGACGCCAAGCTTCGCGAGAACGTCGACCGCGATCGGCGGTCGCTCCTCAAGCTCAAGGAGGCGGGCTGGATTGGCCTCCGGGTGTGGGAGCACGAGGTCGCCGAGGCGCCTGAGCGGGTGGTCGCTCTCATCTTGAAGGCCCTCAAGAGCGGGCGCGCGCCGCGTCGCGACGACTGGCGGGTCGTCCGGGTCGAAACCATCGACGCCGAGCGCGACCTCGAACGGCGCTTCTGCGAACGGCTCAGCGACGCCTCAAAGACCCGCGTGGAAGAGCGAGTACGCTCGACGCGAAAGCTGGGACGAGTGAGCGGCATGGTCCTCGGAATGAAGCCGTGAATCGGCGGTTGTCGGCTCCGCATGCTAGCACCTCTGCATGATGGAACTCTTCGACCAGGCCCACCCCACCGCTCGCTCTAGCAGCGCACCTGACCCCTCTGCTATGGCGCTTCGCCCCGGGAGGACTCCGAGCGTGGCGAGGAAGAAGGCCTTCAGATTCATTGACCTCTTCGCGGGCATCGGTGGTTTTCGCATCGCGCTCGAGCAGGCCGGCGGGCGATGCGTCTTCGCCTCCGAGTGGGACAAATTCGCCCAGCTCACCTACGCGGCCAATTCCCGCGGGCACTGGCCGTACGGCGACATCACCACCATCGCTCCCGAGGAAGTACCTGACCACGAGATCCTCACGGCGGGTTTCCCCTGCCAACCGTTCAGCATCGCCGGCGTATCGAAAGCGAACGCCCTCGGACGGCGTCACGGCTTTGAGCACGCGACCCAGGGGACTCTGTTCTTCAACATCGCGAAAATCATCCAGGCGAAGCGGCCGCAGGCGTTCATTCTCGAGAACGTGAAGAACCTTCGCTCCCACGACAAGGGACGAACGCTTGAGGTCATCCTACGGACGCTGAGGGAGGAACTCGGCTACCAAGTAGACTACCGCGTCATCGATGCTCGCGGACTTGTGCCGCAGCACCGCGAGCGCATCTACTTCGTGGGTTTCCGCAAGGAGACTGCCTTCAAGTGGCCGACGATTCCAGACAAGAGGCCAACGCTCGGCAGCATCCTCGAAAAGAACGTCGACCCGAAGTACACATTGACTGACCACCTGTGGAGGTACCTCCAGAACTACGCCGCCAAACACCAGAAGGCCGGTAATGGCTTCGGCTATGGCCTCGCTCCACTCGACGGAGTGAGTCGCACGCTCAGCGCCCGCTACTACAAGGATGGCTCGGAGATCCTCATCCCTCAGGGCGAGGGCAAGAACCCGCGTCGCCTCACCCCACGCGAATGCGCTCGGCTGATGGGATTCCCCGACGACTTCGTAATTCCGGTGAGCGACACGCGCGCCTACAAGCAGTTCGGCAACTCGGTCGTGGTTCCAGTCATCGCCCGACTTGCGAAGGCGGTCGCGAAACACCTCGAGAGGCCGATTCCGGTTGCGCGGCCCCGCGAACAGGAGCAGACCAGTTTCGAGTTTTTCGAACGGCGCGCGAGCTGACGTAGCCACCATTGGTCATGAGACAACGCTTCGCCGAGTGGCTCGATGATGTCTCGTCGTCCGAATGGATCTGGCTGCTCAAGCGGCTGAGCGCGAACGACACCGGAGCAACCGGAGGACACCAAGTCGGGATGTACGTGCCCGAGAGAGTCATCCGCGTCCTGTTCGGCGACCTCGCGCGCGAGAAGACGAAAAATCCGAAGCGACACTTCACCGTCAGCTACGAGTCCACCCGATTCGTAGACCGACAAGTTGTGGTCACCTGGTACAACAACAGAAATTTTGGTGGAACACGTAATGAGTTCCGTTTCACGAATTGGGGGGGTAAAGACTCTCCGATCCAGGATCCCGAGGCGACTGGGGCTGCTTGCGTTCTCGCGTTCTCCGCAGATGTACGCCGGGGTCGTCACTGCCGCGTTTGGGTGTGTAGCGGGATCGATGAGGAGGACGAACTCGAGGCCCGTGTGGGCGAGCTCACGCCCGGCGAGCCACGGTTGTTTTTTCCTGGTGGGGATCTTCGGCTTTCGCTGGACGAGAGCGCCGCACGCCCGAATCCCTGCGAGTTGGATCCCTCCGAAATTCCAAGCGACTGGCTTGCCGTGTTCCCGAAGACAGAGGAGTTCGTTCGAGCCTCAATACTTCGCTCGGGCGCGACGCCACGCGAGCTGGCCGACCGTCGGCTCGTCCGGCGTCGCGACTGCGAGTACTCGCTGTTCCTCTCGGTCGAGCGGGAAGTCGTACTCCCGCAGATTCGCCGGGGCTTCCCGAGCGTCGACGCGTTCATTGAGTACTCCGGTCAGGTGATGAATCGACGCAAGGCGCGCTCAGGCCGGTCCTTGGAGCTACAGCTGAAGGCCATCTTCGACGAGGAGAAGCTCCTGTTCGATCACGGCAAGGCCACCGAGCAGAAGAAGACCCCTGACTTTCTGTTCCCGTCCGCTGCTGCGTACCACGACCACTCGGTATCGGCGGACCGGCTGCGGATGCTGGGTGCCAAGACGACGTGCAAAGACCGATGGCGACAGGTCGTCACCGAAGCCCGGCGCATCGAACGCAAGCATCTGCTCACGCTCCAGGAAGGTGTCAGTCAGGAACAGCATCGAGAGATGGAACACGAAGGAATCGTGCTGGTCGTGCCCAAACCGCTGCACCGCCACTACCCGAATTCAGTCCGAAAGAAGTTGGTGTCGCTCGACGAGTTCATTGCGGAGGTGCGTGGCTTGCAGCGCGTCGGCTGATGTCAGACCCGCGTGGTATTCCCGACGCATCACGACGGGAGGCAGCATGACGACTGCAGCGCCACACAGCGTCCGGAATCGCAGCGACGCCGCGCAGCTCAGGTGGCATCTTCTCGGCCGCGGCATCAGCTTCCACTGGGAAGACAACCCGGCCTCATGGGTCGACCAGCAAGGCAACCCGCTGCTCGCGCCGCGTGAGGCCGGCGAAATTCGTCGCCTCTTCTGTGAAGTCGCCAGACTGAACGACGAGCGCTGCTACGACGACGCGCTGCGCCTGCTCAAGCGCGCAAGCCTCGGCCTCGCGCCCTGACGGTCCAGCGCCCAGCTTCGCGCCGGTAGACGCCGCGCCCTGCGAGTCGTACGCGCACCCCGTGCGCTACCTCTCCATCATCGGCCCCATCCCCACCGACGAAGGCGACGCCTTCATCCCCGTCCTGCTCTCCGACGCGGCCGGCCCGCGAATGCTCGACGCCGCCACCTCGCTCGACGGCGCCCTCTTCGCCGCCCGCCGCGCGCTCGGCACGACGACACCGTCGGTGCGCAGACAGCCAACGCCGGCTGGCGCGTGGGCGTGCTGCCCGAGCCCGAGCGCATCCTCCTCGCCGCCGCCACCGTCGCCGTCAACAGCCACGAGGCGCTCACGAAGCTCTCCGACCCGCGCCTGCTGCACGAGCTCCTCTCGTCCACCGTCGCCTTCGCCCGCGCGAAGCCGTGGCGCCGCTTCTTGAACGACCTCACCATCCCCGCGCGCGCCACCGGCCCCGGCGGCGGCGAGATCGAGTGCACCGTCCTCGGCGAGGGCCGAGAACAGCACGGCCTGGTCGTCTACGACGCCCGCGGCGGCCACGAACGCTTCCTCGACCTCCTCGACACCCGCGCGCCGCGCGCCGCCATGCTCGTCGACTCCGTCGCCTGCCTCTTCGACTTCGACGACAACTTCGGAGAAGGGCCGGCCCCACCCCCTGCGCCCCGACGACGCCCGCCGCCTCATCGCCACGCTGCGCGCCGTCACCCAGGTGGCCGACGGCGGCCCCACCGGCCTGGGCACGTCCGACGCCGGCCGCCACGTCGAAGTCACCGTCGACGCGTCCCGCTTCCCGCAGCCCGGCACCCTCCCCTCGCTCGACGAACTGCCCGCCTCCGTCCGCGCCGCGCTCGACGCGCTCCAGCCCCACCCGCTGCACGCCCTCGACCGCGACGTCGTGCAGCAGCTGGTCGCCTTCGCACAAGCACACGTCCCCGGCTTCGTCATGCCGGCCAGGTCTCCCACCGCCGACTTCGAAGTCTTCCTCGCCACCACCCTCCAGCCCTTCGACGGCCGCACGGTGCTGGAACGCTTCCTCGCCGAGGGCGCGCCCAGCGCCGAAGCGCGCGCCTGGCTCGCGAAGAAGGCCCGCGCGCAGGTCTCCCTGTGGGAAATCGAAGCCACCAGCTTCCTCGGCGAGGTGGCGCTCATCGACCTCCTCACCGGCCAGCGCGTCGTCGTGCACGACGTGTCCACCGCCGAGCGCCTCTGCCACCGCGACGCGTTGTGCGCCGCCGTCGTCGACGCCGGCGACGCGCTGCTGCTCGCGTCCGCCCACCCGCGCCCGCTGCCCCCCAACCGCAGCCACGCCGTCGCCAGCGCCATCGCCGCGGCGCCCCGCCCCTCCGGCGCCTTCACCGCCGCCCGCGCGCTCACCGACGCCTGGGCTGCGGCAGGCAGGCACATGGGCCTGCGCGCATCAGTACAGGTACGGAATAATCCGGTACGGCACCCGCTTCACGTACTGCTGCCACAGCGGCCCGTACTTCTCCGCGCACCGCTTGTCGTCGTCGTACTGCCGCGGGAACAAGAGCGCGACGTAGTACGCCGGGTACAGCCACGCCTGCCACGTCTCCGGGTGCCCGAGGGCGAGCGTCAGCCCCGTCGCCATCAGGATTTCCCCCAGGTAGTTGATGTGCCGCGACAGGCCCCAGAAGCCTCCGGCCAGCACGTACTTCTCGCCGTCCGTCAGGAACTTCGGCTCCAACACGCCGAACGCCTTCTTCGTCCGGTCTCGCTTGAACCAGAACTTCTGCATGTTCGCCCCGCGCGCGAACGCCCACCCGCCGAAGAACACCAGCGCGATGAGCGGCCACACCCACGCCGGCCAGTGCGGGTTGGGAAGCTCCGCCGCGTTCCACAGGCCCACCCCGTAGAAGAACGGGTAGAACACCAGACAGCCCCAGCCGAGCTTGAAGCCCACGCGCTCCGCCATGAAATCGTACGTGTAGAGGTGGACCTCTTCGAAGTTCAGGTACTCCACCACGAAGAAGCTGAAGAGCCCCACGTACAGGAACACGCCCGGGTTCGGATCCGCCGCGTGCGTCAGGTGGTGGTGCGCCGCGAACGACAGCAGGTTCAGCTCCAGCATCACCGCACCCACCAGGTACAGCCACATCTTCGCGTCGACCCTCCCTCCAGCCCACTGCGGGTTGGCGAGGCGCCCCAGGTAGAGGTCCGCGAGGAGGTTCGACTTCACCTTCGGCTGCGGCAGCACGATGGCGACCGTGAAGAGCAGCCCCAGGACGAAGGCCCCCGCCAACATCTCCCAGCGGTGCACGTAGAATGCGTCCCACGCGAGCCAGCCCCGGCGACACGCGAGCGCCCACGCTGCCACCGTGAGGATGAGCACCCGCAAGCCGTTCAACCGGTAGCGGTGCGGCTTCCCCGTCTCGGGGTTCACCACGTAACCGTCCACCCAGCGGCCGGGGACGACGAGCATGAGGACCGTGATGACGAGGTAGATGACGAGCGGCCACAACGCAGCGGGCATGGGCGCGAGTTACAGCGACCGAGAAGGCGACGCCAGCCATGGGTGACCAGCAGCGGTCCCCGGGCCGCTCTCGCGCCCGGCGTCGTACCGAGCGCAGACCGTCAGCACCTGCGCCAGCGGCACGTCAGGCAGCGGCACCGGCTTGCGGGCCGCACTGGACCGGCGCGATGGGCTGCCTCCGGGGGGCTTCCCCTTTCCCCGACCGCTCGTCACATGCCCGACGGCCGGCAGGCGAGGCCCTTGCCATTCGGCGGCGCGAAGCAGGTGCCCGTCATCGTCCCTCCGTGCGGCGCCACGAAGCTGCACGCCGCGTTCGCCGCCTTGCCCTGGCACGCGTCGATGGACTCCTGCGGCGGTCCGTGGCGGGTGATGCCCATCGGCACGTCGTTGGGGTGGCAGACCAGCTCGCCGCCCATCGGCCGGTTGAGGCACGTGCCGGCGATGCTCCTCCCGTCGATGGTGAAGCTGCACGCCGCGCTCGCGCTCAGGTTGGCGCACGCCTGCTTCGCCTCCGGCGGCGGGCCCTTCATGCCCTTCCCACCCGGAGGCGGCGGCAGGCCTTCGGGCCGGCAGGCCACCTGGCCGCTCGGCGCGGTGTCGCAGGTGCCGGTGACGTTCTGCCCGTTCAGCGTGAAGCCGCAGGCGGTGCCCGTCTGCAGGTTGGCGCAGGCCTGCACGGCCTCCGGCGGCGGCCCGCGGTGCGGCCCCGGTCCGCGCCCCATGCCCAGCTGCGCCAGCGCGAGGCCGGACAACAACACCACGGCAGAGAAGAGTGACTTCGTCATCGATGCGTGCCTCATGGCGTAACTCCTTGCTGCTTCGAAGGCCCAGGTGCTTCGAACAAGAGGACAGGCCGGGCGCGCTCGGCGTTATGACGGGGCCGGTTGGACGGCGGCCCTAACGGAGTGGCTTTCATGTCTGTCCTCTGGAGCGGGACATGGGTGAGGACGCCACCGCAGCGCTGGTGAAGCAGGCGCTGGCCGGCAACGCGCGGGCGTACGAGGTGCTCGTTCGCCGGCACCTGCGCGCGGCGTACGCGGTGGCGTTGGCGGTGCTGCGGGTCCCCGCGGAGGCAGAGGACGTCGCGCAGGAGGCGCTCGTGGTGGCCTGGGAACAGTTGAGCGAGTGCCGGGAGCCCGCGGCCTTCAGCGGGTGGCTCATGAACATCGCCCGCAACCAGGCGAAGAACGTGCTCGCGCGGCGGAAGGTGCGCGCCGACTTCGCCGCCAGGCCGCAGGGCGACGACGCGCCCGGCGAGCCGGTGACCGCGGTGGTGGACGCGCGCGGGCAACTCTTGCGCGCGCTCGAGGCCCTCGACGAGCGCCAGCGCGAGGTGGTGCTGCTCCACGACCTCGAGGGCTGGAGCCACGCCGAAATCGCCGCCGCCCTGTCGCTGTCCGAGGTGAACTCGCGGCAGTTGCTGTTCACCGCGCGCAAGACGATGCGGGCGCTGCTGTCCCCGCAGGAGGTTGCCCATGAGTGACGACCGCATCGACTTCGGCCCGCTCGACCCGAAGCAGGACGAGCTGCGCTACGAGCGGCTGGTGCGCGGCGTGATGGCGCGGGCGAGGCGCCCCGGCCTCGGTGACACGGTGTCGCGCTTCGGCGTGCGCGCACTGGCGGTGGCAGCGGGCCTCGCGCTGCTGGCCTGGGTGCCGGTGCTGGCGCGCGGCGAGGCACCGGAGCCGACGCAGGCGTCCTCCGACCCGGTGACGGTGCTGGCGGACCTCGCGGCGCAGGGCAACGCGGCGGCGGCCGCGTCGTGGTTCGTGAGCGGAGGCGCGAATGAGTGACTCGCTGCACGTGAAGAGCGGGCTCATCCTGCTCGCCACGTTCCTCTGCGGCGCTGTGTTCGGCGGCGGAGTGCACGCGTGGTTTTCCCCCCAACAGCAGCCGCTGCCGCCACCGCCCGGCCTCCAGGGTGGCCCGCCGCCCGGCGCGCTGCCCCGGTGGATGAGCGAGCTCGACCTCACCGACGCGCAGCGCGAGCAGGCGCGCGCCATCTTCGAGAAGCACCGGCCCGAGCTGCAGAAGGTGTTCGAGGAGGCGTTCCCGAAGGCGCGCGAGGTGAATGACAAGATGCAGGCGGAGCTGCGCGCCGTGCTGACCGATGCGCAGCGCGCGAAGCTGGATGCGTGGTGGAAGCAGCACCCGCACCCGCCGGGCATGGGTCCAGGCTTCGGCCCGAGGATGCACCGGGGCATGGGGCCGGGGATGGGACCGCGGCCCGGGATGGGTCCACCGCCGGGCATGGGGCCACTCGATGAACCGCAGCCGCCTGACGCTCCGCCGCCGCCCTGAGGACGACGGGGCCGAAGCCCGACGCGCGGCCCGTCAAACGGCCGCGAGCCCCTCGTGCCAGGGGAAGGGCTCGACGTTGTACGCATCGATGACAGCGGGCGTCGGCGGGCGCTTTTCTGAATGGGTGCGTACTTGACGAATATTGGACCTCGAAATCGTCAAGTACGCACCGATTGGCGAAACGCCAGGGCGCGGCCTCGCCGTCATCAATGAGTACAGCCCTGCCACGAGGTGCGCGTCCTCGCGTCGGGCCGAGGGGCTGGTGATTCCAGGCACGGCGCTCGCACACCGGCCCCACCGCCTCCCCTCGAGGCCCACCACTCCGCTACTTCGGCTTCTTCGCCTTCGCCCATGCCTTCACCGCCGGCGCGAGCGGCAGCTCCCGGAAGCGCTGCCCCGTCGCCGCGAACAGCGCATTCCCCAGCGCCGGCGCCAGCGCGATGAGCCCCGGCTCGCCGCGCCCACCCCAGAAACCACCCGAAGGCACCAGCTCCACCTTCGGGAACTCCTTCATCGCCATCACGCGGTAGTCGTGGAAGTCCGTCTCCATCACGCGCCCGCCCTCGGCGTGTCCCGCCGGCTCCACTTCACCCGCGCGTGCGGCACCGTGTACGGGTGGTCCGCCAACGCCGACACCGCCGTGCGGTCCACCTCGCCGTCCTTCATCCACCCCATCGGCGCGAGAATCGACGGCGCCGCCACCGCCTGCTTCGCCGCCTGCGTCGCCACCTCGCCTGAGCGCAGCGTGCGCCTCGACGCCTCGTGCGTGATGACACCCTTCGCCGTCGTGCACTCGGACGCCGGCACCTTCCACTTCGCCGCCGCCGCGGCCCTCAGCATCTCCCGCGCCGCCGCGCCGGCCTCGCGCACGTACTGGTTCGACGCGCGCACGCCCTGGCTGCCGCCCGTCGACATCGAGCCCCACACCTTGTTCCGCCGGAAGTGCTCGTTCGGGTCCGCGTACTCCGCCGTCATGGTGAGCTTCATGGCATCCCCGCTCTCGCGCCCTCTCCGCGAAGAGAGGGGATTGGGTTCTGCCTCTCACCCCAACCCTCTCCCCCGATGGGGGAGAGCGAATCAGTGCGCGCTCGTCTCCGCCGCAGCGGCCGGCGCGTCCGGCACGCCGTCCACGTAGCGGACCTCCTGCCCGAGAATGGCGGCGACCCGCGGCCCCGGCGTGACGATGCCCGTCAGGTTGAGCGGGTCCACCGCCGACACGCGCACCACGGTGCCCCTCTTCGGCTCGCGCCGCACCGCCCGCGCCGTCTCCACCGCCTCCGGCAACGCGAACTGCTCGCCCGCGAAGCCCGCGAGGAAGCGCCCGCCACGGATTTCACCGCGCGCCTCGAGCCGCCGGTAGAGCGGCAGCAAGTCTCTCCACGCCGGCGCCAGCGGCTCGCGCACCACCAGGTCGCGGAACACGACGCCGTAGCGGCGCAGGAAGAGCCACGCGAGCCGCTCGTCCACCACCGCCCGCTCCACCGCCTCGTGCGGCCACAAGAGCGACCAGCGACCGGGCCCGCCCCGCTCTAGCGCGCGCTGCCGGCGGCGCAGCTTCGGCGACTGCAGCACGCGGAGGTTCTGCACCGCGTCCGCCGTGACGAGCCCGCGCGAGAGCAGCTCCCACAGCGCGTCCTCCACCTCCGTCGGCAACCGCCGCGAGCCCGCCTGCAGCTCCGCGAAGAAGGACGCGCCCCGGCGCTCGAGCACCGCCAGCACGTCCTTCGCCGCGTGCGAGAGGTCCACGGGCCACGGGCGCGGCCCGTCGGAGAGCACCGCGTTCGGCCGCGCCGCGTGCAACAGCCACTCGAGGTCCGCCCGCTTCACGAAGGTGAGCGACGCCGAGCGCCCCTGCACCGTGCGCTTCGGCGACGCCACCGGCGCGTCGACTTTGGCCCCACGCCGAGGCCCCACCGGCAGCTTCGGCTCCTTGAGCGTCAACCGACCCCACGCCACCTCGCCCGCGAAGCACGCGTGCTCCAGCCACTCGCCCACGTAGTGCTTCATCCGCGCCGGGAAGATGGATTGTTCCCACGCGGCGGCCGGCGCTTCATAGCCCTCGAGCAACGAGACCACCTTCGCGAGGCCCCCCGGCCCGCGCGGCTTCTGCTCGGAGTCCAGGGAGTGCCACCGGAAGAGGAAGCGCATGAAGTCCTGCGCCGAGAGCGGCTCGATGTCTTTGCGGAGTCGGCCCACCGTGAGGCGGTGGATGCGCTGCAGCAACCGCCGATCGCACCACTCCGTCACGCCCTCCGCGATGCCCGCGCGGAACTTCCCGCGCAACACCGCGCCCACGGACTCCAGCTTCGCCAACGCCGCGTCCACGTCGGAGCGGGAGAGCGAGAGGCGCGACTGCAGCTCCCCGGACGTCACCGGACCGAGGACCTCCATCCAGCCCTGCACGAGCTGGCGCGCGGCCGTCTCGCGGTCCACCGGCCCGTCGCCGGGGAGTGGTGAGAGGGCGAGCGTCGCTTCGGGGAAGAGCGCCTGGATGAGCGGGACGCGCTCGGCGGCGTAGAGAGAGGTGCGGCCATTCGGCAACGTGAAGGTCGAGGCGCGAGCTTGCGCTTCGAGCTCCCGCAGGAAGTCTGTGTGCCCTTCTCCCCAACCCGCTCCACCGGTGGGAGAGAGCGAGATGAGTTGCAGCAGTGCGTCGTGCAGCTCGTCCGCGTCGCGAATGACGGGCGCCGCGTCGGCGATGACCTGCGCGATGGCCGCGTCGTCCAGCGCGCCGAAGGCCACCGCGTCCGCCGGCGGCAGCGTGCGTCGGACGGCCACGTTGCGCGCCCGGCGCTCCTCGAGCGGCGCGTCATCGAGGAAGGTGTAGGGCGCCGAGTTGAGCAGCGCGTGCGCGAAGACGCTCGGCTCCGGCAGGTCCACCGCCACCTTCTCGATGCGCCCTTCGCGCAGCCCCTTCAGCACCGCCACCAGGCCGTCGATGTCCATCACGTCGGTGAGGCAGTCCTTCATCGTCTCCGTCACCAGCGGGTGGTCCGGCGGCTCAATCTCCTGCCCGCCGTGGTTGTCCTGGCAGCCCACCTGCTCGGGAAACACCGCGGCGATGAGGTCCAACGCCCGCGCGCGCTGAATCGGCGGCGGCACCCGCTTCCCGTTCCGCACCCGCGCCAGCGCCAGCGCCCGCCCGGCCGCCCAGCGGAAGCGCGTGCCGAACAGGGGCCCCTGCAACACCGCCTGCGTCAGCACCCGCTGCGCCGACGCCGGCGACACGAAGTCGAAGATGTCCATCAGCGGAAAGCTGTGCTGCTCGCCCAACGACAAGAGGATGCCGTCGTCCGTCGCGGCCGCCTGCAATTCGAAGTCGAACGCCCGGCAGAACGACTTGCGGAGCGCGAGCCCCCACGCCCGGTTGATGCGCGCGCCGAAGGGCGCGTGGATGACGAGCTGCATGCCGCCGGCCTCGTCGAAGAAGCGCTCGGCCACCACCCGCGCCTGCGTCGGCACCTTCGTCAGCGCCGCCTCGCCCGCCTTCACGTAGCGCACGAGCTGGTCCGCCGCTCGCGCCTGGAGGCCCAGCTCGCCCGTCAGCCACGCCAGCGCATCGGGCCGCTTCGCCACGTCCTCGCGCAGCCGCGCCACCTCCTGCGACAACTCGTCGGTGCGCGCCGGCGCCTCGCCGTTCCAGAAGGGCACCGACGGCGGCTGGCCGTTCGCGTTCTCCACCCGCACCTGCCCGTCAAACACGCGGCGGATGCGCCAGCTCGTGCTGCCCAGCACGAAGACGTCGCCGGGCATCGACTCGATGGAGAAGTCCTCGTCCAGCGTGCCGACCTGCTTGTCCTCGGGCTCGGCGATGACGGCGTAGGAGAAGGCGTCGGGAATCGCCCCGCCGTTCTGCAGCGCCATGAGCCGCGCGCCCTTGCGCGCCTTCAAGACGCCGTTCACCCGGTCGCGGTGCACGTGCACCCGGCTTCGGCCGCGCGTGGTGGACACGCCTTCGCTCACCAGGTGCAACACCTGCTCGTACTCCTCGCGCGTCAGGTCCGCGTACGGCGCCGCGCGCCGCAGCACTTCGAAGAGCGCGGCCTCGTCCCAGTCCTGGGCCGCCACCTCGGCCACCACCTGCTGCGCGAGCACGTCGAGCGGCTTGTTCGGCATGCGCACCTGGTCGAGGCGCCGCTCCCGAATGGCGCGCAACAGCGCCGTCGTCTCCACCAGCTCGTCGCGCGTCAGCGCGAGGATGACGCCCTTCGACACGGCGGACGTGTGGTGGCCGCTGCGCCCGAGGCGCTGCAGCATGACGGCGATGCTGCGCGGGCTGCCGACCTGCACCACGAGGTCGATGCTGCCGATGTCGAGGCCCAGCTCGAGCGAGGCGGTCGCCACCATCACCTTCAGCGCCCCGGCCTTGAGGCGCTCCTCGGCGGCCAGGCGCAGCTCCCTGGCCATCGAGCCGTGGTGCGAGGCGACCGCCGTGTGGCCGAGGCGCTCGCCGAGGTCGTGCGCGAGGCGCTCGGCGAGCCGCCGCGTGTTGGTGAAGACGAGCGTCGTGCGGTGCTGCGCCGACAGCTCGCACAGGCGGTCGTACAGCTGCCCCCACATCTCGTGCGTGGCGGCGGCGGTCAGCTCGTCTTCGGGCACCTCGATGGACAGCTCCCACGGGCGCACGTGGCCGACCTGCACCACCTCGACGGGCGGGCGGCCTTCGCGCGGCACGCCGGTGAGGAAGCGCGCGAGGCCGTCGAGCGGCTTGGTGGTGGCCGACAGGCCGATGAGCTGCGGCGGTGCAGGGAGCAGGTGCTTGAGGCGCTCCATCGACAGCGCGAAGTGGCTTCCGCGCTTGTCGCGGGCGAGCGCGTGGATCTCGTCCACCACCACGGTGCGCACCGACTTCAGCGTGGCGCGGGCCTTGTCGGCGGTGAGGTACAGGTAGAGCGACTCGGGCGTGGTGATGAGGATGTGCGGCGGCGTCTTCACCATCTGCGCGCGCTCGGACGCGGTGGTGTCGCCGGTCCGCACCATCACGCGGATGTCGGGGAGCAGGGCGCCTTCGTGGCGGGCGCGCCCCTTCAACTGCTCGAGAGGGAAGAGCAGGTTCTTCTGGACGTCGTTGCCCAGCGCCTTCAGCGGCGAGACGTAGAGGACGCGCGTCTCGTCGGGCAGCGTGCCGGCCGCCGCGTCGTGGAAGAGCTCGTCGAGGCAGGCGAGGAAGGCGGTGAGCGTCTTGCCCGAGCCGGTGGGCGCGGCGATGAGCACGTCGCGCCCGTCGCGGATGAGCGGCCAGCCGCGCACCTGCGGCTCGGTGGGCTCGCCCAGGGTCTCCTGGAACCACGCCCGCACCACGGGGTGGAACGGCGAGAGCGCCTCGTGGACGCACACCTGCGCGGCCTGGGTGAAGTCGGGCGGGAGCTGCGGGCGGGGCATTGGAAGCCGAACTGAACAGAGGTTCACCAACGGATCAAGCCGGGCTGGCGGATCCGCCGGCGCGCGCCCTTCCCTGCTCGTGAGCCCTTACGCTGTTTCCAATCGGGGGAGCGGGTGTTAGGAGGGCGCTCCCTCTTTCACCTGTCGGGGACAGCACATGAACTTCCGGAATCTTCTGATGGTCGGTCTCGTCAGCGCGATGTCGCTGGCGTTGATGCAGTGCGGGGGCGGCAGCAGCGGCAAGGACGGCGGCGTGGGCGGCGGCACCGGCGGCGGCGCGATGGGCGGCGGCACCGGCGGCGGCGCGACGGGCGGCGGCACCGGCGG
>JBFMAB010000089.1:0-6392 GCA_040755835.1 Myxococcota bacterium
CGGCGGCACGGGCACCGGCGGCGGCGCGGGCACCGGCGGCGGCGCGGGCACCGGTGGCGGCGCGGGCACCGGTGGCGGCGCGGGCAGCGGTGGCGGCACGGGCACCGGCGGCGGCGCGGGCATCGACTGCACGCCCGTCGTGGCAGAGGTGCAGGGCTCCGGCGGCTGCGTGCTGCAGCTGACCGGCCCCGCGAACTGCACCGAAGTCGACTTCGGCCCGACGGGGTGGGTGGAGTTTTCGTGGACGACGAACACCACCTTCTGTGAAGGCCCGCACCGATTCTTCATCGGAGGGCACCCGGTGGACACCTGGGTGAGCAACGACAACGGCATCGTGTGGTCGCTCGCCTCGACGAATGGCTCGGAATACTCCGTGGGCGGTGGCTGGTACTCGACCTATTCGATGGTCCGAAACATCGGCGGGTACGTGCGCCTGCGCCGCGAAGACCTCGCAAACATCACCACCACCACGGGCCAGTACCACTGGGTGGTGGCAGGTTTTTGGGACATCGACAACGGCGGCTCCCGCTCGGCGTCGCGCACCTTCACCATCAAGCGCTGAGCGTCACGCGGGCACGGGCGCGACGGGTGGCGCCTCGCGGTGCATCAACGCACGCACGCCGAGGCCCAGCACGTGTGCTGCGAGCGCCGTGAGCGCGACCGCGACGCCGCCGTTCACCTGCTGCACGACGCTGGCGCCGGGCGAGAGCGCATCACGCATCTGCAAGACGAGCGAGGACAGCGTCACCACCGACACGAAGGCCGTCGGCCACAGCGTGTACCAATAGCGACGGCCCTGCTTCTTGAGCCACACCGTCACGCCCATCAGCGACAGCGCTGCGAGCAGCTGGTTCGACGTGCCGAAGAGCGTCCAGAAGCTGAGCCAGCTGCCGGCCTTCGCGGCGAGGAGGAAGACGAGCGGCACACCGACGGTGAGCCCGGTGGCGATGAGGCCTCCGACGCGGCCCTTCCAGCCGAACAGCTCCTGCAGGATGTAGCGGCCCAGGCGCGTGGACACGTCGAGCGTGTCGAAGACGAAGGTGGAGAACGCCATCGCGCCGAAGGTGACCGCGAAGGACAAGTGCTTTTGCCCGAGGAGGACGGCGAAGAAGCGGCCGATGCCCAGGCCGTAGATGGTGCCGGCGCCTTTCCCCTCAAGGTCCTTCGCCGAGAGGATCATCACCGTCGCGAGCGCGATGACCGCGACGAAGCCCTCCATCAACATCGCGCCGTAGCCGACCGGGTGGCAGTGCGACTCCTTTGAAATCTGCTTCGAGGTGGTGCCGCTGCAGACGAGCCCGTGGAAGCCGCTGCAGGCGCCGCACGCGATGGTGACGAAGAGGAACGGAAAGAGCACGCCCGCCGCGCCGGGCACCGCGAAGCCCTTGAACGCGGGCATCTGCACCTCGAAGCCGCCGAAAAAGAGGCCGACGACGCCGATGCCGAGCGCGAGGTACAAGACGAAGCCGCCCAGGTAGCCGCGCGGCTGGAGCAACGCCCACACCGGCGTCAGCGAGGCGACGAAGCAATACGCGAGGATGATGAGGGCCCACGCCGTGGGACCGAGCATCAGCACGGTGGACAGCTTCGTGCCGAGCCACACCACGCCCAGCGTCGCGGGCACGAAGACGACGGTGACGAGCCACAGCGGGGGCTTCACGAAGCGCTCGACGAGGCCCATCACCACCGCGAGCGTCAGGTACATCACCGAGGCCGCAGCGACGGCGCCGCCGGGGTTGAAGTCGAAGGTGAGGCCCTCCATCTCCGGGTCGCCGGCCACGAAGGTGGCCGCGGTGACGTCGGTGAAGGCGACGATGACGTAGACGAGCGCGATCCAGATGAAGACGAGCATCGCGAGGCCCGCGCGGGGCCCCAGGTTCAGCTTCACCACCTCGGCGATGGATTTCGCGTCGTGGCGCACCGAGGCGATCAGCGTGGAGAGGTCGTGCACCGCGCCGATGAAGACGACGCCGAGGCAGATCCACACCAGCGCCGGCAGCCAGCCGAACTGCTTCGCCGCCAGGATGGGGCCGGCGATGGGCCCCGCCGCGGCGATGGCGCTGAAGTGCTGGCCCAGCAGGTAGAAGGGCGGCGTGGGCACGAAGTCGACGCCGTCGTTGACGCGCTCGGCGGGCGTTACCCGACCGTCATCGAGCGCGTACTGCCGCGCGACGAAGCCGCCGTAGAGCCGGTAGCCGAGGCCGAGTACGACGAGCACCGACACCGCGAGGAGCGCGAGCGACATGAGGGCGCGCATGAGGCCAGACGACGCGGCCGCTCGTCAATGACGCTGGGCGCGTCGACCCCGAAACGGCGCGCCACAACCTCCCTTCTGCTGCTTCGGTGAGGCGCGCGGCGAGCGCTCCGCGCTTCGAGTCGCGGAGAATCCGGACATCCAGCATGCATCAGCGCAGTGGGCCCTGGGCCGCAGGTGGGGACTCAGCGAGTACCGAAGCGCACGGGCACAGCGAAGCAGTGGCCTTGCACCGACGACGGAAACGGACTCGCGGCGGGGAGCACGCACTCGCCAACCGCGGCGTCGAGAAGGGATGATCCGCTCGTCTTCACCAGCGACGTCTCCAGAGCCCGCCCGGACGCGTCGACGCAGAAGCGGACCTCAGCGGTGCCACGCTGCTGGTAGCGGCGCGCCGCGGCCGGGTAGCAGCGCTCCGCGCCCGCCGCGAGCCGCGCGTGGACGAGACCGACGACGTCCGCGGCCAGGGCGGCACCCGCACCTGCAGCGCGACCGCCCGCGACATGGCCGCCCGCGACATGGCCGCCCGCGACATGGCCGCCCGCGACATGGCCGCCCGCGACATGGCCGCCCGCGACATGGCCGCCCGCGACATGGCCGCCCGCGACATGGCCGCCCGCGACATGGCCGCCCGCGACCTCGCCGCCCGCGACCTCGCCGCCCGTGACGTCGCCGCCCGTGACGTCGCCGCCCGTGACGTCGCCGCCCGTGACGTCGCCGCCTGCGACTTCTCCGCCTACGACCTCTCCGCCCGTGACCTTGCCGACGGCGCTGTCACCCCCGACGAAGCCCTCGGCGGCGCCGCTGCCGACTTCCGCTGCGTTCGAGGTGTCGGCGCGGGCTGTGGCCCCGGCGCGCGGCTCGACGTCCTGCAGTGCCGACGGCGCATCAGGCGTCTCCGGCGCGCTGCCCCCACCGGCGTGCGGGCGCGGAACGTACGACGACACTCCCGACGACGGACCCGGCGCGGGCCTTTCCGGCGTGCCCTCCGCGCCGTGCTGCGACACCATTCCCACGCGCAGCAGCACCGTCCCCCTCGACGGCGCGTCGGGCGGCGGCGGCTCTGGCAGCTGCGGCCCGGGTATGTGCACCACGATGAGCAGCGCGAGCAGCACGAGGTGCGCGCCCACCGACAGCACGACGGCCCACGCCCACGGCGGCAGACCGCCCCGTCGCGCCCCGCGGTGCTGTCCACCGTGTCCCATGACGACGCCATACCGCCAGCGATCCGCCGTGTCGAACGTGCCGCACCCGCACTCGTCCTGCCGGGGGCCGACGCGCGGCGCGAGGGTCCGTCTCCCCGATGGGCAAACGGCGCCCGAGGAGTGCCCGGCGAAGCTGGGAGTGCGGCTCGCGCGCCAGGCTGCGGTCGTCCAGCAGGTCGCGAAGCTCGAGTGGGCTTGCCCTCACCCCGGGGCGCTTGCTGCTCGAGTCGCACCGCGTGCGCGACAGGCTAGAGCCGGCGCAAGCCGAGCACCGCCTTGCGCATCGACGCCACGGCGCGGGCATTTTTCATGTCTACGCCGCTGACCCGCACCTCGGTGAACGTGTTGCCGCGGAAGTAATGCAGCGTCACGTTGGTGTTGTCGCCCTGGTCGACCTGCCAACCGGCGAAGTCCTTGTCGCCGGCGATGAGTTCGAGGCGGCCAGCGAGGTGCGCCCGGAACTGCTCGCGGTTGGTCGCCGGCTCACCGGACGTCATCACCGTGCGCTTGAGATGGACCGTGCGCAAGCCCTTCTCTTCGCTCCACGTGCACGACAGCATCGTGCCCGTCCCAAAGGGAAGCTCCTGTCCCCGGCCGGGCCCCACCTTGAAGCCCAGAGCCTTCGTCAGCTCCTCGGGCGTGAAGGCGCACGCCTCTGCCGACTCGCGCATGCCTGGAGATGACTCGGTGGCCGACGCAGCGGGGACATTCGCAAGCGCTGACACCGCGGCCAGCGTGGGGAAGCGCCCCTTGTCCGCCAGGACGTCGCCCGCGGCGACGGTCGCTCCCACGAGCGTCACCCCCTTCACCGTGTCGCCCTTCAGCATCAGGTCGATGTCTTTCGGCGCCTTCACCTTCGCCGTCGCCTTGCCGCGCGGCGTCAGCACGTCCAGCTCGTCGCCGTTGACGATGGTACCCAGCGTCACCTGAAGCGTGACGGTGGGCCCTTCCACCGACACGACCCGAGCCACCGCCTTCGGCGGAAAGGCGGCGAGCGCGCTCGAGGCCTGCGACCACGAGCTGAACTGGCCCTTCTGCGTCAACAGCGCGCCCGCGGGCGGCACCGCGCCCGACAGGCGCACCCCGGCGACGCGGTCGTTGGTGTTCACCAGGTCGACCGGCAGCGTCACCTTCGCCAGGCGCTTGCCGCTCTCCGTCCAGACCTCGACCTCGTCGCCGACGGTGAGGTAACCCTCGAGCGCCTCGACGGTGACCGTCCCGGCCTCCACCGACACCACCCGGGCGAGCGTGCGCCGCGGTTGGGCGGCCAGCGCGACGGCGGCGACGGCGAGCACGAAAACCAGCAGGACTCGAATGAAGGACATAGCCCCCTCTCAGCGCGTGCAGACGAAGTTTGGTAGCTGCACTCGAAACACGAGTCAACGGCGGCGCCTTCGGCAGTCGAGGCCATGGCCTTCTTGCGAGATGGCCTTCGAGGACCTGCGCGTGCCGCGGCCCGGCCGAAGGAAGACGCCTCCGGCGAGCGCGGTGGACACGGGGACCGCAGGTGTCGCGCCCGCACGTCACCGCCGCGCCGCGGCCCCGGCGCCACGCTTCAACTCCAGCGCGGCACGTGCACGCGCTCGTCGTCGCGCGCCGCGTGCATGGCGATGCCGTACAGCTCGCTCAGCCGCTCGGTCGTCAACACCTCGCCCACGGGTCCCTGCGCCAGCACGCGACCGTCCTTCAAGAGCAGCGCATGCGTGGCGAAGTGCGCGGCGAGGTTCACGTCGTGCAGCACCGCCAGCACGCCAAGGCCCCAAGCCACGCGCCGGCGCACCGCGCGCAACAGCTCCACCTGGTGGCGTACGTCGAGGAACGCGGTCGGCTCATCCAGGACCAGCAGCTGGGGCGCCTGCACCAGCGCGCGCGCCAGCCACACGCGCCGCCGCTCGCCGCCCGACACCTCCGACAACGGGCGCTCTGCGAGCGCCGCCACGCCCAGCTCCTCGAGGCAGGCCAGCGCGCGCTCCTCGTCCTTCGCGCCGGGGAGGCCCCACGCGCCGAGGTGCGGCGCGCGGCCCATCAACGCGAGCTCGAGCGCGGTGAAGCCGGCGTCGTCGTCCATCACCTGCGGCACCCACGCCACGCGACGCGACAGCTCGGCGGGCGAGGCGGCGGGCAGCCGCAGGCCGGTCACCTCCACCGTGCCGGCGCGCGCGGGCAACAGCCCCATCACCACCCGCACCAACGTCGACTTGCCCGCGCCGTTGGGGCCGAGCACCGCCCAGGCCTCGCCGGGCCGCACGTCGAGGCTCACCCCCCGCACCACGTCGGCGGCGCCATAGCCTGCGTCGACCTTCGACAGCGAGAGGAGCGGTGTCACTGCTGCGACTCGAGCGCGGCCTTCACCTGCTCGTGGAGCGCGTTGACGCGCGACACGTAGGACGGGTCGTCGCCCTTCTCCCCCACCTCGCCCTCGAGCGCGTGCAGCTTCAGCTTGAACTTCTTCGCCACGCCCTCGTCGACCAGCTTCGCGTAGTCGGCCTTCAGCGCGGCGAGCGCCTTCGCGCCCGGTGACGACGCGGCGGCCACCTTCGGCCTGTCGACCGGCTTTTTCTTCGGCTTGTCCGTCTTCTCCGGCTCGGGCGGCGGCGCGGGCGCCTCCGGCGGACTGTCCGGGCCCACCTTCACCTCCCGCGACTTCTCCGGCTCCTCGGGCTGCGCGTACTCGAGCGCCTCCTGTTCCTGCTGGAGCTGCTGCGCCTTGAGCTGCTCGGTGTACACGTCCCAGGCGATGTAGCCGCCGACGCCCAGCACCGCGAGCAACGGCACCACCAGCCACACCAGCAGACTCGAGCCACCCTTCTTCGCGGGCGCGGCGGCCGCGGCGGGCGGCGCGGCGCGGGGCTCCGGCGGCGTGGACCTCGGCTCGCGCTTCGGCGCGGCCCGCTCGCCGCTCTTCTCGCGCCGCGGCTTGTCGGCCTTGTCGG